>NZ_JBHUMM010000013.1:0-79729 GCF_042685085.1 Marinicrinis sediminis
ATCCCGCAATTGCTGGGCGAGCCGTTCGGCTTTTGCGTCCAATTGACGATACGTCAGATGGCGGTTCGCTTCCACAAGCGCCAGCTCATCGGGATACAACGCTACCTGTTCAGCAAACAGCTCGGGGATCGTCCGGTTCCAGGCCCCACCTGTCCGTTCTGCATCCCGCTTGCCGCTCTCGTTGAACACATGCACAATCTCCCGTCGCTCTTGTTCGGTCAGAAAGTGAAGCTGATCCAGCCGTTCATGGGAACAACTGCTGATCGTCTCAAGCACATGCATATAATGGCGGGCCATTCTCTCCACGCTCGCTTCATGCAAACTGGCGCTGTTGTATTTCACGAGAATATCCAACCCTTGATTCGGCATGATCATGAGGGTGAAATCATAATGGGTTTGTTCATAATCCGCTTCATCCAAAATCTCGAATCCAAGTTTCGGTGAATGTTCTGGCGTGGCTTCTTCTTGCGAAAAGTTCTGAAAAGTCACAATATGATCAATGAGTGTCCGTTTGGGTGCAGACTGCGCTTGAATATGAGCCAATGGAACGTAATCATACTGCTGACTCTCCATCAGCGACTGCTGTACCTTGTCAAGCAATTGCCCTACCGTGTCTTGATCCTCTGTGCGGATGCGCAGCGGAATCGTGTTAATGAACAGACCGATCATCTGCTCCACACCTTCGATTTCAGCGGGTCTTCCGGTAGAAACCATCCCGAACACCACATCATTCGTCTGATTGTACGTGCTGAGCAAAAGGCCCCAAGCAGCTTGCATCACGACATTCAGCGTCGTCTGATGGGTACGCGCCAGTTTCTCCAGACGATCAGCTATTTCTGAAGGGATCACAAATCGCTGCTCGCGATGATCTGTTTGAGGCTTCGCAAGCCGACCCTGCTCTTTCCCGGGAATCCCCCCATACCCTTCATAACCGCTTAAATACTCCGACCAATATGCCATCGCTTCCTGCTTGTCCTGTTGCTCCAGCCATTTGATATAGTCGGAATAGGGTCTGGCAAACCCCGGGTCAGCCTGATTCTCCTCGATAAGCTGTTCATACAGCTGCATAATTTCCTGTACAATACGCCGTAAACACCAGCCATCCATCACAATATGGTGGTAGCTCCAAATGAGACGGTATTGCTTTTCCCCGTATATCAGGATGGTTACTCTCATCAGCATGTCCTTGGCCAGATCAAATCCGGTCTGTTGATCCTGTTCCATGAAAGCATTCAGACCGCTCTGAAACGCTTCTTCCGAAAGGTCTGACCAATCTTCCACCTGAATGTGAAGCTGCTTTTCCTTAAACACGATTTGCTTGGGGCTTTTCAATTGTTCATGGTAAAAGTTTGTACGCAAAATATCATATTTCGCAATGAGCAGATTCAGGCACTTCTGCAGCTTGTCGATGTGAAGCGTTCCCTTGAGCGTGCAGGCAAACTGCTCGAAATAGGCCGAAGAATCCGGTTCCTTCAGTGCATGAAACAGCATGCCTTCCTGCATGGGTGACAGCGCATGAATCCCTTTCACCTCTCGTTTATTGTTCATCTTCACCTCTCCCTATCGGACCCACTGGTCGGATGTCATGATCTGATTCTCGTCACAGACGAATCCGTATCCTTGCATCACGGTCAGCTGTCATAAAAAGACAATATCGCATCCAACTCTTCAATGGAGACATCCTCTCCGCCTACATCTGACGGGGTCATTTCCGTGGTCTCCTTTTCCATGCAATGCTGAATAATCTGCTGCAAACTCTCAATAAAGAGATGACCGATATGAGCGATCGTTCCCGCTGTGTACTCTCCCTGACTGTAGGTAATAGACAAAGTAAAGACACCGTTTTCCACGATTCCTCCGATATCGAGGGCTACCTCTCGCCTGCTCTCTGGACTTGCCGTCTGCCCATGAGACAATGGAGACAGCTGGAACACATCCGTTTGAACATCTTCATCAAACTGTCCCAAATAGTTGAACTTGATTTCAGGCTGAAGCTGAAAGGTCATGTCTGGTTTGTATGCAGCAGGTGTGAGATATTTCAAAATGCCGTAACCTGCCCCCTTTTTGGGTACTCTTCGCAAGCTTTCCTTTACAGATTTCAACTGATAGGACAGCGACTCGTCATGAGACATATTCAAAATGACAGGGAAGGTGGAGGTAAACCAGCCAATCGTGCGACTCGTATCCAGATCCGTTAATTCTTCCTCCCGTCCATGTCCTTCCAGACAAACGAGGATCTGTTGACGCGAGGCCCATTTCTTCACAGCCAATCCGATCGCGGTTAACAGCACATCATTGATCTCAGTGCGGTATGCGTGATGGACAGGGCCCATCAACAGGCTCGTGTCTGCCATCGGAAGTGCAAAGTGAGCGGTCTGATTATTCAGAACTCGTATATCGCCGTTATACGTATCCTTTGGCAGAGGCGCCATATCCATCGACTCGACCTCTCTCCAGTAAGCCTGCTCTCGAAGCATTTCGGGACTGGTTGCATAATCCGAACAGGCCGCTGCCCAGCTCTTGTACGAATCCGTTTTGGGAGGCAATTGAATCGACAGTCCGGATTGAAGCTGTCCATAGGCTGTGGCGAGATCCTCGAACAGAATGCGCCAGGAAATGCCGTCCATGACCAGATGATGCACCACGATCAGCAGATGATCGCCTGGTTCCGCTCGAATCAAGCCCAGTTTCACCAAGGGACCTTCCTGCAGATTCAGGCTGCTCTGAAGCTGCTGGGTGAAGATGCCGGCTTCTGTCTCCAGATGGGAGGCATGCGGGATGTGCAGCGTCTCCAGTTCAAACAAACCGTCACACATTCCCCGATTTTCCTGTACCCACTGGTCATGCTCGATGTGATAAACCATGCGCAGTGCATCATGATGTTCCATGATTCGCGTAAATACCGTCTTGAGCATCTCTTCATCAAAACGTTCTCTCGCATGCAGCATAACGGCCTGATTCCAATGATGGGAATGGACAAATGAATGGTCGAAGAACCAGTGCTGTATCGCCGTCAGCGGCACGTTTCCTGAGACAATGCCTTGGTCGATCTCTCTCCGTACCGAACGGATATAAGGAACCAGATTCTCAATTTGCGGATGCTGGAATAAATCTCTCATTTTTAATTGGTAGCCGTGCTGATTCAATCGGGACGTAATCTGAATGGCCTTTATGGAATCGCCGCCCAGCTCAAAGAAATGATGGGAAATGCCGATTTTTTCAATCCCCAGCACCTGCTGCCAGATGTCCACCAGCAAGGCTTCAAGCTCATTGCGCGGCTCCACCTGTGCGTGGTCAAGTCCCAATTTTCGAGCCGGTTCAGGCAGTGCATGCCGATTCACCTTGCCATTTTCCAACAAAGGCAGGTGATCAAGACATACGATATAGGCCGGAATCATATACGCAGGCAAGACATCAGCCAGTTGTTTCTTGAGCTGTACTTCATCCATCTCCTTGCCGGATACGACATAAGCGCACAAATAAGGAGACCCTTCCTTCACATCTTTTGCCACCACAACCGCTTCCAGAATGGACGGCTGTTGCAGCAATACGACCTCGATTTCCTCCAGTTCAATGCGGAAGCCTCTTATTTTCACCTGAAAGTCTTGTCTGCCGATATATTCAAGCGTACCGTCAGACAGCCATCTCGCCATGTCTCCGGTCCGGTACAACCGCTGCCGCTGTGCTGAAAACGGATCCATCATAAAGGATTGCGCCGTACGATCAGCATCATGGATGTAACCCCGACCTACCCCTATACCGGCGACACAGAGCTCACCGACCACGCCAATCGGACAGAGCTTCATCTGCTGATCGACCACGTACAGCTGATTATTGGGTAAAGGCTTCCCAATGGGAATGGATAGACGAGAAACCGGAGGCCTATGCATCACATACTGAGTCACATCATCAGAGGCTTCAGCCGGGCCATACGCATTGATCATCGGGATGTCGGGACACAATTCGAACCAGCGCCGGACAAGATTAGGCTTGACCGCTTCTCCTGTGATCATCAGCGCTTTGAGAGATTCAGATAGCGACGCTTGCAGCTGCTTTCCTTCAATTTCGTCCATCATGACATGCAGATAGGTCGGGACCACTTCCAGCAAGGTCACACCATCCTCTATGACGGACTGCGTAAACCGGGCCACGTCCAGCACCCGTTCACTGGAATAAATAACGGTCATGCCGCCAATCGCCAGTGGGCCAAACAATTGCCATACTGAAATGTCAAAGCATTGATGGGCATTTTGGGCAAATACCCAGCTCTCATCGAGTAAGAGCTCATCCACTTCTGCCAGAAGATGATTCAACATCCCTTTATGCTCGATCATCACCCCTTTGGGCTTTCCTGTGGAACCAGAGGTGAACAACACATAGGCCAGGTGATCCGGTTGAGGCTTATCTGAGAGATCCGTAATCTCTTCACATTCCAGCTCCGACTGAACCCGATCCAGACAAATCACCTTGCCGCCCTCATATTCCGTTTCAAGCTGATCGGCATAGGTCGAAGATGTCAGAAGAAACCGGGCCTGACACTCCTCCAGTATCGTCCTTTTTCGCTGGTCACCTGCTTGGACGTCCATCGGAACATAAGCGCCTCCGGCTTTCCATATCGCCAGCACACTGGTCACAAATTCAGGTGAGCGCTCCAGCATCACCGCACAAATGTCTTCACGACGAAGACCGAGACGTTGAAGGTATCGAGCTAACTGATTCACTTTGCGATTAAGCTGTCCGTACGTGAGGGTCTGCTGCTCACAGCGCAGCACCAGTCGTTCCGGATTTTTGGCTGCCACCATTTCAAAACGCTCGCAAAGTGTGCGGTCAAAGGCATAGTCCGCTCGCTTGCCATTGAAATCTTGCAAAATCCGGTTCTTCTCTGATGCTGTCAGCATATCGATCTGACCAAGCAACTGTTGAGGGTCAGCGATGAGTTGACTTAATATTTGCAGGTAATGATCGGCCATCGCTTGAACCGTCTCTGCATGGAACAGATCAGTCCCATATTGCAGATCAAAGTAAAAGGCGTTTTCATCCATAAAGGCATCCAGCATCAGATCAAACTTTGCCACATCATGGTTCATGTTGTACGCGGTGATGTTCATGTCATGCAGCTCAAATTCCTGATCCTCTGCCTCAAAAAAACTAAACATCGTGTCAAACAGTGGATTTCTGCTCACATCTCTGGTCATATCCAGCTGATCCATTAATCGCTCAAATGGATAGTCCTGGTGCGCCATTGCTGTCCAGGTCTGCTCCGCAACTTGTTTGACAAACTGGGCCGCCATCAGATCAGGTTGCGGGGAGGTTCGAATGGCCAAGGTTTGCACCAGCATGCCAAGCAATGGCTGTACGTCAGGATGCTCCCTGCCTGAAACAGGTGTACCGACAATGATGTCATGCTGTCCGGAATACTTCATAAGCAGAATATGATAAGCAGCGAACAGAAAGGCAAAAGGGGTTGTTCGCTCTTTCACACAGAATGACCGAATCTTGGCAGAGAGGTCTTCGTCAGCACGGAACCGGTAGGTTGATCCCCGGAAGCTCTGCACAACGGGTCTTGGACGATCCAGAGGCAGATTCAAGACCGGAAGCTCCCCTTCAAAAACTTCCAGCCAATACTGCTCAAGCTCCCTGAAGGCTTCCCCTTCCATCCGTTGGTTGTGCCAGGCTGCATAATCCTTGTATTGAATACGCAGGGCAGGCAATGTTTTTCCCTCGTACAAGGCCATAACTTCCATCAGCATTCGTTTGCCTGATACGCCGTCCGAAATGATGTGATGCATATCCAGGAGCAGGATCGTTTCCTTCGGAGCCAGCTGCAGCAATTTCATTCGGAACAAAGGGCCTTGATCCAGCTGGAAAGGTTGAATAAAATCACGCATGATTCGATCAGTCTCTGCTTCACTCGCCTGCTCCAATTGCTCATATTGCAAGTGCCATGCCATCTCTGTATGAATGACCTGCTCAATCTGTCCCTCATTCGAATGAAAGGAGGTTCGAAGAATTTCATGTCGTTCGATGAGCGCATCGATCACCGCTCGAAAACGCGGTACATCCAGGTTGCCCTGCACATAATAGGCAACCGGCATATTGTAGGCCGTGCTTTGGCTTTCTTCCAATTCGTGCAAGACGAACAGACGTTTCTGGGATGCACTGACCTCATACGATCCCCGTTTCTCGACAACCGGAATCGGTGAAGTCGATCCCTTGCCGCGCACACGCAACTCGTCAGACAATGCCGCAATGGTCGGGTATTTGAATATGTCTCTGACAGAGAGCTCGATTTCGCAGGTTTCATACACTTTCGATACAAGAATGGTGGCTTTGAGCGAATGCCCGCCACATTCAAAAAAATGGGTTTCGATATCTAATCGCTCCGTACCCAGCACCTCCGACCAGATATGCAACAGGGCCTGATCCATCGCATTGCGAGGCGGGGTCAGCTTTTCCCCTTGTTGGCTGGTTGGCTTAGGTAGCCGTTTCCGGTCTATTTTCCCGCTTGTATTGAGCGGCAACTCATCCATCCTAATAAAGTGTGCAGGCACCATATAGGACGGGAGAAGACCTTCGATGTCTGCTTTCAATTGCGCAGGAGAAAGGTCATGTCGGGACGTGTAATACGCACACAATTGCTTGTCTGCCCGATCGTCGTCCTGGATCACGACCACACTTTCCTTCACTTCCTCATGCTGAACCATCTGACTTTCGATCTCCCCTAGTTCAATACGGAAACCTCTTAGCTTCACCTGATGGTCTTTTCTTCCCAAAAATTGCAAATTACCGTCTGGCAGCCATTTTCCAAGGTCTCCGGTCCGATACATGCGATCCCTTGAAGTGGACACAAACGGATCATCCAAAAACACGGAACGCGTTCGATCCTCTTCATGCAGATATCCCCGCCCTACGGGAATGCCAGCCACGCACAACTCTCCCTGTATGCCAATCGGGCACAGCTTCATATCTGCATCCACGACATACATCCGTACGTTCGGCAGCGGTTTGCCGATCGGTACCTGTTTAACCCCCTCAGGAGGCTTGTTCATCCGGTATTGGCATGTATCGTCAGAGGCCTCGGCCGGACCGTACGCATTGATCATCGGAATGTCAGGACACCACTCAAACCACCGCTGCACAAGCGGAAGGGGCGCTGTCTCCCCCGTGATCAGCAAATGGGTCAGCTGATCCAGCCTGACAGACTGGGCGTGCATCTCATCCAGCATGACATGTAGATAAGAGGGAACCACCTCCAGCAGCGTGACGTGATCAGCTTGAAGCTGCTGCAAGAATGCACCTGGCTGCAGGACCCGTTCTTCGGAATAGATGACCGTGGTTCCACCAAGCGTTAAAGCGCCGAACATCTGCCATACGGAGATATCAAAGCAATGGTGGGCATTCTGTGCAAATACGAGGGTAGCATCCAGGTCCAGCAGCTCCGCTTCTGCCAAGATGTGGTTGACCATGCCCAAATGTTCGATCATGACACCCTTCGGTATCCCGGTTGAGCCAGACGTAAACAGGCAATAGCATAAGTCATCCAGTCCGATATCCAGACCGGGATTACAGGTCTTCTCTTCAGATAATTCCAGCGCAAGCTGATCCAGTCTGATCAGCGTGGCCGATGACCGTTCATCCCACCCCTGCAGGCCCTGATCTCCGTACAGCAATACGCAGGCTGCATTCGCCTGACGCAATATGGCCTGTTTTCTTGCGATTGGATGCTGGACATCAAGCGGGATGTAGGCCCCGCCTGCCTTCCATACGCCGAGAATACTTTCTATCATCACCGGGGACCGATCCATATGAATGCCGATCAGATCGCCCTTTCTGATCCCTTTTCTAAGCAACATATGTGCGATTCGGTTGGCACCCTCATTGATTTCCTTATATGTATACGTCACGTCCTCCACCTTCACGGCGATGCGATCAGGATGCTCTCTGGCATGCCGCTCAAAATGCTGGAACGCCGTTTTGTCCAGCTGGTACGAAGCAGGCTGAGGCTGAAAGGTATGCAGCAATTCCTTTTTCTCTTCACCTGTCAGCAGATCCAGCTCATGCAGCGGTCTGTCCGGTTGTGCCAGCAGCTGAGCGGCCAGTCTTCTCCAGTGCCCTTCGAGCCTTTTCATAAAGTCCTCATCATACACATGACCATTATACGTGAGCAGCACTTCCAGCTCTTGCTGAGGGAACAGGGTCACATCGAGATCATAATTCGTATGTTCATCCATATGGGTCTCTGTCACACGAATGGAAGGAGCAAGGCCCTGCTCGCTAACCACCTGCACATCCATCGGGACATTTTCAAATACCAGCACATGTTGAATCAGTTTGTTTTTCAACGGGGTATGAGACTGAATGTCTGCGATGGAAACATAACTGTAATGATTGGCCTCGAGCATGTCGTGATGGATCTTCCCGAGCAGTTCCGTCAACCTCACGTCAGGTTCCATCCGAATTCGCAGCGGTACGGAATTAATAAACAGGCCGACCATCGTCTCCATACCGGGAAGCTCCGGTGGCCTGCCAGACACTACCGATCCAAACACGATATCATTCGAACCGTTATATTTCCGAAGCAGCAGTCCCCATAGCGCATGCATCACCGTACTGAGGGTAACCTCATGCGTGGCAGCCAGCTTCTCAAGACCTTCGGTCGTTTCACGGTCAAAGGCAAAACCGTGTCTTCGGTAAACATATGACGTTTCCGGCTTCTGCAACAGCTGCGGAGGAACCACAGACGATTCCTCCACACCATCCAGATAGTCCTTCCAGTAATCCAGCGCCTGTTCCTGATCCTGTTCCTCCAGCCAAGTAAAATAATCACTGTACGGGTACACGGGGCCCAGCTTCGCAGGCTCCATCTTTTCCAGTGACGTATAAAAGGCGAACAGATCCTTGGCCAGCAAACTCAGACACCAGCCATCCATCAGTATATGATGGAAGCTCCAGACGATCTGATACGCCTCATCCGTCAGTTTGAACACTCGCATCCGAAGCAGTCTGTCTTCCTCCAGATCAAAGCCATGTCGCTGGTCGTCCCGCTTATACTGATTGATCCACTCTATTTGTTCGGATGCATGCAGATGCGAGAGATTGGTGTAGGAGATGGTCGTGCTGCGCTCTCTGAACACAACCTGCAAAGGCTGATCGACTTCTTTGGATACAAATGCCGTACGCAATACATCATAGCGGGCGATCAACAAATTCAAACTTTTCTCCAGAAGATGGATCTGAAGATTCCCTTCCACCCTCAGACTGACCTGTTCCACATATGCCGATGAATCGGTGTCCAGCAAGGCATGAAAAAGCATTCCTTCCTGCATGGGCGTGAGCGGATATACATTTTGAATTTCCTGGACACTCATAGGTTCACATCCTTTCCGTATCAAGGTATGACATTACTTTTTCTTTTTGTTTTTCCCCAGTCTATGGGCCAACTTGTCCAGCTGCGTCTGAGAGAGCTGCTTATAATGAAAATCAGTCGCGGTGGTCTCCGTTGATTCACGCTGACAGCAATAGTCAATCAGTGCCATCAAATGGTGTTTGTAGAGCTCTGCAAACCGGATTGCCGACGTTTCATGGAATTCCTGGGGATGATAGGACATGTGAACCGTCAACTGATCGCGCACGATCATGCCATTCATCTCCAGTGGATAGCGCTTCTCCACGTTCGCCCCGATCTCCCGTCCAGTCGAGCGTTCAGAGATCGAAAATTCCGCAGAAAGCTGCTGCTGAAACTGGCCCAGATAGTTGAACAAAATATCCGGTTGCAGCTGGAAATGCAGTGGAATTTCCATATCGGTACGAGACTGCTTGGCATATTTCAAGAGCTCATAGCCCATCCCTTTGTGAGGAATTCGTCTGCGTGCATCCTTCGTTCGCTTGATCACTTCTGCTGGATCTGCAGCAAACTGCGCGACAAATGGACACATCACCGTAAACCAACCGACAGTTCTGGAAACATCCAGTTCACCGCGTATATCCTCTCTGCCGTGGCCTTCAACCTGAACCAGCACTTCTTCATGTCCCGTCCAGGATTGAACCGCCATTGCGACAGCCGCCAGCAACAAGTCCTCGGTTTTGGTACGGAAAGCTTTATGAACCTCTTGGAGCAGTTTGCCGGTATAGATTGCATCCATCGAAAATGAATGACTTTTCATCTCTCCCGCATACCTGTGTTTTACTTGGCCATCTGTCGGGAGCGGGGCAATGGCCCGATCCTCGATGGCTTTCCATTCCCTGATTTCCTTGCGTATCCGGTGATCTCTTGCCAGTTCGTTCACATGTCTTGACCAGGACAGGAAGGAGTGCGTCTTCGCTGGCAGGACAGGTCGTTCAGGGAGCTTGGCATAACCATGAGCCAAATCCTCCAGCAAGATGCGCCAGGAAACGCCATCCACGACCAGGTGATGAATGACAATCAGCAGATGATCCCCTTCTGTTGTATGAAACAACACCGCCTTTATGAGCGGACCCTTCGCAAGATCGAATGAGGACTGAATGGCATTGGCCTTTTGCACCATTTGCTGCTGCCAGTCTTCTGCCTGAACAAGATCCAGCCGTTCCAACTCAAATCCATGATGCTCCAGACCTCTGTTCCATTGCATGATCTGGTCATTATTCTTCGCAAATACCATCCGCAGCGCATCGTGATGCGCCAGCAGCAAATGGAAGGCTTCACGCAGACGATCTGCTTCCAGTTCGGTCTTGCTGTGCAGCATGACGGAATGATTATAGTGCTGAATCGCATCCCAGTCTTGCTCCAACAGACGCTGCTGAATCGGAGTCAGCACTGCCATCCCCTCTACCGCACCTTGTTCGATCTTGGAGGCACCAACTGCACATACATATTTGCTTACTTCCTGTATGATCCGGTGCAGAAATACATCGCGAACTTCCATCTTCCAACCTTCAGATCTTAATCGGGCCGAGATTTGCATCGCTTTGATAGAATCGCCGCCGAGTTCAAAAAAGCTCTGCGTGGTGCCAATCCCCTGGATGCCAAGCACCTCTTCCCAGACGTCTACCAGCATACGCTCCACTTCATTCACTGGGCTTACGATCTCTTTATCGGCCAGTCTCGTTTCCGGTTCCGGAAGCGCCCGGACATTCACCTTCCCGTTTTCATTCAGCGGCATTTTGGTCAAAAACACATAATGCACGGGCACCATGTAATCTGGAAGTTTCTGCAGCAAATACGTCCTGATTTCTTCCTGCTGCAAATGTGAGTCAGATGTGACCATATACGCACACAGGACATGCCCTTGATTTTCTTCTCTTGCCATGACGTGTGCTTGCTGGACATGGGCATACGTCAGCAAGCAGGCTTCGATTTCAGCAAGCTCGATTCGGTATCCACGAACTTTGAGTTGGTGGTCCATACGTCCCAGGTACGAAATGGTACCGTCCTCCTGCCATTTCGCCAAATCCCCGGTCCGATACCCTCTCACGCCTGCCAGCGCTGGCAGCGGGATAAAAGCTCGTGCGGTCAAGTCCTCACGGTTCAGATAGCCTCGGGCCAATCCGGCTCCAGCAATCATTAACTCACCAGGAACACCAACAGGCACCAACTGACCGTACCTGTCCACAATACAGGCCTGAACCTGTGAAATAGGTTTGCCGATGACAGGATGCTGACAGAAGGCATCCAGCTCGCTTCCCTCTATGCGATGCGCAATACAGCCAATCGTTGCTTCTGTCGGCCCATAATGGTTAATGAATTGAACGTGCGGATAAAGCCGATGGAAGGCCTGCAAATCCGCCGTTCGAATCTTCTCACCCCCAAGGACTACCGTTCGCAGAGACATCGATGCTGCCGACTCTGTTGCCGCACAATCTTGCGCATACTGAGCCAGCATATGAAACATGGACGGGGTGGTTTTGATATAGGTCAGCCCTTGAGACTGCATATATCGCCATACATATTCCGCATCCGCGTACAGATGCGGTTCCAGCAGATGCAGTTCTGCACCCGCAGCAAGAGAAGAGAACAAGGCCGTATAGCCGAGATCAAAGCTAGCCGATGACAGCAGCGCAGTTTTATCCGTATCCTGAATGGCTGCAAAGCGTTTAAACCACTGGATATAGTTCAGCAACCCTCGATGTTCAATCAGCGCGCCTTTCGGCTTGCCAGTGGTGCCGGAGGTATAAATGATATACGCAATGCCGTTTTTCTCCCTCGGGCACTCGACTGGTGTGCCCATTCCTTGAAAGGTGCGAACCGCCTGCAAATCAAAGACAGGGAAATCCTCCTTTGCCTTCGCCTGATCCCGTTCATAACCAAGCAGCATCCAGGCACCGCTGTCAGACAGCATGAACCGAATGCGGTCATCCGGAAAAGAGGGATCAATCGGGATAAATGAAAAACCGGCTTTCAGAATACCTAACAGTCCCACAATGGTCTCAGGTCGAGGTTCTGTCATGATTGCAACCGTTTCTTGACGATGAGACAGATTCGGAAGCCGCTCTCGAATGGCAAGCAGTGAGGCAGCCAACTCATTGGCCCGGGCATTCAGCTGCTGGTATGTGTAGGTGTGATCCTGGCACACAACTGCCGTTCCGTACGGCGTTAATTCGGCCTGTCGCTCAAAGAGAGAAAGAAAATCGGATTCATCTTCATTTTCACTTCCCACATCTTCATCCAGTTTGAAATCATTAAACTGCTCCACAATCTGTCTATGTTCTGCTTCAGACAGCAGCGAGAGAACGTGGATCGGTAGATGCGGATTTTGCAGCACCGTTGTCAGCAACTGGCCATAATGCCTTGCCATCCGTTCCACCGTGCTGGATTTGAACAGCGCGGTCGCAAACAGCCATTCCAGCCTCCATCCCTCTCCGGTTGACACGGCGGTCAAGGTTAGATCGAATTTGGTCTCACAACGCTGAATGTCCAGTGTCTGGATCTCGATATCCGCCATATCCAAACCGCTCATATCTTGATGCTGATAATTAAACATGACATCGAATACAGGATTGCGGCTCAGATCACGGGGCAGAGACAGCCTTTCCACCAGTCGTTCAAACGGATAATCCTGATGCTCAAAGGCATCCAGACAATGTGACTTCACCTCACTCAGAAATTCAGCAAAGGTCTGCTCGCCACTGGATTGATTGCGCAGGGCCAGCGTTTGAACAAACATCCCCATGACCGACTTCAGGTCTGTATGATTTCGGCCAGCGGTAGGCGTGCCGATGACGATGTCATCCTGACCCGCATACTTCGAGAGCAGGAGGTGATACACGGCTAGAAACAGCATGAAGGGGGTGGCTTCACAATCCCGGGTCAGGTCGCGGATTCCCGTTGCCAATTCCGGGGACAGCTCCATGGTCAGCCGCTCTCCTTCAAATTGTTGCTGCGTGGGCCTTGGAAAGTCTGTAGGAAGCTGCAGAACGGGCCGTTCACCCTGCAGACGGTTCATCCAATATGCCGCCTGGTCGTTCGTTCTGTCCTCGCTCCATTGCTCGTGGAACCAGGCAGCGTAATCTTTGTATTGAATACGGGGCTCGGCCAGCTCTACACCACGATATAGCTGATTGAACTCATCAATGAAGAGAGCCACAGAAGCCGCATCGGAAATCAGATGATGCATGTCCAGCAACAGCACATGCGCGTTTTCATCAAGTGACCCGACTGCCAATCGGATCAATGGGGCACAACCCAGATCAAAGGGTTGGATAAAGGCGTCTGCAATCGCCGGTAGTTGGGAGGCCTCAACCTGACCAAGCTGCTCGACCTGAAAATCCAGATGATCCTGAATCCGTTGATACAGCTCGCCCTCCTGCCATACAAAGGAGGTTCGGAAACTGTCATGACGCCGCACGATGTGCTGGAATACCTGCGTCAACCTCTTCACATCCAGCCTGCCGTTCAATTGAAGAACGGTGTTCATATGGTAAGCCGTATTCACCGTATTCATTTGATCCACCAGGTACAACCGTTTCTGAGCTGGTGAAGCGATATAGCTGTCCTGTACAGGCTGTACAGGAATAGGCTCATAATCTGAGTGTGCCAACGTATGGATATAGGCAGCAAGCCGGCGAATCGTCGGATGATCAAACAGGGCTCTTACCGGTATTTGTCTCTGCAATTCCTCTGTCATGCTGGCTGCCACTAGTGTTGCACGGAAGGAATGACCACCGATTTCAAAGAAATGATCGTCGAGTCCCACCCGATCCAATGACAGAGCCTCCTGCCACAACCGTGCAATCTGCTGCTCCAACCGCGTTTGAGGCGGTGTATATGCCTGCTGCGACTGATCCGATGCGGTCGGCAATGGCAGGGCATGGCGATCTACCTTTCCATTTGGTGTCAGCGGAATCGCCTCCATCGCAATCATATAGGTAGGCACCATATAATCTGGCAAAGCTTCATTCATTCGTTCCCGGAGCGGCGAAATGGCAGCAGCATCACAAACCACATACGCACACATGTAAGCTTGCTCCTGATCATCCAGTCGTGCGACAACGACGGCATCGTGTACGTCATCCTCTTTGACCATCACTTGTTCAATTTCACCGAGCTCAATCCGGTAACCTCTGATTTTCACCTGGAAGTCCAGTCTTCCCAGACATTCAAGCGTACCGTCTGCCCGCCATCTGGCAAGGTCACCTGTCCGATATAAGCGGGTGCCCGGCTGATACGGGTGTGCAATAAAGCGTTCCTCAGTCAACGCAGGCTGATTCCAGTAGCCATGCGCCAAACCATCTCCTGCAATGTAAAGCTCACCCGGCACTCCGATCGGCTGCAACTGATGATGGGCATCCAATATGTAGACCCCGGTATTGGCTATCGGTCTGCCTATATCCACCTGATTGCTTCCAGTCAGGTCACTGACGCATGACCATACCGTCGTCTCGGTCGGTCCGTACATGTTGAACATACGCAGACGGTCGAAGGCATGCAGGGAGGCCAGCAGAGATGGAGACAGAGCTTCCCCACCGACCAAAAGGTCCTGAACCTCCTGCAAGCCTGACCTCGCGTGCGAGGATCGCAGCAACATATTCAATCGTGAAGGAGTAAGCTGCAGCATGTCGACCTGATGAGAAGTCATTAGCGCGGCGATGGCATCAGGGTCCAATTGTTCCTGTTCCTGTGCCAGCACCACCTTCATGCCAGACACAAGCGGCACCCATACTTCCAGCACAAAAATATCAAAAGATATCGTAGTCAGTGCCAGCATGGTTTTATCGTTCGAAAAGTCAATCTGTTCCTTCATGGCCACAATGAAATTGTGAACAGCCCGATGGGAGATCATCACGCCCTTCGGTTTGCCCGTCGAACCAGAGGTGTAAATGACATACATCAAATCCTCGCCGTTCTGGATAGAGTCTGGATTCATTTTCGTCATCGCGATTTCTGTCAGGGCTGGCACCCACACTGGAAGTGCAGAGCATGAAAGGTCGTTGAAACAGGACGCATGGGTCAGGATCATGGATGCTTCGCTATCTGCCAGCATATATTCGATCCGCTGCTTCGGATAACTCGGATCAACCGGCAAATACGTGCCCCCTGCCTTTAAGATCGCAAGCAGCCCGACGATCATCTCTGCTGACCGGTCTAACATGATGGCCACGGTATGACCCGCCTTGAGTCCTTCCTCCTGCAGTTTCCGTGCCAGGGTGTTCGCCTTCTCATTCAACTGCCGGTAGGTAAGCGCCTGTTCGCCGCATACGACAGCCACGGCCTCTGTTGACTTTTCTGCCTGTGTCTCCACCAACTGCGAAATCGTCTGGTTTTGATCATAGATGCGTTCAGCACCTTGAAAGGAAACCAGCAGCTCATGCTCTTCTTCCGAGGTCAGCCATTGCACGTGAGACAAGGGCACCCGACTGTCAGTCAGGACAGCACACAGGATCTGCTCATAGTGACGCAGCCAGCGCTGCATGGTATCCGGATGGAACAGGCTTGTCCGATAATCCAGATGTAGCGTCAGCGACCTGTCCCAGTCCTCCGCGATGAGCGACAGATCATAGGCGGATACGCCCGGATTGATTTCCACCGGTCTGAATTGCAGATCGTCCACCTGCACGGTGCTGATCTCCATGTTCTGGAGAATGAACATCGTATCAAATAACGGATTCCGGCTCAGGTCACGCTTCACATTTAATTTCTCCACCAGCAGCTCAAATGGGTACTCCTGATGTTCAAATGCCTGGAGAACGACAGTCTGTACCTGCTTCAGAAAGTCGTTGAACGCAAGTTCCCCTGCCGGGCGGCAGCGCAGCGCCAAGGTATGAATGAAGACGCCGAGCATATCTTCCGTTTCCGGATGGGTGCGTCCCGAGACCGGTGTTCCGACAACCAGGTCCTGCTGACCGGAATAACGGTGAAGCAGAACCCCATATGCCGCAAACAAGACCATAAACAACGTGGTTTCTGTCTCTTGTGCAAATTGATGCAGTCTGGCTGTCAGTCCCTCGTCCAGCCGCAGTGAAACTCTTCCACCTTGCTTGCTGGCCTGCTGCTTTCTCTCCATGTCGACAGGCAGATTCAACAGGGGCGCAGGCTCAACAAATTGAGACAGCCAATAGTGTTCACTTTCAACAAGCTGGCTGTTTGTCAGATAGGTATGCTGCCAGGCCGCAAAATCTTTATATTGAATGGAGAGAGGGGGCAATTCCTCACCCTGATAAAGTCGCAGCAGTTCCTTGAAGATCATCGACATGGAGTAACCATCAGATATCAAGTGATGCATATCGATCAATAGCACATGCGAGACGTCTGAAAGGCGGAGCAGACGAACTTTGAACAAAGGGGCCTTCTGCAAGTCGAATGGCTGGACAAACGCCTGAATCGCTTCTTCCAGTTGGTCGGACGGACAAGGGATGACCTCCAGTTCAAATGGTTCCACTGCCTCAGGATTCAGCTTCTGCACAATCCGATCCGGCTGCCTCTCAAACGAAGTTTGAAACACCTCGTGCCGTTTCACCATTGCGATGCACGCTTCACCGAGTCTCTTCACATCCAGCGGCCCGTCAATCCTGATCTGCCCCGGAATATGGTGCACCAGACTGCTGCGGTCTTGCTGTCCTTCTTCCAACATTTCCAGTACATAGATTCTTCTTTGAGCTGCCGTCATATCATAAGCTTCCTGCTTGCCCGTACGGGGGATCGGAATAAAAGACTGCTTTTCCTGTTGCTGTACAAAAGCGGCCATTTTGCGAATGGTTCGGTGTTTGAAAATCTCGCCCAGCGGCATCTTGACGTAAAAATGCATATGCAGCCTGGAGAGTAATAAGGTCGCTTTCAATGAATTGCCGCCTGCAGCAAAAAAGTCTTCTTCTGCACAGATCCGTTCCAGCTGTAAAATCTCGCACCATAGATCATGCAGCTTCTTCTCCACTTCATTTGCAGGTGGCTGCATCACATTGTCACGATCTGGCGCCGGAAGCAACCGTTCATCCAGTATGCCATCTGAAGTCAGCGGCCAGACCGCCACCTTGATTACCGCATCAGGAACGAGAAAAGAAGGTAACGTCCGCAACAAATCATCTGGTATAGGGGCCTGCAAGCCGGTATGCGAATCGATAGGCAAACCGGGGTGTAATGCAGGGCTGGATAATTGAGCATCAGCAGCTTCTGAAGGTATATAGGCGATCAGACGATCTGACCTCTGATCGCTATCTGTGTGAGCTACGACGCGGCACACGGATACACCGGTCAGCTCCTGAATTCGATTTTCCAGCTCGTTCAGGTAAATGAGTCGTCCCTGGCGATTAACGGTTCGATCAGTCTCTCCGAGCTTCAAAAGAGATCCCTCTACCGTACAGATTGCCCTCGTCCCGGTTGCGGTCCACTCGCGAATCTCGGCAGCTGTGGCCGTATTGCCACGCACATCATGATCTGGACTGTCGGAAGGAACTTTCACATACAACTGTCCAATCGTACCCAGTGGTGCAGGCTGCATGTGGGTATGACGAACGCTGAAGGTTTGCCTGCCTGTCTGCTCCGTATTTGCTTGCTGGACACTTGCCTGCTCTGCACTTGTTTGCTGGGCACTTGCCTGCTTCCATATTTGTTGCAGTCGCTCTTCTTGCCAATCCGGTACAATCGACAGCTCGCTCACCTGTATGTCAGGCTGCCGGATCAGCATGTGAAGCAAGTATTCAAATCCCTGTACCCATATGTTCATGGTCTCTGGAGAAACCAGATCCACCTGATAATCGAAATCGAGCCAGACCTCAGATTGAGCTTCCGTCACATTCAGGAAGATCGCATAGGGCAGGTATTGAACCGGATAAGGCACAATCTCGGTCTCTAGTTCTGTGAAGTTCAGTGATCGAACCGGTCGATCCATATTGAACATGACAGGAAGGTCAGGCAGAGACTTTCCATCTAGCTGCCATGCCAAACTGGCCATCGTGCAAGTCTGGATACTCTCCAGGCTCCGCATCGTTTCACGGACTTTTCCCGCATAATCTGCAAAGGTATCCTCTTCCTTTATCTTGGTGCAGAAAGGAAGCACATGCACACAGCTGCCCGTGAGCAGAGGAGCATCCATATGCGCTTGACCTGCTGTCGGAATACCGATGACCAACTTTTGCTGATCGGCAAGGCGGTACAGCCATATTTTGAAAATCGTGAGCATGGTGACAAACACACTGTTTTGCAGCTTGATGCTGAGTGTACGCAGTGCCTTTATCTGATCTTCACTTAGATATAGGGTATGTCTGGCCGCGCGAGCGGAAGGCTCCTGCTTCCAAACGGGGGCTGGAAGCTGAAGCATAGGCCACTCTTCCTGAAGCAGCAGGGCATGGTTTTCAACTGCTTCTTGCACGCGATCAGCCTGATTCTCTTCTTCCAGCCACTGCACATACCGACGAAAGGGCACGGATTCCGGGAGAGCTGGTTTCATTCCCGCACATAAAGCCGAGTAAATGGCAGCCAGCTCTTGAAGACAGGTCGCGATGGACCAGCCGTCCATCAGCAGGTGATGAAAGGTCAATACGAGCACAGCCTGTTCTTCCGATTGCTTCACTAGTGAAATTCGGTACAATACCTGCTCCGCAGTCAGATCAAATACCTGCTCTGCATCCTTTCTCAGCCATTCATTCAGTTTCTCTTGTTCATTGCCTGAATCAGACACACGCCCATCCAGCACCTGCAAGGATGCGTTCACCGTTGTTAGGATGCGTTGCTGCTGACCATCGGCATGGATAACCGTTCGAAGTGATTCATGTCGATCAATGAGCAACTGCAAGGCTTCAGATAGTACCGGAACCCGCAAATGTCCACGCAGCTTCAACATGACGGACTGATTCAATGCCGCAGAAGCTTCACGATTCGCAGAAGAAGCGATCCACATTTGCTGCTGCTCCGAGGTTAATGCAAATGTCGATGTCGTCTCAGCTTCGGACTGCACAGGATAACGGTCTTCCGACTGTACGATCACTGGATCACGGTCATTGGAATTGTCTACAAAGGCAGACTTGTTCTTCTGTGTCTCCCACCCTTCCGGGGGAGCGGGCAATCCTTGCCCTTCCGGGGGGGCGGGCGAAAATCGCCCTTCCGGGGGTACAGGCAAAAATCCGCCTCTGCGCAAGTCTGCAACGGTCTCTTTTACTTTGGAAATGATTTCTCTGATATCTGCTTCTGTATGGGCGGTGGACAGGAAGCAATTGCGGCCTTCCCAAATGTAAATGCCCTTATGTATGAGATGGTAGAAAAAGAGCTCGATATCTCCGAACGAGACGAATCGGAACAAAGAGCCAAAATGAACCATATGGATCGGAACGGCTTCTTCTTTAAAATATGTATTTAACGTTTTCACCAGCAGGGCGGTACGATCATGAAGGAGGGCGTAAAGCTCCGGCCCCTGCTGTTCAATCTGATCCAGGACGGCCAGTACGACGCGCATCGTTAAAGGGTGTGTACAGAACGTACCGCCCACAAACGTCTTACGAGAGGCTTCTCGTGGATAGGAATCATCCCCAAACTGCCAGGTTCCCCCGTCGATCGGATTCATAAAGTTCGATTTGCCTGCCACGATCCCGATCGGCATCCCGCCACCGATGACCTTGCCGTATATAGCGAGATCGGCCTCGATGCCAAACCATTCCTGTGCGCCTCCCGCAGCGATGCGGAAGCCGGTGATGACCTCGTCAAAGATCAAGGCCGCGCCGCTGCCTGCCGTAATATCTCTCAATTGCTGCAAGAAAGCCTTCGGTTGCAAGTCCGGTCTTCGACTCTGTACGGTCTCCACCATCACCGCCGCAAGTTCATGTGCCTGATCCTGGATGATCCGGATCGAATCAGGCTGATTATAAGGCAGGACAATCAGATCCTGCATATACGTCCCGGGGATACCCGGTGCCATCGGATAAGCTTCGTCTGACCTTTCAGGGTGGGAGACCCCGAGCACGCCATCGAACGTACCATGGTAGGAGCCGGAGAAGATCACCACTTTTGATCGACCAGTTGCTGCCCTCGCCAATCGCATCGCCACCATGACCGCTTCCGTACCGGAATTGTAGAATGCCACTCTGTCCATCCCGGTCAGTCTGCTAATTCGTTCTGCCGCTTCCCCTGCCAATTCAGACATCGGGCCTAATGGCGGTAAATCCCGATCTGCATGGTCTTTGTATACGTTGCGAAGCCATTGCGGATGGTGGCCAAAAGCATACACACCAAAACCCATTGTCAGATCAATATACGCATTCCCGTCCACATCCCACATTTTGGAACCAGCAGATTGCTGAGCTACGATGGGATACACGATCTCTTTCCAATAGGAGCGAAAGCCGGAAACATGGCGATTGTTCGCATGGACGAAGCGCGTTTCGTCCGCAGCGATCTTCGAAGCCTTCGTCCGTTCATTATATTGATGGATAAACGATTGCAAATACGCACGCTGTCTCGAATCCAGGCCACTCTCTTCCTCAATCAGAATCGGCTGATACGGAATAAAAGGCTTGGACGTGTCTGAAACCTCTGGTGCAGTTGCGGAAACGGCTTCCTTGGTTGCAGCGTGCTCCAGTGTGCTCACAAGCGCTGCATATCCCGCTTCAGACCGGATCGAAGGAGCAAAAGCGTTCTCGACCGCTTGTGTCTGCACACGCTCCCCCTGCCTCGACATGAGCGCCAGCTGCTGCTGCAGCACTTGGGAAAATTGCTGCTGCTGGTCATTCATCAAGGCGAGCTGTTGCAGCATCACCTGTTCCATACCGGTCGGAGAGACCCCTGAATCCGAAGCCGTGTGACCAGAGGATGGTGGCTTTGCGCCAGTTTCCGCAGAAAAGGAATTCTGTTCTGAATGCGTATTTATTCCATCATGACCGCTATGTACACGCAACCGTTCAGGAGAAGCCGTCTCCTGAATATAGACAGCCAGTTTTTCCATCGTCGTGAAAGAGTCGAAGAATCGTTCCATCGCCAGTTCCACCTCATACTGCTCCATCACTTCTTTTCTCACCTGAATGAGCATGATCGAATCCAAACCCATTTCCAGAAAATGAACATGCGCCTGTACCTGATCAGGCTCCAAGCCTGATGCACGAACAATCATCTCCTGCAAGCGAGACATGATGGTTGTATGTGGATGCTCCTCAGACTCAGGCTGAATCCGTGTCTGGGCCTGCTCGGCTGCAGTTTCATCCTCTATCTCCACCCAGCATCTCTTTCTCGCAAAGGGATAGAGGGGAAGCGGAACGCGGTGCACAGCTTCACCTGACGCGTACAGCTTATTCCATTCAGCCTGTCCGCCCTGTACAAACCAAACGGCCAACTGTTGAAGTACTTCATGATCTAACACGCCCTGTTGCGCCACTTCAGTCAGAAGGGCATTCATTTGCATGCCAATGTGATGAAGCTGTTCCTCGGTCACCTGACCAGCCTTTTGAACTGACGCTTCATTGGGAACCACCTCACAGGCTCCGCTGTATATCCCCGTTCCCGTTCTGTGCCCGTCTGACAGGGCCTCCAGCTTCTGAATCCAGTCTTCACGGTTCTGGACGATCAGCGCAACGCGATGCGGCATCTGTCTGCGTCCGGTATGCAGCGTGTAACAAATATCCCGCAGACTCAGATCGGTGCGTAAGGCCACTTCCTTCCGGTAGGCCTCAATCAATTGAACCATGGCCTCTTCATTTTTGGCCTGCAAGGTAAATAAATACGGAGATCCAGCTGGA
The DNA here is from genome assembly GCF_042685085.1 of Marinicrinis sediminis. Taxonomy (NCBI): domain Bacteria; kingdom Bacillati; phylum Bacillota; class Bacilli; order Caryophanales; family Paenibacillaceae; genus Marinicrinis; species Marinicrinis sediminis. Next base: position 22,129 of record NZ_JBHUMM010000013.1, read on the forward strand.
TGTCCATCTGATGAAGACGCTGACTGGTGTAGCTGCGGTTTATATTCCTCCAGCACCACGTGCACATTCGTTCCGCTGAAACCAAACGAGCTGACACCGCATCGAGCAGGATGAGGCGAAGGATCAAATTCCACCGCTTCCGTCTGGATGTAAAACGGAGAATTCTCAAATGAAATATGGGAACTCGGGCGCGTAAAGTGAAGGAGTGGCGGATGCTTTTTGTGCTTCATCATGAGCAGCGATTTGATGACGCTGGCCATACCCGCAGCCTCAAACAAATGTCCAATATTGGGCTTTACAGAACCGATCGCACAAAATTGCTTGTTGCTGGTATAGGTCTCAAAGGCTTTGCGCAGCCCTTCAATTTCAACGGGATCACCGAGCTTGGTACCTGTCCCGTGGGCCTCGATAAACGTGAGCGTTTCAGGATGAATATCGGCATCCTTCCAGGCCGATCGAATGACTTCTGCCTGAGCCACCGGATTGGGTGCCGTCATGCCGATGGTCGCGCCATCCTGGTTCATGGCCGAGCCCTTGATGATGCCATATATAAAGTCACCGTCCGCTTCCGCCTGTTTCAGCGGCTTCAGCAAAATGGCAGCGACGCCTTCTCCGATTCCGGTTCCATCGGCCTGCTCATCAAACGTTCTCGTCAATCCATCCTCCGATTCCATATCCAGCCCGAGCGGAATCGGCAGCAGCGATGTCCGGATGCCGCCTGCCAATGCCACGTCACAGTCTCCGCTCTGAATACCCTTGCAAGCCAGATGAATCGCAGCAAGCGAGGAGGAACAAGCCGTGTCTACCGTCACAGCCGGCCCTTTTAAGTCCAGGAAATAGGCGATCCGACTCGCAAGAACGGAAGGAAGATTGCCAACAGCATAATGACTGAGCTTATCCGGTTGACAGGAAGCCATCCAGCGCTCATAGTCATATCCCACCTTCGAATACCCGACATACACACCTGTTTTGCTGCCCCGCATATTCTCACCTGCATAGCCTGCATCTTCCATGGTATGCCAAGCGGTTTGCAGAAACAGACGCTGATTGGGGTCCATCCAGGCTGCTTCTTTCGGTGTCAGCTTAAAAAAAGCAGGATCGAAGGTATCAATTTCCGATAAATAGCCGCCTGCTCGAAATGGGGCAGGTGGCTGCTGCCCGTTCATCCGTTTCCAATATGCCAGCGCATCCTGCTTTCTCATCGGGCCGAATTCACCAATCTGGCAAAGGCCATTCTCCAATATCGTCCAGAACTCCTCCATCGTAGAAGCGCCGGGAAACTGCAAGGACACACCGATGATCGCGATGTCCTTGTAAGCATCCTCTGTGTCCTTTCTGCTTTGCCTGAAAACCGGGGTTGTGGACACATTCATCGCGCGATCCTGCTCGGCATCCAGATGGGCAGCCAACTGAGCGATAGAAGGATAGGCAAATAAATCGGCAACCGAAATCCGCACACCGAATTGCTGTTCAATCTGATCCGCCATTTGATTCAGTTGCAAGGAATTGGCTCCCATATCAAAATAGCTTTCATGAATCGGCAAACGGTCTCGATTCATGACCCGGCTGCACAGATCATGCAGCATTTGCGTCGTATGCCCCCATGCGCCAGATGCAGTAGTCTGTGTATGGACATGCATAGAACCCTGCTCGAACTGCGGTGGTTGCAGCGCTTTCAGATCATGCAATAAGGTTGTAAATTCTCCCCTCTCATATTGACTGGCTAATTTGTACCGTTGCACCTTGCCGCTCGTCGTTTTCGGCATTTGCCTGATCGGGACGATGTCTGTGACTTCCCATCCCCCTCGCTGATTCAGATGCTTTCTGAGTGAGCGAACGAGCGGAGCAAACTTCTCCAGCTTTTTCTTGGTCACAACAAATACGACGATCCCTGCCTGTCCATTAGAGGCCTGATGTACACCGCATGCCGCTACACGGCCAAGCTCCACACCTTCCAGCTCTTCCGCCACCCGCTCGATATCGTGAGGATACACATTTTGCCCGTTCACAAAAATGAGGTCTTTCGCTCTTCCCGTGACGACCAGTTCCCCGTTGCGCATGAATCCGAGATCACCCGTTCTAGTCCAGCCATCCGTTGTCTTCAGATTGGCTGTGGCTTCCTCATTTTGATAATAGCCGCTGGTGACGTTTTTCCCTTTGATATGGATATGACCGATGCAGTTATCAGCCAGTCCATCCTCTTCATCGTTGCAGATCCTCACTTCACAATCCGGAATCGCAGGACCCACTACAACAAAAGATAAGCAGTCGGGATGATCCGGCTGTACCTCCCTGATCTGCTCACCGACACTCAATTGCGTCCGATCGACATAGAGCGTAACGAAATCCTGATCAGGTTTTGGAATGGCTACACCAACCGAAGCCTCCGCCAATCCGTAAACGGTCAGCATGGCTGTACGCTTCAGTCCATACGGAGCCAATTTCTGCAAGAATGCATCACAGATTTCAGTCGATATCGGTTCTGCTCCATTGTAAATGACACGAATCGCGTCCAGATCCCAGTTTCTCGCTTTCTGCTCTTTGAAGAACGAAAGAAAATATTTGTACCCGAAATTTGGAGAGGACAGAATGGTGCTACGATGCTCGCTTGCTTTCTTCATCCATAACACAGGTTGTCGAATAAATAAGGAGGTCGGCATGATGGCCTGATCGATGCCCAATACCAGTGGCGTCAAGTGACAGGCGATGAGACCCATGTCGTGTGTGAGAGGCATCCAGGATAAAAAGGAATCGTTGTCGGTCATCTCTGTACTCGCTGCTATGGCGAGTGTATTGGAGATGAGATTTGCATGCGTGAGGACGACCCCTTTTGGGTCACCGGTTGAACCGGAGGAAAATTGAATAAAAGCGATGTCATCCGGTTGAGGCTGATGCAGGTTTGCTTCTATCGTGGATATCGGAAGGTCTGAGTTGATGATTATCGTGCGGTCCATCATATTGGCAAATGCCTGTTCTTGATCCTGTTTGAGTGAAAACTTCTGGAGGTCAGACAGCGTCTGTTCTGAGGTTAATAAAAGGGGGTTTTGAAGTGCGTTCCATATTTGCAGCACTTTTAACTTATGTTCGACATGACCGCCAATACTGACCGGTACAGGGATGAGTCCTCCTAACATGCACGCCCAGAAGGCCGTCAGGAAGGATTCCGGTTCTTCAAGCTGAAAGACGATCTCCTGACCTGGCGTTGCACCCTTTGCCTGAAGATGTTTTAAGTCTTCGATGGCTTGTATGTATAATTGCTCATACGTGATACACGTTTCTTTCTCGTCAGATTCGATCAATCTGATCCCCTTGTCCCGCTGCGATCTTCGCTGCAAATAAACATCGTACAAGGTTTGAAATGATTGGATACACATATCGTTCCTCCTACCTCAGATTGCTTAATGCCTGGTTCCGTTCCTCAGGAGTGGCATTTTTGGTGATCAATACGGTTTCCAGCAGCTCCATTGCTTGCTCAACTTGGGCAAGAGAAGGAAGCAACTGTCCCTGATCGATCTGTTCAAGCATTAACCTCAGTTGCGCACACAAATGAAAAATGGTGGCGGATTGTTGATCCGGTAATTCACATCGGTTAGGCGTGACTACTGCTTTCATATAACAATATTCGATCTTGCTGGCGATGGGTTGTACAGAAATTGTCGATGTTGTCGAAGATATCGTTGATGCCGAAGTTTTAGGAGATGTCGTTGATGTTTTAGGAGATGTCGAAGATATCGGAGATGATGGCTGTTCATAGGAAAAAGCTTGAATAGCCGGGATCGCTCTGCTGAAAAGTCGGCTCAATACCTTTCCAGGTCCTAATTCCTGAACACGCTCAATACCCTGAGCCTGCAAATAATGCATGGTATCCCGCCATTTAACAGGCTGTACCATCTGCCTGACCAGATGCTCCACGATATCCGCTTTGTGCCGCGGATAGGGCTCTGCTGTCACATTGGATAAAACCGGGTATTGGAAGGGTAAAAATTCCGTCTGATCGAGCAGAGTTCTCATCTTGTCAGCTGCCTGCTGCATGAGTGGGCTGTGAAAGGGACCGCTCACGGGGAGTCGATACGTTTTGCACCCGAGCTGCTCCAGCTTGTCCATGACAAGCCTCATCGCATCGGGGTGTCCGGACAGTACACACTGCTGGTCTGAATTGTGACAAGCGATGCCAACTGGCTGAACAGACGTTGACACCTTCCTGCACCATTCTTCTAATTCCTGCTGACTTGCCCCGGTCACGGCCACCATGATACCAGACCCATTCAGACTGGCCTCTTCCATCAAGATCCCGCGTTGCCTCACCAGCCTGATGGCGTCAGCAAATGGTAACGCACCGCTGCAGGAGATCGCCGTATATTCGCCCAAGCTGTGACCGGCCATAAAAGCTGGCTGCCATTCGTGCCTTTGTGTATAATGCTCATAGGCCATCACGCTGACAGTAAAGATGGCGGTTTGTGCATATTGTGTCTGATTGAGCCTCTCTACACTTCCTTCCAAGCATAAGCTTTGCAAATCAAAGCCCAGTAGATCGTTCGCCTCTTCAAATCTTCGTCTCGCATTCGTATCCTGGTCCCAAAATGCCTTTCCCATCCCGACATATTGCGACCCTTGTCCGGGAAACAGGAAAGCTGCCTGTTTCATATTCGTCCAACCTCCCTTCACTGGATGTGCGATGCAGCTAACTCCGTGTGAAATGGAAAGTGAAATGTATTTTGTATATTTTTTATGTATTTTGTCTTTTCTATCATCTTCCTTTAGCATTCTATTCGATCTGATAATGAATGTAAATAGCGAAAAATGTCTTTTACAATTTTAATAATTTAGTCCCTTTTTCTCGAATTTTGACTTACGCAGGCATGAAAAGTAAAATCTTTCAGCTAACAGGTACACGCTATATGGCCCTTATGGGCAAATATATAAAAAAAAGACCATGTGCGAATATACACACATAGTCCATTAGTCCCGATTTTATGAAAAGTTGGTAAAACGGGTCATCCTTCCGCAATCAGGCTCCCTGGTGAACCCTTTTCAACGGTACCGGAGGCCATCCATGCGCCTAAACCCGCACATGCAGCGGCGGTGGGCAAAAGCAGTCCAATTCCGACCCAATGATACAACAGCGGCATTTGTACAATCCCGTAATCGTGCAGCACCACCTGGATCAGCTTGGGCAAACCGATAGCACCTGATCCCACACCGATCGCCGAACCTATTCCAGACAGGATAACAACCTTGCATACATATCCGCTTCTAATCTGTGCGGAGGAAATCCCCAGCGTCTTGTATATGCCAAATCGCCTGCTGTTTTTTTTCATGGCAATTCGATACATCCCGTACACAAGCGCAAAAGTGATGAAGAAGAACAGACCGATGATAAACAGAACGGGGAGGATAAAAATGACCACTGCCTGGGCAAATAATTCGTCCACCAAATCCTCCTGCGACGCCATCCAGATTTGGTCACCGTATGTTGCTTTCATTTCGTCAATAAAGGCAGGCACAGCCGATTCTTCTTTCAGATTGATCAGGAAGGTTTGCCAATCCGAATCCGTTACCTGTGACTCGACGGATGCTGCCGTCATACGAGCAGAATAAGACAGATTGGCTATCGCCTGGTACGTCCCTGTAATCATATAGGTTTGCCTTTGCCCCTTTATATACAAATCAACGGTATCTCCGATCTGCTTGTTCATCGTTTTGGCCGCATTGACCCCAATGGTCAATTCATTTGCCTTCCGCGGGTGTCTTCCTGTCAGATTTACCATCCCCATATCAGCTAAATGCCCGTCAACAGCCATAATTGAGATGCGTACATTTCTTTTTTCGACTGATGAAGTCCCTGCCTGTGATCCTTCGGTAAACACCCCGTTCAACTCAGCAATCCGACTGACGTTGCGAACCCGCTCATCCTGCTGCATGTGCTGCAGCCACTCCTTGGAGGACATGGATGAAGACTCTTCCACTGTCATGGAAATATCCGATGAATCATACCCCCACTGTGCGATGGTAGAAGGAATCGAAATGAGACTGAAGATAAAGATAAAACCAAACACCAGGAGCGCCGTTGTCATCATAGAAATGACCACAACCAGCCATGAGCCCGTTCGATGCTGTTTCACACTGTTCAAACCAATGGAGAAAAAGATTGGCAGTTTCCAAAAGCGCTGTATGCCGTACCGATTTCCTTTTTCCCCCTTGAACCCTCTATGACGCTTGTTCTCTCCTTTCAGTCTTCCGTGCTGAATGGCCTGAACGGGCTCTAAATGAACAGCGCTTCTGGCTGCATACATCGCGGTACCCGCAACCATGAGCAACATGAAAACCCCTACTGCAATCGCATATCCCCAGAAATCAATCGGCAGAATGCCATCCCCTGCCTTCAGAAATACCCAGGATCGCTCTATAATTAGACGGGACAGTATATCACTCAGCACAATGCCGGGTATGAATGCGGCCGCTGCCAGACTGACCGCCTGTAAGATATATACCGAGGCAATCTGATAGGGCGTGAGTCCAAGGGATCGGACAATGCCGATCGTACGGTAATCAGAAACAATCGCATCCGAGATCGTAAATCCAATGGTATACAAGGCAATGATCAACATCATGGCTGCAAACACAATCATGATAAAGCCGATCATCCGATTCGTCACGAGAAAAAAGGAAGAGAGCTGGCGTTCATCGATCAACGTTTCCAGATAAGGAGTGTCAAAAAACTGCTCAAACTGCTGCCAGTACGTATGAATCTGCGAAGTGTCCTCAAAACGCAAGGCAATCATATAGGAATCAGGTACCGAACGTGCTGCTGTCATCGCTTCATAATCTTCTGCATGCAGCCATATTCTGGCTGTCGTAGTGAAGGGGGAGCTGAAAGGAAGATCCATGACAATGGCAGATACTTGAAGTGGGGGCGAGTTGTCATCCAGATTGAATTGTACCTGGTCTCCGACTTCGATATGATGCTGCATGGCCAGTGAGGAGGGAATCCATATACTCCCCTTTGCAGGTGACTTCTCCCCAGATTGGTCCGCGAACAACAACTGATCGACTGGGCCAGGTTGCGGTGGCATTTCCATCAGCATGACTTCCAGATTCGGAATATCCTTCTGTTCGAACGTGAGACCATTCAAGGATTGATATCGGAGCGGACGATTTGCCATCACTCCTTCCTGCTGACTCCACCAGGCAGCCGTACGTTCCGGGTCATGCAGACCCTGTTCCAATTTTAGAATCTGATGCGATCCCTGAACCTGTTCATGTATATCCGCATACCGTTTTCCCGTATTGTTTATGACCACAACGGCCGTCACAAACAGTAACGCACAGAGAAACAGGATCATGACCATGAAGCTGTTTTGCAGGATACGCTTTTGCATGTACGATCTGATTAACAACCATACGGCCGTCATTTATGTGCACCTCTTCTGCGAGGAACTGGCGAGAATAGAGAGAATGTCCGCTTCTCTCTTCTGTTGCTCATTCGCCTCATATTTGCCCAATCCTACAATCTGATCGACCATGCCATCCTTCACGACCAGCAACCGGTTCGCCCTGCAAGCTGCTTTTGCATCATGCGTCACCATGACAATCGATTGTCCCTGCTGATTCAAATCCGTAAAAATATCGAGGATGCGTGTTCCCTGCTCCTGGCTCAAAGCGCCGGTAGGTTCATCCGCGAACAGGATCTCAGGCGAATTGATTAACGCCCGGGCAATGGCAGTCCGCTGTTGTTGTCCTCCTGATACTTGGGAAGGATATCGATGCTGCAAACCGATGATCCCCAGCTCCACCATACAGGCATGCGCTTTTTTCTCAGCCGCCTCTTTTCTCATGCCGGCAATATAGGCCGGAAACAGGATGTTCTCCAGGATCGTCAAGTCAGGTACAAGATGGAAAGCCTGATACACACACCCCATCTTGCGAGAGCGAAACTGACCCAGCTCTTTCTCCGAGCGTTGATCGATTCGCTGTCCTTTAAAATAAAGTTCACCTGTCGTCACCCGATCCAGCCCACTCAAGAGATGCAACAGTGTAGACTTCCCTGAACCGGATGGTCCCATAATGACGGTGAAGTCCCCGGCATATATGTTCAAATCTGTTTCTTTCACGCCATAATGCAGTCGTTGTCCAGATCCATATACTTTGGACACCTTGGTAGCGCGCATGAGCACTTTGTGATCCCGCGCGCCCAATGTCGCGATTGAAAGCATCATCATCCCCCTGTTCATATGGTTTTCAGTTGCCGCTTATTTCGATGACAAAGTAAGATCGCCCGTATCGCTTTGAAGTTCAACTAACGGTCCTTGACCAGATTGATACACCTGTTCAGGCAAATTCACCTCAATCGAACCGCTGTCCGTGATCAGATTCGTGCGAATCGCCTCTGGCATACGGGTTGTTGTCACCTGTATGTCTCCCGTGTCCGTCACGATCGAAATCGGTGCCATGATCTCTTCCAGTTGCAGCACAACCTTCCCCGTATCCGATACCGTTGTCACCTGCCCGCTCGGAACAGCTGCCTCAATGTGTCCGGTATCACTTTGCAGTCGATAGGTGTCAGCTTTGACCTGCTGCAAATCGATAGGTGCATCCTCGGTGACAATGTGAATCGATTCATAGGTCCCTTCCGGTATTCCTACCTGCAACTCCAAATTGTTGTAAAATTCAAAAAAATGAAAGCCTGTTTGCTGCTTGACATGAATCTGAAGCTGTCCCCCGACTTGCGAAAGATCCAGTGTGTAATCATCCTTCCATCTCTTCGTTACCTTCCCGGTCATCGTGACCTCCACACTCGATCCCTCAATTTGTTCGACTTGCACACTGCCCAGCCTGGAGTCAATGTTAATATGTCTGACCTCATTTGCATCTATGGATTCGGATACATCCACGTTCTCCAGATTAAAAGGGGACTGCCCCGTGATGTACAAGATGACATTGCCAATGATCGCAATTCCGATGAGCACAACCGCCCATTTCAGCCATTTCTTTTTATTCATGTTTTCCAACCCCCGTTTTCTTGATATTCCAGCGCAAGTAACGCAGTCCAAAGCGATAATAGCCTCGCGTTAGCCGATTCATTCCCAGTAACAGCAAGACCCCAATCCCCATGAAGCCCAACATGTTGAACGACGACAGGACGAATTCAGTCGAAAAGCCGTCCTGAATCAGATAGACCAGCGGTGAACCTAGCAGCAACAGACTAATGCCATACAGGAGACCTATTGCCACAAGGGAGAGCAGAAAGGGAAGCAGGACAACTAGCAGATTGAATACCCCGAGGCTTGCCGTCGCCATCACTGCCCTCGACAGGTTTCTCATCGTTGGTTTTTGTTCCGCGCGATCGATTTGCAGCTCTGCCATAATTTCTGCTGCAATCTGCTGCGGCTCTCCTAGCCGCCTTGCCACTTCTTCCTCTGCTCGTCCTTCCTGGACCGCATGATCAAAATGCAAGGCATAATCCTGTATGATGTCTTCCGTATCCAGGTTCTGAACGGAATTCAAATGCTTGCGCAAAGCTTGCAAATACGCGTGCTTATTCAAGTTGCATCCCCTCCTCTATCATCTCTGTAACACCCTCAGAAAACATCTTCCATTCCTTCACCATCTCCTCCATCATCTGTCGACCATCATCTGTCAGCCGATAATATTTGCGGGGAGGCCCTTCAGTGGATTCGGCCAAATATGTGGAGAAAATCCCTTCACTCGTCAGACGTTTCAGCAGCGGATAGATCGTCCCTTCCGCAATGGCAAATTTTCTGGAAATCTCCTCTACGAGCTCATAACCATAGCGGTCCTTGCTCGCCGTCAATACGAGCACACAGAGCTGTAGCACTCCTTTTTTGAATTGAACATTCATCAGCTATCACCGTCGCTTTACTTAGTACCTAACAATACAAGGTACTGAACTATGTATAGCTTAACATGAAGAATGTTCCAAAGCAAGTGGGAATTCAGTATTTTTTGGAATTTTCCCTGTCCCGTATATTGGAAAGATTGCCTAAAAGGGATAATAAAAAACCGCCCGGGTTAGCGGACGGTTCATGAAGGTGATCCTGTCATACAGCGTTTGAATTTATTCACCCAGAAATGCTTTTTTCATGCGATCGAAGAAAGACTGGTTTTTCTCGTGGGTATGTTCCCCGCTCTGCTGGGCAAATTCTTTGAGCAGTTCTTTTTGTTCTTCGCTGAGATTGGACGGGGTGACGACGACAGCTTTCACATGCTGATCGCCTTGACCATAGCCGCGCAATCTCGGCACACCCTTCCCTTTCAGACGGAAATAGGTGCCCGTTTGGGTTCCAGCCGGAATCTTCAGCTTCACCTTACCCGTGAGGGTCGGTACTTCGATCTCGTCGCCCAGCGCAACCTGAGCAAACGTCAACGGTACTTCACAATAAATATCATCGCCTTCGCGCTCGAAGAACTCATGTGATTTCACCCGGATTACAACATAGAGGTCACCCGGCGGCCCACCGCGAGTTCCAGCTTCGCCTTCTCCCGATACGCGCAGCTGTGCACCATCGTCCACGCCAGCCGGAATTTTCAGATGAATATTGCGTTGTTTTTTCAGCTTGCCACTGCCGTGACAGGTCGCACATTTCTCCTTCACAATCTTGCCTTGACCGTTACAGGTGGAACATACACGGCGATTAACAATTCGGCCGAATGCCGTATTCTGTACCACTTCCTGCTGGCCGGTTCCTTTACATACGGAACAGGTTTCCGGCTTGGTGCCTCTCTTCGCTCCCGAACCACTGCAATCGTCACAGGTTTCCGTACGCGGAATCTGGATGTCCATTTCTTTTCCGAATACCGCTTCCTTGAATTCAATGGTCATCGTATATTGCAGATCTGCTCCGCGCTTTGGCGCATTCGGATTGCTGCGGCGACCGCCGCCGCCAAAGAACATATCGAAGATATCCCCGAAACCTCCGAAATCTGCTCCTTCGAAACCACCACCGCCAAAGCCGCCCTGATTCGGATCAACATGACCGTACTGGTCATATACGGCCCGCTTCTGATCATCACTCAGCACGTCGTAGGCTTCTTTCACTTCCTTGAACTTCGCCTCTGCATCCGCTGCTTTATTCACGTCGGGATGGTATTGGCGCGCCATCTTGCGGTAGGCTTTTTTGATGTCCTCTGTGGAGGCATCCTTTCCCAAACCCAGGACTTCATAAAAGTCGCGCTTGCTCATTGTTCCACTCCCATCTGGACTACAAAGCGAAAGTCAAAGCCTGTGGACAGACTTTGACTCCGCTTCATTCTACTGCTTGTTTCATCACATCTTGCGATTATTATGATTGTAATTATTTTTTCTCGTCTTCGTCAACTACTTCGTAATCCGCATCGACGACATTATCTTTGCCTTTGCCTGACTGCTCGGCTCCGCCTTCAGCAGCCTGACCTTCCGCATTCTCCTGACCCATTTGCTCATACAGCTTGACTGAAAGCTGTTGAACGGTTTCGGTCAAGGATTCGGTCGCTTTCTGAATGGCTTCCAGATCGTCGCTTTCCAGAGCCTTCTTCAGCTCTTCTTTCCCTGCATTGGCTTTTTCTACTTCCGCAGCGTCTGCCTTGTCTCCCAGATCCTTGATCGTTTTGTCGACCGTGTAGAGCAACTGATCTCCCTGGTTTTTGGCTTCTACGAGATCCTTGCGCTTGCGGTCTTCCTCAGCATGTACTTCAGCGTCCTTCATCATTTGATCGATTTCATCATCGCTCAAGCCGCTGGAAGAAGTAATGGTAATCTTCTGGCTCTTGCCTGTGCCCTTGTCTGAAGCCGATACATTCACGATACCATTCGCATCGATGTCGAAGGTCACCTCAATTTGAGGCACTCCTCTTGGCGCTGGTGGAATGTCACCCAGCATAAAGCGTCCAAGGGTTTTGTTGTCAGCAGCCATGGAGCGCTCTCCCTGCAAGACATGAATCTCAACGCTGGTTTGATTGTCCGCATACGTGGAGAAAATTTGCGATTTGCTGGTCGGAATTGTCGTGTTGCGTTCGATCATTTTGGTAGATACGCCACCCGCTGTTTCAATACCGAGAGACAAAGGCGTTACGTCCAAGAGAACAACATCCTTGACATCACCGGTCAGGACACCTGCCTGAACAGCTGCACCAAGTGCAACAACCTCATCCGGGTTTACTCCTTTATGTGGATCTTGCCCGGTCAGCTTCTTCACCGCTTCCTGAACAGCCGGAATCCGTGTGGAGCCACCAACCAGTACCACTTTGTCGATCTCGGAAGGCTGAAGACCTGCATCCTTCAACGCTTGGCGAGTAGGACCCATTGTACGCTCTACCAGATTCTCGGAAAGCTCTTCGAATTTGGCACGAGTCAGGTTCAACTCCAGATGCTGTGGTACGCCGTCCGCTACCGTAATGAACGGAAGGGAAATAGTCGTCGTCATCACACCGGACAATTCTTTCTTCGCTTTTTCCGCGGCATCTTTCAAGCGCTGTACAGCCGCCTTGTCCTTGCTCAGGTCAATGCCTTGCTCTTTCTTGAACTCGGCTACGAGATGATCGATGATCACCTGGTCAAAGTCATCCCCACCAAGTGTGTTGTCCCCACTGGTCGCTTTTACTTCGAAAAATCCGTCGCCAAGCTCCAGAATGGACACGTCAAATGTACCGCCACCGAGGTCATAGACCAGAATCGTCTGATCTTCCTGCTTTTCGAAGCCGTAAGCGAGAGCAGCTGCAGTCGGCTCATTCACAATACGCAGCACTTCCAGACCGGCAATTTTCCCTGCATCCTTGGTCGCTTGACGCTGGCTGTCATTGAAATAGGCTGGTACGGTAATAACCGCCTGGGTAACCGTTTGGCCCAAATAAGCTTCGGCATCTGATTTCAATTTTTGAAGAATGATAGCAGAGATTTCTTGCGGCGTATAGTCCTTGCCTTCGATTGTTTCTTTATGGTTGGAACCCATATGACGCTTGATGGAGATAACGGTACGGTCCGGATTGGTGATAGCCTGACGCTTCGCTGTCTCACCGACAATGCGCTCTCCGTCCTTTTTGAATCCTACGACGGAAGGAGTCGTACGGTTTCCTTCCGGATTAGGGATAACCACAGCTTCTCCGCCCTCCATGACGGCTACACAAGAGTTGGTGGTTCCCAAGTCAATCCCGATTACTTTACTCATCTTTCGATTTACCTCCTCAGGTTGGTTGCATTATGATCGTCTTGCCCTTGTCACTCATCTATCCTATTAACTGCTCACTTTTACCATAGCAGGTCGGATTATTTTGTCCTTGAGCATGTATCCTTTTTGAAGTTCCTCGACCACGATACCTTCTTCATGATCCTCGGATTCCACTTGCATGACCGCTTGATGCAATTCCGGGTTGAAAGGCTGGCCTACGGCCTCAATAGGCTTGATTCCCTCCTGCTCCATCAACTGACCAAGCTGTCTGAGAATCATGTCCAGTCCCTTCTTCAGGGCATCATAATCGTCAGAGCTATTGCTGGAGTTCACCGCACGCTCGAAGTTGTCCACAATCGGCAGGAGCTGTTCCATCACTTTGGAAGAAGCATACTTGGCTGTCTCTTCTTTCTCCTGGCGTGATCTGCGTCTGAAATTGTCAAACTCAGCTTGCAGGCGAAGATAACGGTCCTTCTGCTCTTCCAGCGCAGCTTGAAGCTGACTGTTTTCACTGCCAGCGTCTGTTTCTTCCGAATTAGCGTCGGCGGTGTCTTCCTGTGCCTCAGCCTGCTCGGCTGTCTCCGGCTCATGCAGTTCGTCCTGCGCATTCATGTCGGTGTCAGCGGTTTGTTGCTCATCCGCAGAGGATGTATATGTACCCTCCGCAGCTTCATTATGCTTCACTTCCTGTTCACTCACTCTATCTTCACCTCCTTAACAGTTTTGCCACAAGCTCATACGCCAATTCTTACCCGTAGTGTTTGGACAACAATATAGCCAAATCCTTGGATAAATAATCTAGCAGGCTGATGACACGCCCATATTCCATACGAGTAGGACCGAGAATTCCGATCGTACCCAGGGTATGCCCTTCTACCGAATAGCTGGCTGTGATAAAGCTGCATTGATGAATCGCCTTGTTCTGGTTTTCTGAACCGATTCTGACCTGAATGCCTGAATGCTGCTCCTTGCCTGCATCAAACAGCTTGGCGACTGAACCGGACTGATCGAGCAAATCCAGCAGGGTTTTTACTTTATCGACATCCTTGAACTCAGGCTGTGTCAAAATATTGGTCGCACCGCTCAAAAAGACGCGATCCTCGATATTTTTCTCTGCCAGCAGATGATTCACAATGAGCATGAACTCCTCATACTCTCCGATATGCTGAATGAGCTCTGCATGAATTTCTTCATACAGCTTCGTTTTGACGCTCACAAACGGAATATCCTTCAGCTTGGCATTGAGAATATTGACGAATTTCTGCAATTCGCCAATGGGCATTCCAACGGGGATGGAGAACAGTTTGTTCTCTACATGACCGGTGTTGGTCACGATAATAGCCACCGCCGTTTCTTCATTCAAAGGCACCAGCTGAATATGCTTCAGGCTCATGTGCAAAATTTGCGGCCCAAGCACAATCGAGGTGTAATTCGTTAAACCCGATAAAATCGAAGCAACATGCTGGATGATTTTTTCCGTTTGATTCATGCGCTCCGAAAAAAAAGTGCGCAGCGTAGAAAGCTCATGCAAAGACAAATCATTATAATGAAGCAGATGATCGACATAATAACGATAACCTTTGTTGGACGGCACACGACCTGCAGAGGTATGAGGCTGTTCCAGAAACCCCAGCTCTTCCAGATCAGACATTTCATTTCGAATCGTGGCAGGACTGTATTGGACATCTCCTCTTTTGGAGATGCTTCTGGAGCCTACAGGTTCTGCAGAACGGATATAATCATCGACGATGGCGTTTAGAATCATCCTCTGTCTATCTGTCAGCATCGTTAACCCCCCTCGTGATCCTTCTTTCATGCTGCTGTTGGTTGATCCGTTAGCACTCAATCTTGTAGAGTGCTAATTGCTAATACAAAAATACCAAACCGACTTGATTGTTGTCAAGTCAGTTCAGCTTTTTCAACACCGCAATTTCATCACAGCAATGCTGCTTTTTGCAGTTGATGCAATCCTTCCACACCTTCTCGGGAAAGATCTCCTTGTCTACAACCTTGAATCCGTTTCGTTCAAAAAATTTCACTTCATATGTGAGAGCCATCAGCTTGGGAATACCTTGTCTTCGTGCCTCAGCTTCAAGCACTTCGACGATCCGGCTTCCTATCCCCTTCCCCTGATGACTGTGGTTGATGCCTAGCGAGCGAATCTCTACCAAATCCTGACCTAATCGGCACAGGGACCCGCAGCCTACCATGCTTCCCTCATCCTCAGCGACAACGAAATCAGCCAGCTGAGCGATCAGCATTTCTCTGCTGCGAGGCAGCATGATGCCCTGTTCTGCATAAGACTGAATCAGTTGGTATAGCTCTTCCACATCATTTAATTCCGCTTTCCTGCAATGAACTGCCATGAAGTCTCACCTACGTTCCGTGCATGATAGGAATAAATATACGGTATAGAGCATAAATAATCAAGATGTTTTTTCAGCCGTCAATACCCCGACGAAGGCTGCAAATATTTCATTTCCGATCGGGATGGCATCCGTTGCAATCCGATAGCCCTCTTCCTGCTCCACGAGCCATTTCTTCTGCAATAGATGACGGATCACATCGCCAAAAACCGATTCCATTGAGCAGCCGAACTGGTTCACAAAATCCTGTTGTCTGACACCATCGAGCATCCGCAGACCCACCATCATGAAATCTTCCATCGCTTCCTCTCTGGATACCGCAAAACGTTCCAGTCGCGGCAAGCCTTGCCTGGCGGCTTCCATATAGGCTTTGACGCCTTTGACATTGACATGTCTCGTTCCATCCATATAACCATGTGCCCCTGCTCCAATGCCATAATAGCGCTGGTTGCGCCAGTACATCTGATTGTGCCTGCTCTCATAACCCGGGATGGCAAAATTGCTGATCTCGTATTGCCGATAACCGGCAGCGGACAGGGTCTGCATAATCCATTCATACATGCGCAGCTCTTGTTCCTCTTCAGGGAGCGGCAATTCATTTCTTTCATAGAGCGTATGGAACAACGTCCGTTCCTCCACCTTCAGGCCGTAGAGCGAATAATGCGTCAGACCAAGCTCCAGCGCTCGCGCCAGGCTTTCCTGGACATGCTCGATGGTCTGCCGGGGCAAGCCGAACATCAGGTCGATCGAAACATTTTGAAATCCGACCTTTCTGGCTGTTTCCAGACTGCGGTACACATCCTGGGCGTCATGTATGCGGCCGATAGATTTCAACAGCTGATTCTGGAAGGTTTGCACGCCAAAGCTCATGCGATTGACGCCACCCTCATACAGAATTCCGAGCTTCTCATCATCGGTCGTCCCCGGATTGGCTTCTGAGGTAAATTCAAGCTGTGGAGCACGCTGCGGAAAATATCGGTCTATCAGCGACAGCAAATAGGTCATCTCTTCCTTGTTCAGAGCGGTCGGTGTACCTCCCCCGATGAAGATCGTCTCGATCTCGCCAGGCGGCACCTCCTCGACCGTCTTTTTCATCTCCTGCTCCATAGCCTGCAAGTAATCCATTACCGGCTGTCCTTCCAGCGCATACGTGTTGAAATCACAGTAAAAGCACTTATGCATGCAAAAGGGGATATGAACATACAGGGCTTTGGGTGCAGGTTCTCGGTCAGTCATTTTCATCCCATCCTTTTCTCATGTTCATCTCCCAGAGCGTCGTCTTTCCTGCCACCCTTACATGAACAGCAAAACTGCGATCCCTACGGCAAAACAATAATAGGCAAATGCTTTCAGATTTCCCCTCTGCATCATGCCCATAAACCATCGCAGGGAATAATAAGAAGCGATCAGGGAGCAAATAAAGGCCAGAAGATACGGCAGCCACAACTCTCCGAGTTTGGGATCGGAGATCAGTTCCGAACCTTGAAGCACCATGCTTCCAAGGCTGATCGGGATATATAGAAAGAAGGAGAACTTCAGCGCGGTTTCCTGCTTCATGCCGCGTCCCATCGCTGCCACTATGGTCGCACCGGAGCGGCTAATTCCCGGAACAAGTGCAATCGCCTGGGCCAGTCCCACGATAATGGCATCCACCACATTCAGGTTCTGATCCAGCTTGCGGCCTTTCAGATTTCGAATGGCCCAGAGGGCTACGCCCGTAATGAGCAAGGTGATGCCAATCACCTTCACCCCTTTAAGCTGGTCGGCAATAAGATCGCCAAACCATAAACCGATGATGACAGCTGGAATGGTCGCGATTATCAAATAGACAACAAACATAAAATCACTTTTGCGTTCCGGCTGTCGCCCGGTCAGATATCCGAGACTGCCAGTGGTCAGCTGCACGAGGTCCTGACGATAAATAAGCAACACCGCCAGTAAGGAGGCAAAGTTGACCAGCGTCTCAAAGCTGAGCCCTCTGATCTCCAGTCCCAGCAAATCCTGAGCTAGAACGACATGTCCACTGGATGAGATCGGAATCGGCTCCGTAAAACCTTGCAAGGTTCCAAGAAAGACATATTTGAGCAGCAACAGCAGCTCTTCCATTCCATTTCCCCACTCTCTCTATTCCATTTTCTTTCCCCATGATGGCTATTGTGCGAAGCAAAAAGAAGGGATCACCGAATCCCTTCTGCATCCCTTCCATCTGCCGCTGTTTGCTATATAAGGTGGACGGACGTTTAGTCCTCGTCGATCTTCAGAACAGCCATGAAGGCTTCCTGTGGAATCTCCACACTGCCCACCATTTTCATCCGCTTTTTCCCTTCCTTCTGCTTCTCCAGAAGCTTCCGTTTACGGGAAATGTCACCGCCGTAACATTTGGCCAACACATTTTTCCGAATCGCCTTGATCGTTTCGCGGGCGATAATTTTTTGTCCGATGGAAGCCTGCACCGGAACCTCGAACATTTGGCGTGGAATCAGTTCTTTCAGCTTGGCACAAATGCCGCGTCCGCGCTGATACGCACTGTCCCGATGAACAATAACTGAAAGGGCGTCTACTTTTTCCGCATTGAGCATGATGTCCATCTTCACCAGTTTGGACTGACGATAGCCGATCAGCTCATAGTCAAAGGACGCATAGCCTTTCGTGCTGGATTTCAATTGATCGAAGAAATCATAGACGATTTCCGACAACGGGATTTCATAAATGATGTTCACCCTCGTCGTATCCAGGTAATCCATGGTGACGAATTCGCCCCGCTTGGTTTGGCACAGCTCCATGATCGGTCCGACAAAATCATTCGGTACCATGATCGAGGCTTTGACATAAGGCTCTTCCACGTAATCAATATTCCCGACATCCGGCATTTTGGACGGGTTCTCGATCTCGATCAACTGACCGTTTGTCTGCATCACACGGAAGATAACGCTCGGTGCGGTCGTAATCAGCGGGATATTGAATTCCCGTTCAATCCGCTCCTGAATAATTTCCATATGAAGCAGTCCCAGGAATCCGCACCGGAAACCGAAGCCAAGTGCCTGAGACGTTTCCGGCTCATAGCGAAGGGAAGCGTCATTCAGCTCCAGTTTTTCCAGCGCTTCGCGCAAATCATTGTAATCTGCGGTATCGATCGGATACAAGCCGCAATATACCATCGGGTTGATCTTGCGATAGCCCGGGAGTGGCTCTGTCGCCGATTTTTTGGCATACGTTACCGTATCTCCGACCCGGGTATCCTTCACATTCTTGATGCCTGCGATAATAAAGCCAACATCACCAACACTCAGCTCGTCCACATAGCCCATGCGTGGCATAAAGGCGCCGACCTCAATGACCTCAAATTCTTTGCCGGTCGCCATCATTCTGATCTTGTCGCCCGATTTGATCGATCCATCCACGACACGAACATAGACAATGACGCCTTTATAGGCATCGTAATGGGAGTCGAAGATCAACGCTTTCAGCGGATTGGCTGGATCACCGCTCGGCGCAGGCACCTTCTGAACGATCTGCTCCAGAATATCCTTGATGCCGATACCGGCCTTGGCCGAGGCCAATACGGCCTCGCTGGCATCCAGTCCGATGATGTCCTCAATTTCTGTCTTTACCCGCTCCGGCTCCGCACTTGGCAAATCAATCTTGTTAATAACCGGAAGAATCTCTAGATTGTTGTCCAGGGCTAAATACACATTGGCCATCGTCTGCGCCTCAATACCCTGTGCCGCATCCACGACCAGAAGTGCCCCTTCACAAGCGGCCAGGCTTCGTGAAACCTCATAAGTAAAGTCGACGTGTCCAGGCGTGTCGATCAGGTTCAGAATGTATTCCTCGCCGTCATCTGCTTTATATTTCAGTCGCACGGCTTGTAACTTGATCGTAATGCCGCGCTCCCGCTCCAAATCCATCTGGTCAAGCACCTGCTCCTGCATCTCCCGGGAGGTCAGGGCGCCTGTAAACTCCAGAATCCGGTCAGCCAGGGTGGACTTGCCGTGATCAATATGTGCAATAATGGAGAAATTGCGAATTTTCTGCTGTCTTGTTTCAACTTTTTGTAGATCGGACATGAGTTACCCCCACACAAAATCACTAGGTTAAATTCAACTCATTATATCATACTATGAGAAGGATTCAACGAAGGAAAATGCATGTCAATCCATCAGACGCTCGAAGATGGAAACGACCCACTCTACACTTTTCTGAGACGTTTTCTGCAGCACTTTCCCTGTCTTGTCAGCACTCTCGGCAAGCAGGCTGTCGGAAGGCTGCGGTTGCAACGGTAACCAGGGATCGTAAAGGGCCGGATTGGATGAATGATCTACATATGAATCCGGTGAAGGCGGTGAAGCGGGAACAGCAGATGGAGGGACCCAACCGGGAGGTGGAGCTTCTGGCAATCTGTACGGTTCCATCGCCGGCTGCGCGGGTACTGGCCCAGCAATTTGCTCGATGCCCCTGTCTGTCACATCCATGCCTATGAACATACCCAGCAGAATGAACACCATCGCCAGCAATACTTTTCCACTCCATCCTCGCATCCTTCATTCCTCCCTTGAATCATGCCTTGATTCAGTTCTTGATTCATTTCTTCATTCATGACTTGAATGATCCTGACGATCTCAGATTTGCACAGACTCGGCTTGCAGATCATTCGAAAACGGTATCCATGTCACCGATGAGCTAGTTGGACGTTGTATCCATAGCGACGGCCTGAACTGATTCCGCTTTCCAGTACAGATCGGCAATGACTTCTGCCAGAATATCTGCGGTTCGGTAGGATTCCTCCAGCGTATTCTCCGGGCCCCCTACTTCAATCAACAGACTGTGTGGCGAGAAGCTCTGATTGTATTCCCCGTGCCCGCTGCTCCCATCCTTGGCGTAGATGCCTCTCGACAAGCCCGGATACTCGCTTTCCAGACGTTCATGAATGTCATTGGCAAACGTTTCGTTCTCTTTCCAATTGGGATTTTTATATCCAATAATGAAATACACCTGTGCATAATCGACGCCCTCGATCGTGGCGGTTGTGAGATCGCGCTTCTGGGCATCACGGTGAATATCAAAGAAGTAGGCCAGATCAGGGTGGGTGACAAAGGCCTCTTGCACCGATTTTTTGGAATATTTATAGGAAAAGTTATAGTTGAAACCTGTCTCTTTTGCCGGATAATCCGTCTCGGAATGGACGGTGCCGACGCCCCGTTCTTCCAATTTCTCCGCCAGTCGCTTGCCGACCAGCGTAATGTTGGTTTCGGAGTCAAAGGCATCGGAGAAATCTGTGACGCCTTCCAATTCGGTGACCCATGATTCCCGGTTGTGAGAATGATAGATGAAAGCTCGCTTGACTGGAGGTGCCGGGTCCGGCTGGGCTTCCGGTTTTTGCGGTATGGCCGGCTCCTTAGTCGTTCCACCTTCCTGCTGATTTGGAGGTGTCGGTGTGGATATCCCGTCTCTCTCCCCCTCCTGCTGCGTTCCACTCGGATCAGACAGGTTCGGCAAGTCAGGCACACCCTCCGTCACCACTTCTCTCGACGGTGTATAGTCCTGGGGCAGGGCAATTTCTTTTTGATTCGTTCCTTTGCGAAGCAAGATCGTTTGCTCCCGATCCAGTCCCGGAATCTCTCTCGCCAGTAGCGTTTTCGGATCTGCCGGATTGATGCTGGTCACAAATCGGAACAGAAAATGAGAGACATTTTTTTGAGAGAAGGTAGAGCTTTCTTCTTCCTTGTCCATGCCCGGAACTTCGAGGGCCACCATGTCCAAAAAGAATTTGCTGCTTACTTCCGCTGTCAAGCCTTGCATGGATGAAATGGGTGAGGTGACCATCTTCGTCTGAATCATGCCTCCAATCCCGACAAACAGCAGGATCGTCGTCGTAATGACGGCAAGTGAAAAAAACAACTTTAGAAACATGACAAGTGTGGACGGCTTCATGGACGGGTACGGCTTCATCCGGTTTCCTCCTTCATTATTCTGGTTCAAGTGTTGCTGCAACTCTATCTCTTTTTCAAATCTATGAATGCATTTAAGAGATTAGAACCAGTGGAGTGAAATCCCGTCCCTTTATCCAACAAAAAAATGCCCGACCTCTTGCCAATGCCAGGCTTGTAGAGCAGCCAGACCGTACAACCAGCAAGAAGTCGAACCCTTCGATAATCGTTTATCCAATCTGATCAGTGGGTATAAGCCGACACATTGCCTGATGTCACGGCTTCATGCAAGGCGGCATTCAAGCCGCTGGCCACCACATTGGCGATATCCTCAATGAACTGGTCAATATCTTTCGGGGTGACCAGCAGGTCATGGCCAAGCGGATTCAACACCTCTTTGACCATTTCCAGTCTTTCCTGTTCCTGCATCTCAGGCAGCATGCCCATAATCACTTGCGTATTGCCTGTCTGACTGCGGAAATGATGGCTGAGCATGGAAACGGTGTTGTTGACAATGGTGGAGGCATACACAACGGTCGGCACTCCGATGGCAATCACTGGTACCCCTAGCGCTTCCCGCGTAATCCCCTTACGCTTGTTTCCGATGCCGGACCCGGGATGAATGCCGGTATCCGCAATCTGAATCGTCGTATTGACCCGCTCGATCGCTCTGGAAGCGAGCGCATCGATGGCAATAATGAGATCGGGTTTTGAGTTTTGGACGATGCCGTGTACAATCTCGCTCGTTTCGATCCCCGTCGTGCCCAGTACACCGGGCGCCACCGCACTGACCTGCCGGTACCCTGGTCTGACCTGATCCGGCATCAATTCAAAATAGTGACGGGTAATCAGGACATTTTCAACGACAATGGGTCCCAGTGCATCCGGGGTGACATTCCAGTTGCCAAGCCCGATAATCAGCACACTCGCCTCTTCTGGAACAGGCGTGTCGGCCAAAAACTGTTCAAACACCTGGGCAAATTTCGTTGCCACCTTGTCCAGCAAAGCCGTGTCATGGTGTCGAAGCCCGGGGACTTCGAGCGTGACATATCGTCCCGGCATTTTGCCGAGCGACTGTGCCCCCTCTTCATTGATAACATGAATGGAGGTCACCGTAATTTCTCCCTCTTCATCAACTTTCATATCGACACCCGGAATCTGTCCATTGACTTCATCCGATACCATTTCTCTTGCTTCTACCGCCAGGTCCGTGCGTACCTCATACAATCGCAGATCTTCATCCATCTTGTGATTTCCTCCCTTAGGCAAGCCCTGTTTTGCCTTATGCTCCCTCCATTTGCAGGGAAGTATACAGCCCTCAATCCTTTATTGCATTTTCGGAAATTGCATGATAGAATATTTAAAGTTGTGGAGAAATGCCTTATTTGGCACTCTCGGGTCGGTTGTTATGGTCACATGCAACTGCAAGCATACAAGTGGAAAGACTGGTAGGAGGTGAATAGAATGCCTAACATTAAATCTGCTATTAAAAGAGTGAAATCCAGCGAAAAGCGTCGTTTGCATAACGCTTCTCTTAAATCTTCTCTTCGTACATCCCTGAAGGCAGTAGATACCGCAATCGCGAGCAATGATGCTGAGACTGCGAAATCTGCACTGGTTGCAGCTGTGAAGAAATTGGATAAAGCTGCTTCCAAAGGGCTCATTCATAAAAACGAAGCGAACCGCAGAAAATCCAGATTGACGAAAAAAGTAAATCAACTGGCTGTGTAAGCTTGCATCGCCAGCGTGAAAAACTCCAGTACGGTGTACTGGAGTTTTTCGTTATGCTCTTTATTGCTTGTGTTCATTACGATTTATAAGGCCGTACGCTCATGCATCAAAAGGACGACGAAGAAGACGATGCAGATTCCCGCTGGGTCTGGCTGGAGATTTGAATGATAAGCAATTCCAGAGCTCTGGTTTTGTTCGCCCTTCCGGTCTTCATCTCAAAGTCCAGTCTGGCGATTTCCTCCAGCATGTGACCAAGTTTCGCATCTGAGTATCGCTTGGCCTGTTCACCCGCTCTTTTCGCCGCATAAGGATGCGCGCCAATCTGTGACCCGATCTGCTGGTCGGAATATCCAGATTTTCGCAAATGTTTGACCTGCAGCATCATCCGGTATTGACGGGCCATGAGGGCCAGAATTTTGATCGGTTCCTCTTTTTGGTTCAGCAAGTTGTCATACAGCTTCAGAGCCGCCTCAACCTTTTGCTCCACAATCCGCTCAATCAATTGGAAGATGTTTTCCTCACTGCTGCGAGGAACCAGTTCCATCACGTGTGTATCCCGAATCACGCCCCGTTCGCCGCCATATGTACTCAGCTTGTCAATCTCGGTCGCGAGGGTTTGCAGTCGGGGACCACAGTGCTGAAGCAGACGATCAATCGCTTCCTCCGTCAACTCGCATTGCGACTGTTTGGCGCGATTTTGCATCCATTGCTTCAAATCCCGTTCGTTCAGGGGCTGAAAAGAAATAACCGCTCCTTTATCCTTGATATTCTTCACAATTTTTTTTCGCTCATCCAGCTTGTCCGCATGCACAACCAGCACCAGCACGGTAAATTCAACCGGTGATTCCAGATAGGCGAGAAGACGATCCAGATCATGCTCGACTTTGGACGTATCTTTGGCACCTGTCAAAAACAGGGCTTCTTCGGCCAGAATAATTTTGGTCGGCACCATAAACGGAAGGGTTTCCGCATCTTCGATGACATCCTGAACAGCCGTTTCTTTCAGATCATATTTGCTCACCGCAAACTCTGCCTGTCCGGGTTCTACACATGCCGCCTGGAGCTGAGCCATGAATTCCCTAATCAGATAGCTTTCCGATCCATAGCATACATACACGCCATGCAGAGGCCCTTTTTGCAAATGCTTGAATGCTTGCCTGATATCCATCTTATTTTCATTCTCCTCCTGACAGCTTGCCTACATCATAGCAGTGTAAAAAGACTGCGTCAAAAATTGACACAGTCTTTTTACATCAGCACATCTATATTAACACCCGCTCGGAAGGCCTAGGAACTTCCTGGCGAGTGGTCATCCGACGATGAACTCGCCGATGACGTTTCGTTGCTATACTATACGCAAACCGATACCAGGATGTGCACGATCTATTGCGATTTCTCTTTATTTACTCGCTTGTTTGATTTCCGTAACCGATTTGCTTTCCATGTCCAGCTGATACTTCGTTTCCTTGTCCGGAAGAGATACTGCATACTGTAACAATTGGGCGTCTATCCAGACCAGATCAGTCACGACTCCGTCATGCACAATCGGGGACCTGAATGTATCCGGCTCTTGGGTACGCTCTACGACAACTTGTGTGCCATCTTCCACCTGCTCCACCCAGGCCTGCCACTCTCCTGAAGGTGAAGAAACGTAAGGCGAAGGCGCATCCATCGCTTGCATTCCATGGACGTCCGCTTCTTCCGTCTCATTTCCATACTGATCACGGGTGTGAAATGGACGCTCCGCATTCGTGTCCCCTTCGACAGAACTCCCTTGTTCAGCATCTTCCATGAATTTCGGAACCATCCGTTCCGAATTGGAGGAGGTCGATTCATCGGCTTCCAGCTGTCCGCCAGACGGAGCAGATTTGATTGACTCCGCTTCATATTCGGATGCCCCGGCAGCATCGTCGTGGTCTGCATTTCCACTATAAAAGGTTTCGGAAGAATCAGCCGATGTCTGTTCATCCCCTTCCATAGAAGGCTGACTGTCTCGTTTCTTTTGAACAGAAGTCCCCTGTTCATCCGCGGTGTCCGGTTCCAAAACTTCCTTCTCCAATAAGGAAGTGGGGTCATCACCCATATGATCCTGGCCCTTCTCCATGATCGAAGCGTCATCCGAAGACGTTTCCTTAGCGGCATCCATGTCCGAGCTGGCCTGATCATTGCTCACGGCCATGTCTGCCGAATCGAAGGCTGTATGATCAGCCGACTCATCTTGGGATGGCAGCATGCCGTTCACAATCAAGGCCAAGATCAGACCGGCTGCCATGACCCCGCCAAGCGCTCGATAAGAGACAGAATCGCGCCATTTGCTGAACCAGGCTACTTTCTCCTTCCCCTCATCACCCGCTTGCTTCCCCGCATCCGCCAAGTGTCCCTCATCTATAGACTGCTCTTGCTGCAATTGTTCCAGTTGCGGCATAATCGCGTCCACAATACTGTAAGGGGGTACAATCTTGGGCAGAACGCTCAGCTCGTCATTCAACTGCTGATAGCGTTCATACATATCCATACATGCTGGACATGTTTGCAGATGGGCATGCAGCTGCTCTCGTTCATCAGCATCCAGATCATCATCCAGTTCTCTCTGAATCAAATCCAACACCTCATCCTCGCATTTCACCCGTGTACACCACCTTTCTGATAGTCTTGAAGAAATTGCTGCAGCTGCTGCCTGGCCCTGAACAGATAGGATTTGACCGTATTCAATGGCAAATCCAGTGCTTCCGCAATCTCATTATAGGAATAGTCCTGCAAATATCGTAATACCACCACTGAACGGTGATGTTCCGGCAGTTGATCAATGGCGGCTCGAATATCTTTGGCTGTTAAAGAGGCCAGCATCTGGGACTCTACATGATTGTCGGTAGGAAAAACCATCTCGTGCTGCTCGATGGAAACCGTTGGTTTGGCTCTTCGAAAACGGTCAATACATATATTGGTGACAATTCGCTGTGCCCAAGTTTTAAACTGGGCCTTTTCTTCATAGGATTGGATATGTTGATAAATGCGCAAAAGCGCGTCCTGGGATGCATCTAGCGCATCCTGTTCATTTCCAAGCATATAATATGCTGTACGATAAACATGAGTCTCGATCTGACGCAGCAGTTCAACCAGCGCATCATGATCACCGGATTGGGCAGAACGTATCAGTTCAGGCTCTACCACTAGGATCCCCCTCTCATGCACCCTTTTAGACGTATCCGTTTCATAAAAGGTTGCAACCTGCATTCAAAGTTTTTTAGTTATCAGTCCTTCCTCATCTTATCAGAAATCTGTGCTGGCGGGTAGAACAGGCCGTATGAAAACAAAAAAACGAGCGCAAGACTTGGACAAGTCTCACGCTCGATCATCGTGCAAACGTTTGAAATTGAATGAATGCGTTACCCCGTAGGCGAATGATTTATCCCTTTTGATACATTTTGGTGTAATAGTCATTCAGCATGCGTTTAGTTGCAAACTCTTCTCTGGTCGTACGGATGCTTTCTTTCATCATGCTCACCCACTGATCGCGATTCTCGTAATATGTCGGAACGACGCGGTTCAGGAGCGTGTCATACAAGGCATCACTGTCATGCTGATCCAGCTTTTCAAAATCGGTGGTTTCAAATCCATCCCCGAACTGCCAGCCGTTTACGCCATCGATACAGGCTTCAGGCCACCAGCCATCGAGAATCGAACAATTAAGTACGCCATTCATCGCTGCCTTCATCCCGGACGTTCCGCTTGCTTCCAGTGGGCGTCTCGGATTATTCAGCCATATGTCTGATCCTCTGGTCAGCATGGCACCGATCGTCATATCATAGTTTTCGAGGAAGACCACGCCTTTTGGATACTTCTTCATCATCGCGACCAGATTGCTGACAATCTGCTTGCCTGTATCATCCAGCGGATGCGCTTTGCCGGAGAACACAATCTGAATCTTGCCACTTTCCAGATAAGGCTCGATCACTTCCGGCTGACTGAAGATCAAATCACTGCGCTTATACGGAGCTGCTCTGCGGGAAAATCCGATCAACAGCTTCTCGGCATCCAGCTGAGAACCGGTCCGATTGAAGATAAAGTCAACCAGTTCACGCTTGATCTCCATGTGTGCAGCCCACACATCGCCACCATTTTCATAGGCTTGGGTCATTCTTTCATCCACCCAGGTCGGGGTATGAATGGCATTGGTGATCGGAATAATCTCTGATCTGCCTGCAACTTCCTTCCACATTTTGTTCGCCGTTTCCGCATGGAGCACTGCAACCCCATTGGCTATGCGAGACAACCTGAGGCCTGCTACTGTCATATTGAATGGATCGCCGCCAATTCGCTTCATTTGGTCCAGAGTCAGTCCGTTAAATGCTCCCATGTATTCCAGCTTGTCAAGCGGGTGAGACTCATTCCCTTCCTTGATCGGCGTATGTGTGGTAAATACGACTTCTTCGCGGGTTTGGTTCCACGCTTCTTCAAAGGTTAGTCCAGAAGACATTTTTTCCCGAATGAGCTCGGTTGCTGCAAGAGCCGCATGTCCTTCATTGAAATGATAGACATCGACCGCATGACCCATGGCGCGTAGCGCTTTCACGCCCCCGATGCCCAGCACGATTTCCTGTGCAATGCGTTCTTCGCCGAACCAGCCATATAATTGTCCGGTGATCCATCTTTCGCCATTTTCCGGAATATCGGTATCCAATAAATATAAAGGATTATTGCCAAAGGCTTCCGTTTTCCATACCTGGCATACAATCGGCACATTGCGAATATGAACCGTTACTTTCACTCCTGTATCTTCGAGAAAATCATAGTTGTAATTGTGATAGGAATCGTAAGGTTGTCCATTTTCTGCAATGCGCTGATCGGTATATCCCTGCTTCCACTTCAATCCGATTCCAACCAGCGGCAGTTCCAGATCCTTGGCTCCTTTCATATGATCGCCAGCCAGTATTCCGAGCCCCCCTGCATACATCTTGAAATCAGAGTGAAGCCCATACTCCATACAAAAATACGCAACACTTGGAAGATTGCTCATGCTAGTGATTCCTCCCTACTCATTTGTGATCATGCCTACCGTATCATTATATTACACATCCTAAACATATTTCCTTTTATTTTCATGAATTTTCCCTAACTTTTTTTGTTAGGAAAATTATGACTGTGGTCACAGACGGATCAAGTAGTCCAGCGTTTACAGGCTTCTTCGTGCTGCTAGGGCCGTTGCAGCTTGGTTCGGACCTCCATGTCCGAAGGGGTGACTCTGTACTGTACTTCTCCGTGCCGATCCGTCCGAAAGACGCGTGTACCAGATGCGGATAAGGATTCAATCACCTCTCGTGTAGGATGACCATATACGTTGCGTCCGCCTACGGAAATGACCGCTTGCTGCGGATTCCAATAAGCTAGCCAAGCTGGAGATGTGCTGTACTTGCTCCCGTGATGAGCGACCTTGAGCACATCGATGGCCTCTTTCTCGGTTCCGGAAATGCTTGCACCCTCTTCCTCAAGATGATGAATCAAAGCCATTTCCTGCGGGATACCGATGTCTCCGGTATACAAAAATTGATGATCATACATGCTCAGTTTCATCACGATGGAGACCTCATTTTGATCGCCATGACGGAAGATGGGCTCAGGCTGATCGAAGGGCATGAGAAAGGCGATGCGGGTATGTTCATCCACCTGCAATTGCATCCCTTCAGCCGGAATATAGATCGGAATGTTGTACGAAGCAGCAGTCTGGATCAGCTCTTCCGCTCTGGAGCCTGGTTCTACCAATCCGTTGAATATGAGATTTCGAACCGGTATCGCTTCCAGCACCGCGAAGAATCCTCCGATGTGATCTTGATCTCCATGGGAAGCGATCATCCAGTCAATCTCCCTGATGCCTCTTTGCTTCAGTAATGGAACCACCACATCCTCACCGACTTCAAATTCATCCTTGCGCTGCATCCATGATTCTTTGCTGCTTAGAAAAGACAATGTGCCTCCGCCATCAACGAGAATGGTTTCATGACTGGGGGTAATGATAAGCGAGCTGTCTCCCTGACCCACATCCATAAAGTATACATAGCCTTCCCCCTTGTGAAATTGGGGAGACAGGTATTGATACACGACCAGCAGGAACAAACCTGCCAATATCCCGCAGCAGCGAAGATGAAGGTGGTCCACATGCCGCTTCAATCCGCCGTTCCAGGCTTGTTCGAGCTTCAGACGCTCCAGTTCCCTGATCAGCCAGAACAAGAAAAGCGTATAAACCGCTATCCATAGCAGAGAAGGTTGCTTCCAAATCAGGTGAAAGACATCGAACTGGTTCAGCCACTCTACCCATGCAAAAGAGATCTTCAAAGCAATAGAAACCGTGGTGGATAGAAGAAGAGACACGAACGTGACCCCGGACAGTACATAAGCAAACAGGCTGAGCGGAAACACGACCATACTGATCCAGGGCACCATGAGCAGATTGGCCAGCCAAGACAATAGTGAAAAAGAATGAAAATAATAGATGGTGAGCGGCAGTGAAATTCCCTGCGCGGCAAAGGTGACACCAAGCAGGGATCTCAGCCAGGCCGGACCAGGCAGCCAGTTATACAGGACGGGCACGATCACGAGCAGCCCTGCGGTTACCATGAAAGAAAGCTGAAAGCTAATGGAAGTCAGCATATAGGGATCAGCCAGCACCATGAGGAAGGCAGCCAATGCGAGCAACTGATACCGATTGCTTGAGAGGTTATTCCTAATCGCATATAGAGCGAGAATGGTCATGATGCCCGCACGGATGGCAGAAGGCGATGCGCCTGTTAGCAGTACATAGCAAGGAATAACCGTCATTGCGACGTAGATGGCGCGTTCCCTCGTCAACCGCATCCAGCGACCCATCAGCAGAAGCAGACCGGAGAGAACGCCAACATGCAATCCGGAGATAGCCAGCAGATGGGTCAAGCCTAGAACCGAGAATTGCCGAAACTGCTCTTCATTAATATCCTCCCGATAACCGAGCAGCATGCCCTTCAGAAATCCGCTGAAAGCAGGATCAGTGTAGGTATTCTCCAATTGTTGTGCCATCTGAAGCTGTCTGGCATCTCTCCAGCCTTTCCACTGTTCCAACTTGTGTCGCCATCGGTCGATGCCGGTCAGATGCATTTCTTCCATGCTGATGGACGCCATGGAGAAGCTTCCTTCTACAAAAAGCTGCCAATGAATTCGCTTCGTATGTAAATAGCGGGCATAATCAAAAGCCCCAAAATTGGTGGCAGACATCGGTTGCAGCAACTTGCCCCTCACCTGAACGAGATCGCCCCGCTTCCAGTCCAGCATGTCATGTTGCTGGCTTTCCTCTTGCAGTTTGATATAAATCAGGATCGATTCATCCAGCTCGGCGGAAAAAGTAGAATCTCGTGCATCCTTCTCCACATCCCTCCAGTCTCTTGCTTCGACCAACAGCTTCGCCCGATCCCCGTCTATTTCAACTGGAGACGCGATCCAGCCCGTCAGCCGGACTTCTGTTTCTTGCATAGACGGCGAAATAGCGGATCGGTTGTGACGTTCCGTCATATCGGCATAGCCGAATGCGATTGCGATACACGCCGTCATACACACGAGGTGGTACACCAATTTGGTCAGAGAGAGTTTCCCCTCCAATGATCGATCATGAAGCAAGGCATCCCGAAGGAGCCAGAACGCGATACCCATTAAAAAGCCAACCGCATAAATACTTGAAAGTTGATCGATACCCCAAGCGGTTCCCACCAGCCAGCTGCATACGAATGGAACCATCACACGACCCATAGACGTCCCTCCTCACCCCATGCCCGTACTTCGGAAAATGAAAAAAAGAACCTTCTGCATGAAAGCAAAAGGTTCTTCCTTTTGTAACTTTTAAACTTCTTCAAGAGATCAATGGATGACATCATCCAGGATGCCCGCTGGGAGCTCATAGCCCTCCAGTTGGCGGAATACCAGTCCCTTCATCTCCATCAGTTTACGGACCTTTTCACTGTCCTTCGGATAAGGCCGATGAAAAACAATTTCGACGACCCCGCTGTTCGCAAGCATATTGGCGCAGGTCCAGCAGGGCTGATCGGTCACATAGACCGTGGAGCCTTCACGATCCCCACGATCGGTAAACAGCAACAGGTTTTGTTCAGCATGAATGGTGCGGACACAGCGTTGTTTCTTCACCATTTGTTCTTTACCTTCAACCTGTTTCAATTCATATTCCTCTACAATCATGCATCCGGCTTCGGAACAGTCGGGAACGCCCATCGGCGCGCCATTATAGGCGGTTCCGAGCAATTTCTTCCCTTGTACCAGCACGGTACCTACCTTTCGCCGGTTGCACTGGGAACGTGTCGAGGCCATGTAGGCCATATCCATAAAGTAGGTATCCCAGTCTTTTCGAGCCATCGACTCCACTCCTCTGTTTCAAAAACCGTTGCCATTAAGCTTGCTGACTGACTGTAATCGCCTCACTGAGATCGTAGATAATATCATCAATGGATTCTGTTCCAATGGACAAGCGAATCATGCCTGGTGTTACGCCGGTAGAATCCAGCTCTTCCCCTGTCAACTGGGAATGTGTCGTGCTGGCTGGATGAATAATCAGCGACTTGGAGTCTCCAATATTAGCCAGGTGAGACAGCAGCTTCACGGAGTTAATTAATTTTTTGCCTGCTTCGATGCCGCCCTTAATACCAAATGTAAGAATGGCTCCTTGCCCCTTCGGCATATATTTCTGGGCTTTGTCATAAGAAGGATGCGAAGGAAGTCCCGGGTAGCTAACCCATTCCACATCCGCATGCTGCTCCAGATACTGGGCTACCTTCAGTGCGTTCTCGCTATGACGCTCCATACGCAGGTGAAGGGTCTCCAGTCCTTGCAACAGCTGGAAGGAGTTAAATGGAGACAACGCAGCACCCATGTCCCGCATCAGTTGCACGCGCGCCTTGATAATGTAGGCGATGGGTCCAACAGCGTCCGTATAGATCACACCATTGTAACTGGCATCCGGTTCCGTCAATCCAGGGAACTTTCCGCTGCCTTTCCAGTCAAAGGTTCCGCCATCTACGATGACACCGCCGATGGAAGTCCCGTGACCGCCGATGAATTTCGTTGCAGAGTGAACGACAATATCCGCTCCATGCTCAATTGGACGAAGCAGATAAGGACTTGGTACTGTATTATCTACAATAAGCGGAATGTGATTCTCATGGGCAATCGCCGCCACCGCTTCAATATCCAGAATATCCCCTTTTGGATTTCCGATAGATTCCGCATAGACCGCTTTGGTTTTATCCGTAATCGCCTTGCGGAAATTCTCCGGGTCAGACCCGTCGACAAACTTAACCGTAATGCCGAGCTTCGGCAGCGTAATGGCAAACAGATTGTATGTACCCCCGTACAGACTGGAGGAAGATACAATTTCATCACCCGCTCCTGCAATATTCAGCAGGGAGAATGTAATGGCAGCCTGACCAGACGCGGTAGCCAATGCAGCTGGCGCCCCTTCCATTGCTGCAACCCGTTGCTCAAAAGTGTCATTGGTCGGATTCATCAAGCGGGAATAAATGTTGCCGAATTCCTTGAGCGCAAACAGATTGGCTGCGTGATCCGTATCCTTAAACCCGTAAGAGGTCGTTTGATAAATGGGCACTGCACGAGACATCGTTGTCGGATCGATTTGTTGTCCTGCATGTACCGCAAGCGTTTCCAGGCCGAGCTTTCTTTCTACTCTTTCTTCTGTCATTGAATAAACTCCTCCCAATCAATTGATCATACTATCAAAGACGCTATCTATTTATAATCTCGTTTATTTTCTCATACTTTTCCAACGTTGAAAAGGGGAGAACCCTCATCATTCTTCGCGATCTGCAGCCTCTCCGTCTTGCGAAAACCGAAGATACGGTCTCAGCTTCTCCAGACTCTTCTCGCCAATGCCGTTTACCTTGAGCAAATCCTCCGGAGATTGAAAAGGACCGTTCGCTTCCCGGTACGCAACAATGCGTTGCGCTTTGGCAGGACCAATGCCTGGCAACAGGATCAATACATCAGGCCCGGCTTCATTGATCATAATGCCTGACGCCAGTGTCTCGGCCTGCTGTTCTTCCTTGGTCAACTGTACAGCCTCAGCCCCGGTCTCGTCCCCCGCCTCAGACGACTCCGCTTCTATCGAATTCGAATTCGCCAGCTCTGCATTCACCGGCACCCAGCCTTGCTCGCCCGCGGTATCATGATCCTGCATATGCAACATGAGCCATACAATCAACAGCACCATTAAAAGGAAGAGACTATAAAAAACCGTAGAAAAGGGAACGCTTCTGATCCGTCTCATTTCCCATGCCTCCCTTGCCGATCTCAGACAACCATTCTTTCAACACCCCAATTATACCTTTATTTGTTAAAACTTCAACACATTCTTTGTCCAGCACCTATGATTTGTCATAGATCGGGTAAAGCCGCATATGCATAAGTTAACAGCTCAGGCAGACATGGAGACAAGAAAGGCAGATAACAGGAGGGATGTACAGATGAAAATAGGATTCATCGGTACGGGAAGCATGGGAACCATTCTGGTTCAGTCTTTGATTAAATCGGGTGCCTGTCATCCGAATCAGATCCTCATATTCAATCGAACGAGAAAAAAAGCAGAACGCCTGCAGGAACAGTATCCGGACATCCTGATACCTCGTACCGCACAGGAACTGGCCTCTCAGGCGGATGTGATCTTTCTCTGCATCAAGCCGCTCGAATACAAAAATGTGATCGATGAGATCGTCTCCTGTACACGATCTGAACAAATCGTCATCAGCATTACAAGTCCGGTATGGATTGAGCATTTGGAGGATCAGCTGCCTTGCAAAATCGTCAAGGTCATTCCGAGCATTACCAATTATGCGCGCAGCGGTGCCTCGCTTTGCATGTTCAGTCAACGGTTGACAGAAGAAGATCGCCTCCAGGTCTTTTCGCTGCTGTCGGCCATCAGTGAACCTTTGGAAATCAACGAGAACTATACGCGCATTTCATCTGATTTGAGCAGCTGCGGCCCGGCCTTTCTTGCCTTCTTCGTCCAGCAGCTCATTCAGGCTGCCGTGGATCATACAGGCATTTCGAGAGAAGAAGCCACACGTCTCGCATCGGAGATGGTGCTGGGTACAGGAAAATTGCTGACAAGCGAGGGCTTTACACCGGACACCCTGATTGAGAAGGTATCTGTGCCTGGCGGCATTACAGCGGAAGCGATTCGTTTCATGGATCATCGGCTGGAGGGAATGTTCGACCAGCTCATCATGAAAACCCATGCCAAATACGATGAGGATGTAGAAAAAGTAGAAGCGATGATATACGGCACCAAAGTTGACTAGCTTTGGGTCGCATTCATCGCTTCGCTCCCTTGCGGGTTGAAGGTTAGTTCGCTACGATATTCACGAGTTTCCCTTTAACAGCAACAATTTTTCGAACGGTCTTCCCTTCCAGGGCCGTTTTTACTTTATCCTGCTGTAGGGCAAGCTCCTCCATTTCCTTCTGATCCAGGTCAGATGGAATGTTCATTCGGTCAATAATTTTACCCATCAGCTGGATGACAATCTCCAGCTCATCGTCGACGGTCAGCTTCTCATCATAGGTCGGCCAGGAGGAATAACTAATGCTCTCGGCATGGCCAAGCTTCTCCCACAATTCTTCAGCGATATGCGGGGCAATTGGGGAGAGCATCTGAACAAAGTGTGCCATCGCTTCGCGTGGAAGCACCTCTGCCTTGTATGCTTCATTGACGAAGATCATCAACTGACTGATCGCGGTGTTGAAGCGCAGTCCTTCCATGTCTTCTGTGACCTTCTTGATCGTCTTGTGCCAGGTGCGTTTAAATGCTTCTGACCCTTCGGCATCCTCAATCTTCGGATTCACCGTACCGTCCTCCATGACGAACAGACGCCAGATTCGGCTCAGGAAGCGGAACGTGCCTTCCACACCATTGGCATTCCATGGCTTGGTCGCTTCAAGCGGCCCCATAAACATTTCATACATCCGTAGCGTATCGGCCCCGAAGCTCTGCACGATCTCATCCGGGTTGATCACGTTGCCTCTCGACTTGCTCATCTTCTCATTGTTCGTACCGAGAATCATGCCCTGATTGACCAGTTTGTGGAAAGGTTCCTTGGTCGCGACGACACCGAGATCATACAGAACCTTGTGCCAGAAGCGAGCGTACAGCAAATGGAGCACGGCATGCTCAGCTCCACCGATGTACAGGTCAACAGGCAGCCAATGCTTCTGCAACTCTGGCGAACAGATTTCCTGATCGTTTTTCGGATCGATGTATCTCAGGTAATACCAGCAGCTTCCTGCCCACTGCGGCATCGTATTCGTTTCCCGGCGAGCGGGCTGTCCCGTTTCCGGATCGGTCGTATTCACCCAGTCCGTTACATTGGCAAGTGGTGATTCTCCCGTCCCGGACGGCTTGATCTGATCCACATCGGGCAGCAGAACAGGCAGCTGATCTTCCGGCACGGGTTTCATGGTACCGTCCTCCAGATGAAGGATCGGAATCGGTTCTCCCCAATAGCGCTGTCTCGAAAACAGCCAGTCCCGCAAACGGTAAGTCGTTTTCCCCTGCCCTTTTTGATTCTCTTCCAGCCAATTGATCATGGTCGCGATGGCTTCCTCGTTATGCAAGCCGTCCAGGAAATCGGAGTTGACATGCTTGCCTTCCCCAGCGTACGCAGCCTCTTCCAGATCGCCGCCCTCAATGACCTCGACGATCGGCAGATCGAATTTCCGGGCAAATTCCCAGTCGCGCTGATCATGACCCGGTACGGCCATAATCGCACCAGTCCCGTAGCTGGCAAGTACATAGTCGGAGATCCAGATCGGGACGGGCTGACCTGTTACAGGATGGGTCGCATAGGCCCCAGTGAAGACGCCGGTTTTGTCCTTGGCCAAATCCGTACGCTCCAGGTCGCTCTTGTGGGCAGCTTTTTCCTGGTAAGCTTTCACCTCTGCCTGCTGCTTCACTGTGGTGATCGCATCCACCAGCTCATGCTCAGGCGCCAGCACACAATAGGTCGCACCGAACAACGTATCCGGACGAGTAGTGAACACCTTCAGCGGCTCTTGTCCTTCTACTTCGAACAGAACTTCTGCTCCTGTAGATTTGCCTATCCAGTTGCGCTGCATATCCTTGATGCTTTCCGACCAATCCAGTTCTTCCAGATCCTCGAGCAGTCGTTCTGCATATTCGGTAATCTTCAGCACCCACTGACGCATCGGCTTGCGCACGACCGGATGATTTCCCCGCTCACTCAGGCCATCGATGACTTCCTCGTTGGCGAGCACGGTACCCAGAGCCGGACACCAGTTTACGGGAATTTCATCTACATAGGCCAGGCCTTTCTTGTATAGCTGCAGAAAGATCCATTGTGTCCATTTGTAATATTCGGGATCTGTCGTACTGATCTCCCGATCCCAGTCATAAGAGAATCCCAGTGACTTGATCTGTCTTCTGAAATTGTTGATGTTCTTGACCGTAATATCTCGCGGGTGCTCTCCGGTATCCAGCGCGTGCTGCTCTGCCGGCAGTCCAAATGCATCCCAGCCCATCGGATGCAGTACATTATACCCTTGCATCCGTTTGTAGCGCGACACGATGTCCGTCGCCGTATAGCCTTCTGGATGACCGACATGCAGCCCTGCTCCAGACGGATAAGGGAACATATCCAGCGCATAAAATTTCGGCTTTTCCGGCGCTTCTTCTGTTTTGAATGTCTTGTTGCTTTCCCAATACTGCTGCCATTTCGGTTCCAGCTGCAGCGGATTATAGCCATTTGATTGTGACATCTTCCATAACCTCCTGAACAGTCAACTTGTTTCCTATTTAAAATCCACAAAAAAAACTCCCATCCCTAAGCAAACGCTAGGGACGAGAGTATGCTCCCGTGGTACCACCCTAATTAGCCGGCTCCTCTTGCAAGCCTGCTCACTTTCACCCTTAACGCGGGAAACGGGGAAGACGTCTGACTCGAATCCATTCCTCCCGGCTCAGAGGTGAGTTCCTTCAATTCCGTCTACCGATTTGCACCTGACATCGGCTCTCTGAAAGACAGTCCTGACCTACTACTCCTCTTCACAACCATTATCCTTATCCTATTTTATCTAAGATTATATGCACACGGGTTTGCCTGTGTCAAGTAACCATTAGCCGTTCTGGCGCTACTTTCTGGCGAGGAAGAAGATGCGTCCGGTCTCCCTGTCCGGCGCTTCCCAACTAAAATCCCCGTATGTATCGATCTTCGTGAATCCGCTTTGGTGCAGCAATTGTCGTACGCGCGCTTCCTCGTAGGCACGCTGATGGTGATATTCGGTAAAACGCGTGAATCGATTGTCAGACTCTGAAGCGAATACCACCAATTCGTGCTCAATTGTCGACGTTCGCTCGTCCCAGTCGCACTGCCAGATATAGGCGATGTCAGGTTCATTCAGCGCAAAGGGCTGCTCGCGCTGGTATTGTTCATACTGGTAAGCGGTCAGCATGTCAAAGAGAAACAGTCCACCTTCATTCAGGGCTTCACAGGTTCGCGCAAACGCGGCCAGCAGGTCTTCTTCGGTCTGCATATAATTCATGACATCGCAAAAGGAAATCACACAATCGACCTTTTCAGCCCATGACCATTCCCGCGCATCCTGCTGCTGCCACTGAATAGGGGAGGTCGTCAAGGCGTCTGCCCGCTTCTGCGCGATCGCCAGCATGTCGGGAGCGTAGTCAATGCCCACGACCTGCAGCCCGCTCTGCGCCAGCGGAATAGCCAGACTGCCTGTCCCGCATCCGAGATCCACTACCCGGTCCGGCCTTCTTCCTTCCATCTGCCAGCACAAATCAAAAAATTCAAGCCATTCATCATAGGGCATATGCTGCATCAGGCGATCATACACATGAGCGAAATGCTGATAAGCCACCGCTCGATCACTCCTCTTCCCGAATCAGATAGGTCCAGCTTCCTTCCTGCCTGACTTTCCCTTCCTTCATCAGCTTGCCGATCGCCCGTTTGAAGGCTGCCTTGGAGATTTGAAATCGGCTGAGAATGATATCGGCCGGTGTTTCGTCCGAATAGGGCATCGAACCGTTTGGTCTGGACTCCAGAAAGGCCAGCAAGGATTCAGCATCTACGTTGCGGCTCACTTCCTTGGCCTCCCGCATAGAGGCGTTGACACGGCCATCCTCGCGCACATGCGTAATCCGCACCTCCAGCGTCTCGCCAACTCGTAGCGGGCGAGTCCGTTCGTCTTCATGGATCAGTCCGATCACGCCAAAACCGACGGGTTCACCCTCACAAATAACAAACGATCCCATTTTGAGCGTCTTGTAAACCGTGGCCTGTCTGCGCGTATGCTTCCAGGCTGCCGGAGCCGGAAAGGCAAGACTGGACAGCTCTTCCTCTCCAGCCATTCTCGCGATCAATCTGCCTTGCTTGTCTTGCGACATCTGTACAAAAACCCAGTCTCCTGTATGCGGACGAAACTCTTCTTCCTCCGGGAGCTGACGATAGGGCAACAGCAAGTGCCGACTGAGTCCCATATCCAGGAACATGCCGAGTCTCGGATGAATCTCTACAACCTCCAGCTTCGCCGTCTCACCAAGCGCCAGAAAGGGCTTTTTCATCGTAGCTGCCAGGCGATCCTTCGTGTCCATGAACAGAAAGACCTCCAGCTCGTCATCAAGCTCGATGCTGCCTTCGATCTCCGAGTAGTGCAACAACACTTCTTCCTCTTCATTTCCCAGGTAATAGCCATTGGGAGAAACCTCACGCTCTACGGTGAGGGTATGATAGGTGCCTGCTTCCAGTCTCATCCGGTTTCCACAACCTTCGCATCAGACCACAGACGCTCGATGTTGTAATACTCCCGATCCTCCCGGTGGAAGACATGAACGACCACATCACCGAGATCGACCAGCACCCATCTGGCCTTATCCATTCCCTCTATCCCTTTCACAACCCCGCCAGCGGCCTCAGCCGTTTTCTTGACTTCTGTGGCGATGGATTGAACCTGTGTATCGGAATTCCCGTGGCATACGATAAAATAATCGGCAATCAGGGACACACCCTGCAAGTCCAGTGTCCGAATATCATGCCCTTTTTTTCCTTCAATGGCTTTCACCAGTGTTCTCATTAGCTGTTCTGCGTTCATCTAGTGACATTCCTCCTCAAAATCTTACAGCTCCACTTCTAACAACTCTATTTCTTACAACCCACTTTTTTCATCAACGTACTTCTTACAAACTCACTTTTTTCATCAACATACTTCTTACAGCTCCACTTCTTTCAGCAGTGCATTTCTGGCCTGGACCGTCAACGGGTAAATGAGCTGTCTCTTGGCGAGCAAGCTCTGAATGGTACCGTCAAACCCTTCCAGCAAGGCAATTTCCAGGCTCTTCTTCGCCAATTCTCTCAGCTTCTCAACCCCTGCAAAAGTCCGACCCGGCTCAATGTAATCAGCGAGGCAGACTACCTTTTCCAATACACTCATGCCGACCCGACCCGATGTATGGAACCGGATGGCATTTAATATGTCTGGATCTGAAATGCCATATTCCTGTTGGGCCACATGTGCCCCGACAGGGCCGTGCCACAGGGGTTTGTCATACGCCAGCAAATCTTCGGCGTATGGAGATTCCTGCAAGACGGTTCGCTGCCTTTCCACGGGCCAGAACTTTGCAACATCGTGCAAAATCGCCGCGAGTTCTGCTTTGTCTTCATCCGCCTGGTACTGACGGGCAAGCTCTCTGGCGCTCTCCATGACGCCCAGCGTATGCAACCATCTTTTCTCCGGCATTTGCTGCTGGACCGAACGGATGATTTCTTCTTTACTCTTCATATAGCCTGGACTCCTTTATATATCGTTCGACCTCCGCCGGAACGAGATATCGGATGGACTGTCTGTTCCTGCACCGCTCTCTAATCTGGGTAGAGGACAGCCCAATGTGGGGCATCTCTCCCTGAACGACATGCGCTTTCAGCCAATCCGGAAGCGCATCCGCCCTCCATGGCACTCCGGCTCTCGTCAAGCCGATGAAGGAGAGATGCTGGACAATCTCTTCGATTTGATACCATTTGGGAAGATCATTCACCATATCGGCTCCGATAATAAAGTGAAACGTATGCTCCGGAAACCGGTTAGCCAGTTCCCTGGCGGTATTGACGGTATACGAGACGCCCGTTCGATCCAGCTCCAGCGTACTCAGTCGAAAAGCAGGATGTCCGGCTATGGCTTGCGCCACCATCTCACACCGCTGCCAATCTGCCGCTAATGCCTGTTCCTTGTGAGGAGGGACATGCGCAGGAAGAAACCAGATTTCCTCCAGCTTATGTTCATCTCGCACCTGTTCGGCCGCAATGAGATGACCCATGTGAATCGGATCGAATGTGCCGCCCATAATCCCGACTCTCATTTTTCATCCACCCCTTCTCTCCCCGATTGCTCCACTTTACCCAAGACTCCCATGATCCTGAACGCTTCGGTTCAAGTCGCTTCTGTTCCGTCTATGATGCTGCTGCATGATCTCCTGCCGGTCTATCGGCACAGCAGGACGCAAGACAGACGAGACTTAAGGCAATTCAATGGTCTTGTGATCCTTCGACTCCTTGTACAACACGATCACTTTCCCGATGACCTGCACGAGTTCCGCACCTGCACCTGTAGCAAGTTCACGGGCAATCTCATCCCGGTCATCGAAATTGTTGTTCAGAATTTGAATTTTGATCAGTTCTCTTGTCTCAATGGCTTCCTGAATATGTTTGATCAAATGATCATTGACTCCGCCTTTGCCGACTTGAAAAATCGGATTCAGATGATGGGCCAGTGAGCGCAGATGTCTTTTTTGCTTTCCTGTTAACATGTTTGTCCCTCTATTCTATCGCTTGTTTTCTTCTAAGGCTTGTACCACGACAGCTCGCATTTCTTCCACCGGAGCCTGCTGTCCAGTCCAATATTCAAAGGCATATGCCCCTTGATAAATAAACATCCCCAGACCGCCATGCACTGTGCAGCCGACTTCCACTGCTTCGTGCAGCATGCGGGTGCGAATCGGATTGTAGATCAGATCACTGACGACCAGATTCGGGTGCAGCCAATCTTTGGATACGGGGGTTTGCGCGACATTGGGATGCATGCCAATTGGCGTATTGTTCACAAGCAGGCTGGACTGAGGCAACAGGTCTTTCAAGTCATCCAGATGCACACCTTCCATCGGGGCATGCGACTGCAACTGCGCAGCCAGCTCCTCAGCCTTCTCGCGGGTGCGGTTCACAATCCAGATCTTGGCGGGCTGTTCCTGCGCCAGGGCATGAACGACCCCTCTCGCCGCTCCGCCTGCACCGATCATGACGATCTCCTTGCCGGCCAGTGCAATGCCCGTTTCTTCTTTCAAGGATCGTACATATCCGATGCCATCTGTATTATACCCCAACAACCGGCCATTTTCGTTGACAATCGTATTGACCGCTCCAATGACCCGAGCCGCCTCGTCGATTTCGTCCAGATACGGCATCACGTCTACCTTATGGGGGATGGTAACATTGACCCCTTTATAATCGAGTGCACGAATGCCTGCGACCGCATCTCCCAATTGTCCGGCCGAAATATGAAAGGCTCCGTACACGCCGTTGTAGCCTGTCACTTCAAACGCCCGATTCATCATAACGGGCGATTTGGAATGCTTGACAGGGTCGCCAAACACGCCAAAAAATCGCGTATCCTGATCTCCTAAAAACTGCAATCTCCCGTTCCCCTTTCCACGTCAGATGATCGATGGACGCACCGATACCTTGACACCTTTTGGCACTTGTACTTCCATGATCGCACCTTGATCACTGTTCACCTTGATCCACCCTAGTCCCGAGATGGAAATATCCATCTTCTCTCCTCTGGCGATTTTTAATGTATGCTTGCTGAAGTCAGGCAGTTGAGCCAGCCCTTCTTCATTGGGCGGGGCCAGCATCTTGCCCCGGTGCTCTGCATACAACTCATCAGCCTTTTCCCTCTTGGTGCGATGGATCGGGATCGCATTGGAATGATAGATGGTGAACGATTGTCTCTCTCCCTGCACAAAATCCACTCTGGCAAAACTGCCAAAAAAGAGCGTCTGCCCCTCATTGAGCTGATAAACAGCCGGCTTGATCGGTTTCTGGGGCAGCAGGCTCTGCAAGTCCCTTTTGTGAACCATTTCAGTCAGTCGATGATGATACACAATACCCGGCGTGTCGATGATCGAAGCATTTCGTTCAAGCGGGATCTTGACCACGTCCAGTGTCGTGCCTGGATATTGGGAAATGGTCAGTTCCTCGTCCAGATCACTGTAATCGCGAATCAAGCGGTTAATGACAGATGATTTTCCGACATTGGTCGCACCCACCACATAAACATCCCGGCCTTGACGATGATCTTGGATGGCCTCAATCAAATAATCAAATCCCAGGTTTTTCTTCGCACTCAAAATCACGACATCGACAGGGCGAATGCCGTATTGCTTCGCTTGATGCTGCACCCAGTTGATCACTTTATTGACATTCGTGACCTTCGGCAGCAAATCGAGCTTGTTGATCGCGAGAATGACCGGATTTTGTCCGACAAAACGCGGCAAGCCCTGAATCAAACTGCCCTCAAAGTCGAATATATCAATAATATTGACGACCAGGCTGTTCGTCGTCCCAATTTCATTCAATATCCGCAGGAAGTCATTTTCATTCAGTACGGCATCCGATGCCTCATTATAATGCTTGATCCGGTAACAACGCTGACAGATCGCCGTCCCTTTCTCAGCCGCCTGGCGGGGCAGGTACCCCAGTTCCTGAGGATCTGTATGCTGGAGTTTCACTCCGCAGCCGCTGCATTGTTCTCTAAGCTGTTCACGTATATCCATTTCGGTCATTTATTCTTATCCTCCCAGTGCATGCCCCTACTTCTTAGCCTTCCATGGATCAATTTTTCTAAACGTCGATTCACCCGCGTCCCAAATCCCTCTCCAATCATAGAAACGGGATTGACCAATATCGTATACAATCCGATTCGATTGCCTCCGAACACATCCGTGAGCAACTGATCTCCAATCATCATCGTCTCCTTCGGAGAGCTTCCGAGCTGATTCAATGCTTTACGAAAGGCGCCGCCAAGCGGCTTGCGGGCTTTATGAATAAACGGCAGCTTCAGGGGCATGGCGAATTCAGACACACGGGTCTCGCGATTGTTGGAGACTATGACCACCTTGAAGCCCGCATCCTGAAGTTCCTTGAGCCATGTCAACAGCTTGGGTGTGGCCAGTGGATCGCGCGCGCCCACCAAAGTATTGTCCAAGTCCGTAATGATCGAGCGATATCCTTTTTGCCAAAGTTCCTGCAGCGGAATGTCAAATACCGAATCGACCTTCAGCTGCGGAATAAATTTCTTCCACATTCAACCGTCACCTCTATTGCTTTATACGTTCAAACTATATCATATCTATCCAATTTCGTGCAAAAGAAGAAGGAATGCCTCGCATTCCTTCTGTCACAATTCATCTATTCCATTATGAAGCCTTTTCTTTCATTGCATGCTGCAGGTGTTCCACTTTGCTCAGCGCCTCCTGCCATTCCGCATCCTGCAAGGCCACGTTCGAGTATTTCGCTTTCTCAAACAAGCGGTACAGATGCTGAAGCGGTTCACGCAAATCTCCGCGCTGCTCGCCGACCCGGCGCACCCATTCCTTGACGGTGTCGCTTGGTAGTGTTGGAAATCCGTGTCGTTCCCCATATCGCATCAGTTTTTCTACTTCATATACAATGCGATATTGCGGTTCGTCCAGCTTGTTCTTTTTCTGCTTGCGCGCGCGTAACCAGGCAAACGGCACATCCCATCTGTACAGCAGATACCCGATTAGTGCCATTCCCAGCAGCACCACGCTCCACACACTGATCCACAGCCAAGAAACGGAGGAACGATCTCCGTTTTTCTTGTCGTCCTTATCATCTGTCTGATCAGTCGCATCCGGTACAGCAGGCTGTTGGGTGGCATCAGGCAGTTCCTTGTACAGCGTTGGCAACGAGAACTGGGCGGTCGGCTCAAACGGAATCCAGCCGAATCCTTCGAAGTATACCTCAACCCACGAATGGGCATCGGAATTCAGTACGGTAAATTCGCCGCCTTCTTGTTCCATCACGGCGTATTCC
The DNA here is from genome assembly GCF_042685085.1 of Marinicrinis sediminis. Classification (NCBI taxonomy): domain Bacteria; kingdom Bacillati; phylum Bacillota; class Bacilli; order Caryophanales; family Paenibacillaceae; genus Marinicrinis; species Marinicrinis sediminis. Next base: position 66,483 of record NZ_JBHUMM010000013.1, read on the forward strand.
TCCGGTACCCCGATAAACGGGCCGGTTTGTTGCTGAAAGCCGGACGTATAGCCTTTCACCCATCGAGCCGGAATATCCAGGCTTCGAACGAGGACGGCCATGGAGGTCGAATAGTAATCACAGTATCCTTCCTGCACTTCAAATAGAAAAGCATCGACAAAATCGTCGCTGACGGCCTTGCTTGTATCCGGTTGATTCGTATAAGGAAAACTTTGTTTTAAATACGACTCGATTTGTTTCACCTTGTCATAGTCGTTGGTTTCATTCGCCGTGATCGATTGCGCCAGTTCACGCACTCTGGCAGGCAAATCTTCCGGCAATTGCAGATATTCCGCCATGTCGCCCGTGCTTCCAGCCTGCGTATTCACCGTTGACTCTCTGAGCAGCGGTTCGTCCACTATCGGGATTTGGGACGTTAGCTGATAGACGACCGGATAGCTTTTATCCCTGGACAGCGGTGTCCAGTGCAAAGACTGATCCTTCTCTGAAACAGACACATGATCGAGACGATTCTGGTATCCGTCCAGGTTGCCAACCTGGCTGATCTGATAGGAACCGAACAGAACCGGATATTCATCATCCTTCAGCATCGTAATGGTGTAATTGCTCTTTTTCGTTTCCAGTTCGGTCGTTTCTGATGAACGGGTCGGCAACGTTTGACCTGTCGTATATTCCCTCAGGGAGAGAAGCTGCTCGGTGGTAGAAGGGATCCATCCATCCCCTGTATACGTAGAACGAGTTTCCCCACGCCAGTAGCTTTTCTCATCTGTTTCTACCTTAAAGACCGGAGAATGGTCATATTCAAAACCCCCGCCGAGCTCGGAATCATCTCTGGAATAACCGGAACGAGAGCCCCCAGCGTCTGCATTCACTTCTTTTGGACCTGTTGGCTTTCCTAGCTTGATCACTTCCTTGCCTCGCCAGGACTGGAAAGCGGTATACGGGTCTGTTATCGCAGGTTTAACCGTCGGCGTAAACACCGAGGCCAATATCACAATCAGCAGCAGCAAGGCAATGCGGGTCATCAATTGTGCCGGATATTCAATCAGCGAGTTCCAGCCTTGCGGATGACGTTGTCTAAATTGTCGGAAGTGCATCCACATGATCAGCAGCAGCGCACTCATCACCATAAAAAAGACCTGATCCCACAAATAAATACGTGTAAAGGAATCCGTGATGCTGAAGATGACAATGCTGAACATCAACGCAGCGAATACATGACCCTTCGTCCTGGACCAGGTCATAAGCGCGAGAAACAGCGCTCCAACCAAAAAACTATAAAGCAGATAGGTCCAGAACAGCATTTCGCTGGTTGTACTTCCCCACTGCAGCAAGCCGGTTTTCAGTCGCAAAATAGTGCCCGGATTGAGCTGTGCTGTATACAGGTACACGAAACCGGTAAGCGCCGCATATTGAAGCAGGGCGCGAAACCAGACTGATCCGATAATCATAAATTGCAAACTGGCAGCAACCAGCAGCGAGCCGGTCAAGAGCGTAATGGTTTCAGGCAGCAAATACGTATCATTCTGAAAGGTCAGGTTGGAGAGCAAGATCAGGTATTGATAGGCAAATACGGCCCAGCAAACCGATTTGATTCTCCAGTCCCAATCTTTCCACCATCGTTTGATCATGCCAGTCTCCCTCCCATCACGAGCGGAAGTTCCTCGAGGCTGCGAATGCGATATGCCAGCATGCCCTCGGCTTGCAGCTTGGCGTGAAAGCTCGATGCAGCTGCTTCATTACCCTCTTCCAGCAGCACGTAGCAGACGGTCGCCTGCCTGTGCTGCATATAGCGTAGTGCTTCATGCATACGCTCATCCGTACGCCCAGATACGACCACACAGAGGGAATGGGCCAGCAACGGATCGGCCAGCCCCTTTACCGTCAAAGCAAAATCCGGCCCAGGTTCCAGCGTTACATCGATCAGTTTCTCCAGCATTTGATCGAAATGATGGGCGCCTTTTGAAAAAGAAACTGCCTGCTGTTGAGTCTGCGTATCGCTCATCAATTGCAAATGGGTATGCATCTGTTGTCGGTTGACATATTTCAGTATCGAGGCCACGACAGAAACGCCTCTTTCAAACTGCCGGGCATGCGTGTAGGATTTCGATTGCTGATCCAGACATAGCAGGACACGCGGCATGGACTCTTTCTCATACTCCTTGGATTTCCAACTGCCCGTTCGTGCACTTGCATTCCAATGAATACGTGACAGGCGGTCGCCATAGACATAGTCCCGAACCCCGTCAATTTGCGTCGTTTCCTTCAGCATCATCGTAGAGGCCGCTTGATGCCGATACCCTCTGCCACGCTCTTCAGGCAATTTCCAGGCAGGGATACTGATCATCCTTGGCACCACGCGCAAACCCTGCTCGATCACAACTTTTCCCTGATGCTCCATATACCCGAACAGATCCTCTGTGGAGCATATCGTTTCGCCAAATACATACCGTCCCCGCTTCAGTGGCGGTGTGACATATTGCAAATGCCCTCTTCGCTTCCAGTCGGGCACAATGGAGGTTTCGAAGGCATAGCGCTCTCCATTTTTTGAGCGGAGTTCATCCTTGACCAGCACATACAGCACCGGCCACACCCCTGGCAGCACCATGTCCATCTCCACCTTCACACTTGTACCGGCCGGAATGACGGGTTCCTTGGCCTCTGTAGCCACTAGCCTGCGTTTCAACTGGACATCCTGAATGCCGCTCCATCTCCCGGATAGGATATAGCCACTCAGAATGGTCACAATCATCAGCAGCATAAGCGAAAGCTTGCCACCCTGAAACAGGACAAATAGGAAGCTGCAAAGCCATATCCCTGCCAGAAGCAGCATTCGTCTAACCTCAATTTTAGAGTACCATGCTATCCCGCGCATGGATTATTGCTCCATTCGGATGGGAGGACGCACCTGCTCGACCACACTTTGCAGCACAGAAGCCTGAGACTGTCCATTATAAATCGCCTCTGTATGTAAAATGAGCCGATGAGCCAACACATACGATGACAGATCCTTGATATCATCCGGGATGACGTAGCTTCGCCCCTGCAACATGGCATAGGCCTTGGAAGCATGAATTAAAGCCAGCGAGGCGCGCGGACTGGCCCCCAGCTTGATATCCGCATGCTCTCTCGTCTTGCGAACCATTTGCACCGCGTATTCCATCACGGCGTCATCCATATGAATGTCGTACACCTGACGCTGCAACTGCACCATCGTCTCCATATCCGTCACCGGCTGAAGCGTTTCGATCGGGTGTCCAGATTTCTGGCTCGTAACCATGTCTAGCTCAGTGCGATGATCCGGATACCCGAGACTGAGTTTGAACATGAAGCGATCCAGCTGAGCTTCAGGCAGCATGTAAGTGCCTTCAAAATCAACTGAATTTTGAGTAGCCAGCATGATAAACGGCTTCGGAAGCCTGTAAAGCTCCCCGTCCACACTGACCTGGCGCTCTTCCATTGCTTCGAGAAGGGCGGACTGTGTTTTCGTCGTTGCGCGGTTGATTTCGTCTACAAGCAATATATTCGTCATGACTGGCCCTGGCTTGAACACAAACGATTCTGTTTTCGGATGATAGATGGACACGCCCGTCACATCAGACGGCAGCAAGTCCGGATTACACTGAATACGGTGAAAATCACCCTGTACAGTCTTGGCAAGCGCCTTGATCAGCACGGTTTTCCCCGTACCGGGCACATCCTCCAGCAAAACGTGGCCTTCCGCCAGCATCGCCGTTAATATCCATTCTACTTCTCTTCTTTTTCCCAAAATACACTTCGAAACATTGTCTACAATTTGTTGTAGCACTTCCCCCTGAACCATTGCATCTAGCCTCCCATGAAATCGCCCTGTCCGGCAGTAATCATCCAACATTGGTATAATCGTGAAAAGTTGTGTCTGTATCGCGAGTGTAGTGGAAATCTAATTCAATAGTATCGGAAATCACTTTTTTAGACAACCTTGAAAACGTTTGAATCTCCTATTTCATGAACTGCCAGAATCTCTAGTCGCAACCTCATTTGTTTCACCGTTCACAATGGATACATAGCCAAAATGCCAAGTTTCTGGTGTTACCTAAATTTCTGGTGTAAACCAGGGTCTAATAATGATAGAAGAAAAACCGGAACATGGAAAATAAAAAAGCCTGCTCCAATAGCAGACTTTGCAGCAGACTTGCAACAACGAAAAATCGATTGGGACCTCTCAACCTTTGGGTTTAAAGATCAGCGCAGCGAGAAAGGAGAAGATAATGGCCGCGGAGATCCCGACACTTGTCATTTCCAGCAAGCCGGACATAATGCCGATCCATCCTTCGCGGTCGGATTCTGTCAAAGCGCCATGTACCAGCGCATTCCCGAAGCTGGTAATCGGTACGGTCGCCCCCGCCCCAGCAAATTCGATAAAAGGATCATACCACCCGATGCCGTCCAGAATGGCTCCGAACACAACCAGGCTGCTCATCGTATGTGCCGGGGTCAGCTTCAGGATATCGAACATGATCTGTCCAACGACACAAATGCCACCCCCGATAAGGAATGCCCATAGATAAATCATGTCGTCCCTCCTTTGTGCTCAATGGAAACCGCATGGGCAATGCACGGAATGCTCTCCCCCTGCTGGTAAGAAACCGGAGACAGCAGCGCACCTGTTGCCACAACCAATATTTTGCGCAGCTCGCCCTCTTTCATTTTCTTGAGCAGATGGGCGTATGTCACGACACCGGAGCAGGCGCATCCGCTTCCCCCGCTTTGAACGGATTGGGTTTCCCGGTCAAAAATCATCAATCCGCAGTCATCAAATACTGTCGAGGCCATGGAGATGTTTTTTTCTTGAAACAATTCCAGTGCGATGTCTTTGCCAACAGTAGCCAGATCGCCCGTGACGATGAGATCATAATAGGAAGGGTCACGATTCAGATCCTTCAGGTGGGCTTGTATCGTATTTACCGCGGCCGGGGCCATCGCAGCACCCATATTGAATGGATCTGTAATGCCCAGATCCAGCACCTTTCCAATCGTTGCCGAGGTCACCACCGGCCCCACCCCTCCTGCCCGTACGATCGAGGCAGCCGCTCCCGTTACCGTAAACTGCGCGGTAGGCGGCTTTTGAGAGCCGTATTCCGTCGGGTAACGGAACTGTTTCTCGGCGCTGCAATTGTGACTGCACGTGCCAGCCAGCACCGTATTGGCAGCCCCGCTGTTGACCATCAGTGCAGCCAGTGCGAGGCTTTCCATGGAAGTGGAGCACGCTCCGAATACGCCGATATAAGGAATGGACAACTCTCTGGCTGCAAAGCTGCTGCTGATAATCTGGTTCATCAGGTCTCCGCCTACATAAAATTCCACCTGTCCCTTCGACAGATTTCCCTTCTTGACTGCAAGGCGGGCGGCCTCTTCCATCATTTTCCGTTCTGCTTTCTCCCAGCTGCTCTCCTCCAGCATCATATCTTCATGAATGATATCGAAATCACCAGCAATGGGGCCTTTGCCCTCCTCTGGACCGACGACCGTGGCGGTCGATACAATCACCGGCTTGCGTTCAAATATCCAGCTTTGCTCTCCTTGCAGCATTAAGCATCCCCTCCGACCAGCTTGACAATCATACGAACGAGCCCGACAAAAAAGGCCGCGACCACCCCATATACGATAACAGGGCCAGCGAGTTTGAACATATTGCCGCCTACCCCGAGCACCAGACCCTCAGACCGATACTCCAGTGCCGAGGAGCACATCGTGTTGGCAAATCCCGTTACAGGGACCGCGGAGCCTGCGCCGGCCCATTGCCCGATCTTGTCATAAACGCCCAGACTGGTCAGGATAACGGCGATCAAGATCAGAACCGCAACGGTCGGGTCTCCTGCCTTCTCCTGATCATAATTGAAAATATGGACAAACATATCCTGAATCGCTTGACCGACCAGACAGATCCCCCCACCGACCAGAAAAGCACGCAGACAGTTCTGCACAACCGGACGTTTGGGTTCCTTTTCCTTCGCAAGTTGCTGATATTTTTTTTGTGCAGGGGTTTGATTGGGGGTCTGCTTGTTTGCTTGGCTCATCCGCCTTCCTCCTCTATGATGGCATGTTGTGATTGATGTTGATTATCGCTTCTCTGCCTGTCCTTGTATGCATCTACGTACAACGTATTATGCTCATCCACCTGGGCCAAATACACATCTTCAAGTGCAAGATTCCGTCTGGACAACACCCGATACAGCCACATCTCGCTCAGTCCTGCCCGTTGAAGCGGCTCCTTCATCAAAGTTCCGTCCATGACAATCGTTTGCGGCTCACACTGGTAACTGGTCTGATCCTCCAGCTTCATCTCCTGGCGTGTTACCGGTCTGCGTTCTTCCTTCAGCAGAACGGACAGGTTCCCGGAGGATTCCAGCACCGCAAATTCTACATCCGCTACCCGAAATGCATTTTTGCTGCGCAGCTGTTCCAGCAGCTCGTCCGAGCTGTATCGAACCTTCAACAGATTTTTCTCCAGAATTTCCCCGTGACGAATGAGCACCACCCCTTTGCCTTCCACGACATCCCTGAACCATTTCGATTTGAGCGCCGCATATTCCACGGCGAGAGAGATGACAACCCATACGGCGAGGGCCAGGATGCCCAGCACCCAGTTGGACTCCACATCGAGCGATATATACGCAGCCAGACCACCAATGGTAATCCCGGTAATGTATTCAAAATAAGTAAGCTGTGAGATTTGCCGATTGCCTAACAAACGGGTAAAGACAAATAAGGTCATTACCGCTAAAATGGAACGGACAACAATCATGATCCAGTCTGGCATGATACAGGAGCCCTCCTGAGAAAAGCACCGTTTTTCCCATTATTCGCTTCTTGAGGAGCAAATATGAACGAGTCCGGTTGGTATAAATTGGTTGTCCAGATCTCACAAAGCCGTCACATTTGTGAAAAAACGACCGCAATCCTGGAGGCCTCCGCATCGAATTCATCTATGATGCGTATACATGTACAAACCCACAACGATATGCAGAAGTCAGTATAAGGGAGCGATGAGATGAAGAAAAAGCTGCTATTATTTGTCCTTGTATTTGTCGTTGGCCTTTCTGCCATTCCTGTATATTCCAATGAAGGCACCTTTTCAGACACAGGCCGCCACTGGTCCAATGAAACCTTGCTATGGGCCAAAAACCGCGAGATGGTGAGCGGATATCCAGACGGAACCTTCAAGCCGAATCAGCAGGTCAGTGAGGCTGAGTTCGTCACGCTGCTTTATCGCGCACTCGGGCTCACACCCCAAAAGAGTTCACAAAGCCACTGGGCCGACCCTTACTATGACATCGCTGAGGATCTCCATTATCCGTATCCAGGGATTCAACAAACATCTGTCCGAAAACGCAGCCTGAATCGGGAAGAAGTAGCCGAAATTCTCGCATGGGCGGACGGTCAGCCCCTTACAGATGATAAAGCCATCCAGTATATTCTGGATCAGGGCTACAGTGTCGGAAAAACATCCGCCACCGTAAAGGGCTTTCAGGGAAGCGATTCCCTGACGCGGGCTGAATCGGTACAGTTTATCAAGAATACGCTTGATGCGGGCATGTCCAAGCTGACCGCGCTGAAAGCGAACGCACTGCCGGATGATGTCATGAAGACCATCGTCAAAGAAAACGCCATTAACGGCATTACGATCGGGGATACCCAAGAATACGTACTGGAAACATGGGGACCTCCTGCGCGCAAAGACCCGAGTAAATATGGCTTCACCTGGTATGTATACAATCAGTCCTATCTTGATTTTGCGATGATCGGCATGCAAAATGACAAGGTCGTGGCCCTCTTCACCAACGCCGACAACTGGACAACGGCCAGAGAATTAAGTACGACGGATCAGGAACGATCTGTGAAAATCCTGTATGGCAATCCGATCGATTCCATTTTGAAAGGGAATACCTACTTCATGCTGAATCATGCCCCGGAAGAGGCGGCGGTTTACAAGGAAGGCGGACAGTACGTCACATTCTATTACGACACGCATGAAAACGGACGTATCATGGGCGTGCAATTTATGGATGAGAAGATTGAAGACAAACTAAGCAGCTTCTATGGTCAGGGGAGCAGTCAGCTTGAAATTGCCTATGAAAAACAAATCTTCGATCTTGTCAATGTGGAGCGGGTAGAACGGGGACTTCCGGCCTTTCAATATGATACAAAAGCCCAGCAATCTTCACGTAAACACAGCACAGACATGGGGGAAGAAGACTATTTTGACCACATGAACTTGAAGGGTGAGAGTCCGTTTGATCGCATGAAAGCGGAAGGCATCCGTTATCGGCTGGCAGCGGAAAATATCGCAGCCGGACAATCCGATGCCATCTATGCGCATATGGACTGGATGAATTCACTCGGTCACCGCCAGAATCTGCTAGGGAAGACCACCCGCCTGGGTGTCGGGGTGCAATTTATTTCCGGCAGTGATTACAAGGTCTACTACACCCAAAATTTCTATACACCACTCTAGTAGCCTAAGCATGACAAAATGACAAAAAGGAGCTGTCCCAAAAGATCCTGGATCTGGCGGAACGGCTCCTTTTTATTTGATGCTTACAAATTTACAATGATACAGACAGATATACAATGATTCAGACAAATTCACAATCTGAATCGGTCTCTGATCGAATTACAAGTCAAGCTTCCGTTCCTGCTCACGAATGAAATGGGCAGCCTGACGATATTGTTCCCTCGACGGGAGGTGTTCCAGAATGAGTGGGGTGTCAGGGTGAAGCTTGCGCAACTCGCTCAGGAATACGCGGTAATCCAGCCCACCCTGACCTGGCATGACTTCATCCAGATGAACAGTCAGTTGTCCGCTGAGTACGATATCCTTCGCGTGGGCATTTAGAATGTACGGCCCCAGTCTCTGCATGAAATCCTGGATGATCTCCCCATTTCGAAAGTAATCCCTTGGACTGTTGATCATATTGACCGGATCGACATGCACCCCGAACGCCGGGCGGTCTACGGCCTTTATCAGCTCCAGATAGGTATCCGCACTGTCCGGGAAAATCCAGGGCATCGTTTCCAGTGTATAGAACGTATGTCTGGGCTTCACCGCATCGATAATTTCCCTGACAGACTCGACGATCTCCTCAAAGGTTTCCCTGGAAAAATTGTCTGCATGCGGGCCATCCCACTGTGCGGCGCGTGATCCGGCAATGTTGACACAGCATCTCGCACCGATGCGCTCCGCCAGCTCAAGCTGTTTCTTGCACGTCTCCAGTGCTTCTTTTCTCACCTGTTCATCGCGACTAATCGGATTGCTCCACGCCCCTACCTCTGCAATCATCAGATCAACGTCAGCAGCCCGTCTCTGAATCTCTGCAACCAGAGCGGCATCCGCACGGTAGTCTATCGGACAGACAGCGGCACGATACCCGTCCTTCACATGAGCTTCTACCCAGCTTTTGGGTGTGAAATCTTCCAGCGTCAGTGCGGCTCCCAATCTCATTCACAACGCCTCCCCTACTTTGTTATAACTTGTTATCGATATCCATCTAACAATTATACCAAATCAGGGACCACATCCATATACTTGACGTTTGCATATTTTTGCAGTACAAGCTGTCTTTGACGATCTTCAAGCGCATACAAGCCGCAGACCAGACTGTCCAGCTCTTCATAGATTCCTGCCATCGTCGCCACGGAATCAGCGGCACGGATCTGATCGACAAGCGCAACAATCTGCTTATGCTGCTTCCTGGAGCAAGGAGGAATCGGGATGGATTCAATATGCTTGCGCAGTATTTTAACCGAATCAAATGCAGCAGCAAAATAAAACTGTGCGGCTCTGGCGTTCAGGATAGCCATGACATACTTCATGCTGTACCGCTTCAATCTCGGAATGACAATATTGGCGCTGTTCAGCGTCAATCGCTGCTGGTCGTCATAAGCAAAGATCAGGGATTTGTTAATAAACCGATAAATGAGCTTCTCCGGTGCGCGGTACAACTGCTCAGACGCCACTTGCTGAAAACGGGCGGCATCAAAATGCAAATAATTCCGCCCGGTCTTGCAACGGTATTTGAAAATATCCGCCCCTTTCAACACCGGCTCTGTTCCCGGGATTGGCTCATCCAGTACGAATTCACCATTGTTGCCCGTCACAATGCCCAGTGCAAACTCCGCTTGTCCTTTCAAATATTGAACGCCGGGGACGCCTTGCATTTGCTTGAGGATCGCTTCTTCTTCATCGGATGCCCGAATGTTGAGGACGGCAAAGTCATGAATTAAAAAACGGCGCTGTCTCACCTTGAAACAATGCGTCTGCTCCGATACCCGAATCTGATGCTCCTCCTCCTGCTTTCCCTTGCAGGCCGTCAATGTCATCACAGGCGTGGATACATGCTGAAAAGGCATCCCCATCAATTGAATATGCTGGATTTCAGAGCGCTCCAGCAGCCATTTTCTGGCGGAGGCATGGAGCTTGACATTCAGAAAGGATTCCGGAAGCACGTATGCCAAAATGCCGGATACCTTCAGCAAATCAAGCCCGGCTTCTATAAAGAGATCAAAAGATTCCAGCGCATTGCGGTCGGCAATGAGGAAGCTGTGGCGGTATTGCCTCATTTCCTCTTTCGTGAAGCTGTAGCCCCATGGTGGATTGCCGATGACGAGATCAAAAGACTGTGAGCCTTCAAACGGAAATACGGAATCATAATGCGCCAGCACATTTTTGCATTGCAGGTGCAGATTCTCGGTTTGAACCTCATAGTGCGCCAGCAGGCAAAGATTCACTCGGGCAAGCTGGATCGCAGTCGCATCTATATCATATCCGTACAGGCATTGCTCAAGCAGCAGCTGTTCGGCCTCGATTTCAGCAATTCCGTCCAGCATCCAGCGCTGTTTCAAGGTCAAAAACAGCTGAATGAGAAAATTGCCTGAACCGCTGCACGGGTCCACCATTTTGGGAGCAGGATATTCGAACCCTGATCGCGTCGCTTCCGCTGTCAACGTTTGAACAAGGTGACGAGGCGTATAATAGATTCCGCCTGATTTGCGATCTTTGAGCTGAGAGAGGCCCATATACACCAGACCGAGCAAATCATCCCCTTCCTGCCAAGGCACAGATTGCAGGGGAAGCCGCGCAAGCTCAGTGAATCGATCCGAATCGATGGTGGATGCGTTCTCCAACCATCCCGCAAACAAATCCTGATAGGGATGCAGGCATGCAGGCTCTCTGAGCGCCCGCTCCACGTAACTGCCGGAGGCAGGCAGACCAGCAGTTGAAACCAAGTCCTGATCATTTTCACTCGTCCAGCCCGTGAATCTGCTTCGCTTCACCATGAGACGAAGGGCAAGCTCGAAGAGAATTAGCGTCGGATACTCCGCTACCTTCCGTTTACTCGCGTGTGCCAGCAGCTTTTTGGCAAAGGAAGCTACTTTTGCCGAGCTCACGTAGTCGTCTGGTATTCGGGTTCCGTTCAACGCTTTTTTATTCCTTCTGCTTTTCAATTTCATTTCATGACCGGATATAATCTCGCCTTGCAGTTCTCGAATTTCCTGCAAATCGTAATACATGCGTCTGCCATGCTGAATGCGATATTTAATTTTCCCGGATTTCACCCAGTTTCGAACAGTACCGGTGGAAACAGACAGCATCCCGGCCGTTTCCTCCAGTGTGATATGATCCGGATGTATCCTTTCGTTCATGCCAAATCTCCCTTGTCTTTCTAGTTTGTCTTCTATTTTAGCATGAATAGGCAGAGATATGGCACGATTCGGAAGATTCGTCATAGCCAGACCACGATCCATTATGTTCTGAAACAAAAAAGAGACTGCACATCCCCGCAATCTCTTGACTTTCTACCCGATTATCTTCCCTGCTTGGTTTTGTAAAATTCATGGTATAACTTCATAAGCGCTCTCTTCTCAATGCGCGATACATACGATCTGGAAATGCCCAGTTCCTTGGCAATCTCGCGCTGTGTCCGCTCTTCGCCTCCCCGGTCCAGACCAAAACGTCCCCGCACCACTTCCTGCTCCCGTTCATCCAGAATGTGCAGGTTATTGTAGATTTTCGACTTCTCTATTTCCAGCTGAACCAGATCGACGACTTCATCGTTATCCGTTCCCAGAATATCGATCAGTGTAATTTCATTTCCCTCTTTATCCGTTCCGATCGGATCATGCAAAGATACATCCTTGCGTGTCTTTTTGAGCGAGCGCAGATGCATCAGGATCTCGATTCTAATGTCAAAAGGGTGCGTAGTCAAGCTTTAATGCTGACTCACTTGACACCTACTCAGCCCATTCCAAGATTGGATAATAAAGCAGAAATTTTCGTTTGGATTCCGGTTGCAACTAAACTTCCTGTTGTTCCTTCCGCGATGTTTCTTATTGATTTTAACGTCTCACGGATAATGTTGTTTTTGGGTTTAGGCGACTTTACTTGTGCTTCCAACACTTCAATTTCAGCGGAAAGCTCGTTTTTTATTTCTTGATTTTGAATTTCTTCATAAAGCCTTTTAACGTCACCTATTAAAGCGATAAGTTCTTCCTTACCAACCAGTGCCTCCACTTTTAATGACTGTATAGACTCAGTTGTGTTTTGTTGTAACTGGGAATTTATCATATTCCCAATGATATTAACAATACTACCCGCAGCTTTTTGCTTTTCCATTTCGGTAAAAGTCATCCCTTCCCCCAAAATATTCTGTTCCTCTAACTTCAATGTCCATTCTAATATGATGTTCCGAACTCTATCTACGATTCTTTGAAACTGTGAAGTAGGAATATGTAAAGAGACTTCAAAATCATAACCACTCATTTTCATTAAACTCAGTTGTACGTCCGACGGGAATTTGTACATTAACATACCCTTCCCTTGGGTTTCTCCCATTTTAATTTGTTCTTCAATTTCAGTAATGGGAGTGACAATAGGACGTTTTGAGATAAGTTTATTAGTTTCAGGCTGGAAATAAGCAGGTATGTATCCATGGTACGGGTTAAACGCTTTTATTTCTCCGTGGACTTCTCGATAGTCGGGTATATCCTTATTCCCCTTATAACCATTTAATTCGAGATTCGCCCAATCAGCAAATTCTGAAACCTGTAACTTTTTAGCTAATGTATATGCTTTTCTGAGTAAGCGGATTAACCCCCGAAAATTGGACAGAATCACTTTCAAACTAAGCCTGTCTGTCATTTTTAAAGTCTGACTTCCTTTGTGGTAACTTCGCCTAGCTGTTTACGTTTGTAAAAGTCCGCAGGAG
>NZ_JBHUMM010000014.1:0-193391 GCF_042685085.1 Marinicrinis sediminis
CTCCTGCGGACTTTTACAAACGTAAACAGCTAGGCGAAGTTACCACAAAGGAAGTCAGACTTTAAAAATGACAGACAGGCTTAGTTTGAAAGTGATTCTGTCCAATTTTCGGGGGTTAATCCGCTTGAGGCTGGTATCCTCAAGGTCTTTCTTTTACCTCCATCCAGTGCCGAATGAATCGGACGGTTGTAATTTAAGTTCCTTATGATTTGGCAACACGTCTATAGAACTTAACACTCATCACATTTGTATGATATTTCCAAATATGCCTGTAACCAACCGACGTACGAATGGAGTTTGGTAAATGAATAATTACAAAAGGTTCATTAGCAGTAAAAAACAATTTGAAGAATCACTGAATTTGATTAAAAAGGTGTTCAATTATGAAAAGCGACTTCCTGAACAAGTTTTCAAAATGGAATTTTCTAAAAACTATGTATTTGACTTCGATATAGTAATGAGTTCTTCATTTTGGGGTGAACTGGAGCGACTTGTTACTTTATCAGATGACCAGCACATATTGATGGCAGTATTAGATCCGCACCCGGAAAGTTATTATTATAAAGAGTTTTCTCAATATAATTGGTGCATCCTTTCCAGAAATTTTACAGAGAAAGAGTATTGGGAGACTATCGAGTCAAGTCCAGAGGCTAGTCCTGCGGATGCTATTGTGTTTAATTCGGAAACGATAGTCTGGGTATCATCTTCTATGAAGTGGGCAATGTGGGGAGAGAGGAGTTACGGTATTTGTATTTTAGGTATAAGCGACGGAGTAAGTACGTTTGAAAGTGAAGTGAATTTAACGTTAGAGCAAGCAATTAATGAATTGGTATCACTAAATTTTGGGGGAGAAGTTTCTAAGGAAGTAGTATCAAAATTGATGATGAATTATTAACACTTGATCAGATCAATAGTAAGATCTGAATTACCAATAGCAAATCAGGCAACATTTTAAGGTTTCTTCGTATTATTGAACAGATGTCATGCATTCCAGTGGTCAGTAAATCGGATGTTTGTTGAGCCAATTGCTACAAAGTAATCACAACACTGACAACCATGTATGTTGGGTTGAAAGCGGAAGGTGGGTGTTTCCATACTTCCATACCTATTCGCTTTGGTCTTTAATGTAAGGAGCAAAAAATATGAAAAATAGAAAAAACAAAAAAATATTTATAATCATTTTGATAGGTCTAATAATTTTTGCTTTAATCGCCATTATTGGAACAATCGTTTTGCATCATAAGCATATGAATGAAATTGAACGTATTATAACATTACATAGTGGAGAAGTAGTTGAAGTAGACAGAGTAAGGCTATCAAAGTCTCCATTTGCAGATGAGAGTGGAAGCCATAACGTGGCCTATAAGATACTTTTTAAAAAGGATGGTCAACATTATGAAGCCTGGTATAGAGGAATTAAAACAGTGAATGATATTCATAGCAAACGACCAGATAATGGAAGAGGTTATCCGGAAAAGTGGATATTCATTGAAGATCCTATCACTCCATAATGAATTCGAATTCTTCCATAAGAATCGTAAGTTTACGGCACATGCAAAATCAAAGGAAAGCTTTACGAGCGTGAACTCGCATGAAGAAACACTTTTTAAACTAAAGACTTGAGGTCAAGTGATGAATTCTTGGAGAAAATACTTTCTAATTATTCTATTGGTACCCCATATTGTCACAATTTTTTTAGGACTTTATAGTTGGTATAAAATAAATAAAACGAGTCACTGTGCCAATAAGAATGGGCTGACATTCATGAAAAAACGCCCAATAGAAATGGTGGATACGGAACTGACCCCATAACGTGAGACAAATCAAAACACCTTCAAGAAAAGATGACCATGTCGTATGATGTGGAGGACAACTTGGAGGTGTTTTTGCGTTGGCAACTAGATTTAATTATCCAGTGGGGAAACCGTACAGCTACGGAAAAGGGCCGGCGCACTCTTCAGAACCCGAGATGTCTTCCCTCATAACAGTCGGAATCGTGACACGAACATAAGATGCTCATCATTTGGTAATAACTATTACCATGAATTGGAGAGATATAGATGTTACCCAAATTGATTGCATGGCTTTTCCTTATTGTTCCGTGGATAACGTTGTTAGGATTGAGAAAAAAAAGTTTGAAGCGCTTCATGCCTGTGGGCATCTTGGCTTCTTTTATTATGGCTGTGTACAATGTTATCGCCTCTCATCAGAAGCATTGGATCATTAAAGTGAATATTATTCCCTTGTTGAAGCCACTTTTTGTTCCCGGAGTGTTTGGCATGTTTTTGGTCGTCACGATCTGGGTATTTCATTTAACATATTCACGTTTCTGGCTTTATTTGGCTGCAAATATCGGGATTGATTTTATGTTTGCTGTCTTCCCTGTTCATTATTTACTGCAAGACGTGGTGGGTATTTATGAATTGGTAAACATTACAACGTGGCAGCGGATGCTGCTGTTTGTTGGCTTTTCGATCATTTTATATGGATTTCAAAGATGGCTGGATGAAGTCCTAATTGAAAATGCAGAACACCATGCTTGATCCAAAACCTCAACACGTGTCAAATGAAGTCAATGGATAACTTTGCTTTTGTAAACAAACACACATAAAAAAGAGAAGACCCCAGCCCAGTCCAAGAATAAAGCCAAAGCCAAAGCCAAAGCCAAAGCCAAAGCCAAAGCTCAGACACGGACACAGGATATCTTCTCTTGCATGATTAGATGCTTCATGAACTACAAAACGATCCCACTCAAGCAGGCCATAAAAATGCAGAACCATGAAAGCGTATGGATGTTTCATTTGAAACCATTAATAATGTTAATTTGAAACCATTAATCAGGTAAATTGGAATCTTTGAGATTTTTGAAGTCCTTGTCCTCTGATCTATTTGACTGAGTGCCCTCCTGCTCTTGCTCCTCGTCAACTCCCGCCTGATTGACCTCGCCTGCATCGGACTCTGTGTTTCCATCCATTTCCCTGCTTCTGAGCAGATCCTGATTTTCCATTTGGTACGCGTTTCCCGGCACGTTGGTTGATCGGCTGTACTTGCGCAACAGCAGAAACAGCGGAATACCGATGATCAGCAGAACGACCAGAATGGGCAGAGCACCAGCGAAGAAAATGACGAGACTTTGGAAGAACATCTTCAGGAAGTTCAAACTACCAGTCATCGCTTCACTGACTTTGTCTGCAAAGGGCCGTTCCTTCTCTTCTTTGCTATTTATGGCCGTCTCTTCGCGCGGTTCATACATTCGCAGCTCAATGGTTGAATAGGATACATTTTGATCCAGGTAGCGAAGCCGCCCCTTCAGACGCTCGATCTCTTCCTGAATGCTGGCCAGCTCTTTCGAGTAGGAGAGCAGATCCTGGCTGCTCTTGGCCGTTTCCATGAAAGACAGCAGTCTCGCTTCTACAACTTGTTTGGCCTTCAAACGGGATTCGATGTCCACATATTCCTCCGTGACATCCTCGCCTTGAATTCGTGTTTGCAGATCCGTTGGATTCAGCAAATCGAGCTGATCGATGAAGGATTGAAATCCACTCGCAGGTATTTTGAGTGTGAAGGTTCCCCCGTTTTCATACTCCGTCTGTCCTTCACTAAAGTGCAACATATAGCCCTTGGACAAATGAACCATATTTCGAATCTTTGACTGTGCTGCCGCATAGTCTTCTACTTCCATCGTGACATTTGCCGTATAAATAATGCTTCGTTGCGTGCTGCTGATCGCGGTCTCATCCCCCAGGCTGGCTTGCGAAGAGACATCCATGTCCGCACTTGTTTCTCCCGCCGTCTCAGCTTCAACACTTGGCTCGCTCAACGACTTGCTGCTGTGATTGGCATCATCCGTCGCCATATCTGCATTTCCGTACTCCATGCTTGCGTTGTCATCGTTTGAACTGCTGCAAGCAGCCAGGACCAGCAGCATGGCCGCCAGCAAGATGGCCACCCATTTGTTTGTTTTCATCTTTAGACCCCCATCTAAAAGATTATTCGTGCAATTTCTTAGACGATCCCTTTTTGTAAAATGTTGCATACGATATGAAGATCGAATGTGCTGGACGATAGGGGACATTCGGTATAGAATAGCAAACGTGTGAATCGGATCGATGAGCTGGCTGGGGATGCCTGCTGGCTGGCTATAGACTGGGAAATACCGCGGAAGAATGAACGGGGTTGAAGGGAGCAAGCGGATGGCACAGTTATACTTTTATTATGGAACGATGAACTCATCGAAATCTGCGCAATTATTGATGGCCAATCACAATTATCGCGATCAGGGCAAGAACACCATTGTGTTTAAACCGAAACGGGATACAAGAGATGGCCCTTATGTTACGTCCAGAGCATTCGAGGAGCAATTGCCTGTCATCTGGATCGGTGAAGATGAGCAGGGCCGAATGTGCGCGACGACGAGAGAACAGATGGCAGAGCGTGACATTCATTGTGTGCTGGTCGATGAGGCACAGTTTCTTACTCCTGCCCAGGTGGACGAACTGACGGATATCGTGGATGAGTTGCAGGTCCCTGTGCTCTGTTATGGGTTGATCACGGACTTTCAGACCCACTTTTTCGCAGGCAGCAGAAGACTGATGGAAATCGCCGACAAGCGCAGCGAGATCAAGACGGTCTGCTATTATTGCACCTCCAAATCCTTGATCAATATGCGCATTGATGAACAGGGACAGGCGGTGACAGCAGGAGAACAGGTCAAGATCGGTGGAAACGATACGTATCGTCCGGTATGCCGAAAATGCTACAAGCAGCGCACGACCAGATCGACTAGGAAGCAGCAGTAGAGCGTGGGGTTACAGTTTTCCTTTACGGGCTTTTTTGCAGATGAGCTTGTAGCGGCGACCGTATCCTTTGCCGTATCGAACGATTTTGCGTAGCGGCCGTGGGTCGTCCAGCAAGGTGAACGGACACGGGTCAGGACGGGTATTGACCTCAAGGATCCATGGGTAGCCCTTTTGATCGAGCGCAATATCCAGTCCAATTTCGCAAATGGCAGCATGGTGGCGGCGGAGCTCTTTGGCTGTCAGCAGCGCAATATGTTCCATCTGGCGTATACGCTTGCGAGTTGCGCTGATGCCGATGGTACGCTCCAGCAGCGGTTTGACCGGAAGAATACTTCCACCCTGACTGCCATTGGTGACGATTCGTCCCTTTTTGGCCATACGGGCAACCATACCCGTGCATATGAAAGTGCCCTTTTCATTTTTTTGTACCATAATGCGGATATCGAAAGGCTGTCCGCGATGCTTGAGCAAATGAATGCCTTTTTGAATCAAATAGGCGCGATCTTCCGTCAACGTATTCAAAGACCTGTACATTCCGGCATAGGAGGTATAGGTCTTTTTTGTCAGGCCGAGTTGATATCCCCACAACTTCACGGCATGATGAAGAGTTCCCCCGCATTTCTTGCATCGTTTGTTGTGCGTGTGCTTTCTGGCTTCCGGGTGTTGTTCCACGCGCATGACCCCTCTGCCCATTGAGCCGCTTCTGGGCTTCATATATACCATGTGATATCGATTCAGCATCCGGGACAGGGTGGATTTGCTGAGGGTTTTTGTCTCCGGGATATAGGAGCGCAAGGTTGGGTGTTTCAGGAGCAATCTCGTCTTTCCTTTTTTATCATGCAAATGAAAGGTGTAGGTCCCGCTTCCATTCTTCTTTAATTTCCTTTGTTCTCTTGTCTCCCTTACCTGATTTGACTTGATGTTCTTGCTCGTCTTTTTAGACTTCGAGTTTCGGATCACGGTGATGGTGCCTGCTTTTGTTCTTCTTGTCTTTCGGCTCATGTTGGATAACCCCTTTCTAGTGACGGGTGCATGCACGTACACTCGCTTCTCTAACACTCATATGCGGCGACGAACCATTTTGTCTAGGTGGATAGCACGATCGAAGAACCCAATCCGCTGCGCCGCATATGGTGAAGCATAAACGGGATTTGAACGGAGGGAAGCCAATGAGTCCGAACCATGATGAACAGGTAGACAAACAGATAGACAGAAAAATTCGACAGGCATGTCAGGCGTTTCCGTGGCTCCAGCAGCTGCTGGAGCAGGAGGGTCAGGTGAACCTGAATCAACCGCTTCAGGCATCTGATTTGATCCGTTGTCCGTGGCTGACAGCTGAGCGTTTGCAGCCTTATTATGAGGGGGACTTTTCTCATCTGGGCACATACGTTTATCGGACTTCCGGTACGAGTGGAGGGAAGCGCAAGGCCATATGGTACTCGGAATCGGATGAGGAACAGTACATTGCCATTAAGACGAAGCTGTTCCGCTCATTGGTCAAAGACTTCGGTCACAGGCGGGTGACAGCCGATATGGGAACCGGTCATGCCGCTTATACCTCCACCGTCATTTTCAAGGCGCTTGGTATGGAAGTCGATGCCATTGATTATACATGGCCGGTGCAAGCGCATATTGACCGTCTGCAAGCTTTCAAGCCGACCTTGCTCTATACCATGCCCTCTATTCTGGAGCGCCTTGCGGATCACCTGGAAAACCCGCAGGAGCTGGGACTGAAGCAGATTCTGCTCGTTGGCGAGATGGCTTCACCGGCCTGGCAGCAGCGAATGGCTGAACGATTTGGCTTACCCGCAATGTCGATTCAGGATACGTACGGTTCGATCGAGATCGGCACCATCGCTTATTATGACCACCGTACAGGACGGTACCAAATTGTGGAGGGCATTTTTGCGGAGGGCCTGTCTGCTTCGGGAGCGGGGGAAGAGCTGGCGCAACTCGGACCTGACGAGCAGATTCTGGTGCTGACCTCCTGGGTAAGGGATGCCTTTCCGGCGCTTCGATTCGTGACCTATGATGTGGTTCGGGATTTGCGTACGGAATGGAGAGATGGCAGGTGGGTGCAGAGCTTCTCGGCGATTGTGAAGCGGGTAGGGCCGGAGCTGAAGCATGGAGAGAAGATCAGCCTGTATGATATCGAGCGCGTTATTTATCGTCATCTTAAGGAGGCTACGATTCGCGTGAAGATGGTTCAGCGTCAATTGCAGGTACATGTGCGGTGTCATCCATTATCAGAGGAAGAAGTTACGGCCATTCAGACCGATCTGCATGCATGTATGCCCGAAATTGGCGCCATGATCCAGGGGGGACTGCTTGGCAGCATCGAACTGATCCAGTCACATCCAGGAGACGGGATGGATGCGGACGGGCAAGGGCCAGTCAAGGGGAAGAAGATCTATTATGACTAACGAGACGGAACAGATATTCATGCGTCGTCATGGCTACTTCTCTGCGGTCGGTCACACGCCGCTCGTGAAACTGGGGAGATTATTTTCGGAGGAAGAAACCGGTCTTGAAGTTTATGCCAAACTGGAATTGCTCAATCCGGGCGGCAGTGCGAAGGATCGTCCGGCTCTCAGCATGCTGAAGAGGGCTTGGACAGAAGGCCGGATCGGTGAAAACTCTGTCATTCTCGAATCCAGTTCGGGCAATATGGCGATCAGTCTTGCTTCCTTGTGCGCCTGTTTGGGTATCCGGTTTATCAGTGTGGTGGACCCGAAGACGACCGCCCAGAATCTTCGCCTTATTCAAGCTTACGGGGGAGAGATCGAAGCGGTGACAGAGCCTGATCCGGTTACCGGTGAATACCTACCTGCGCGCTTGCATCGCATTCAGTCGCTGCTCGCCGAGATTCCAGACAGCTGCTGGTTGAATCAATATGAGAATGAGGCCAATTACCTCTCTCATCAAGAAACCATGGCTGAGATTGCAGATCGGCTCGGTCACGTGGATGTTGTGCTGGCGGGTGTGAGTACGTGCGGAACGGTACGTGGCTTGAGTGAATATGTACGGAAGACCGGAGGGTCCACGAAAGTGCTGGCAGTTGATGCAAAGGGAAGTTCCATTTTCGGAGGCGTGAAAGGTCCGCGTCGATTCCCGGGTCTTGGTGCTGGTATTTCTCCCCCTTTCAGTCAGGGCCTGAAGGTCGAGCGGGTGATCGAGGTATCCGATGAGCAAATGGTGCAGGGATGCCATGCGCTGCTTCAACAGGAATCGCTCATGGGGGGGGCTTCCTCTGGCGGTGTCATCGCCGCTTTGCAATCGATCGCGCCGACGCTACAGCCCGGCACCGTATGTGTCGTGCTCTTGCATGATCGAGGGGAAAGGTATCTGGACACCGTCTATTGCCCGGCATGGCTGGAAGCACAGTTTGGCAGCATAAAGCCTGAAGCAGACAGGAGGGGGATTAATGCTGTATTTGAATGAGGCGGATATTCGTGCTTTGCCTTATCAATGGTCCACGTTGATTGCGGAAATGGAGAGAGCAGTGCGGGTGATGGAAGCAGGCGATTATGCGCAGCCTATCAAGCCGTATTTGCGTTATGGAGACCCCGCCAATCGGATGATTGCCATGCCTGCATATTTGGGTGGATCGTTTGCGGCTGCTGGCCTCAAGTGGATCGCAAGCTTTCCTTCGAACCGGAATGAGGGGTTGCCAAGAGCACACAGTGTCACCCTGCTGAATGATCACAGGACTGGCAGACCGGTAGCCATGCTGAACGCCACCTTGCCCAGTATGCTCAGGACAGCGGCTGTCAGTGGACTGTTGCTGACTCATTACGTCCAGTCACGTCGATGGAGCACGATGAAAGTTGGTATCCTGGGATTCGGCCCGATTGGCAGGCAGCATGTAGACATGTGTAACAGTCAGTTTGGATCGATGATTTCCAGCTATACGATCTATGATCCTTCCGGTGTGGATTTGTCCGGCATCGCTGAACCGGCGCGGTCACGTGCGCAAGTAGCGGATTCATGGGAGGAAGTCGTGATGCAGTCGGATGTGCTGATTACCTGCACCGTATCCGACAAGAGATATATATCGAGCCTGCCGCGTCCAGGCAGCTTGCTGCTGCATGTGTCGCTGCGCGATTATGTCCCGGAGGCAATTGCACAAGTAAAACAAATGATCGTAGATGACTGGGAGGAAGTGTGCAGGGAGCAGACTGATATCGAACGGCTCCACCTTGGATATGGATTGATGCCAGAGCAGGTCTTTACCTTGCAGGACGTCGTATGTCGACACGTTCTGGATCAAATGGACCCCGAGGAAAGCGTACTGTTCTCTCCCATGGGCATGGGGATTTTTGATGTGGCGATCGCGTCCAGGCTCTTGTTACTGGCCAGGGAGCATCAAGCAGGAACCGCGCTCCCGTAAGACAGGGAAGCGCGGTTCTGTTTGTGTTGTATGCGATTAAGTTGTACGGGTTTAGCGAAACGGAATGGCATCGCCATCTACCAGTTCGGAGTTTGCTTTCATATAAGAGACCAGTTCATTCACCTGGGTATAGGCAACCGCGACATACGTATCGGCAGCGCCGTAGTACACCGCGATTCTGCCTGTCTCTGCATCATGCAGCGTCGCACAAGGGAACGCGACATTTGGAACGAAGCCCGTCGTTTCATACGGTTTCTCCGGTGTCAGTAAATAATCACGAGTCCGATACAGCACCTTGGACGGGTCTTCCTTGTCGAGGAGGGCGGCCCCAATGCTGTACACAAATCCATTGCACGTTCCCGTGACCCCATGGTAGAACATGAGCCAGCCTTCATTTGTTTCAATCGGAATCGGTCCGGCTCCGATTTTCACCCCTTGCCACCAGCCTGAACCGCCTTTAGCCATCACTCTGCGATGCTTGCCCCAGTGAACCAGATCCGGGCTCTCACTGAGGAAGATGTCACCGAATGGGGTATGTCCACTGTCGCTTGGTCTGCTGAGAAGCATGTATTTGCCGTTGATTTTTTGAGGGAACAGAACGCCGTTGCGGTTGAACGGAATGAACGGATTTTCCAGGCGGGTAAACGTCTTGAAGTCCTTGGTCATCCCGAGTCCAAGCGTCGCGCCGCCAAAGTCTGTGCACCAAATGATATAGTAGGTGTCTTCAATCTTCACCAGTCGGGGATCATAGGAGTAAGTAGGCTGATAGGATTGCCCCTGTTCGTCCACCCATTGAATCTCCTCATTTTCAATCTCCCAGTTCAGTGCATCCTTGCTCCGTGCCACATGTAGCTGTGGCTTGCCATGCTTGTGATCCGCGCGAAGCACTCCGATAAATTCCTCGCCATACGGTACGACCGCGCTATTGAAAATACGTGCGGTTTTGGCTGTCGGATTCCAGTTGATAATCGGATTCTCTGTGTGTCTCCACATCACACCCTCTTCGTTAGCAGGCTTATCCTGCCAAGGCATGTTAGGCAATGCTGCCCCGATGATCTTCACTTCATTTTCACTCATGTCCTTACCTCCTTGATAGGGTCGAATGGGTCACCATACATGTAATCATAACAATATTATTTTTGTTATGATAAATAAAATATATAATACTAACAAAACTATAATGTTATGATAACGTTTCCCTTGCCGGTTCGTCAATGATGAATTTCGCAATCTGTGAAAAGGGAACGAAACGCGCAAAAAAATACGAAAAAAACGGTAATATAATGCCCTAAAATACAGCCAGGGTTGGCGTATAATAGAAAAAAATAGATGTATTAAAGGGTAGTAGAGGAGGAGAGTCATGCAGAAGACGTGGTGGAAAGAAAGTGTCGTCTATCAGATCTATCCACGCAGTTTTATGGATTCCAATGGAGATGGCATCGGAGACTTGAACGGCATTCGCTCCAAGCTGGATTATTTGAAAGAACTTGGGGTGGATGTGATCTGGATTTGTCCCATCTATCAATCTCCCAACGCAGACAATGGCTATGACATTAGCGATTATTACGAGATCATGGATGAATTCGGTACGATGGAACAGTTTGATGCCCTATTGGCTGAAGCCCATGAACGGGGACTGAGGGTGATTATGGATCTCGTTGTCAATCATACCTCAGATGAGCATCCGTGGTTCATTGAATCCCGTTCTTCCACGGATCATCCGAAGCGGGATTATTACATATGGAGAAAAGGGAAGCAGAGCGGGGACCCGCAGGCGTATCCGAATAACTGGGAGTCCGTATTCGGCCATTCGGTCTGGCAGTACGATGAAGAGACCGACGAGTTTTTCATGCATATCTTTACGAACCGACAGCCTGACCTGAACTGGGAGAATCCGCGCATGGTGCAGGATATCCATGAAATGATCAGGTGGTGGCTGGACAAGGGCATTGACGGTTTTCGTGTGGATGCGATCAATCATATTACACGGGAAGAAGGGCTTCCGGACGAGGAGAATCCCCAGCAGCTGAAGACCGTTCCGGCTTATAAGCGCTTCGCCAATTTGCCAGGGGTGCATGATCACATTCGCCATATCCATGAACAGGTGCTGCGGCATTATGACATCATGACCGTTGGGGAAGCGGGTGGCTCTACGCCAGAGGACGCTTTGCTGTACGTAGGGGAAGATCGCCATGAACTGAATATGTCTTTTCATTTCGAGCACATGGGATTGGATCGGGTAAATGTGAACAAATGGGTTCACCGTCCGTGGCAACTGAGCGAGCTGAAGTCAGTCATGAGCCGTTGGCAGGAAGTGCTGCATGGCAAAGGCTGGAACGCGAATTACTGGAACAATCACGATCAGCCCAGAGCGGTCTCCCGGTTTGGCGAGGATACCGTTTATCGCAAGCCGTCTGCCAAGCTTCTCGCTACCTTTATTCACATGCTGGAAGGCACGCCATTTGTTTATCAGGGTGAAGAGATCGGCATGACCAATATTCGCTTTCAGGATCTCTCGGATTACCGGGATATTGAAATCTTCAATTATGCCCGTATCTCGAAGGAAAAAGGAATGCCGGAGCAGACGATGATGGAAGCGATCTGGCGTACAGGCCGGGACAATGCAAGAACCCCCATGCAATGGAATGCAACGGAAAATGGCGGCTTTACAACCGGAACTCCATGGATGAAGGTGAATCCCAATTACACCACGATCAACGTCGAGGAAAGCAGGCAGGACCCAAATTCCATATTCCACTATTATCAGAAGCTGATCCGTCTGCGCAAACAACATGAAGTGATCGTATACGGAAAATATGAGCTGATTGAGCCTGATCACGCGCAGGTGTATGCCTTCACGCGTACGTTCCAGGATCAGCAGCTGCTGGTCATCTTGAATTTCTCGGAGGAACAAGCTGAATTTGAGTTGCCGGACTCCGTGATAGGCTTCGCGGGAGAGTGGCTGATTGGCAATTATGAACATGACACGGAGCCAATGACTGGGAAGAACGGGAAGCTTCCTTCACGTTCTCTGCGTCTGCTTCCTTATGAAGCGCAGGTTTATCTGGGACATTCTAAAGCCTGACCGTATCACTTCAAGCTAAAGGGTATGCGATTTCTTCAAGGTCGCTGACGTACCATGTCAGTGGCTTTTTTTTATGAAGACGGTAATCATTCCTTCACAAGCATGGCAGCGACTTGTTCCTTCAAAATATGCTATGATAGAAGCAACGAATACGAACGTATGTACTTTGTGTAAAAGGAGTAGGTGAAGATGTCTCCATCTGATTTTGTTCATCTGCATGTGCATAGCGAATACAGTCTGCTGGACGGCGCAGCGAAAATACAGGAGCTCGCTGCCTCTGCCGCTCAAAAAGGGATGAAAGCACTCGCGCTTACCGATCATGGCGTTATGTACGGAGCCATCCCCTTTTACAAGGCGTGCAAGAAACATGGCTTGAAGCCGATTATTGGCTGTGAGGTTTACATGACCGCAGGTTCGATTGAACAGAAGCTGCCCAGACACGAGCAGCCGATTTATCACTTGATTTTGCTGGCGCAAAATGAGGAAGGTTACCGCAATCTCATGCGGTTGACGTCGGTTGCCCATCTGGAAGGCTTTCATTATAAACCGAGAGTAGATGAACGGCTGCTGCGGCAGCATCATGAAGGAATCATTGCACTCAGTGCGTGTCTGGGGAGCGAAGTGTCCCAGCAGCTGCTGCATGACAATTGGGAGGAAGCGGTAGAGGCCGCCAGGAAATATGCGGACATCTTCCCGGATCGCTTCTATCTCGAGCTACAGGATCACGGCTTAATCGAGCAGAAACAGGTCAACGAACGGATGATCGAGCTGAGCAGGCATACCGGTCTGCCGCTCATTGCCACCAATGATGTGCATTACATGGAAGAGCCGGATGCGTCGGTACAGGAAGTGCTGATATGTATCGGAACTGGCAAAACCCTGGAGGATGAAGATCGGCTGCGCTTTCATACGTCCCAGATGTACCTGAAGTCGCCGGATGAGATGATGAGCTTGTTCCCGCATGTCTCAGAAGCCATTGCCAACACTTGCAAGGTGGCTGATCAGTGCAACCTGGAGCTTGATTTTGAGCTGTCGATACTGCCCCGGTTCTCTCCTATACCAGAGGGACGGAATGAGGATCGTTACTTGCGGGAGCTTTGCGAGCAAGGCTTGCAGGCGCGATATGCAGAAACGGCAGAATGGAACTCGGCTGAATTTCAGGACAAATTGAAGCAACGGCTGGATTACGAGCTTCAGACGATCTCCAGAATGGGCTATTCCGATTATTTTCTGATCGTCTGGGATTTCATTCGCTATGCACATAGTCAGGGGATTGTGACCGGCCCCGGCAGGGGGTCCTCGGCAGGCAGTCTGGTCGCCTATGTGCTGCAAATTACAGATGTCGATCCGATCAGGTACGGGCTATTGTTTGAACGTTTTCTCAATCCGGAGCGGGTCACGATGCCCGATATCGATATCGACTTCAATGATTTGCGCCGGGATGAAGTCATCGCCTATGTATCGGATAAATATGGCCGCGATCATGTCGCGCAAATCATTACCTTCGGGACGATGGCAGCCCGCGCGGCTATCCGAGACGTCGGACGTGTGATGAGTGTACCGTTCTATGAGGTTGACAAGGCAGCCAAGCTAATCCCGCATCAGGTTGGAATGACGTTGGCCAAAGCGCTGGAGATCAGTCCAGAGCTGCAAAAGCTGCGCAGTTCCAGCCAGAAGGTGTCGGAGCTGCTCCATACTGCGCAGCGAGTGGAAGGGATGCCCCGTCATGCCTCTACCCATGCAGCAGGCGTCGTCATTTCCAGAGAAGCGCTGACCGATCATGTGCCGCTTCAGGAAGGATCAGAGGGTATCCCGCTGACGCAATACTCCATGGAGCATCTGGAATCGATCGGATTGCTCAAAATGGACTTTCTCGGACTGCGCACCCTGTCCATTATCGAACGAACCTTGCAATGGGTGAAGGAACTGACCGGGGAAGAGCTCGATCTGAAACAGATTCCCCTTCATGATCCCCTTACGTATGAGATGCTTAGTCATGGCGATACAACCGGGGTGTTCCAGCTGGAGTCTGCGGGCATGAGACGTGTCCTCAAGGAGCTAAAGCCTACCGAGTTTGAGGATATCATTTCTGTACTGGCGCTCTATCGACCGGGGCCGATGGAATACATCGGACAATATATCGCTGGCAAGCATGGCAAGGCGGAAGTGGTCTACCCGCATCCGACACTGGAGCCTATTCTGAAAGAAACGTATGGCATTATCGTGTACCAGGAGCAGATCATGCAGATCGCTTCCCGCATGGCCGGCTTTTCACTCGGAGAAGCGGATTTGCTGCGACGAGCCGTTTCCAAGAAGAAGCGGGAGATTTTGGATCAGGAGCGGACGCATTTCGTAGAAGGCTGTGTACATCAGGGGCATCGCCCGGAAGAAGCGAATCATGTCTATGACATGATCGTCAGATTTGCCGATTATGGCTTTCCGAAAGCGCATGCGACCGCTTACGGAGTGCTAGCTTTCCAGACGGCCTATTTAAAAGCCCATTACCCGGCTGCCTTCATGGCGTCCATGCTGACCGCAGTGACAGGAAATCAGGGCAAAACTGCCGAGTATGTCGAGGAATGCAAGCGAATGGACATCGCTGTGCTGCCGCCGGATGTGAATGAAAGCGGCATGTACTTTACCCCGGTTCCTGTGACAGGAGAATCGGACAAGCGCGCCATTATTCGCTTCGGGTTGGCGGCTGTCAAAAATGTCGGCTACCAGGCGATTGAGAGCATTACGGCATCCCGGAAATCCAAGCCCTATCACGACCTCCTCAGCTTTTGCCAGCAGGTGGATCTGCGGGTGTGCAACAAGCGGGTCATTGAGTCGCTGATACAGGCCGGCGCCTTTGATTCCATGGAAGGACATCGCGCCCAGCTCATTGCTGTGCTGGATGATGCGGTGGAAATGGCGATGAAATGGAAAAAAGAAAGCGAGGACCTGCAACTGCATTTGTTCGGCTTTCAGGAAGAAGCGAACTGGGAACTGGATTTGCCGGAGATCCGGCCTTATGATCCCATGCAGCAGCTGGAACTGGAAAAGGAAATGACGGGGCTGTTCATCTCCGGTCATCCGCTGGATGCTTATCAGGAAAGGCTTGCCGGATATTCGATGATACCTCTCCACACGCTAAGCGAGCAGGCTGAACATACCGTGGTCAATGTAGCGGGCATGCTGCAGTCTGTCAAGCCTATCCTCACCAAAAAGGGCAAGCAAATGGCCTTTGCGGAGCTGGAGGATCGCTTTGGAAAAGTAGAGGTGGTCATTTTTCCGGAAAGCTGGCAAACCTACAGCAGTCTTCTCACAGCTGGCAAGCTGGTGATTCTCAAGGGCAAGGTTCAGCACCAGGAAGAACAAACGAAAATCATCTGTGAGAAGGTGATGTCGATGGACGATCTCAAACCTCTTCCAGTCCGATCGCTGTCTCACGGAGGAGCCGCGTCTCACAAAGCAGATCAGCAAGAAGTGCGCGAAGCCCCGGAGGGGTCCTATCAGACGGTATTGCGTTCTGAAAAGGGAGATCAGGCTCAGGCCCGCTCATCAGAAGCCAACAGTAAAGTCACTTGGGGAGACGAAGCTGAACAGAACCGTGATGGAGCCGCGCAGGCAAGGGGAGAAAACAACAGGGGTGTGCGCAACCGCACAGTCTCACCCGGGGCGAAGCTGTATATTAAGATTAGCTCCCACCGGGAGCACCCCACATTATTGAAACAACTGCAAGATATTTTACTGCGTCATGCTGGCGACACGTCCGTGATTCTGTTTTACGAGCGGACGGAGAAACCGGTGGCCCTGAGTGCCAAATATGACGTGACCTTCAGCAAGGCGTTGGTGGAGGAAGTGGAGAAATGGATGGGAAAAGGAGCGGTTGCCGTTAAATAGGGAGGAAAATGAGGCGAAACAAGGACAAGATTGTCGGTCTTCTTGCATACATTGTGTTATAGAGTCTGTTCAGGTACAGGACATAGACCTGAATGCTCTGACAGATGGACAAGGAGGCACCTCGCCTATGACGGAAAAATCAATCATTGCCCTGCTGGCAGAGCGGGGCGTACAGGTTTCGGATGTGGCTGAAATTGTCTACAGCATGCAAAAGCCGTACCACCCTCTTCTCGAGCTGGAGGATTGTCAGGAAAGTGTCCTTGCCGTGCTTCAGAAGCGGGAGGTGCAGTATACTCTGATCACCGGTATTGCCTTGGATATGCTGGCCGAGCAAAAGCAATTGCCATCACCGCTGCAGCAGATCATGGAGGCGGATGAGCCGCTTTACGGCGTAGATGAGACGATGGCGCTCGGCATCATCAGTGTCTACGGCATGATCGGCCTGACCAGCTTCGGCTACCTGGACAAGGAGAAATACGGGATTATACGCAGGCTGAATGACCATCGCGACCGGGTGCATGTGTTTCTGGACGATCTGGTCGCAGGACTTGCTGCTGCTGCCTCTGCACGCATCGCGCACAATGACGAGAAGGTCACAAATTACGAGAGAACAACCCCTAAGGACAAGAAATAGCCTCATTCCTGCCTGTGGAATTGCGCCCCTTTGTTGCGGGAATTCTAGAAATTATGCTATCATGAATCCATTGTATATCATGGACAGGTTTATGGAGTGCATGTTCAGGAGGTTATTCCTTTCTATGTGGACGGTCATTTATATTGCGCCAACCGCAGCCATTGCTGAAAAAATACAACTACGACTAAGCGAAGAGGGATTTTTAGTACGTGCGCGTGCTATTAATCTATCAAAACAGCAATTCAAGATCCTCGTACCCAAGACAGAAGTTCATGAAGCGCAAGAAGTATTGAATACCATTCTTCATTCATAAATCTCGATTCTGTCCATCCCGACGCAGGTAGTGGCAGATCGAAAAAAACGCCTTGTGGGGTGTCAGCGTGTTAAGGGATTTTTTTCAGAAGAAACGCAAGTATGCAACCATACCTAGTGAACGTTCGAAGAAGGACATTCCGGAGGGCATCATGTCCAAATGTCCGAAATGCGGCAAGATCATTTTTAGCAAAGAGCTCGATAAAAATTGCAAGGTTTGTATGGAATGCGGATATCATTTTCGGTTGAATGCGGTGGAACGTATTCATTATACCCTCGATGATGGACGCATCTTTGAGTATGACAGCGATATGATATCCGAAGATCCCCTGGAGTTTCCTGGGTACAAGGAAAAGCTCGTCAAGCAGGCCGAGAAATCCGGTCTGAAGGATGCGGTTGTGACAGGTGAAGGCACCATTAACGGTTTTCCGGTTGTGGTCGCGGTCATGAGCTTTGACTTTTTTAGTGGAAGCATGGGATCAGTCGTGGGGGAAAAGATTACGCGCGCGATTGAGCATGCCCATCAAAAAGGGTATCCGCTGCTTATTTTCTCCACTTCAGGGGGAGCACGGATGCAGGAAAGCATTCTCAGTCTGATGCAGATGGCGAAGACAAGTGCAGCCTTGAAGAAATTCAGCGATGCGGGTGGACTGTTTGTCTCGATCTTTACAGACCCGACGCTCGGGGGCGTATCGGCAAGCTTTGCTACGCTTGGCGATATCATTTTGGCAGAACCAGGTTCCATCGTCGGATTTACAGGCCGGATTGTCATTGAGCAAACGATTCGCCAAAAGCTGCCGGATAATTTTCAAACGGCAGAGTTCAACCTCGAACACGGGCATATTGACAAGGTTGTGCATCGGAAGGAAATGAAGGAAACCCTTGCACAAATACTCGATTTGCATGCGGTCAAGAAGGGGGAGAGCTAAGTGGCAGGAGAATTGTCGTTTGAATCACCGCTGGAGGAACTGAGATCTAAGATCAATGAGCTCAAGCGCTTCAGTGAAGAGAAGGATATGGATTTCTCAGAGGAGATTGCCCGTCTGGAAGCACGGTACGAGGCATTGGAACAGGACGTATACAGCAAGCTGGGCGCTCCGCAGAAAATGCAACTGGCCAGACACCCGCAGCGACCTACCGCACTGGATTACATACCTCGTGTCTTTGACCAGTTCATTGAATTTCATGGTGACCGCGCATTTTCGGACGACCTGGCGATTATCGGGGGCATTGCCAGTCTGAATGGCATCCCGGTAACCGTAGTCGGCCACCAGAAAGGCAAGGACACGAAGGATAATATTGCAAGAAACTTCGGCATGCCTCACCCCGAAGGCTTCCGTAAGGCGCTTCGCCTCATGAAGCAGGCGGATAAGTTTAGAAGACCGGTCATCACCTTTATCGACACACCAGGTGCTTATCCAGGTGGTGCAGCGGAGGAACGGGGACAAGCAGAAGCCATCGCCAAGAACCTTATGGAGATGGCTGGTTTTCGCGTGCCTGTTCTTTGTGTCGTCATCGGCGAAGGTGGAAGTGGCGGCGCATTGGCGCTGGGCGTAGGCAATCGGGTGTTCATGCTGGAGAACGCCATTTATTCCGTCAGCAGCCCGAATGCGGCAGCCTCCATTCTCTGGAAGGATGCCTCCAAGGCTGACGAAGCGGCAAAAGCGATGCGCATTACCGCTGAAGACCTGCTGGAACTGAACATCATCGATGCTGTCATTACGGAACCGCAGGGCGGGGCCCACAAAGATGTAGCCCAGCAGGCCGAAAACATCAAGACCGCTCTGATCGAGCATCTGGAAGAGCTGATGAAGCTTTCCGAAGAAGAGCTGGTGGACACCCGTTATGATAAATTCAGACAGATGGGCCGATTCACCACCTTGCAATTTCAGGCGTAAACTTGCTCAGGCAAGTTCACATAAAATAGATAGAAATACGAACACTATTCCCTAGGAAATGAAGTAGGAGGACGTTAAATCATGCGTAAAACAAAAATCGTATGTACCATTGGACCTGCCAGTGAATCGTTGGAGAACCTGAAGAAACTGATCGAAGCAGGCATGAATGTCGCGCGTTTGAACTTTTCTCATGGAGATTTTGAAGAGCACGGCAACCGGATCAAAAACATTCGTCAGGCATGCAAGGATTTGAACAAAACCGTTGCAATCTTGCTTGATACGAAAGGTCCTGAGATTCGTACCGGTAAATTGAAAGAGGATTCCGTTGAGCTCGTGGAAGGGGAGTATATTACCCTGACAACGGAAGAGATTCTTGGAGATAAAGAGCGGGTTTCCATCACCTATGAGAACCTGCCAAACGATGTACACCCAGGTTCTACGATCCTGATTGACGACGGATTGATTGGCCTGAATGTCGAAGATGTTCAAGGCACAGAGATCAAGTGCCGCATTACAAACGGTGGAACGATCAAGAGCAAAAAAGGGGTTAACGTGCCAGGCGTGAAAATTTCTCTGCCAGGTATTACAGAGAAAGACGCTAACGACATCAAATTCGGAATCGAAATGGGCATTGATTTCATCGCAGCTTCCTTCGTCCGCAAAGCGAGTGACGTATTGGAAATTCGTGAACTGCTTGAGAAGCATGAAGCCCATCAGATTCAGATCATTTCCAAAATCGAGAACCAGGAAGGTGTCGATAACCTCGATGACATCCTTGAAGTATCCGACGGTCTGATGGTTGCCCGTGGAGACCTTGGGGTAGAAATTCCGGCTGAGGAAGTGCCACTGGTTCAAAAGAGCATGATTAAAAAATGTAACCTGGCAGGAAAACCGGTCATCACAGCTACCCAAATGCTGGATTCCATGCAGCGCAACCCGCGTCCGACCCGTGCAGAAGCGAGTGACGTGGCCAATGCGATCTTTGATGGAACAGACGCTATCATGCTGTCTGGTGAAACAGCAGCGGGTAAATACCCGACCGAATCCGTTCAAACCATGGGCCGCATTGCGGAAAGGGCAGAGTCTGCGCTCGAATACCGTGAAATCTTCCTGAAGCAAAGCCATGCCCAGCAAAATAATGTAACCGAAGCGATCAGTCAGGCTGTAGCCAACTCTGCGCTGGATCTTGATGCGAAAGCGATCATCACTTCCACAGAGAGCGGCTATACAGCTCGCATGGTCTCCAAATATCGTCCGAAAGCACCGATTATTGCCGTGACACCAAATGAGCAGGTCATGAGAAGAATGTGTCTGATCTGGGGAACCTTGCCGGTCAAAGGACAAGATGTGAGCAACACCGATGAAATGTTCCAGCTTGCACTTGACCAGGCGAAAGATGCCGGTCATATTACCGAAGGAGACCTGGTTGTCATTACAGCTGGTGTGCCGGTAGGTCGTGCAGGTACGACCAACCTGATCAAGGTGCATCATGTCGGTGATCTGCTTGCCAAAGGCCAGGGCATTGGTTCTCAGAATGCCACGGGTCGAGTGGTCGTAGCCAAAACGGCAGAGGAAGCGAACAGCAAGGCGACCGAAGGCTGTATTCTCGTTACGGCTGTAACGGACAAAGATTATATGCCGGCTTTTGAGAAAGCGGCTGCCGTCATTACGGAATCAGGTGGCATCACTTCTCACGCTGCCGTAGTTGGATTAAACCTGAGCAAACCGGTGGTCGTAGGCGTTACAGATGCGACTACGGTGCTGAAAGACGGAACTGAAGTCAGCGTGTACGGTGAGCTTGGCATGATCAAGGCGGGCAAAGCGTCCATCCTGTAACAGGTTCCATGCCACGACACGGGAATGCGTGATAGGTGATAAGAGATACACGAAGAATCAAAAATAGGGTTTACAGAAGGTATGTATGCAGCATCGCGCTGTGTGCATACCTTTTCTTCTTTGCCATAGTTGCATACAATACATAATAGAGGGATGATGAGGGAGGAGAATCGGCATGGCCGGAACATGGTATCATCATGAAATTCGAGTACGCTATCAGGAAACCGATCAAATGGGTGTCGTCTATCATGCCAATTATTTAACGTGGTTCGAAATGGGCCGCACGGAATGGATACGCGCCTTTGGACATACGTATGAGGAGATTGAGCGCAGAGGCTTGTTGTTGCCGGTGACAGACCTGGAAATCAGCTACAAGCGGGCCGCCCGTTATGATGATATCGTAACCATCTGGACCCGTCTGGCAGCGATGAGCCATGTTCGACTGGAATATGACTTCAAGATTACCCGCGAAGATGAACTGCTCGTCAAGGGGAAAACCAAGCACGTCTGGGTAGGAAAAGATTTTAAACCCGCCCGTATCGATAAAAAGGCCCCTGATTTATATGCCCTGTTGACGAATCATGTAAGTGAAGAAGCATAGTCGTCTTGTTTAGGAGGAAAAAAATATGTTTAAATGGATCATGCTCATCATGATTGTCGTACCCGCTATCGAAATATGGGGATTGCTCACAGTAGGAAGCTGGATTGGCGGTTTGCCTACCTTCCTGCTCATTCTGCTGACCGGGTTTGCCGGAGCCTTGCTGGCAAAAAAAGAAGCATCCCGCGTCTGGAGGGATGCTTCCCGGCAAATGTCCGCAGGCCAGGTTCCTGGTCAATCCATCCTGGATGGACTGTGCATATTTGCAGGTGGACTGCTGCTGCTTACACCAGGATTCTTTACCGATCTGCTAGGTTTTCTGCTCGTGGTGCCCTTCAGCCGAATCTTCTTCCGCCATGGGCTGATGCTCTGGCTGTCCAAGCGTATCGCCAGCGGCAATATCCGGTTTTTCCGAAGATAGCGACCGAGATACCCGTCTTATTCCGTCTTGATCGGGGAAGGCCCGTACAAAATATATTCCTTCAGTGTACGGAAAATATGTACTCTGTGAAACGTCAGCAGCAGCATTAAGGTGACCGGTCCGATGATCAGCCCGACCGCACCGAACAGATTGAGTCCAAGCACCATGAACAACAACGTGGCGAGTGGATCAAGACCGATGCTGCTGGCCAGCACCTTCGGCTCAATCAGCGAGCGCGTCACCAGCACAATTCCGTATACAATGCTTAGTCCGATTCCAAGTGGAACATCCCCCTGAATAAATTCATAGATGATCCAGGGAATCATGACCGCTCCGGTTCCCAAATAAGGGAGCAGATCTACAAATCCGATAAACAGGCCGATACTGATTGCATACTCGACGTTTAGAATCAATAGGCCAACCGTGACAAAGATGGCGGTGATTGAAATCATGACCAGCTGGGCTCGCAGATAGCCGAACAGCGCTTTGTTCAGATTCGTCCACACCTTCATCGTAGGTGCGCGAACGGATTCGGGCAACCACGCAGATGTTCTGCTGGACAGCTTGTCCCAGTCCTTGCTGATGAAAAAGGCCGCCAATAGCGAAATCAGGATAATGACCGCCATATTAGGCAGGGACAACAGAAACTGCACGAGAATATTGATGGTGTTGGTAATCAGCTCGGATACCTTGGACGTGATTTGTTTTCCTGCCGAGTTCAAGTTATCCGTAAAAGTCCCCTGGATGTCTTCGTTCTGCTCAAAGAACGTACTGATCTGATTGATCGCATTTTGAATGCGATCAGACTCAATGAACGAAATGAATTCCTTGCGCCAATTGTCCAGGTTATCGTTGATGACCGCTGCAAATTTGCCAATTTCAATGGCGATCTTGCTGGCGAACAAGGCGATAAATCCGCTGATAATGCCCAAGAACAGCAACAGTCCGGTCGTCGTTCCAAGCCACCGGGGGAATTTTGCTTTTTTCTGCAGGAACTTGACCACTGGATTGATCAAATACGCAATGAGCCAGCCGAAGACAAATGGATAAATGAGCGGAATGACCCAATACAGAAACAGAAAGGTTCCAACGATGACGATGGCTACCCATAGCGCTCGCAAAATAATTTTCCACGGGATATGAATCGATTGCATGGCCTCACCTCCTTATGTATAGATGGAATACGAAACATCTACTGTTAGTTTACCACCAAACACGATGGCGCCAAAGAAAAAAGTAGCAAGTAAGACCGTCATGCAGACTTTACGCTCTGTTTACAAAAACTTAATACGCCAGTAACATTCAACTTCGATAATATAAAGATAATGAGAGTAGACATGTCGGGATATGGAGGGAATTCGCAACATGCACAAGGAGACATCGACAGGTACCGGGCTGAATCAGCAGCCACAGGTCAGCACGGCTGAGAAAGGCCTGGAGTCAGGTACATATAAATACATCAATCGGGATTTGAGCTGGATGGAATTCAACCGGCGGGTCATGGAAGAAGCCGAAGACAACACCACGCCCCTGCTGGAGCGTGTGAAGTTTCTGTCTATCGTCTCTTCGAATCTGGATGAATTCATGAGCGTCAGAGTTGCCGGTATTATCGATCAGATCAAGGCAGGTTATACGAAGAAAGACTTTACCGGATATACCCCCTTTCAACTGTACAAACGTGTGATGCGTCGAAGCGTGAAGATGGTGTCCGATCAGTACAAGATTTATCGAGATCTCCTGCGTCAGCTGGCGAAGGAGCACATTCATATTACCCAGTACACGGATTTGTCCATCAACCAGAAGAAATCAGTTGATCAATATTTCGAGGACATTGTCTTCCCTGTGCTTACGCCGATGGCGGTGGATCAGAGCCGACCGTTTCCACTGGTGCACTCTCTCGGCTTGTACATGGCGGTATTGCTCAAGAAGGATCGACCGCGTAAAACTGACGAGCAGGAAGAGCCGTTTTTCGCCATTATTCAGGTACCTTCTATTTTGCCGCGCTATTACGAGATTCCGGGACGGGCAAACAGCAAGAAGAAAGAATATATCTTGCTCGAGGAAATCATTCGTCATCGCATCCATACGATGTTTGAAGGGTATACCCCGATTTCCATTGGTGGCTTCCGGATGACGCGCAATGCCGATCTGACTCTGAATGAAGAGGGAGCCGAGGATCTGCTTGAGGAAATTGAAAAGGAGCTTCGCAAACGGAGATGGGGAGTTCCGGTTCGCCTGGAAATTGAGAAGGGCATGGACCCGCTCGCCCTGGAAATGCTGCAGGAGGAATTTGAGATTGAGGAAGATATTTTTGAGATTGATGGTCCGCTTGATCTCACCTTCCTGATGAAGCTGTCACTGGGCATGACGGGCAAGGATCATTTGCGCTATGAGAAGCTTGTCGGAGAATACCCGAGAGAGTTTCACGACTGTGAGGATATGTTCGAAGTCATCCGCAACCAGGATGTCCTGCTGTACCATCCCTATGAATCGTTTGACGCCTTGATTGACTTTGCAGAACAGGCAGCGGAAGATCCGCAGGTTCTGGCTATCAAGATGACCCTGTACCGGGTCAGCGGCAATTCTCCGCTCATCAAGGCACTGGAGCAGGCTGCCGAGGCAGGCAAGCAAGTAACGGTCGTCGTGGAACTGAAGGCTCGCTTCGATGAAGAGAACAACATACAGTGGGCCAGACAGCTGGAGAAAGCAGGCTGTCACGTCGTCTATGGTCTGGTAGGACTGAAGACACATGCCAAGATCATGCTCGTCGTACGCCGGGAAGAAGACCAGCTGAGACGGTATGTACACGTTGGAACTGGAAACTACAACGAAAAAACAGCCAAGCTGTATACCGATTTGGGCCTGTTTACGACCAACTCGGAAATCGGGGAAGATGCTTCGGCACTGTTCAATGAAATTACGGGCTACTCGTCCTTGCATGAATGGAAGGCGCTGTCCGTTGCTCCAACAGATATGAAGCCGCTGCTTATCGATTACATTCGGAAGGAAGCACAGCATGCACGCGAGGGAAAACCGGCCCATATTATTGTGAAAATGAACTCCCTATCCCATCAGCCAATGATCGATGAGCTGTACCGCGCCTCACAGGCCGGCGTCAAGATCGATCTGATTATCCGGGGCATCTGCTGTCTCTGCCCGGGCGTCAAGGGACTCAGTGAACACATTAACGTCATCAGTATCGTCGATCGCTTCCTGGAGCATACCCGCATGTTTTACTTCGAGAACAACGGCGATTCCACGGTATTCATTTCCAGTGCAGACTGGATGACACGAAATCTCGTCCGCCGGGTGGAGTTGATGAGTCCGGTACTTGATCCGTCACTTAAAAAGTCTGTCATTGGCATTTTGAATCTGTGCTTGTCCGACAATGTAAAGGCAAGAAGATTGCTCATGTCCGGCAAATATGAACGCGTTGTGGAAGCAAACAAAAAACCGCTTCGCAGTCAGTTCGAAGCGGAGAAGATTAAAAAATGGAAGCTGTAAGCTAGGCGTGGAGACTAGCGGCGGAACTGCAATTCTGCCGTCAGCCCCCACGTTTTTTCAAATTCACTGACCGTATCGAGGAAAGCCTGCTGCTCAATCTCGGCCGGACGAAGCAGGTGAGCCGTGATCTGGAACTGCCCGTCTGCAAGCTGCACATCAAGCGTGTGGATCGACTGGGTTTCACTCCGATCCAGAGAGGCGGCAAGTTGCAGCAATGTGCCGTATCGGACGACCCATTCGAAATCTTCCGGATGAAGAATATCCTTGTGCAAGTTGAAATAAGGCTTGATTTTCTTTTTTGACTTATAGGAAGCCACGAGCGCGCACAGAACGAGCTCTCGATGGGTGAAGCCCTGTAGTCCGGAATTGGCAATTAGATAATACGTATGCTTGTAATACTGGACGAACTGAACAGATACACCGATGCGGTACAACAGACAAGCCGCTTCCACAATTTGCTTGTCTGCAGCGAGAATCGTGTGGCCACCTTGCAGCGCATCCATCATCGACCTGGCATGCTTCATGACCTGACTGACATGCCGCTGTGGCACCAGCGGGTACCGATTCATAAAACTTTCCACATTGTAGCCGATCGGACTTTGCAGGACGGCTCGGCTCGGCCATATGGCGGAATAGAGCAGACCGTCTCGCAGACCCGAGCCGCAGATGACATAGCCGCTGGATTGAAGAGATTGGTAGATGGTTTGGAGGATCAGGACACCGGGTATAATAATATCGGCGCGATCCTTGGACAATCCATCGAGCTTTTTGCGGGAATCGACATCGCTTTCCATGAGCAGATGCATGATTTCCTCCATTTGTGTGCCAGACATCTCGAACGCATGGGTCTGATCAAGAGAATACTGGATACGATGCTGATAGATTTTGCACAGATTGCGGATGGTGCCTCCGAGGCCGACCAGGGGCAAGCCCGGATTTTGCGTGTGCCAGGGAGCCTGCTTCAGCGCCTCCTGAATCGCGGAACGAATGGCTGCTTTGCCAGCTTGTAACGAAGGGGCGGACTGCAGGAGGGTGTAGCTGTTGACAGCTCCGTAGGGCAGCGAAATACTGTGGACCAGCTTTCTTTGCTGAAAATAGCAGATCTCGGTGCTGCCGCCGCCAATATCAATCATGAATCCGTCCTGGATGGGCAGGGAATTGATCATCCCGATGAACCCCATCTCTGCTTCCTGCTCGCCGCTAAGCACTTCAATCGGCAGGTCTGTCCGTTCAATCAGGGAAGAAATCACGGCTTCTTGATTGCTGGCGTTGCGGATGGCAGCCGTAGCCGCAGCACGAATACGGGTCACCTGCTGTGCGTCGCACAACAGCTTGAAGTGATGCAGAATGTCCACCAGTGAATCCACAGCATGGGCGGGGATGCTGCCGTCTGGCTGGATAGTCTGACTCAATCGTGCCGAAAACTTGCTCTGATCCAGAATCTGATGGCCGCCCCGGGTATTGACTTCATATATAACCAATCGAACCGAGTTGGAGCCGATATCAATAATCCCGATTCGTTGCAGTGTCTGTTTCATCATGGACTCCTTTTTGTCGGGCCTGTCGAACGCAAGGCGAGCCGTTTGATCAGGCGGTAATGGAATTTGGTTTTGGACTATTTTATCACATTTGCGACACAAGAATCAGGTGCCCTGTGAAATTATGCAACGCGGCAGCGCATTAAAACATTTTATGACGATGATAACGAACTTTTATGGCATTATTATTCACATATTGTTCAAAATCCGATATGATTAAAGTTGAATTATCGCACAGTCCGGTCAGATGCACACCATCCCCCGAGACGTTCGAGATCGTTTTTCTCATAGACTTTCATATAAAGGAGAGACAAAGATGACGGCAACCAAAGGATTGGAAGGCATTGTTGCGACAACTTCTTCTATTAGCTCCATCATTGACGGTGTCCTCACGTATCGCGGCATCAACATTGATGAGCTCGCTGAAAAAGCGACATTCGAAGAAGTTGTATATTTGCTATGGTTCGGAAAACTGCCCAATCAGTCCGAGCTGGATGATCTCAAGGGAAAGCTGAGCGAAGCCTCCTCCATTCCCGAAGAAGTGATTCAATACGTACAGGGGCTGCCTAAAGAGGTCAACTCCATGGCTGCGCTTCGTTCGATCGTATCTACCCTCTCATTGTACGATGAAGAGGCCAACGAAATGAGCGACGAGGCCAACATTCGCAAAGCGATTCGATTGCAGGCTCAGCTTCCAACCATCGTGGCAGCGTTTGCAAGACTGAGAGAAGGCCAGGAGCCGATTCAACCGAAGCAAGGTGCTTCCATTGCGTATAACTTCCTTTATATGCTGACGGGTGAAGAGCCTACGGATATTGCGGTGGAGGCGATGGACAAAGCGCTGATCCTGCATGCGGATCATGAGCTCAATGCATCCACGTTCGCTTCACGTGTTACGGTGGCGACCCTTTCAGATATGTATTCTGGTGTTGTCTCGGCGATCGGTGCGCTCAAAGGCCCGCTTCATGGCGGAGCAAACGAGCAGGTGATGGCGATGCTGGAGGAAATCGGAACCTCGGATCGAGCAGAATCCGTCATAAAGGAAAAGTTGAGCAACAAGGAAAAGATCATGGGATTCGGTCATCGGGTTTACAAAAACGGCGATCCTCGCGCCAAGCATCTTCAGAAGATGTCGAAGCAGCTGGGTGAAGTGACGGGCAACAGCAACTGGTACGAAATGTCCACGCAGATCGAAGAAATTGTAACCGGATCTAAAGGCCTCAAGCCGAATGTGGACTTTTATTCCGCTTCCGTATACACTAGTCTTGGCATTCCAAGAGATCTGTTTACGCCGATCTTTGCCATGAGCCGCGTATCCGGATGGACGGCGCACATTCTTGAGCAGTTCGAGAACAACCGTCTGATTCGCCCTCGTGCGGAGTATACAGGGCCTTCCAGCGCACCCTATGTGCCGATGGAAGATCGGGCGTAGCACAGGAACGAACGTGATACTCGCGGCATCATTGTATAGAAATGTGGATTTGCGGGAAGTGGAGAAAGGCTCCATCTCCCGTTTATCTATGTCATACCCCATTCCAAGGAGGAACTGTTAGCATGGTAGAATTCAAACAATACGAGCTCCCGACTTCCGGAGAGCGCATTACACTGGAAAATGGAACGATGAACGTACCGAATCACCCGATTGTGCCTTTTATCGAAGGAGATGGCACGGGTCCGGATATTTGGGCGAGTGCCCAGCGCGTATTGGACGCAGCAGTAGAGAAAGCGTACGGCGGTGAGAAGAAGATTGCCTGGTACGAAGTATTTGCCGGGGAGAAAGCGTACAATCAATTCGGAGAGTGGCTGCCTGCGGACACATTGACGGCCATCAAGGAATACCTGGTTGCTATCAAGGGACCACTGACCACCCCAATCGGCGGCGGCATCCGTTCCCTGAACGTGGCGTTGCGCCAGGAGCTTGACCTGTACAGCTGTGTACGCCCGGTTCGTTACTTCGATGGCGTCCCTTCCCCTGTCAAGCATCCGGAGCAAGTTGATATGGTCATTTTCCGTGAAAATACGGAAGACATTTATGCAGGGATTGAATATCAGGCGTTTTCCGATGAAGTGAAGAAAGTGATCGAATTCCTTCAGCAGGAGATGGGTGTGAACAAAATCCGTTTCCCTGAAACATCCGGAATTGGCATCAAGCCGGTATCCGCAGAAGGAACAAAGCGTCTTGTCAAAGCCGCGATCGATTATGCCATTCAGCATAACCGTAAAAGTGTGACCCTTGTACATAAAGGGAATATCATGAAGT
Organism: Marinicrinis sediminis; assembly: GCF_042685085.1. NCBI lineage: Bacteria > Bacillati > Bacillota > Bacilli > Caryophanales > Paenibacillaceae > Marinicrinis > Marinicrinis sediminis. Next base: position 29,161 of record NZ_JBHUMM010000014.1, read on the forward strand.
TTACGGAAGGTGCATTTAAAAACTGGGGCTATGAGCTTGCCGAGCAGGAATATGCAGAGCAAACTTTCACATGGGGTCAATATGACCGCATCAAGGAAGAAAGCGGCGAAGAAGCAGCCAACAAAGCACAGGAAGAAGCGTTGGCATCTGGTAAAATCCTGATTAAGGACGCCATTGCAGACATCGCCCTTCAGCAGGTGCTGACTCGTCCGAACGAATTCGATGTCATTGCAACCCTGAACCTGAACGGGGACTATCTGTCCGATGCACTGGCTGCGCAGGTAGGTGGAATCGGGATTGCGCCGGGAGCGAACATCAACTACCAGACCGGACATGCCATTTTCGAAGCCACGCATGGCACAGCGCCTAAATATGCGGGCAAGGATGTCGTAAATCCGGGCTCGGTGATTTTGTCTGGTGTCCTGATGCTGGAGCACCTGGGCTGGACAGAAGCAGCAGAACTGGTCTACAAAGGTCTGGAAGCCTCTATCAGCAACAAGACCGTGACGTATGACTTTGCACGTCTGATGGACGGTGCAACCCAAGTAAAATGTTCGGAGTTCGGCAGCGAAATCATCAAAAACATGGGATAGGAGATGGATGGTACATGGCGATTCAGCGTAAAAAATTAGCGGTTGTTGGTGCCGGATTTACAGGCGCCACAACGGCTCTGATGTTGGCTCAAAAGGAACTGGGAGACGTTGTTCTGATCGACATTCCTCAACTTGAGAACCCAACCAGAGGGAAAGCCCTCGATATGCTTGAAGCCAGTCCGGTCCAAGGATTCGATTCCCAAATTACAGGAACGTCCAGCTATGAAGACGCAGAAGGCGCTGATGTTGTGATCATTACGGCCGGAATTGCCCGCAAGCCGGGAATGAGCCGCGATGATTTGGTGAATACCAACGCAGGCATCATGCGTTCAGTCTGTGACAATGTGAAGAAATATTGCCCGAATTCGTATGTGATCATCCTCAGCAATCCGGTCGATGCGATGACCTATGTGGCCTATCAGGCGCTCGGCTTTCCAAAAAACCGGGTGATTGGTCAATCCGGTGTACTGGATACCGCTAGATACTGCACTTTTATCAGTCAGGAGCTGAACGTATCGGTGGAAGATGTGCGCGGCTTTGTCCTGGGCGGGCATGGTGACGACATGGTTCCTCTTGTCCGTTACACGAACGTAGCCGGCATCCCGATTGAGAAGCTAATTTCCAGTGAACGAATTGAAGCCATCGTTCAGCGTACGCGCACAGGCGGTGGGGAAATTGTCAATTTGCTCGGAAACGGAAGCGCCTATTACGCTCCGGCAGCTTCCCTCGTTCAGATGACCGAAGCGATTGTGAAAGACAAGAAACGAGTGCTGCCTGCTATTGCCCTGCTTGAAGGGGAATACGGCTATGATGGCCTGTTCATGGGCGTGCCGACGATCCTGGGCGGAGACGGGATTGAGAAAGTGATCGAACTGGATCTGCTGGAGGATGAGAAAGCGGCGCTTGAGAAATCTGCCGATTCTGTGCGCAATGTGATCCAGATTGTGAACGAAGGCTGATTTGAAATCGAAAGCAAAGCCACGTACAGCAAGGTAAAACAAGGGAAGCGCAACAAGAGTACCTCCGACCAGTCAAATGGCGGGAGGTACTCTTTTTATACTGCTTTGCTTGTACAGCGAAGGGATACCCTTTATACTTGATAATGGTAAGTGTATCCTGACAGGATTCCAATTGAGAAAGGGGTTAGAAACATGTATGATACCGCGTTATGGCTGCACATTGTAACAGGTTATGTGTTGTTTGCCTATGTCCTGATTCCGGTGCTTATTCCACGAGCAGCCAAGAACAGTGCGACAGCAGGCGTGTTGGTTACCGCAAACCGGATCACCCAGTACCTGTTGATTATCGGGTTCCTGACTGGGGGATATATGGTGAGCAAGGCTGGTTATTCCACCTTGTGGATCGTCGTAGCCATCGTGCTGCTGCTGATCATGTTTGCGATGGGCGGCATGGTGACAAAGCCGCTGAAGAAGCTGGCTCAAGGTGACAGATCGGTGATCAACAAAGCCATGATCTTCAGTATCGTGTTCTTTGTCGCATACTTGGGCATGATGGCCATCATGAGCGCACCGCAGATGCTGGCTTAATCGTAGGTGGGGCCTGCGTCTGGATAGGTGCGAGACAATTCATCCAACGTTTTCTGAAAACTGGGTGCCAGGTGAGTGAGGAAATAATTCACTTCAGGCATATCCAGTTTTTTTATTTGCTGCTCAATCTGCTCCCCCGCCATCTTGAATTCCGTGTTGCCCGCTGAAATTTCACTGGCGCACTTCAGATAGGCATCCAGCAAATCGGCGGCTTTGACATACTGATACAGTTCAGGGTCTGATTCCGCTCCGAATATGAGCGGGTGGTAGCTTCGCTGCAGTTCTGGAGGCAGCATTTCCAGCAAGCGTTGAGCGGCCAGCTCTTCAATTTGTCTGAAGTTGCGCAGCAGATGTTCATTATGATGCTTCACAGGTGTGGGAATATCGCCTGTGAAAATTTCAGTCGCATCGTGAAACAAGGCCATGGATACCGCTTTTTCAATCGAAATTTCGCGATCATATTTCTCAATGGCAATGTGACAGAGTGCGTGGGTAAGCACGGCTACGTGATATGAATGCTCCGCGACATTTTCCTCCACAACATTACGCATCAGACTCCAGCGGCGAATATGGCGAAGTCGGTATAAATAGGCGAAAAAATCAGATTCCATCGTCTTTTCCTCCCCGGTCATGGGCTACAGCGCCAATCAGACTCTCTCTCATGATGACCTGAATGGAAAGCGGATGTCAAGAAGAGGGAAGTCATGAACAGGTTTATATGCCTTTCAGGATCAGCCAGATTCCCAGCACCAACTGCTGAAAGGCGATGGGAACGTTGAGAGTGAGGTATGGTGTATCCAGTCCGATGAAGTCGGCCATAAACAGCAAGCTGGCCAAAAGGGACAGGGCACAGCCGACGAGTCCCCATATGGACAACCAGCGCGGCACCTGTCGCGTTCGGTACAGGAGCCAGTTGAGCAACAGCAGGGCCGCCACAAACGTCAAGGTTGTCGCGACATGATTGATCAAATCCCGTGCTGTCTGCAACACTTCACCGAGGGTCTGAAAATACGCCAGATCGGGTATGTCAGTGCTATGAAATGTTTGACTCAGTGTCAGCAGCAACAGCAATACAATGACGCCTGCCAGTATACATACACCTGCCATTATACCGCAAGCCACAGCAGCCAGGCTCAACCCTTTGTAGGCTCGGCTGAATATCGGATAGAGACAGACGGGAATCCCTGCATAAGGTAAGATCATCATGAACTGAAAGAACGCGCCCGTCATCACTTGCCTCTCCTGACCAGCCGCCCTGGACAGATAATCCGCGCTATCAATCACCGGTACCACACTCCCGATGCCTGCTGCCATCCCGGCCAACAATAACCACCCCGCCACTGCGGCAAGCCTTTTGGCTCCACTTGCATCCTCCATCATCATGTAAAACTCCTCCTTGCCAGATATTCGTATTTCTACGTTTGAATCATATATATCACATCCCCATTTGAACAGGCAGATACCAAAGTAGGGGTGGAGGCAGGTAACCTTTCTGAATTTCAATTCGTCTACCTTACATGGATTCGCAATTCCCCGATCAAGGGTAAGGAAGGCTGGAGGGAAGTTCGATGAAAACAATGAAAAAAAGTTACTTGCCCGAACTCCACTGGGTACGGGCCGTGGCGATTGTGGCTGTCCTGCTTGTGCACAGCACGTCGCAAACCATTGTTCTGCTCGACAAACAAAGCCTGCTATATCCACTGTATAATGCCAGCAATATTCTGTTTCGAATCGGAACGACGACGTTCCTGTTTCTCAGTGCATTCGTCCTGTTCTACAGTTATTCCGGGCAACAGATCAGTAAACAGCGCATCCGAACGTTCTATGCAAGGAGAGGGAAATACATCCTCGTTCCCTATGTGCTTTTTTCCATGGCGTATTATGCCTTAATCCTATTGTTTGTGGTGGATGTGCAAGATCCGCTACAGACGGGCATCGTGTTTATGAAGAAGCTGTTCACGGGCAAGGCGTATGCCCATCTATATTTCGTCTTCATTAATTTGCAGTTTTACTTGATGTTTCCGTTCATTCTGTGGCTCGTCCAGCGCAGGCCGGGATGGAGCGTGCATTTGTGGTGGGTGGGATTGCTTGTGCAATGGGCTTTTTATTTTCTGAATCATCATTATTTCCACATTGTATATAAAGGCAGCCTCTCACTGACCTACATGTCCTATTATCTGATCGGAGCCTTTGCCGGACTTCATCTGGATACGTTTCGCAGATGGTTGAGTCAGGCGCAGGGATGGCTGTGGGGTGCCTGGGCCGCTGCAGGCTTTGCACATGTCTGGATTTACCACCAATACCGGGTGGAAGGCCAGGCAGCGCCCATGTTGGCGTTTGAGGCGGCCTGGAACAGCTACACCTTGCTGACGGCGTTGCTGCTCTTTCGCCTTTGCTTTCGGGTATATCCGAGACTGACTGAGGGCGTGAAAAAATGGGTACAGCATCTGAGTGCCTGCTCCTTCGGTATCTACCTGCTTCATCCCATGATCCTGCTCGCTTATCGGGAATTCGTACAGCCTGGCCACATTCTGCTGTATCACGGGAGTATCCTGATTGGCTTTTTGCTGGCGGGACTTGGTTCCTGGCTGATCGTAACGCTGTCGTTCCGCTATTTGCGCGTTTCCTGGATGTTATTTGGCAACGGTCCCGCAGATGACGGGGCAGCGAAGCAACGAAACCCGGTGTGGTCCAAGTCAGAGAGCATATGAAGCCTACCGGTTTTGTGATAAGATGGGAGTAGATTTTTTGTAGAGAGAGGGGAAGCTTTTCTATGCAGCAATTTCAAGAAAGTGTATATGATTTAATCGTACAAACCTCTACCGTATTGCCCGCAGATGTGCGCAGGGCGATTAACCGGGCCAAAGAAAAAGAAAATGCCGGAACGCGCGCAGCCCTGGCTGTCTCTACGATTTCGGACAACATTACGATGGCGGAAGAACAGCTGTCTCCCATCTGTCAGGATACCGGGATGCCGACTTTTATTATTCATTGTCCCGCAGGAGCCAACCAGCTGGAGATGACCCGGCAGATTCAAGCGGCGATTGTGCAGGCTACAAAGGATGGCAAGCTTCGTCCCAACGCCGTGGATTCCATCACAGGAACCAATAGCGGGGACAATCTGGGAGAAGGGACACCCGTCATCCATTATGAGCAATGGGAGCGGGAAGAGATCGAAATCAAGCTGATCCTGAAAGGGGGAGGCTGTGAAAATAAAAATATTCAATACAGTTTGCCAGCTGAGCTCGAAGGTCTTGGCAAGGCAGGTCGCGACCTGGACGGCATCCGCAAATGCATTTTGCATGCGGTGTATCAGGCACAGGGACAAGGTTGTGGCGCCGGCTTTATCGGAGTGGGCATCGGGGGAGACCGGACGACCGGCTATGAGCTGGCCAAGAAACAGCTGTTTCGCAAGGTCGATGACGTGAACCCTCATCCCGATTTGCAGAAGCTGGAGGACTACGTGATGGAAACCGCGGATCAGCTGGGCATTGGTACCATGGGATTTGGCGGAGAATCCACGCTGCTCGGCTGCAAGATCGGAGCCATGCACCGTCTGCCGGCAAGCTTCTTCGTATCGGTTGCTTACAATTGCTGGGCATACCGCAGACAGGGAGTCACACTGGATGCGAAAACCGGGGCCATACAGGAATGGCTGTATGAGCAGGGTACGGCACAGAAGATGACAGATCCGGAGATGAATGACGTCCATGAGCCGGACACCGAACAGCGCAGAGAATTCAAGTTGCAGACCCCGCTGTCTGAAGAAGATGTGCGTCAGCTCAAGGTGGGAGATGTGGTCCTGCTAAGCGGCCCGATGTATACCGGAAGAGACGCACTTCACAAATACCTGGTCGATCATGATGCGCCAGTAGATCTCAACGGGTCAGTGATTTACCATTGTGGACCGGTCATGATGCAGGAAGATGACAAATGGATCGTCAAAGCTGCAGGTCCGACAACGAGCATTCGGGAAGAACCGTATCAGGGAGAGATCATGAAAAAATTCGGCATCCGTGCAGTCATCGGCAAGGGGGGAATGGGGCCCAAGACGCTCGCAGCCCTTCAGGAGCACGGGGGTGTCTATCTGAATGCCATCGGGGGTGCCGCCCAGTATTATGCCAAGACGATTCAGGGCGTGCATGGGGTGGATTTCATGGAATTCGGCATTCCGGAAGCGATGTGGCATCTGGAAGTGGAAGGCTTTGCAGCAATCGTGACGATGGATGCGCACGGGAACAGCCTGCATGCAGAGGTCGAGAAGGATTCGCTTGCGCGACTCGCCAAGTTTAAGGACCCTGTATTTTAAGATCAGAGATTTGGGTTGACACGTTCAAAATTGCCGCGTTCTGAATGACCAGGCTCAGAAAGTCTGGTCCGTGTTCAAAACAAGAAGGAACCGGTTTGAAATCATAAGGCGACACATTTATGCGTATAGAAATGGGTGGAAGTGTGAGGAAGCAGGGACCTCATTCATGGCACAAATGGCATGACAGTCAGAAGCGGCTTCATCGCTGGTTGGATCGATATATGATATACGTAACCCCATCAGCCTTGCTGGTGGGACTTCTTTTTAGTCATCTGCTGGCGGACCGTGCAGGGCTGGTCCCGCTGTTTTTCGCTTGTGTGACCTTTGTGATGGGAACGGGCGTGAAATGGCAGCATTTTGCCGTACTGCGATCACAATGGGTTCTGCTGCTGTGGCTGTATGGCGTCCTTCATCTCCTCATGCCCCTCATCGTCTGGCTGCTTGGCGGATGGTTGCTGGACGACCCGGATTTGATTGCGGGTTATGTCCTCTTCACCGCGATTCCGATTGGCATTTCGGCGGTGGTATGGATAGGTGTCATGCGAGGCAATGTGGCGGCTGCCCTCAGTATGATCGTGATCGATACGATGCTGAGCCCGCTTACCGTACCGGTGACCCTCCTGGTGTTGACCGGGGAACATGCAGCCCTACAAGGAACAAAAATGATGCTCAATCTGCTGCTGATGGTCGGATTGCCGACGGCTGCAGGAATGGGGGTCGGCAGATGGGCGGCTTCAACTGCCCCCGGCGCCCGCTGGATCGAAGCGGCGTTGCCCACCCTCGGCACGGTCTCCAAATTCTCCTTCCTGATCGTCCTTGTGCTGAACAGTGCCTATGTCGCCCCGAAATTGTCCGCGATGGAGGAGGATCTATGGCTGATCATTCCCGTCTTCTCTATCGGCGTTGTCCTGCTTGGCTATGCGGCAGGCTGGCTGCTGGAAAAGCTCTATGTCTATATTGCACCGGGAACAGCGGGGGAAGGACAGCAAGCCAGTCGCCATGATCTGATCTTCTTGAGCGGTCTGCGCAATGTATCTCTGGGATTGGTCATTGCTGCGCAATTTTTGCCGCCACTTGCCGCGATTCCGGTTGTGCTGTCCATTTTGCTGCAGCAGCCTGTCGCTTCGATCGTGCAGAGATGGCGGGTGAGAAGCTGAATTTACAAAAACTTAACTGGCGGCAGCAAAGGGAAACCAGTTAACATTAATTGTGCATGCATCTTCACAATATCTTTGGAATTCATTGGATGCTGTCAAGTGAAGTCAAGCGAAGCCTACAATCTGTAGTCTGTCACATGAATATGAGACGCGACTCATGCGGCTGGAGGATATACATAATGAGAAGATTTCGATATAAGCTGACCCTGATCTTTATGGTATTGATCGGTACCTCCGTGCTGGCAACGGGGCTGATTACCGCCAACAATATGAAGGATTCCCTGATCGAGTCACTGGAGAACAGCATGGAGCGGGAAATTCGGGTCATTACGGCGGCTACGCCATGGCCGGAGGATCGCAGTGAAGAGGAGAAAATGGCCTTTTTCTCTGATAAGGCAGAGCTGCTGAACCGGGTTAGCGGTGCGAGATTGACTTTCATGGATGCAGAAGGCGTGGTTCTGGGCGATTCGGACTATGAAGCCCGTGAGATGGACAATCATATCGGGCGCTCTGAGGTTCGGGAAGCGCTCCGTACGATGGAACGGGGTACCGCGATTCGCTACAGCCACACATTGAAGCAGGAAATGCTCTATTTGGCGATGCCTTATGTCGATGAGAACGGAGACTTGAAGGGGATCGTCCGCTTGTCGTTCAGTCTGGCGGAAGTGCTTAGTGAAGTGCGAACCATGTGGAATTACTACTTCCTGGGCCTGATCGTCCTGTTTATCTTGGCTGGTCTGATCAGCTATCCGATTGCCCGTAATCTGACTTTGCCGCTGGAGAAGATGATGAAGGTGGCCCAGCAGATTTCCCATATGAACTATGAGGCGCGAGTCCCTGTTCGCAGCAAGGATGAGGTCGGGCGGCTGGGTACCGCGATCAATACGATGGCCGACAGTTTGCAGCAGCAGGTGCGGCGCATTTCAGACAATGAAGCGAAGCTTGCGACGGTGATGGAAAATATGATCAGTGGGGTTATCCTCATTGATGAAGATGGTCATTTTGCTGTTCTGAACCGGTCTGCTGAAGAGATACTTGGTTATTCTCTCAAGGAACTGAAGGACAGACCTTATTATCAATCGAATTTGCAAAAAGAGCTCACGGACTGCATTGATGAAGGGATGGCACGCAAGGAACGCATTCGGGAGGAGCTGGTCTTCTATTATCCAATGGAGCGCACCGTTGAGATGAGTCTGGTGCCGCTGACGACCGAGGATCATTTCTCCGGGGTGGTCGTGGTTCTGCATGATATTACCGATATTCGCAGACTGGAGAAAGTGCGCAGCGAATTTGTGGCCAACGTATCGCACGAGTTGAAAACACCGATTGCTGCTGTCAAAGGCTTCGCGGAAACACTGCTGTCGGGTGCACTTCATGATGAAGAAACGCTTAAATCCTTTTTGCAAATTATTTATGATGAAAGTGCACGACTGGATCGTCTGATTGCCGATATTCTGGAGCTGTCCAAGATTGAATCCAAACGGATTCCGCTTCATTTTTCTCCGGTTCATCTGCACAGTTTTTCAACGAAAATGATGAACATGCTATTGAAGTCCGCTGAGAAAAAGAACATTAGCCTGAATATGGACGTGGATGAGGACGTCTACCTTGAAGCGGATGAAGATCGATTAAGACAGATTCTGATCAATCTTATTTCCAATGGCATCAACTACACGCCGGACGGGGGAGAGGTCAAGCTCACCGTACAGCCGTTGTCTGTCAAAGGAAACCGCACGGAGGAAGAAAAGGTGCTGATCATCGTAGAGGATACAGGCATCGGCATCCCGAAGAAAGATATCCCGCGAATTTTTGAGCGCTTTTACCGAGTGGACAAGGCGAGATCTCGCGTCTCGGGCGGAACGGGCCTCGGCTTGTCCATCGTCAAACATCTGGTCGAGCTGCACAAGGGAACGATTCGCGTAGAGAGCGAGGTCGGCATCGGCAGCAAGATCATCATCGAGCTGCCCGTGATTCATTAGGAAGCCACGGGCCAGACATAACGGTTGATGTAATCTTTACAATCGCGTGATATGATAGAAGGAACATGTAAAATGCAACGATGGGGGGAATGCCCATGACAACGGCAAGGATTCTGGTCATAGAGGACGAGCCAACGCTGTCGAGATTGTTATCGTACAATCTGACACAGGAAGGGTATGAGATCAAGATCGTCGATGATGGCGGTGAGGGGTATCAGTTGGCGATGGACAACAGCTTTGATCTGATCATCCTGGACATTATGCTGCCGGGAATGAACGGTTTTGAAGTGCTCACCAAACTGAGACAGAAAGGCAATCGCACGCCTGTCGTGATCCTGACGGCCCGTAATGCCGAGGATGAGGTCGTGCAGGGCTTGCGACATGGTGCAGATGATTATATTACGAAGCCATTTGGCGTGGCGGAGCTGCTGGCCCGGGTATCAGCAGTGCTGCGTCGCACATCCATCTCAAGTAATGCAGCCCCGCTTGAAGTGGCGGAAACCGAACAGTCTATTGAAATGGGTGAACTGGTCATCTACCCGGAGAAGTATGAGGTCCATCTCGCCGGAAAGCCGATTACGCTCAGACCGAAGGAATTTGAAGTGCTGCTCTATCTCGTGCAGCGTCCCGGAGTGGTCATCACCCGTGATGATCTAATGAATGTCGTATGGGGATTTGATTACATTGGCGGCCAGCGAACAGTCGATGTTCACGTCAGTTCCCTTCGCAAAAAATTGGAAATGGGTCAGGAATCTGTTCAGATTGACTCCATTCGTGGCGTGGGCTACAAGCTCGTGATCAAATCACCCGCCAAATGAGCGGGCTAGTTAAACGAGACATAAAAGAGATCATGCATAAAAAAAATGCTCCCTAAGGTGACCAGGAGAGCATTTTTTTACGGAATTCATTGGGTGAACAATCATTGTATTTGCGAAAGCATTTGTAAAAATGAGCCATGTTCGGCATACTGATCATCTCTCCGATGGTCGACACACTGTAGTCCTTGGTAAGCAGTAAGTGCTCCGCTTTCTTGATTTTCTTGTAATTAACGTAATCGGTAAAGGACATGCCCACAGCCCGTTTGAAAAATTTGCAAAAGTAATAATAGCTCATGTTCGCAAGCTTGCACGCGTGCTCTACCTGAAGCTTCTCATGGAGATGCTGCTCCACGTAATCCAGCACAGGCTTGATCCGCTCAAATTCCGGATTGATCCGATCCCGCAGCAGACCGCGCTCATCGTTTCGAAGCATGGCGAGAATAATCTTCTGCACACAGACCGTCACCGCGATCTCATAGCCTCGTTTTTTGTCCTTGGATTCCTCATGAACCGTCTTCACACAATGGAAGACCTCGTCACGCACATCGGGGTGCTTGGAGAAAATATAATTGAACTGACTAAGGCGATTGCCAGCCTCTTCGAACAAATTATAAAATTGCATGATACTCTGGTCAAAAAATTGCTCCAGATCAAACTGCAGCACAATGTAACGCAAGCGAACGTCCCGGCAGCGATCCCGGTGAAGCTGATTGGACCCGATCAAGATCACGTCACCCTTGTTCAGAATATATTCCTCGTTTTCCACATTGACTTCCAGCTGTCCTTCCAGAATAGCCAGCACTTCGGTCTCCTTATGGATATGCCAATCGTTGTACTGATTCAAAATCCGTTTGACACTGAATACCTTTAAGCTGATCAACGGGTTCTCGTAGTTGATCTTCTCGGTGAGGATCATGCAATCAACTCCTTTCTATGACAAAATCACATAAAGGTTGAACATTTATGTGGATGTTTTTTTGTCGTTGTATTCATTATACTAAAAAGCGAAGGACTCGATCATAATTATAAGGAAAAAAGAAAAAAAGTAAATCAATCTGACGATGATGCCAACCGTTTACCGGTGATTTGACAGCATTTAACTGGCATGTATCGAATGAATGGAGGCGCATACAATGACAAAAAAGTTGAAGATCGGTATTATTGGCTGCGGCGGTATCGCGAACGGTAAGCATTTGCCGAGCCTGTCCAAGCTAGCGGAAGTTGAACTGGTGGCATTCTGTGATATTGAGATTGAGAAAGCACAGCGTGCAGCAGACAAATATGGTGCAGAAGGTGCAATGGTGACCGCAGACTATCAGGAAGTCATTGCAAATGAGCAAATCGAGGTCATTCACGTGCTGACGCCAAATGACTCTCATGCAGAGATTACGATCGCGGCTCTGGAAGCCGGCAAGCATGTCAACTGTGAAAAGCCAATGGCGAAGACCGCAGAGGCCGCACGTCGCATGTATGAAGCATCGTTGAAAAGCGACAAGAAGCTGACCATCAGCTATCAAAATCGCTTCCGTGCAGACAGCAAATACTTGAAGCAGGCCTGTGAAGATGGTGAGCTTGGAGAGATTTACTATGCCAAGGCACATGCCATTCGCCGCAGAGCGGTTCCGACCTGGGGGGTATTCCTGGATGAAGAGAAGCAGGGCGGTGGACCACTAATTGATATCGGGACACACGCGCTGGATCTGACCCTCTATATGATGAACAACTATGAGCCGGAAGTCGTGCTGGGACAGGCTTTCCACAAGCTGTCTTCCCGTGAGAATGCTGCGAATGCCTGGGGACCCTGGGACCCTGAAAAGTTCAAGGTGGAAGACTCTGCTGTCGGCATGATCAAGATGAAGAATGGAGCCATGATCGCGCTGGAAGCCTCTTGGGCACTGAACAATCTGGAAGTCGATGAGGCGAAATGCACGCTGTGCGGGACAGAAGGCGGCGCAGATATGAAGGATGGTCTTCGCATCAATGGCGAGAAATACGGCAAGCTGTTTACGAATCACATTGATACCAATATGGCCGGCGTCGCTTTTTATGACGGTGAGTCTGAGAGCGAAGCAGATGTAGAAATGAAAACATGGGTGCAGTGCATCCTGAATGATGAAGAGCCCGTGGTCAAGCCGAAGGAAGCTTTGGTCGTTTCTGAAATTCTCGAAGCGATCTATGAATCCGCGAAAACAGGCAAAGCTGTTTATTTTGACTAATTTCTTTCGACGGACGTGAAAGACCGTCCGTTCGATATTTTCGATAAGTTATCCCCTTTTTGATGTTTATTTGCTGTAGGCCAGGACACGCCGTGTCCTGGTCATTTTTCTGTTTGCCCAGTGGATAATGAAAAAAAGCTGTATGATATTTCCTTGAAAGATGCCCAAAAGCATGGTAATATTTCCAATAATCGATCAACCTTAATCTGGTATACTAGAATAATCTCATAGCAGACAGGAGGTATCTTAATGAACCGGGGAATTTCCCCACCATGTGCAAACGTTTGTACGAATGCAGGTGATCTCTCCCGTGAGGAGCATCTCTCGCCTGTGGTTTACGTCCATTTTGTATGCGCTTAATATTCTGAATTTTCAAACAATGTGAAAAAGAGAGGTCATGCCGTTGCCTACTTCAAGCCATGAATCACACAGGGAGTTGTATGCTCTAACGCATCCTCAAAAACGCATCATGCGCAATGAACAGATTCATCCAGGCACACCCATCCATAATATTGGCGGTTCCATTCATATTCACGGGCCGGTTGATTTTGGCTTGCTGAGAGAAGCGATTACGCGATTTGTTAATCGACATGAGGCATTCTGGCTGCGGTTTACGGAAGAGCAAGGGGAATATCTTCAATACGTGCACAGAGAGGATGCCATTGCCATTCCACTCCATGATTTCTCCGGAAGTGAGCACCCGTTTGACGCTTTTCGGGCATGGGAGCAGCAGAAGGCGGAGACGCCTTTTCCACTGAACGAGGCGGTCCTGTTTGATTTTGCCATGTTTTGCATCTGTCCTGAACGAAGCGGTTACTTCGTTCGACTGCATCATGCCATTGCAGACGGTTGGTCCATTCAACTGATGACCAGCCAGATCGTGGAGCTCTATGAAGAGGTGGAAAGGGGAATGGAGCCATCGGCGGAGGCGTACCCGTCCTATTTGTCTTTTCTGCAGCTGGAATCGCAGTATTTGCAGTCCAGAAGATGCGCCAAGAACAGACAATACTGGATGGATCAATTTCAGCAACTGCCAGACAGCTTTCTTAGCTCGGGCTCCAACCGGACAAACGGGAAAAAAAGGACATTCGTCTTCGATACGACAGCGTCTAATCGGATTCAAGCCTATGCCGAGTCCCGGGGGATTTCCCTGAATACGTTTTTTGTGTCCGTCATGCTGTTGTATCTGTACAAGACGACACATGGGGATGATCTGATTATAGGCACACCAGTTCTGAATCGTTCCGGTCGGGAGGAGCGCCGAATCTTCGGCATGTTTACAAGTACCATGCCCTTCCGCATGAAAATCGGTTCATCCGAAAAGGTGCATGTGTTCGTGCAACAGGTGCATGAGAGACTGGTTTCAGGTTTCTTCCATCAACGGTATCCGTATGATCGACTGGTTCAGGATCTAGCATTAAGAAAAAAGGGGTACAGCCAACTGTTTCAAGCTTCGGTCAATACCTATCATACCAAGTTGCGCACATCGCTGAAGGGATGGCGCATAGAAAACGAGGAATTTTATAACGGGCATCAGTTTGAAGCGCTGCAGTGGATTATCAAGGAATGGTCTGCGACAGAGAACGTGCAGCTGGATATCTTGTATCGGGCTGATGACTATACGGATCTGCAAATTGAACAGATGTACCGCTGGATATCCCGGCTCAGTGAGCAATTGCTGGAGGCGACAGCGGATACGACGATTCAGTCCCTTACTCTTCTGGATGCCAGAGAGGAGCAGTTACTGCTTCATGACTGGAATGACACCGAGGCGCCATACCCGCAGGACAGAACGATGGTCGAGATGTTCGAGGAACAGGTCGCACGTTCTCCACACAGTACAGCCCTCGTATATAAAGAGACAACCTGTAGCTATCAGGAGCTGAATGAACAGGCGAACCGAATTGCGCATGGACTTCGGGCACGCGGTGCAGGACCTGAGACGGTAGTCGGACTGATGTGTGAACGGTCACTGGAAATGATGGTGGGACTGATGGGCATTTTGAAGGCAGGGAGCGCCTATCTGCCAATTGATCCGAGCTGGCCTGAAGAACGATTGACGTACATGATTCAGGACAGCGGGATGAAGCTGCTGCTTACGACCTCTTGGCAACGGAACGGAAGGAGTCTGCTGGATGCCTTTTCAGGTGAAGTGCTCGAGATGGACAGTTCGGTATGGGAAGCCTGCAAGACCATCAATCCGGAACCCGTCTTGCACCCTGAGCATCTTGCCTATATCCTCTATACCTCCGGATCGACAGGCAAGCCCAAGGGGGTGATGGTCGAGCACAGAGCTGTCGTGAACCGCATTCACTGGATGCAGCAGCAATATCCGTTGCAGGAAACAGATGTCCTGCTGCAAAAAACCCCCATCACTTTTGACGTCTCCGTATGGGAGCTGTTCTGGTGGTCCTGGTACGGCGCAAAGCTCTGCATCCTCGAGCCGGGCGCAGAAAAGGAACCGGAAAAGCTGACGCAAACGATAGCGAGACAGCAGGTTTCCGTCCTGCATTTTGTCCCCTCCATGCTTCGTGTCTTTATCCAGTGGCTGCAACATCAGCCAGACGGGCGGGATCGGCTCCACTCAGTGAGGCAGTTGTTTACAAGTGGTGAAGCCTTGAAGGGGAGCGATGTGCAGGAGGTTCATCACTGGCTGGGACCCCGTACCTCATTGACGAATCTGTACGGTCCGACGGAGGCCACGATTGATGTGTCTTATTTTGACTGTACGGCTCCCGGGTTGGAGCAAGTACCGATCGGCAAACCGATCTACAATACGCAGCTTTACGTGCTGGACCCGCAACAGCGTCCGGTGCCCGTCGGGGTTGCCGGGGAATTGTATATTGGTGGCGTCGGACTGGCCAGAGGTTACGTCAATCAGGCCGACTTGACGACAGAGAGATTTATTTCCCATCCCTTCCATTCGGGAGAGCGACTATACCGTACCGGGGATTTGGCGGCATGGATGCCAGATGGCAATCTGGCCTACCTGGGGAGAACCGATCATCAAGTGAAGATTCGGGGATACCGGATTGAACTGGGTGAAATTGAAAAGACCGTCCTTCAGCATCCCCACGTTCACGAAGTCATTGTCGTGGATCGGGTGCAGGCTAACGGTCAGACCGTCCTTTGCTGTTACTTCGTGGCTTCTTTCGAGCTGGCGTGGACAGAGATGCGGACTTTTTTGTCCGGCAAGCTGCCGGCCTATATGGTTCCAGCGCATTTCGTTCAACTGGATGCGCTTCCGCTGACACCAAGCGGAAAAGTGGATCGCAAATCACTGCCTGAACCGGCCGTTTCCACGCAGACGGGGCCCGATGATGAACGCGAACTGGATGAAGTGGAGCAGCTGTTGCTGCAATGGATGGAGGAGGTGTTGCAGGTGAAAGGCATCTCCAGTCAGGCTCATTTTTATCAGCTCGGCGGAGATTCCATCAAGGCCATCCAGTTATCTGCGAAATTGCATGAAGCCGGTTATATGATTTCGGTACAGGATATACTGGCGCATCCGGTACTGGAGGATATGGCCAGATACGTGCGTGTCACGGAGGCGAATGCGACCTCAGATGAAGATCATGAAGAGAGACCTGTTCGATTCACGCCAATCATGACATGGTTCTTCAATCAGGCGCTACCCAACCCTCATTACTTCCATCAGTCCATTCTGCTGGATCTGAAGCAGCGCTGGAAGCGGGAAGAACTGGAGCAGATCTTGACTGCGCTGATTGAGCACCACGGCGTGTTGCGGTTGCGGCTGGATGTCCAGGGCCATTCCCTCGTCTATGAGACCTCACCTGCCCGATCGACTGCGTCTCTCACCGTTATCGATCTTGGAGAGATGACAGCTGACGAACAGCGTCAACAGGTGGACGAGCAGGGCCGGAAAGTCAAGGAACAGATTCATCTGGAGAGAGGTCCGTTATTCCAAGGCTGTCTGTTTGACCGTGGAGCAGAAGGTCAATCCCTGCTGCTCGTAGCGCATCACCTCATTATAGACGGGGTGTCATGGCGGATCATTCTGGAAGACCTGTGCACGATGTTTGAACAAATTCAAGGCCAGAAACCGATTCAATTGCCCTTCAAGACGGCTTCTTATCAGACCTATGCCGAGCATCTGCATGCGTATGGAGAGCAGGGGCTGCATGAGGAACAGGCGTATTGGGAGCAGGCAGCCGCAGCGGCGGCCAGTGCCAGTTTGCCGATTGATCGAGATCGAGCCCCAGCCGACATTCAGTCACCGGGAACCCTGCTTCGTACATGGTGTTCCGAAGTAACCATCCCGCTGTTGCATGAGGCCCAGCAGGCCTATGGTACGCAGGTGAATGAGCTATTGATGATGGCACTCGTACTGTCCCTGCAGGCCGCATCCGATGATCGTACCGTTGTGCTGGAATTGGAGGGACATGGGCGCGAGGACGTGCTACCGCTCAATATTTCGAGAACAGTCGGCTGGTTTACCAGCCTGTTCCCGGTTTGTTTTGAGGTGCCGGCAGGTGGACTGCCTGAGCAGATCAAGTCGCTCAAGGAGCAAATTCGCGGCATTCCGAATAAAGGAATCGGCTATGGCCTGCTGAGAGACAACGTCTCCGCAATCGGGGAGCAGGCAGAGACCAGACTGGTTCGCCTGAATTACCTGGGGCAGCTGGATCGGGAATGGGAGACCGACTGGTTTTCTTTCTCGACAGAGGCTACAGGGCCGGACTCGGACCCGCTGAATCCGATCACAGCGCGTTTGGAGATCAATGCCTGGATTGTGAGCGAACAGTTGCATGTGGCTTTTCATTTCAATCGGCATGAAATGAAAGAGGAACAGGTGAGGGAAATGGCAGCCCGATATGAGCATCAATTGCTCGAATTGATTACGCATTGCTGCGGGAGAGAAGAAGTGATGTATACACCTTCCGACTTTTCAGCGGCAACCTTGTCTCAGGATGAACTGGATGATTTGTTTGAATGAGGCTGCTTGGTCTCGAAGGAATAAAATGAACAGGAGAAGTCCGATATGACAAAACGAATAGGTGCAAGGCTGTTCCGGTACGGGATCACCATAGCCCTGATGCTCATGCTGACACTGCCTCCCTTCCACGTTTATTCGTCTGAAAATTCTGATAAAAAGGCGAGCGATCGCGTACGCGAAATGGATGCCTGGCTGGAGGAGCAGTTGGCGAACAGTGGCATCCCCGGTGCCTCAGTCGTGATGGTTCAGGGGGAGGAAACCGTCTATCAGCGAGGGTTTGGATACCGGGACAAGGAGAAGGAGGAACCGGTAACAGCGGAAACGTTATTTGAGCTTGCTTCCGCCAGCAAGGCATTTACTGGTCTGGCGATCCTCCAGCTGGCCCAGCAGGGACGGCTGGATTTGCAGGCCCCGGTTCAGACGTATCTGCCCTGGTTCGAGATGGTCTATCACGGAGAGAGAAACGGTCAATCACTCGAAGGGCCCGTTCCGGTGACGATTGAACAGGCGCTCTACCAGACGACAGGTATTCCCTTCTCCTCGATTGGCGATATCCCGCAGGGAGATGGAGAGGAAGCACTGGAGAACACCGTGCGGACGCTGGTGGGCACGGAGCTGGATTTCTATCCGGGAGAAAGACATTTCTACGCGACGATCAACTACGATATTTTGGGACTGGTCATTGAGAACGTATCCGGCATGGACTATGAATCATACATGAAAGAGGAAGTGCTGAAGCCGATGGGTCTCGACCAGACCTACCTGCTCCATGAAGAAGCGGAGCAGACTCACCAATTGGCAACCGGCTATAAATACGGTTTTCTGCAAAGTCTGCCTTACGAGGCACCGATCTATCGGGGCAATACGCCTGGAGGCTATGTCCGGTCTAATGCGCACGATATGGCAAGATGGCTCAAGATTCAGCTGGGTGCTGTGCCATTTGATCAAGAACTGCTCGCGAGATCACAGGCGCCCAATCGCAAGGTGCCCCCGGCAGCTGAAGGATATTCCTATGCAGCCGGCTGGCGGGTCTATCAGAGTGGTGGGGGAGAATGGTCTCACGGCGGGAACAACCCCACGTTTTCTTCGTTCGTAGGCTTTCGACCGGAAGAGCAGTTCGGTGTTGCGATTCTGGCGAATATGAATTCGAGCTATACCGCCCAGATCGGTCAGGGACTGCTTGATATGTGGCAAGGCCAGACACCTGCCAAACTGGATGGAGATTTGTATCAGACGGTAGACAAAGTATCGGTGGCGATGCTGAGTATGACCGTGCCCTTTCTGCTGATTACGCTCTGGTTGTGGGGGCGATTGCTGGTAGATCTGGCACGCAGGAAGCGCAGATGGAACGGAAAAACAGGTCGATTCTGGATCACAGCTGTTGGCACGGCCGGCTTTCTTAGCGTAGTAGCCTATGGTCTGTATCAGATTCCGGATGTGTTCTTCTGGGGGCTTCCATGGCGTTTTGTCCAGGTATGGGCGGCTGACAGCCTGATTCTGGCGTTGATCATTCTGATGGTTTCGGTTGCGTTATTCAGCTTGTACGTGCTGCTCTCTTCGTTTTTGCAGCGCCAGCGGGAGCAGGGCTGGTTTGCTTTGCTCATCCTGAGCATCATTAGCGGCCTCGGCAATGCGACCATCATCTTTATCGTGAATGAAACGTTGAATCGTCAAGGACACTTTGAAGCCGGACTGCTGCTGTTTTTTGCCATCGGCATCCTGCTCTATGTGCTGGGACAGAAAATTGTGCGAACCCGCTTGATACATATGACGACGAATCTGATTTACGACAAGCGCATGGAATTGATCAACAAGCTGTTGAAGACCCCCTATCAGCAATTTGAACGGCTCAAAAGCGGGCATATCCAGGCAGCCCTCAACAATGACACGGAGACCATCAGTCAGTTCGCTAAAACGGCGATTACGGGTGGGACCGGCCTGATTACACTCATGTGCTGCTTTATTTATCTGGGCGTGATCAACTTGCAG
Source organism: Marinicrinis sediminis (assembly GCF_042685085.1). Classification (NCBI taxonomy): domain Bacteria; kingdom Bacillati; phylum Bacillota; class Bacilli; order Caryophanales; family Paenibacillaceae; genus Marinicrinis; species Marinicrinis sediminis. The sequence continues at coordinate 48,726 of NZ_JBHUMM010000014.1, forward strand.
GGATTGCTGATTTCGCTAGCGGTCATATTGAGTACAGCCGGTTTGTACTTCGTAATGGGGCGCCTGGCAAGTAAAGCCTGGGAAAAGGCGAGGGATACACAAAACGTATTTTTCAAGCTGATCCATGATCTCATGCATGGCTTCAAAGAACTTCGCTTGCATACCGGGAAAAAAGAGGCGTTTGCGCGCGACGTACAGGACAGCTGCGAGCATTACAGACAAAAACGCATACAGGGCGAAATGAATTTTATCCACGTCTTTGTCATCGGAGAGTTGTTGTTTACGTTCGTGATCGGTACAGTTGCTTTTCTCTTCCCGATTCTCTTCACGGAAATGAAGAATGAGACGCTGCGCAGCTATATTTTTGTATTTCTATATATGACAGGCCCTTTGCACGGCGTTCTTCATGCTATTCCCCACCTGTTCCAAATGCGCATCAGCTGGAACCGGATTCAACAGTTTACAAAGGAAATCTCCGCCTTGTCAGCGGCAAGGGAACCTGCATTCGTGGAACATTCGTCTTCCCGGCAGCTGCAGGTCAGCCTGCATGATGTCACGTTCGAATATGTCGGGCGTGAAGAAGAAACGGACATGGCCAAGACGAGGGAACCTGAGTCCGATTCCGAAAGGAACGTCGATCCTCCTGCCAAGCGATTCACGGTCGGGCCATTGAATGTGGATTTTCATGCGGGTGAGATCGTGTTCATTACAGGCGGAAACGGCAGCGGGAAGTCTACCATGGCCAAACTGATCACCGGCCTGTATGAACCTAAGGAAGGATCGATCACCCTGAATGGCCTGCCCGTCTCGTCGGAAGAGCTCGGACAGCAATATGCCGCGATTTTCAGCGATGTGTACTTGTTTGACAAGCTGTACGGCATTGAGGTGGAACCTCAGCGTGACAGGATGACGCAGCATCTTCGTCGTCTGCGACTGTCCGAAAAAGTAGCGATTGAGGAAGGCGGGTTCAGTACGACCAAACTGTCCACCGGTCAGCGGAAACGGCTGGCGCTGTTAATCAGCTATATGGAAGACCGGCCGATCTATTTGTTTGATGAGTGGGCAGCCGATCAGGACCCGGAATTCAGACGATTCTTCTATCATCAGCTTCTTCCGGAGCTGAAGGAAAAAGGGAAGTGCGTCATTGCCATTACGCACGATGATGCCTATTTCCATCTGGCTGATCGGTTGATCAAGATGGAGATGGGTGCGATGACCGAGATGACAGAGCTGACTGCATATCACCAGATCGAGACGGCATCGAAATAGGATGGCAGGCTTGGATGGAAGGAGGAACAGAGCATGGGCAGCAAGCTGAAAATAGCGAGGCAAAATGTAGAAGATATCTTGTCACTAACGGCGATGCAGGCCGGCATCTTGTTTCAGCATCTTCGTGACCCGGATTCACGTGCTTATTTTGAACAGCTGCGATTTACGCTGAAAGGAAAACTGCACATGGACGCCTTTTTGCAGGCATGGAAAGGGGTGCAGCAACAGAATGAGATGCTGCGTACGGTGTTTCGATGGGAAGCCATGGACAAGCCGGTTCAGATTGTGTTGAAAGAGCACGACATTCCGGTTCATCTGGATGAGGCAAGCAGCAGGGATGCAGCAAGTATACGCCAAGAACTCGATGAATGGGCCGAACAAGATCGCAGGGATATGATCGATATCCGGGTAGCGCCACTGCGGATCAAGGTATGCAGGGTGGATACGGAAACGACCGAGGTTCTTCTCAGTCACCATCACATATTGTATGACGGATGGAGTAACGGCATCTTGCTGCGGGAGTGGATGCAGGCCTATCGTCTGTTGCTGGAGGGCGAGCAGCCGGAGCCAAAGGTCAAGAACAAGCTGAAGGCCTATCTGAACTGGTGTGAGCAGCAGCATAAGGAGGATCAGCAGTCTTACTGGCAACACTATTTGCAGCAATTTCAGACGAAATCACGGTTGCCGTTGGACCGCATGGACAGGTCAGAACTGACAGGGGATGGACTCGTACGCCGTACGATATCTGCTTCGCTGATGGAACAGGCAGAGCGTTTCGTACAGACATGTGCCATTACGAAGGCGACGCTTTTCTATACGGTCTGGGGCATTCTGTTGCAGCGTTACAGTCAACAGGACGATGTGCTGTTTGGCACAACGGTGTCCGGAAGACCTTCCGAGCTGCCAGGCGTTGCGGAGATGGTCGGCCTGTTTATCAATACCCTCCCTTTTCGATTGAAGTCGCAAAAGGGGGAGTCCCTGCGCGAGCTTCTGACCCGCATCCATACAGAGCAGACGAGACGAACGCGTTATTCGCATACACCACTGGTAGAGATAGCAGCCTGTAGTGAGCTGGATACCGGCGGAGAGCTGTTCGATTCCATGATGGTCATTGAAAACTACCCCCTGGACCGGATGCTGAGTGATGTGAGTCAATCGGCTTACATGGAACACTATTCGATGACCGAGCAAACCCACTATGATTTGACGTTGGCCCTGCATCTATACGATCAGGCTGAACTGCAAGTGCATTACTCATCCAAATTCGAGCGGGAGACGATTGAGCGGATGATCGGTCATTATCTGTACGTACTGGCAGAAATCATCGATCATCCGAACCGGACGCTGGAAGAGCTCGAGATGATCCCGCCGTCGGAGCAACGACTCATGCTGGATGCTTTTCAGCCGAGTGCAAACGAAAGGACAGAGGAGGTGTGTGTTCAGGTGTGCTTTGAGCAGCAGGTAGCTCGTACGCCTGAGCATGCGGCCGTGATCTTGGATGATCAGACCTGTACCTACCATGAGTTGAACCAGCGGGCCAATCAATTGGCTCATGCGTTAAGGCGACAAGGTGTCGCGAAAAACACCATCGTGGCGGTCATGATGGCGCGTTCTATGGAAATGGTCGTTGCAGCACTTGGTATATGGAAGGCAGGCGGGGTCTATTTGCCGATTGATCCAGGCTATCCGGCTGCCCGGAAGCGTGACATGCTTACGGACAGCCGTTCTACCCACGTGCTGGTCACTTCTGCGGCGCATGCGGAGAATCTCGATCAGCAAGCTGAACGGATCGTCATGGAGGTGAAGGCTCAGATCGATGCTGAACATTCCGTCTCCAACCCGGTCCCCGTGCATACTGCAGCAGACCTGGCCTATATCATATATACCTCAGGTTCAACCGGAAAACCGAAGGGGGTCATGCTCAAACACCGTGCGCTCGTCTGTCATGTCAGGCATTTTCAGTCCGCTTTTCACTTGAGTCCTGCGGATCGGGTCTTGCAATTCGCCAGCTGCTCATTCGATGCGTCCGTTTCGGAAATCGGCATGAGCTTGCTGACTGGGGCTGCCCTCTGTATCCCAGACATGAACACCATTCAGGAACCGAGGCACATGATTTCCTTCATGAATCGGCATCAGGTGAGCATCGCCACACTGCCGCCGCCATATGTGCGCGAGCTTCCGCTGGCTGAACTCACGACACTGAGGCAGCTTATCACAGCAGGCTCTGCCATCGACAAGCAGCTGGCAGCGGCTTGTGCCACATTTACCCATTGGACAAATGCCTATGGGCCTACCGAAGATACGATCTGTACAACGATGTGGCACGGAGACCGGGAGCAGCTTGACCAATATGATTCGGTTCCAATTGGTAAGCCGATCCGGCTTCACGAAGTATATATCCTGAATCCGCACCTTAAGCTCCAGCCAATCGGGGTTGCAGGGGAGCTGTGTATTGGCGGTGACGGACTGGCAGAAGGGTATTTGCACCGGGCAGACCTGACCGCACAAAAGTTTATCGACAATCCCTACCGCCCCGGCACGCGGTTGTATCGCACGGGAGATCTCGCGAAGTGGCTGCCGGACGGCAATCTGGCCTATATGGGGCGAATAGATGACCAGGTGAAAATTCGAGGCTACCGGATAGAGCCCGGAGAGATCATGCAAGCGATACTTGGTCATGCATACGTTCAGGAAGCAGCGGTGACAGCGAAAAAGGATGGGGACGAATCACCGGTGCTGTGTGCCTACTACGTCCAGTCTGCCTCTTCTCCAAAAGCGCTGCAACCTGCGGAGTTGCTCGCCTATTTGAAACAGCAGTTGCCGGACCATCTGATCCCGTCACATGTCATACGAATGGAGGCCCTTCCGCTCACCCGAAATGGCAAGGTCGATACGAGGTCTTTGCCGGAACCGTCCGCTGCGTTGCGAACTCCTGCCTACACCCCGCCATCCAGTGAGTTCGAACTCGAGATGACAGTCATCTGGTCTCAGGTTCTGGGGGTCGAGCAAGTGGGCATCGACGATCATTTTTTTGAGCTTGGCGGTCATTCGCTGAAAGCGATGTCGCTCGTTGCCCGGCTTCAGAAAAAGCTGCAGCTTGTTGTACCGATCCAGGCGGTATTTGCGGCGCCGACCATTCGCCAGCTTGTAGCATGGATGAATGAGAAGGGGGCAGGGAACAGCGACGAGAATGACGAGTTGCCTTATGTCAGGGAGCGGGAGCTTGTGCCGGTCTCCTTTGCACAGAAACGGATGTATATTCTGAGTGAGATGGAAGACAGTCAAGTCGCCTACAATATGCCGGGATGTTTGCATATGAAGGGGCCGCTGGATCTGACAAGGCTGCAGCAAGCTTTTGACTCCCTGGTAGAACGGCATGAAGTCCTCCGAACTTCCTTTCATATGGTGGAGGGTCAACTGATGCAGCGCATCCACCGGGCCCGTTCCATCCCGATTGCGGTGAAGGACGGCACGATGGCACAGCTTCAAGCGTTGCAGGATGCGTTCATACAGCCATTCGACCTGCATGTCGCACCGCTGTTTCGAGTGGAAGTGGTGCGACTGGGCGCAGAGGAACATCTGTGCATGTTCGATATGCATCACATGATTTCAGATGGTGTTTCCATGAATCGTATGATGGAAGAATTGTCGATGCTGTATGAGGGGAATGAGCTGGCATCCCAGCGAATTGGCTATCTGGATTATGCCTGTTGGCAGCTGGAACAGATGGAATCCGAAGCGATGCGCCGGCAGGAGGATTACTGGCTTCAAACGATGTCGGGGGAGCTTCCGGTGCTGGATCTTCCGCTGGATTATCCTCGCCCCCTGGTACGCAGCTTTGAAGGGGAAGAGATGACGTTTTCGCTGGAGGCCTCTTGGACGGCGCGCATTCATGCGCTGGCGGCCCGGACGGGAACGACTCTGTTTATGGTACTGACTGCGATGTATGAAATCTGGTTATCCAAGTACAGCGGACAGGAAGAGATCGTGATCGGAACTCCGGTTGCAGGACGAACACAAGCGGATACGGAAACCTTGCTGGGTCTGTTCGTGAATACGCTCGCCCTGAGGGCTTTTCCGCGAGGGAACAAATCGTTCCTGCAATTTCTGCAGGAAGTCAAGACTTCCACGCTGGACGCATATGCCAATCAGACGTATCCGTTCGAGCTGTTGTGCGACAAGCTGGAGCTGCGCCGGGATCGCAGTCGCAATCCTATGTTCGATACCATGTTCGCCCTGCAGAATATGGAGAAAAAGGAGCTTCGCTTCGGGGAGGCCATACTTACCCGATTGCCCGTAAACAAAAATACGGCAAAGTTCGATCTGCTGCTGGAAGCGATAGAAACCGATGGACGCCTGGACTTCCGGCTTGAATATGCGACCTCCTTATTCAAACGGGAGACGATATCCCGCATGATCGATCAATTTCTGGCGCTGCTCAAGCAGCTGATCCAGCAGCCTGCGATTACGCTGGCACAATTCGAACTGATTACACCCGGTGAGCGGGATCAGGTACTGGTTGCAGGCAAAGGTTCCAGGCAGGAGATAGACGAGACGCTTACGCTGCATGCCGCGTTTGAGCAGCAAGTGAAGCAATTCCCTTCACGGCTGGCTGTACAAGCCGAGGATGCCGCATTGACCTATCTGGAGCTGGATGAGCATGCCAATGCGGTGGCGTACCAGTTAAGGTCAAACGGGGCCACACCCGGGAAGACAGTAGCGCTGCTGGCTGAACGATCAGCAGAAATGATCACGGGCATTCTCGGAATATTGAAAGCAGGGTGTGCGTACTTGCCGATTCATCCCTATGATCCGGCGGACAGGATTGCATATCTGCTTGCGGACAGTCAAGCGGACATCCTGCTGGCGCAGGCGCATCTTCATCCACAGCTTCGGCATAGCGCGCTGCGAGTAAATATGCCAGACAAAAAAACGAGGGAAAAGAAGCCTGGCGTCGTTGGCAGCCGTGAAAGCGGGAAAGTAAATGGTCATACTCCCGCCTATGTCATCTATACGTCCGGTTCTACAGGCAAGCCAAAGGGGGTACGGCTTCAGCATCGCAATGTCCTGAATCTGATCAAGGGTCTGCAGCAGGTCGTGTATGCCAGGTATGATAAACCGCTGCGTATTGCCCTGGTGTCGCCGTACCATTTTGATGCATCCGTCAAAACGATTTTCGGAGCCCTGCTACAAGGACATTCCCTTTACGTTACGAACGAGGAAGCCAGATTGAATGGACGGGAGCTTCTGAGCTTTTATCAGACCCATGATATGGACCTGTCTGATGGCACCCCGATTCATTTGCAGTTGATCCTGGATGCCTGGAAAAAGCAGCAGGGTACCATGCCTGTGCGGCATTTCCTGATTGGGGGAGACGCGCTGCCTGTTGAACTGGTGAAAGCATGTATCCATCAAGCTGGAACCCAAGCACCTGTCATAACCAATGTGTATGGCCCTACCGAAGCATGTGTGGACAGCTCCTGGTTTGAAGTGCCGACAGATCCTGATGAGCTGGAAGCGTTGGCAGAGCGAAGAACGGTGCCGATTGGCAAGCCGCTGCCCAATTATGACGTATTTATTTTGAATCGGGATCAACAGCTGCAGCCACCAGGGGTCCCAGGTGAGCTGTATATCGGCGGACTTGGGCTGGCTGAGGGCTACCTTCATCAGCCTGAGCTGACGGAATCTGCATTTGTCGCGCATCCATTTGTTGAGGGAGAGAAGCTGTATCGAACTGGGGATTTGGCCAGCTGGCTGCCGGACGGAAATCTGGCATATATCGGCCGGGTCGATCATCAGATCAAGCTGAACGGCTATCGGATTGAGCCTGGGGAAGTCGAAGCGGTACTGCTCCGTCATTCCGCGGTCAGGGAAGCAGTCGTGATGGTGTCGTCTGACCCTACCGGTGAATGCCGATTATCTGCTTATGTGGTGCCGACAGATTCAACCTGTACGAGAGCGAAACTTCGTGAGCATGTCAGGAAGCTGCTGCCGCGCTATATGCTGCCCGCTGTTTATTTCCTGTTGGACGAACTTCCGCTGCTGCCTAGCGGCAAGGTGGATCGGCTGGCCTTGTCCCGGTTGTCCAACAGGGAAGAAGAGGATGACGCCGGGGCAGAGCAGCCTCGCAATGAATGGGAACAATGGATGCAGGAAATCTGGCGGCAGGTGCTGGGTCTGAAAGAGGTGGGCATTCATCGTAACTTCTTCGATCTTGGGGGCAATTCCATGAAGCTGATTCAGGTGCATGCCCGCATGCAGGATCGAATGGGAGACCGTGTCAAGGTCACCGACCTGTTTGCACACCCGACCATTGCCGCGTTGTCCGAAGAGCTAATGGGCAGAGAGCAGCGCAGAAAGCTGCCTCGCAGGCCAATCGTGCTGACTGAGGCCTACGTACTACCGAGCGCTCGGGCCAGGGAGATGGTCGTATATGAATCCCGCTTTGACCAAGCGACATTTGCGCGTATGCAAACAGCAGCTGCGCAATTGAGCATAGACGTGGTGGATATATGGCTGTCCGGCCTGTTTTATGTTCTGCAAAATCTGTCAGGTACGACGGATCTGGTGCTGGAGACGATGCTGAATGTGGAAAACGGGGTGTTGCCGTTGTCACTGGGAGAAGCGGAGATCGGCAACCTGGCGCAATATTTAACACGTATTCACGAGCGGAGAAAGCAGTTGGAGCCAGAGACCGCCTATCGCCGGTCAGAATGGATGAGTGGCTTGAGGTCGCCGGACAAGCTGGAGATGCTTCCCATTGCCTATGACCGCAACCTGATCACATCGGATGTGCGTCTGCTTGACGTATATGATATCGCCTTCGAATGGGCGCAGACGGATCAGGGGTGCGAAATCCGCTGTGAGTTTGACGGCGGCAGATTGCGCAAGGAAGCGGTGCGTACCCTGTTTGAGCAGGCGGGCAAAGTCATGATGGCCGTCTGCATGCAAAAAAACTGAAAAAAGAAAGGAATGGATGGACACGATGAACAAGCTTGCATTGCTGTTTCCAGGACAAGGAGCGCAGTTTGTTGGGATGGGCCAGACACTGCACGAGCGGTACGACGCCGTGAAAAAGGTATTTAAGCAGGCGAATGAAGTGCTGGGCTATGATCTGCGCCAGCTTTGCCTGGAAGGTCCGGCAGAGGATTTGAACAAGACGGCATGTACACAGCCAGCCTTGCTTGCACTTGGTTTCGCAACCTATCAGGTATACAGGGAGGAGATCGGGATCGAACCGACCCTGGCAGCCGGCCACAGCCTGGGGGAGATTACCGCACTGACCTGTTCAGGAGCGATGGCGTTCGAAGATGCGTTGCGTATTGTGCACAGACGTGGAGAGCTGATGCAGGAAGCAGCCGGATGGGGACAGGGAACGATGGCCGCGGTGATCGGACTGGATCGCAATGTGGTGGAGGACATATGTCTAGAGGTATCCGACTTTGACCAGTTCGTCGTCCTCTCGAATATTAACTCCAGCAAGCAGCTGGTGATTTCGGGCCATCAACCTGCATTGGCAAAAGCAGAGTCTCTGTTAAAGGATCGCGGTGCTCAAGTGACCTATTTGTCCACGAGTGCACCCTTCCACAGCCCTGTCATGCAGCCGGCGGCAGAAGCGTTGTCCGCTGAACTGGCACGTATCAAGTATTCGCCCTTGCAATGGCCTGTATATGCCAATGCCACCGCGCGTCCTTACGAGGATGAGTCGCAAATTGCCAGTTTGCTGACTCGCCAGATGACAGCGCCGGTTCCCTGGCTGGAAATCATGCAGCATATGCAGACACAGGGGTTGTCTGCAGCGGTAGATATGGGGCCCAAGCCTATACTGGCGAATCTGGTCAAACACGAGATTCCGCTTCGCGTATATGCAATTGACAAAGAGAAGGAATGGGACGAGCTGAAACAACATCGCCATGCACACACCCTCGGCGGCCGGCCAACGACTTCAACCGACCCCTCCTTTCTGGGTCGATGTATGGCTCTGGCTGTCTGTACGAAAAACGAGAACTGGGATCATGAAGCGTATGAGGAAGGGGTAGTCAAGCCGTATCAACGCATCAAAAAGCTCGATGAAGAGCTGGAACAGCTAGGCTTGTCTCCTTCCCCCCGCCACATGGAAGAGGGTCTGCTCATGCTGCGTTCGGTCATGGAAACGAAAAAGCTCCCTGCCGCCAAGCAGGCAGAACGGATCGCCCAGTTGCTGGACGAGACCCGCACACGACCGTTGTTTCCGTCTCTGTTGACCCCAATCGAAGCAGGATAACGACACACCATCTCCATGAAGAGGGAGGCATACTTATGACGGGTAGCAGACTGAATTTTTTAGATGCATGGATGGAAGAACCTTCGTCCTCCATGCTGCCGGAAATGACAGAAACATCTACCTCGGATATCGCCATCATCGGCATGGCGCTTCGGTTCCCCGGAGCAGAGACACCGGATGCATTCTGGCAGTTGCTGTGTGAAGGGAAGGATCTGGTTGCGCCCCTTCCGCGCAAGCGAAAAAAGGATGTGATGGCAACCGTTCAACGTTTTCATCCGGATAAGGAAGGACAGTTCTATGAGGCGGCTTTCTTGTCCGCAGTCGATGGCTTTGACTATGCCTTTTTCGATTTGTCGCCAAAAGAAGCCGAGTATATGGACCCTGAACAGCGCCTTTTTTTGCAGACCGCATGGCAGGCTATCGAAGACGCGGGCTATGGCGGACAGCGGATTCGGGGAACGAAGACTGGGGTGTACGCAGGCTATAGCCATTCTTCTGTGTACGGGCAATCGATTCGATTTGACGACCCTGAGATGGCGGCGTTGTATGTATCGGGTACAGCCAGTGCAATGATTCCGAGCAGACTGTCCTATCTGCTGGATTTGAAAGGTCCTGCAATGGTTCTCAATACCGCTTGTTCATCATCGCTGGTGGCGGTGCATACCGCCTGTCAGGCGCTGCGCAGTGGCGACTGTGACATGGCGCTGGCTGGGGGCGTCAAAGTAGATCTTTACCCGATCCAATATCAGAATATTGGCATTTTATCTACCCAGTACAGGTCGAGAACGTTCGATGATGGTTCTGATGGCACAGCCGGCGGAGAAGGTGTGGCGGCTGTTATGCTCAAGCCCTTTGCCAGTGCCGTCAGAGATGGTGACCAGATCTATGGATTGATCAAGGGAAGTGCGGTGAATCAGGATGGCAGTTCCATTGGTCTGACTGCGCCGAATAGTGAAGCGCAGGCCGCTGTCATGACGGCAGCCTGGAAAGACGCGGGGATCGATCCGGAAACCATCGGCTACATGGAAGCCCACGGGACCGGGACCAAACTGGGCGATCCCGTTGAAATAGACGGCATGACGAAGGCGTTTCGAGCCTATACAGACAAGAGACAGTTCTGTGCTGTCGGCAGTGTCAAGACGAACATCGGTCATTTGGACAACAGCGCAGGGATCGCCGGTCTGATCAAGGCTGTGTTGACGCTGAAGCACGCAAAAATTCCGGCCAGCCTCCATTTCCAGCGTCCGAATCGCAAGATTGACTTCGTGGATTCTCCGGTATATGTCCAGGATGAGCTGACGGAATGGCCCGCGGCAACGTTTCCCAGAAGGTGTGGGGTCAGTTCGTTTGGGTTAAGTGGCACGAACTGTCATGTCGTGCTGGAGGAAGCGCCGGCAGCAGACGAAGTCGAAGCGGCAGTGGGGGCAAAGGCTTCCGATTCACCTGCGTGGCAACTGTTTACCCTGTCGGCCAAATCAATGGCTTCATGGCGCCGATTGCTGGCGGAATATGTGCAGTTTTTGGCAGCAGATCGAACGATCAGCCTGACTGATGTGTGTTATACCGCGAACACGGGACGATGGCATCATCCTATCCGATCGGCTCTGGTGTGCCGGGATAGAGCGGATCTGCTGGATAAGCTACAAGCCCTGCTCACGGCTGACCGTGCTCGTCCTGCGGATACACCTCCACAGCCAGCCGGTACGGGATCAATGAGGCAGCTTCTGGCAGCGGATATATTCGTCACCCGGGGTGATGAGCGTATTTCTTCCTCTTCGGTCTCTTCGCTGGATGAGCTGCCTGACTCCTGGATGTCCATGGATGAGCAGGAGCAGCTGCATACCCTTCGAACATGGGCGATGCAGTATGTACAGGGTGCAGACCTCCCCTGGGAACGTCTGTATCGACAGCAGAAACGGAAGAAAATCAGCTTGCCTGTCTATCCATTTGATGAGAAGAGATGCTGGGTATCCCCGGGCAGAGATGCAGCACTGGACTGGTGCCACACCCGCACCTGGGAGCGTGCGTCAGAACGGTCGCCCTCGTCAGAAGCGTCGTCTTCCGTACCCAGAACCGTGCTGTGCATTCATGCCGGGAGCCGTACCGCTATTCAACTGGTGAATGCGCTGCGAGAGGACGGTCATGCGGTGGAAGAGGCCGTATACCCGCATCCGGGGGAGAGTCATTTGTCTCAACAGGAGATGGAGACTTCTCAGAATGAGAAGAACGCATCCGCATCCTCTGCCTGGCTCGGCACAGAGGAAGATTATGTTCGCTGGCTGGGATCATTCCGGCAGAAACCAGTCGATCAGATTGTCCATATGGCTTTGCTGGATGAATCGGAGTCCGGTGCCTGTACGCAGGAGGAACTCGAAGCGAGCCTGCACCAGGGGGTCTACAGCCTGTTTAACTTGACGAAGGCGCTTGTACAGCTCGGCTTCAGCCATCCGATTGATCTGGTGCTGCTTGCTGACCACGTGCATCAGGTAACCGGAGAGGAAGTGTGTCTGAAGCCCGAGCATGCGGCCTGTCTGGCTCTGGGCAGAGTTGTCCGTGTCGAGTATCCGAACCTGCAGTGCCGCAGCATAGACCTCGATCACCAGCTGAATATCGACAAGATGATGACAGAGCTTCAGACACCAGGTACAGCGTACTTGCATGTATATCGCGATGGTCAGTGTTATACCGAGAAGATCGAGCAGATGAATGGAACGGACATCACACAAGGAAGCTCGGCCATTATACCAAACGGCACTTATATCGTGACAGGCGGAGGGGGTGGATTAGGGCTTGAAACGGCGAAATATGTCGCTTCTCAGGCGCAGGTGAACCTGATCTTGCTGCAACGTTCGGGCTTGCCTGAGCGCAAAGAGTGGGAACAGGTTCTGGCGCATACCAGCGACCCGAAACTCGTCAGACAGCTGAAAGGCATAATGGACATTGAACGATCGGGCTCCCGTGTCACGGTATGTCAGGCTGATGTGGCCAATCTCATGCAGATGAAAAGGGTCATGGCAGACATCCGCCAGCAATTCGGGGCTGTGAATGGCATTTTTCATTGTGCGGGCATCGCCGGAGACGGCTATTTGGCAAGGAAATCACGAGATACCTTTGCACAGGTAATGGCAGCGAAAGTATGGGGAACATGGGTGCTGGAGCAGGTCACGATGCACGAATCGCTGGATTTTATGATGTATTATTCCTCCCTCAGCAGTCTGGTCGGCAGTGCTGGCCAGGGCGATTATGCAGCAGCCAATGCCTATATGGATGCCTTTGCTGCATGGCGAAATCGTCATTCGAAACGAACGGTGACCATTAACTGGTCAGCCTGGGAGGAAGTCGGGATGGCTGTCGATCATCAGGCATTGGAGAGACGCCAGCAGCAAGCCGGGATGAAGACAGATGAAGCACTGGATGTGCTTGACCGGGTGCTAACCAGCCCAGGTGATCAATGGAGTGATCAATGGATCATTAGCAAAACCAGGTCTGCCGATGATACGGAAGCGACAGTGGGGCAGCAGGATAAGCCGCAAATAGAACAGCTGCAGGCCTCAACGGTCAGGCTGACGGGTGTGACGTCCGGCTCCGGGCAGGACGAGGAGCAGTGGATTGCACAGATCTGGCGGGAATTGCTCGGTTTCGAAGAGATGGACGTTCAGGACAACTTTTTTGAAATAGGCGGGAACTCCATTTTAATAGTGAAGATGCATGCCTTGATTGAACAGCGTGATCCGGGAATGGTTTCGGTGGTGGATCTGTTTTCGTATCCGACTATTCAGGGTTTGGCTGCTTATCTGCGCAAGGTGAAGCATGCCCGTCTGGAGCTGCAGGACCTGCCTGATTCGGCTGCCCCTGCAAACGAGGAAAGCGACAAGTATGAGGACGAGTTGCTACATCTGTTCGAGGCAGTAGAGAACGGGAACATGTCGATGGATGAAGCGTTCGCGATGTATGAGCAAATGGGGAGGGAACAGGATGGAAAAGCTCAGTAAGCTGATTTTTGAGCATACAGTCAATGGAAAAATGGACAAGCAGGTCGGCATGGCATTGATGAAGCAATTAAAGCTTGTTTCCGGCAGGAAGCAGCAGGACATTGCCATCATTGGTATCGGTCTAAAGGTACCAGGTGCCAGCCGTCCGGATCAGTATTGGGACCTGATTGCCAACAAAATGAAGGGGATCGGCCCCTTTCCGCAAAATCGCCGCCAGGATGTGGAGTTTTATAAGGACTACATTAACTATGACCTGAATGAGAGCATGATTTCCCAGGGCGGATATTTGGAGGAAATCGATCAGTTTGACTGTGATTTCTTCAAGATTTTTCCGAAGGAAGCCAACTTTATGAACCCGAGCCAGCGGATCTTTCTGCAAACGGCCTGGCAAGCGATTGAGGATGCCGGCTACGGCGGTGATAAACTGGTTGGCAGCAAAACGGGGGTGTATGCCGGATATATTCATTCCAATGATTATAACCAGATGATCACGAGCGCCTTTATTGACTCGCTGGGCATATCGCGTGTCGGCAATACCTCTTCCATTCTGGCCAGTCGTCTGTCGTATCTGCTCGATCTGAAAGGACCGACCATGGTGATCGATACCGCCTGTTCATCTTCACTCGTTGCCGTCCATACGGCCTGTCAGGCGATACAGCAGGGGGATTGCGAGCTCGCTCTCGCCGGGGGAATCAAAGTGAATGTGATGCCAATCATTGATGATTCCTATGGACTGGCCCTGCAAACGCAAAGTGCAGAGCTGAAAGCTTTTGATGATCGTGCTGACGGAACCGTGTGGGGCGAGGGCAGTGCGGTGGTCCTGCTCAAGCCGCTCGAGAATGCGCTCAAGGACAAAGATCACGTATATGCAGTCATTAAGGGAAGTGCTTCCAATCAGGATGGTAACTCCATCGGTATTACCGCCCCGAATGCAAAAGCGCAGGAAGACGTCATTGTCAGTGCCTGGAAACAGGCTGGCATTGATCCGGAAACCATTGCCTACATAGAGACGCATGGTACGGGCACGAAACTCGGCGATCCGATTGAGGTGACCGGCATCCAGGAGGCGTTTCGCAGATATACGGACAAGAAGCAATTCTGTGCGATCAGCTCGGTCAAGCCGAATATCGGACATCTGGACTGCGCCGCCGGGGTAACCGGACTCATCAAGGCTGCATTGGCATTGAAAAACAAGCAACTGCCGCCGTCCCTGAACTTTCTGAAGCCGAATGCCAACGTTGATTTTGTCCATTCTCCCGTATACGTTAACGATCAACTGGTGCCCTGGGAAGCAGGGGAAACCGCGAGAAGATGCGGGGTTAGCGCTTTTGGACTTAGTGGCACAAACTGTCATGTGATTTTGGAAGAGGCACCGCCACAGCAGGAGATGAACTACACGTCTCAGCAGAAAAGACTGTTCACGCTGTCCGCCAAAAGCAAGCCGGTGCTGGAGGAGTTGATCCGCGACTATCAGCTGTATGTTCTGCAGCATGGTCAAGCTCGCCTGGACGAGGTCTGCTATACCGCTAATACAGGCAGAGGTCATTACGCATACAGATTGGCCATTCTTGCTGACAGTGCAAGAGAACTGCGTCTGAAGCTGGAGAAGGTGCTGAAGCATGACCTGGACCAGCCGTATGAAGCCGAAGGCATCTTCTATGGAAAATACAAGCTTGTTTCAGCTGACAAGCAGCAACGGGAAGCACATGAGATCACCGCCGACATGCGGGACAACCTGAATCAGGAGGTGCATGCCGCGACAGAGGCGTACCTGGCAGACCGTTCAGATCGTTGCCTGGCCAGAGTGGCGAAGCGCTATGCACAGGGTGGAAATGTGAGCTGGCAGCATTTTTATGAAAATCGTTCATATCATAAGCTCAGTTTGCCCGTGTATCCATTTGAGAAGAAGCGATGCTGGCTTCCGATTGAGAAGCTGGGGTCGGTGGTTCGCAAACCTGCGACTGCGCAGCCAGTTCAGACTGCACAGACTGCACAGACTGCACAGACTGAAGTACAAGCTCCGCTTCATCCGATGATTGACCGTCTTCGGGAACGCAATGGAGACAAGGAAATCTATACCGCGAAGTTGAGCGGAGAAAAGCATTGGGTAATGGGCGAGCATGTCATTATGGGGAGGCCGGCAGTACCGGGAACGACATATATAGAGTTGACGAGAGCGCTCGTCGAGCAGCGATTCCCGAATGAGCAGATGGAACTGATGAATGTCCAGTATTTTGTCCCTTTCTCGGTTCAAAAGGGTGAATCGAAGGAAATGATTCTAACCGTGGAGAAGCGGGGGGAAATGCATATGGAAATAACGGCATCCAGTTTTCAAGATGCCGCTACGGAGCAGCTCCATGCGAAATTGCAGGTTCGGGCCTTGACCGAGACCGATCAGGTGGCTCCGCGATTCTCGATCCGAGATATCTTGAACCGCTGTGTCGAAATTGACACGACACGTCTGAAGAAGGAATCCCGGATTATCTTCGGCCCTCGCTGGACAGATATGATCATTCGCAGGCCTTCCTTCGGGAAGGGAGAAGGCATTGCCTATCTGGAGCTTCCAGATGTCTACAAGACTGACATGAAGGCGTACAAGCTGCATCCATCCCTGCTGGATATTGCCATTACCTCGGTGGGACAGTTTACGAACATGAAATTTTATCTGCCTCTTCATTATAAATCAATCCGAGTCTACAAGGCGCTGCAGCCTGGACTGTATTCCTATATTCGGCTTGTGGACGGGGTGGAGGATGCGGAAACGTTCACCTTTGATATTACGCTGATGGACGAGCACGGGGAGGCCTATGTGGATATCCATCACTTTGTGATGAAAAAGGTGCGGCCAGGCAGCATCGGTGATCCACCAGCTCAACAGACTGAATCACCACTGCAAGCAGAGCAAGGTCGATATTTTGAGATTGCATGGCGAGAACAGCCTATGCCTGCTCCTGCTGCGCAACCCGTTGCGTCTGCGTCGTATGCGCATGTGCTCGTCCTGCAGCCCGACGGCGACTGGGGAGAGCAGCTGGCCGAGTCATACGAAGGCCTTGGAGCCGTTGTAACACGGGTAGAACGGGGCGATCAGTTTGCCAGGCTTGGAGAAAGGCATTACCGGGTAACCGGTCAGGAAGCGGATTACGAGCGGTTGTGGCAGGAGTTGAATGGTTCGGTTTCTCATATCGTGGATGGCTGGGCAGCCGCAGAGGAGTCGTCCGTATCCTCGTTGCAGGAGCTTCAGGACCGAAAGGAGCGAGGGGTCTATCATTTGTTCCACCTCGTGCGAAGTCTGATGAAGCATCAGCCGCAGACGAATACCGAACTGGTCTTGCTTGCCCGACAGGTGCATGCCATAAGCGGCGAGGAAGAGCAGTTGCATCCGGAATATGCAGCGATGTTTGGTCTTGCGCTGGTGGCTATGCAGGAGTACGCAACCCTTACCTGCCGTTGTATCGATATGGAAGCTGGAATGAGTGTGCGTGATGTACTGCCAGAAATCCAGGCAGGACTGTACGCGGGCTATCTTATCAGCTACCGCAACGGAAAGCGCTACGAGCGATATTTCCAGCCGGCGCCGCTCCAGGACAAGGCGGATGCCAGTCTGGAGCTGCACGAGGATGGAGCCTATATCATTACCGGTGGCACGGGTGGCATCGGACTCGAGGTATCCAAGTATCTGGCCAGGAAAAAGAAGGGGGTGCGACTTGTCCTGATGAATCGGTCCCCATTGCCGCCGAGGGAACAATGGGCCTCATGGGAAGCGCATGACAAGAAAATGATCCGCAAGCTGGATGGGATCCGTGAGATCGAGGAACTGGGGGCACAAGTGGTGATCTGTCAGGTGAATACGGCTCATGAAGCGGAACTGACAAAAGCTTTACAGCACATCCGAGAAACACTGGGACCTATACGCGGCATCATGCATAGCGCAGGGGTAGGTGCCGAAGGAATTCTCATCGGAAAAAGCAAAGAGGCCGTAGAGAATGTGCTGGCACCCAAAATGGATGGAACGTGGCTGCTTGATCATCTGACAGAGCAGGACCCGGTTGATTTCTTCGTCTTGTTCTCCTCTCTTTCCAGCATAACCGGTGGGATCGGACAGGGTGATTATTGCGCAGCAAATCAATACCTGGACGGGTTCGCTGCAGCGCGCAATCATCGGGGCAAGCGAACGGTATCGATCAATTGGCCGGCCTGGCAGGAGATCGGCATGGCGGTCGATTTTGAGATGGCATTTGACAAGAACTTGTTCCGGGCATGGAAGACACAGGATGCGATGGAAAGTCTGGATGAAGTGATGCACAAGGCATTCCGCAACGTGATTGTGGCAACATTCAATGAACGCTACAAAGGAAACTTGCCGAAGGAGCATCTTCCGCTGCATCTGGATGAGCAACTGGCTGGTTTTTACAAGCATACGTCTGGCGCAGTCGCCCAATCTGTACCTCAACAAGCAAGCAATCGAGATGAACGCACCTTCAACCATGCACAGAGGCATCCGCAGGAAACGCTGCAGGATGTGATCGCCGCCGTGTGGAAGGAACTGCTGGGTCTGGAAAAGGTCGATTTATACGAGAGCTTTTTCGATCTCGGCGGGGATTCGATTATGGCGATGAAGATTGTGAATGAGCTGAACGGCATGCTAGCCAGGCCAATGGAGTTCAGCGATATGATGCAGCATGATACCATCCATGCTCTTGCCCAGTATCTGATAGAGGAAGGTTTCAGCCTGAAAGCTGAGCCATTTGCCCAACAGAGTGAAACCGCGACAGCTTCCGAAGTGGCAGATGCATGGGGATCATGGGTAGCGCCAGGCGCAGGGGATTCGTTGCAGTCAGGCGATCCACGGGATGCTGGATATCATGCCAATCCATTTGCCTACGTACCGGATGAACAGGAAGAACGAACGACAGAGGTTGCGAGATCGGGATCAGTCCCTGACGCGACGGTCACACTCAAGGGCAGGGCAGACGGCCAATATGCGGAACTGGAAGTGCAGATTGCCCGTGTCTGGTCTGAGCTGTTAGGTCTCGACGCAGTGGATGTATACGAGAGCTTTTTTGATCTGGGTGGTGATTCGATCATGGCGATGAAGATTGTCAATGAGCTGAACACGGGTAGCTCAGGTTTGACGGTCCCTATTGAATTCAGCGATATGATGCAGCACGATACCATTCATTCGCTGGCCACATTTATGAGGCAGAAGGAAGGAGTGTGATGCAGTCATGTTTACGCAAGATGCAGTGATTTACCCGATATCCCCCCAGCAGCGCGGGTTTTGGCTGATGCACAAAATGGAGGATGACTTTACCGCCTACAATACCCCGTCGAAGCTGATTCTGGATATTCCGATGAGCAGGGAGATGCTGAACAGGGCAATGAATGCCATTGTAGAACGGCATCCGGCTTTGCGTACGATCTTCGTGGAGCATGAGGGCATACCGAGCCAGGTCATTTTGCCTTATGAGGAGCGGGAGCTTGTGGAGGAAGTGGATCTCTCTTCCTTCCCTGATCCCATGGCGGAGATGCAGGAGCGAATTGAACGCGAAAACAAACGGGAATTCGATCTGTCCAAGCCGATGATCGATGTCAAGTTGTATCGGTTGTCTGATCAGCGCTACGGGTTTTATTTCAATACGCACCACATGGTGACCGACGGATGGGGCATCCAGATCTTGATGAGAGATGTCAGACAGGCCTATCAAAGTCTGATGATGCAGTCCACGCCGCAATTCAAGCCCCTGTCCATGAGCTATATGGATTGGATCAGGCAAACCAATGACTGGCTGGAAAGCGACAAGCGCAAGGAGGACGAGGCGTTTTGGCTGGATCATTTGCAAAAGCCGCTGCCTACCCTGGATTTGCCTGTGGACAAAATGAGTGGAGAAGGGCAAGGGAAAAAGCGAAACGGACATTATTACAGGTTTCAAATGGCCCCGCAGCAAAGTGCACAGCTCAATGCTCTTGCCCGAGCGAATCGAGTATCTCCTTCGATCTTGATGATATCTGTCTATGTGTTGTTTCTTCACAAGCTGACCGGTGATGAGGACATCATTGTCGGCATGCCCATTTCTGGCAGGGACCACAAGGATTATGAGGAATTGATCGGCCTGTTTACCAATAATCTGTGCCTGCGTACCCGGTTTGAGGGAGTGGACACCTTTGCAGACCTGCTGAATAAGGTGAAAAAGACCTGTCTGGATGCGTACAGGCACGGGAAGTATCCGATGGAACTGCTCGTCAGCGAGTTGAACGTGGATCGCAATCAGCGCAATCCGATCTTCACCGCTGCCTTTCAGCTGTTTGATGTGCTCGATCAGGAAAATGCCAACGCCTTTGATTTCAGCTTATGGTGTCGTCAGGAACGAGACCGTATTCAGTGCCGGATCGATTATTGCACCGACTGGTTCAACAAGGAGACGATTGAACGTTTCTCGCGATATTTCCTGCGGATTGTAGAGCAGGTAGCGGCAAATGTGCAGATGAAGTTGAACGAAGTGGAACTGATCCCGGAAGCTGAGAAGCAGCAGATACTGCAGCAATTCAATCGTGCACCGGTGCCATATGCGAGACAACAGACGATCGATCAGTGTCTCGCGGAACAGGCTGCGCGGACTCCTGATCAGGTGGCGTTGATCTGCGAGGACAAGCAACTGACCTACAGGCAGCTGGAGATGCAGGCGAATCAGCTGGCGTTCAGGCTGCGGGAGCTCGGCATAAAGCCGAAGATGACAGTGGGCATCTTCTGTGAGCGATCGATCGACATGGTGGTCGCCATGCTAGGCATCTTGAAAGCGGGCGGAACCTATGTGCCGCTTGATCCCCTGTATCCGGAGGAACGACTGGCGTATATGCTGGCAGACACAGGCGCGGCCGTGCTGATTACACAAACGCATATGCGGGATCGTATCTCATTTGGCGGCCCGAAGCTCGTGCTGGATGAGGATCATCAGCTCGCACAGACCGAACCCTTTCCATGTCAGCATACTTCGAACGATCCTGCTTATATTCTGTATACTTCCGGTTCTACGGGAAGACCGAAGGGAATTATGATCGAGCATCATAGTGTGATGAGCTTCATGCAGGGTGTGAATGAAGATATTCCGATTCGTCCGGAACATACGGTTGTCTGTCTGAATTCCATTGCTTTTGATGTCATCGTGCTCGAAGTGCTGCTGCCGCTCAGTATGGGTGCACGCGTGGTCATTGCCAACGAGCACGCCCAGGTGGATGGAAATCTGTTGAAGCAGATCCTGCACAACCATCAGGTGGATGTGATTCAGGTGACTCCGGCCCGACTGAAGCTGTTGATGAGCAAAGGGCTGGAAATGACAGAAGAGCTGAAACTGATCCTGCTGGGGGGCGAGCCGCTTCCGCCGAGTATGCTGGACAAGCTCAGAGAGCAGTCAAATGCACAGATTATCAATATGTATGGGCCGACAGAGACAACCGTCTGGACGACGACCAAAGATGTCACGAACGGGGAAATCACGGTGGGCAAACCCATTTCCAACACCCAGGTCTATGTCGTAAACGATGACGATCATCTCCAGCCGATCGGTCTTCCCGGAGAAGTCTGCATCGGGGGTACGGGACTGGCCAGGGGCTATGTGAATCTGGAAGCATTGACGGATGAGAAATATGTGCCTAATCCGTTCCGCCCCGGAGAGAAGATGTACCGGACAGGGGACTTGGCGAAGTGGCTTCCCAATGGTGAGCTGGCCTTTATTGGTCGCAAAGACTTTCAGGTGAAAATCAACGGTTTGCGTATCGAACTCGGTGAGATAGAGGCGACGCTTGATGAGGTAGAGGGCGTCCGCGAAAGCGTGGTTATGGAGAAGACACCTGAGCCCGAGGAACAGGTTCTGGTAGCCTATTATACGGGGGATGAGGCCATTTCGACTGAGCGTCTGCGCGATCATTTGTCCGCGAAGCTGCCGTTTTTCATGGTTCCACAAGTGTATGTTCATCTGCTGACGTTCCCTATTACACAGAACGGAAAGATTAACCGGGCGGCACTGCCCGAGCCAGACTTTAGCCGTGCCATTTCCGAAAATGAGTATGTCCCTCCGCAAACGGAGGCAGAGAAGCTGCTGGTTCGTATTTGGGAGCAGGTACTCGAGCGTGAGCCGATTGGCATTCATGACAATTATTTTGATGTAGGTGGAAATTCATTTGCAGCGGTCAAGATCGAGGTGGAACTGGAGAAGGAGCAAATCGAGCTGGGTCAATCGGACATTTTCAAATATCAGACCATCCGCAAACTCGCGGAACAAATCGAGCGGACGGACAAAGCGCGTATCCATTCAAGGGGGAATCAGGATGTATAAGACGATGATGTATGCAAAGCTCCACCGGGCCATTGTAACCGAAGCGAATCTGAACTATGTCGGTAGCATCACGATTGATCAGGACTTGCTCGATGTATCGGGCATTCAGGTGAATGAGAGAGTGCAGGTCGTGAACAACCATAACGGGGAACGGATCGAAACGTATGTGATACCGGGTGAGCGCGGTTCAGGTACGATCTGTTTGAATGGAGCGGCCGCACGCCGGTTTCAGCCAGACGATGTCGTCATTATTATGGCCTATGCCATCTTGTCGGAAGAGGAAATCAGGGAGCATCATCCGAAAGTGGTCATTCTGGAGGGGAAAAACGAGATTCGTGAGGTTTGGCAGGAAGAGACCCATTCAACGGTTGTTTAAAGGCCTGGCCAAGCATACAGAAATCCAACGTGGAGAAGGAGGAGGCACATGCCGCTTACACTGCCGGATCAATTGGTGTTTTACAATGAACAGGTGAACAGTCACTATCTGGATTGTCTGGAGAAACCGATTTGTGCGTTTATCAGCAGCTATCACTATCCCTTTCAATGGCTCTGCTCGGACAGCTGGGGATTTTACTACGGGGGACTGCACCGTATTTCTGCAGATCCTGTAGGGGACTATCCCTCCTTTATTGAAAATGTGAGAGGCTTGTACGGCATGCAGTTTCATATGCTGGATACGGGGAGTCTGTTTGAGAGCATGGAGCAGCTTCCGGAGTCAGGACTGAAAATGCTCGTGCTTGCCAGCACCTACTATTTGCCATGGGTAACGTATGATTATCAGCAAAATGCCAATGAGCATGCGTTTCTGATTGCAGATTACGACAGGGAGCAGGAAAAGGTGTACGTGGTTGATTTTGCTCCCAAATATGCAGGCTGGGTGGATCGTGAACACATCAGGCAAGCATGCAAATCAGCGGCCTTTATTTCTGAGCCGCAGCGCTGCTGCACCTTTGAGGAGACCGGCACCCAATTGCAGAAAGCCTGGGACAAGATGATCGGCAAACCAGCAGAGCCCGGAGAGTCTAATTCGTCTGGCATCTATGGCATACGCAAGATGAAGGAGGAGCTTCGTCAGCTTGATCCATTTCCATTTGAGCAGATCGACATCATCTGGGAGCCGTTTCGAAAAATCATCGCCACCCGAGACAAGTTTTCGGAGTTTATCAGTTTTCTGGACAAATATCCCGAGTCTCCGTATTATGGGCGAATGAATCCCGAGCTGCTACATGCTGTTCGGGAGAATTCGGGCAAATGGTTTGCCATCCGCAACAAGCTATTGAAGAGCAAGCTGACTCAGACGCTGAACCTGCAGCAAATGGATCAGGCCTTTGATGAGATTATCGATCTGGAAGCGCGTTGTGCAGAACAACTCGAGCATCTGATCAGGCGAGTGGAGGGGTGAGGATGGCCTACCAGAAGCTGAATCTGAATCCTTACCTGAATCACAAAGGCATTTCCTGGACGACTCCACACCGGGAGATAGCAGCCTCTCTGGAGCATCTGGGGTTAAGTCTGCCGGGAGAAGCACTGCCTCATGACGAGGAAGTCATCCTGAACGATATCCCTTTTCAGTTCCCGAAGACCGATGAGGCTTTCGATCATATTAGCTGTGAAGGTCAGGAAATCCGCATGGACCGGGTGCAGGGAGTGCGGTCCCTCTATATTCTCGGCTGCTGCTCGCACGGGGATTATGAGGAGAAAGGGGCGCTGGTGTTCGCTGATGATGCTGTGGAATCGATCCTGTTTCGCTTATCTTATATGGCCAGATGGCACTGGGATCACCGTCTGACCTTCGATGATCAGATGGGACTCCACACGGCCTACCATCGATCTGGTCACAGCAGACTGGATATTGGGGCCGGCATCTGGATGAACCGGATTGGGATGGCATGTGATCGACCGCTGCAAGCCATTCGACTGCCGGACAACCCCTATATGCATATATTTGCGATGACGCTGGAGACAGATTCATGAAGGTTCCGTGTCAGGTGATCGAAACAGTTGCAAACGGGCCCTGATTTTGTTTATATTTGGATAAGGCTGTGAACCGAAACATTCACGAATACAAAAGGTAAGGTGGTATGCAACATGGATCGGGTAGTCGTTATCGGAATGGGATTTGTAGGCTCCAGTTATGCATTTGGGCTATTGAATCAGGGCATCGCAGAGGAACTCGTATTAATTGATTTAAACAAGGAAAAGGCGGAAGGAGACGCCATGGATTTGAATCATGGACTTCCGTTTACTTCCTCTCGCACGAAAATCTGGTACGGTGATTATGCAGATTGCAAGGATGCGGATCTGGTCGTGATCTGTGCCGGAGCCAATCAGAAGCCGGGAGAGACGAGACTGGACCTGGTGGAGAAGAACAAGAAGATTTTCAAGGGCATTGTGGGCGAAGTCATGGGGAGCGGCTTTGACGGCATCTTCATTGTGGCGACCAACCCGGTGGATATTCTGACCTATGCAACATGGAAATTCTCAGGATTGCCGAGAGAGCGCGTGATCGGTTCCGGTACGATACTGGATACGGCCCGTTTTCGCTTCCTGCTTGGCGAGTATTTTCAGGTGGATGCACGTAATGTCCATGCTTATATTATCGGTGAACATGGCGATACCGAATTGCCGGTTTGGAGTCATGCGGACATTGGCGGTCGAAATGTATTTGATTTGGCAGACAAGAATCAGGAATGGAACCGCGAGCAGTTGGAGGACATCTTCGTTAATGTCCGTGACGCAGCCTATCACATTATCAACAAGAAAGGCGCTACCTACTATGGAATTGCGCTTGGGCTGGTTCGCTTGACGAAGGCCATCTTGCAGAACGAGAATTCCATCCTGACCGTCTCCGCCTATCTGGACGGCCATTATGGGCATGAGGATGTCTATATTGGGGTGCCTGCCATCGTACACCGGGGCGGCATTCGCAAGGTGGTCGAGCTGTACCTGAATGACAAGGAACAGGAGCAGTTTGCTCACTCTGTAAACGTCCTGCGTGGTGCGATGGGGACATTTGAATAGGGAACCATGAAAACAGAGAAGCATATGAATGAGAGAGCATGACAAATTGAATCGTACATCAAAAAAGCTTGCTGGGCATCCTCGGCAAGCTTTTTTGCATGGACGAGAGGGGCTAGGAGCTGACCTTTCTCATCAGCCATTCGATCGGGCCTCTGGTGAATGCCTTTCGCCATAGCGTGGCAAATAGCATGGCGCTCAGGAAGAAGAGAAAAGAGACGGCGGTCGCGAAGGACAAGGAGTTGTTCTCCAGCAGGCCGAAGATATCAAAGACGATGAGTAGCATAAAATGAGCGACGTACAGGGTCAACGCCAGCTGCCCTGTAACCATCAACAACCTCGTTACGGCATGTTGATGGAATCGTTCAGCCATCTCCACACACCCCACAATGACAAGCACAGCGGTGCCGGAACTTGCGATCATGTAGAACAGATTAGGCGGCATCGGCTTCGTCCAGAATAAGTATTGAGCGATTTCGCGTTCCAGAGAGGCTTGAGTGAGCTGAATCATCATGTAAGAGAAGACTTCCACTCCAACCGTGAGGATCAAAGCAAGGACTGCCAGCTTTTTTCTGAGCTGCATATCCCGCATATTCAGCCGACCGAGCCACATCCCGAACAACATAAAGCTGACCCACGGAAAAATCGGATGATAGCCGTTGAAAAACAAATTGCGAATAAAGCCTTCGGGTGTCCAGAAGATTTCGTAATAGGCGAATGAAGGATGCCATCCGTATGCATAGTTCAGACTGAGCTGCATGATCTCTGCCAGTAGTATAATGCCCGCTGCCGTCCATAGCAGCGTACGACTGGAGGCGGCGATAAAGAGAGAGGCGATGATCATATAGCACGCGTAGTAGTGCAGAATATCAGCGTCCCAGCCGAGTAGAAACAGAGAGAGACCGAGCAGTAGCAGGAACAAGGATCGCTTCCAGATCGAAATTTGAACGGAACGGATTTGGGAAGCGTCGATTGGAGACTGGCGTACCTTCCTGGTGGACAACGAAATTCCGATACCTGCCAGAATGACGAAGACAGCCGCGGCCCTTCCCTCGAACAGGCCGGTCAGGAAGATGAGCCATTCCGCTCCATTTCCTTCTGCTCCCATCGAAATCTTGTAATTCACGATGACCATGCCGAATATGGCGAGGGCTCTCGCGATGTCAAAACCGACGATTCGATTGGACGTGCTTCCCATGCGCTGCGATTCCTCCTTTGATGGAAATACAAATAAGCGGTCATCATGCAGAGAAGATAACTTGACTACATGATAACCGCTCTATTTGATAAGAAGAACCGCCTCAAGACGGATTTTATTCTGAAATATCTGTATGTCCCTTTGCTCCCCAAATGAATAATCCGGCTACACAGATCGCCACCAGAATAAAGGGTAGATAAAAGATCAAAAATTCCTGCATACTGATCATCCTTTCTTTCCTTGTACGTATTTCGCGTCAAAGAGGAACAGACGCATCAACAGGTACAGAGATGGAATTAGCAAGCAAAGTCCGAGTATAAAGGCGACAATCAGGGAAATAGCCATGGTCTCATTTGTAAAGCTGTCCTGGATATTGAGATACGGATACAGAATATACGGCAGATGCGATTTTCCATAGCCGAAGAAGGCAAAGGCAAATTGCAGCATGACAAAGATAAATGCCCAGCCCAAATGCTTGCGTATCCAGAGCAAATACAGGGCAGCGATAAAGAACAGGAAAGAAAGCACGAACATCCAGCTGATGTCCAGCATGTTCCGGAAATGTTCCAGATTATGATAGCGAATGGAGAAGAATACAAGCAGACTCGCCATGATCGTCGGCATACTCCAGCCGAGGGCATATCTTCTCACAATCTCGAATGCCTTCTTGTCTTGGGCCCGATCCGCGTAATAGGACAAAAACATGGCGGAAATATATAGCACACTGATCAGTGCAAGGATGACGACAGACCAGGAATAAGGGGATGTGAACAGTTCCTTCCACAAGAAGATCACCTTTCCGTCCTGTTCCTCAATAAACCCGCCCTCTGAAATCGTCAGTACAGTGGAGAGTGCGGCCGGGATCAGCCAGCCGCTTGCTCCGTACAGGAATAAATAGAATCGGTTGTTCTTCGATCCATAATTGCTGAAAGCATAGTAGGAACCCCGAATCGCGAGCAGGACAATCGCAATGCTGCCCGGAATGAGCAGCGCCGTCCCGTAGTAATAGGCCGTGTCCGGGAAAAAGCCTACAATTCCAACGAAGAAGAATACGAGAAAGACGTTCGTAACCTCCCAGACCGGGGACAGATAACGTTCAATGATCGGCTGGATGGTCTGTTTCTCTCCGCGAATTTCACTGTAGAAACTGAAGAAGCCAGCGCCAAAATCAATCGAGCCGACAATCAGGTACCCGTACAGAAAAATCCAGAGTACCGTCATCCCGAGGATCTCATAGCTCATCCAGTCCACCTCCCGTCCATTTGTCGGATTTCAGTTCTTCCTCAGCCGGATAATGACGGAACAGCCTGCGCAGCACAGACAGACAGGTCACCGCGAGCACCACATACAAGAGGGCAAACACGATGAGCATCACATCGACACTGCCGGAGGTCGTTGCCCCTTCCGCTGTCTTCATATATCCGCGCAAGATCCAAGGCTGACGGCCTACCTCGGCAAAGATCCAGCCCACCTCGATCGCCACCATGGACAGCGGTGCCCCGATCAGGATCAGCCTCAGCAGCCAGCGGCGATACGGATTGAAGCGGCGGAAATAGGAAGCCGCGACGAACAGGAACGAAACCACAGCCAGGTACATACCGATAAACACCATCGAATCAAACAGATAATGAATGTACAGCGGCGGAATCTCATCTTCCGGGAATTCCTCCAGACCCATAACTTCCGAGTTCGGTGCACCATGAGCCAGAATACTGAGCGCATACGGAATTTCCAGACCGTACTTGACCTCATTATCCTCAGTCAGCACGCCGCCCAGGATGAGTGGAGCATTCTCCATCGTTTCAAAATGCCATTCCGCTGCTGCCAGTTTCTCCGGCTGATATTCAGCCAGATATTTACCGGACAGATCGCCGACGATCGCGGTTCCAATCGCAAATACCAATGCGGAGGTCATCGTCAGCTTGAGTGCTTTTTTATAGTAGACATGCTTTTTGCCTCGCAGCATGGAGAAGGCCGCGATTCCCGCTAGTACAAAGGCGCTGGTCAGGTAAGCAGTCAGAAGAACGTGCGCAACTTTGGTCGGAGTGGCCGGGTTGAACATGGCCACCAGAGGCTGAATATTCGTCAATTGTCCATTTTCGACATCAAACCCGCGTGGCGCATTCATGAAGGCATTCACCATCGTAATAAACAGGGCGGATGCGCTGGAGCCAATGACAACAGGGATCAGCAGCAGGAAATGACGCATTTTGCTCTTGAAGCGATCCCATGTGTATAAGTAGATGCCAAGGAAAATGGCTTCAAAGAAAAAGGCGAAGGTCTCCATGAACAGCGGGAGGGCAATGGATTGTCCCGCAATCTTCATGAAATTCGGCCACAGCAGGCTGAGCTGTAGACCGATGGCCGTACCGGTCACAACCCCGACGGCGACGGTTACGACAAAGCCGCGCGCCCATCGGCGAGCCAGCAAATGATAATGTGGGTCGTTGCGCTTGATGCCGATCCATTCAGCCAGCGCGATCATGATCGGAACTCCGACGCCGATCGTGGCAAAGATAATGTGAAAAATCAGGGTCATACTCGTAAGCAAGCGACTGTATATGACAGGATCGTATGCCAACCATGTTGCTTCATACATTGATGTTCCTCCTCCTTTATCTCTTGTCTCGAGTCATCGCAAGGGTTGCCATTCCATCTCTGTGCAGCCTCATACAAGGTATTAGCTGTTCGTACAAGCTGCATCAGGAAAGGAAATTTCTCAGCAATGCCAGACCCATCACGAAGGCAACCACGATACATAAAATGATCAATCCCTTTTCCTGCTTCTCATAGCGGGGGATGTCCTTTTTGTTTTTCATGTTCTCACCCTATTCTGTCAAAGTATAAAAAATGCTTGTGCATGATGCGATCTTTCTTTCATTGTAAACGATATATGTGATTTTTTTCACAATAAATGTGATCAACTGTTGAAATTTTTATTACGAACCTTCGACAGAATGGAATAGAACAAATCTTTGATCTGGATTAGAACAAAACTGTCGAATTTGACCAGATCCGCTACCAGGCGCGGCGTCGGTGATATAATAGGCTCATAATAGAAAGGAAGCTGATCAAGATGAATCCATTGGCTGCACTCTTCCCCAAAACATTACGATCCCGATTGTTCATGGCTTTTGTCCTGATCATTCTGCTCCCGTTCAGTGTGTTGAATATGTACAATTTTATGAGCGTTGAAAATATTCTGGAGGAACAGGTCAGCGATCAGAGTCACGATCAGTTCGAGAATATGAGCCACACGCTGCAAAATTTTATAAGTCGTGCTTTTCAGACCTTTGTTCTGCTGGATCAGGACGATCAGGTGAAGGATATTCTCGTTGATCCCGACAAGCGTTCAATCCTTGAAAACAAGGATGCCGTGGAACGAAAGTTTTTCAGCATCAATAATACTTTTTTCATTACTACCCCGTATGTCTACTACACTTTACTAGATTTGAAGAGCAGTGTCTATTCTTCCTATCCACCCTCACAAGCGCTCTATTATGAACAGGTTATGCGTCATTCCACCTTTCAGGAGCTGCTCGATCAGAGGGAAGATCTGGTATGGAAAACGACGGCAAATGATTTCGTCTCGCGGGAACTGACAAAAAGCAATCAGTTCCTTTCCCTGTTTGCCAAGCTGCGAAACCATCAGAACGAGCCGTATGGTCTTATGCAGGTAAGCATTGATATTACGGCTCTGTTGCAATCGATGGTGTATCAGGAGAAGGATGGACAGCAATATTTTATTCTCGATCAGGAGGGACGTGTCGTCTCCCAGACGGTAGAAGGAGTCATGCTGACCGATGCCGTTCTGAAGCAGATTCGCAGTGATCAGGCCCGGTCCTATTTCATCGATTCTGACAGTGGCTCCTTCGTCAGTTACAGTGAGATTCCTTCCTTCGACTGGACGATTGTCCGTCAGGTTCCGCAGGCCGTGGTCTATGCGGATATTGATCAGTTGAAGCAAAAGTACTATGTGATGTTTGGCATGTTGATTCTGGCGTTTATCATCATGACGCTGATCATTGCCAGTACGATCACCAGACCTCTTTATACGCTCCAGCACAAAATGAAAAACGTCGTCAAAAAACAGTTTAAAGTCAAAATTTCCGAAGACGATTATCGGGGTGAAATGCTGATGCTCACCCAATCGTTCAATCAGATGCTGGACGATATTCATGGCTTGATGGAACAAAACAAGCAGGAGGTTCGGCAACGGGAAGCGGTCCGGTTTCAGATGCTGATCTCTCAAATGAATCCACATTACTTGCTCAACACGCTGAATATCGTGAAGTGGAGTGCGCTGCGTCACCAGGCGCAGGATATCGCAGACATCTGCGTCTCACTCGGCAAGCTGCTGGAAACGAGTCTGAATGTGGAAGTGGATCTGATCCATTTGAAGGATGAACTGGAGCTGGTTGAGGCATTTGTGCATATCCATCAGTACAAGCAGGGTCGCAGTGTCATCGTTCGCTACGACTATGACGAGACCCTTCAATATGCGCTCATCCCCAAGCTCAGTATTCAGCCGCTCGTAGAAAATGCCTTTATTCATGGATTAACCTTATTGCCTGAAACTGAATCAGCGCAGGTCACCGTACGGGTGAGGAACAACAACCAGCAACTGATGGTGGAAATTGAGGATAACGGAGTCGGTCTGAATGCCGGAAACGAACAGCCTCGCAGCCGCAAGCGCAGAGGAATCGGTCTTCAAAACTTGCAGGAACGGCTGGATTTACTGTTTCGAAGTCAGGGTCAGTTCCACATGGCGTCCAGGCCTGGTCAAACGATCGTCTGTTTCACGATCCCGCTGCTGATGTCGAAGCCGTATACAGAGGGAGGGATGATGGATGTGGAAGGTTTTGATCGTGGAAGATGAAGTGTTTGTTCGCGCCTCCATCAGGGAGATTATCAACTGGTCCGAGATGGGCTATGAACTGATTGGAGAAGCCGGGACCGGTAGAGAAGCGCTGGATATCATACGCGCGCAGCAACCTCACGTCGTGCTGACCGATATCCGGATGCCGGAAATGGATGGCCTTGAACTTGTTCGCGTGTCAAGAAAAGAAGGGCATGCCAGCAAA
Organism: Marinicrinis sediminis; assembly: GCF_042685085.1. Taxonomy (NCBI): domain Bacteria; kingdom Bacillati; phylum Bacillota; class Bacilli; order Caryophanales; family Paenibacillaceae; genus Marinicrinis; species Marinicrinis sediminis. The sequence goes on from NZ_JBHUMM010000014.1 coordinate 79,880, forward strand.
TTTATTATGTTGACCAGTATGGGAGAGTTTGACGATGTCCGATTGGCAATGGAATATGGGGCCTCTCATTATATATTGAAGCTGTCGATGACCGTAGAGCATTTGAGAGATACGCTGCAGAAGATGGCGACAGAACTGACGGAAAGCGCTGCGGCAGGACAGTCTGCTGCCAAGCCCTCATGGTCCTATGAGCAGTGGTGGCAGGAATCGGGACAGCCGGGTCAGTTGGGCGGAGAAGATCGAATTTACAGCGGAATCTCGCAAACCCCCGGTCCGTACGTCTACGTGTGCACCGTCTACGCTGCGCCGCCGGAATCACAATGGCTTTCGGCTCTTCAGGAGAATTTGGAACGACAGACGTCAGCCGTTCATCTGTTTCGGCAACAAGGATTTGTTTTTCTGTATATCTGGGTTCATGACGTACCCGATGACGACGAGGAAGCTGTCAAGCGAGAGCTGGCTGAACACCTGAAATCAATCGGGATATATACGTGCACTGAACGGATTGTGCCTGCTGAGCTGATGAAGAAGTCCAGAGAGGGGCTACAGCATCTGCATGATCACTGGTATGGGGCGGAAGGTACGCTGGCAATGGGACGTGAAGAGCCGGAACCGGATATTGCCTGGGAACTGGAGAAATCATTTCTGACGGCCTTTGAAGCAGGGGACAAGCAGGTTTGCCTGAACAAGTTGGAGCAGATATGGCAGGAAATTGCGCAGATGCGGCTCTCCATCCCCCACGTTGTCCGTATTATGGAACGATTGGAGACCCAGTGCAGACGAATCACTCGCAAGACAGACGCTCCCACGCTGTATGATCAGTCTCTGACCGGACACGAACAGACTAAACAAGCGATGATCTCGTTTGTGCGGGGGCAGATGACCCATCACATGCCCTGGCAGGAGTATGATCACCCGGAAGTGATGAAGATTATCCGTTATATCCATCAGCACTATGAAGAGAATATATCGGTGAAAGCGATGGCGGAGAAAGTAAATATGGATGTCAATTATGTAAGTGGGCTGTTTAAGCGGAAAACCGGTCTCAATCTGATCTCTTATTTGCATGAGGTACGGATCAGTCAAGCCAGACAACTATTGATCAAAACGGACATGCCGATTCATCAGATCGGGGAAAAAGTTGGATATGTGCATGACAATTACTTCAACAAAATATTCAAAAGGGTAACAAATCTCACACCGAATGAATACCGCAGACAGCATCATCCGGAAATCCGCTGATTTGTTACCTGGAGGACACAGTTCTATTCCTTACCTGGAGAGCGCCTTCATCGTAAACTGAAGTCGTAAGCCAGAACAAGATACCAGGAGGGGACACTATGAAAAGAAAAATGGCAATGCTGCTAAGCTGGATGCTGGTGCTGACGATGTTGGCAGCCTGTGCGTCCGGCAACAACAATGAAGGTACAGATGCAGGCAAATCGAATACAGGCGGGAACGAAGGCTCAGGAGAAGTGGTCAATCTGACGATGTGGGGAGGCGTACCGGCTGAGTCAGGTCCGCAAGCGGTTGTCGATGTGTGGAATGCCGAGAACCCGAATATTCAGGTTGAATATGTTCGCTATGTGAATGATGATGACGGAAACCTGAAGCTGGACACCGCCCTGTTAACGGGTCAGGATGCTGATTTATTCGTGAATTACTCCATACCAAGGGTCGAGAAGAGAATTGAGATGGGCGTCGCTCTTGATCTGAGTACCTTTGAGGACTACAACATTGATGAGAAGATGGGCAGCTCAGCTGAAGGTTGGAAGATCGATGGCAAATATTATGGCGTTCCGACCAAGAAAAATGTTTTCTTCGTCGCACTGAACAAGGACGCGCTGGATGAAGCGGGTCTGGAGATTCCGACAGACTGGACATGGGACGAAATGCGTGATTATGCGAAGAAGCTGACGAAAGAGGGCCGCTACGGTCTCGTCCAGCATACGGAGCCGTTCGTGGACCCGATTGACAGCGTCATGGTCAAGGAGGGCTACACGAAAGAGAACGGGGAGTCCAACCTGAACCATCCGCTCGTGGTGCAATGGATGGAAACGTTGCAGGCAATGATGAGTGAAGACAAGAGCACGCCTCCGTTAGGGGAGCAACTGACAACCAAAATGCCGGTCGATACGATGTTCCTGAAAGGGGAAGCGGCCATGCTGAATATCGGAGAGTGGCTCATTCGCAGCTCCAATGATATGGAGGCAAATCCACGGGATTTCAAAATTGCCTTTGCACCGGTACCGAAGCTGTCCGAAGAGGTGGACATTACCCGCGGGGGTCTGGGTGACTATGTGAGTGTGAATGCGAAATCTGGGCATACAAAAGAAGCCTGGGAATTCCTGAAATGGTATGCCGACGGCGGTATGGCTCCAATGGCAGCAGGTGGACGTCTGCCAGCCTCCAAGGATGCGGATCTGGAAGCGGCGACGAAGAGTTTGCTCGGCGATCACGCGGATACGTATGATGAGGAATCACTGAAACGTATTCTGTTTGAAGATCAGTCTGAACACTTTGTACGCAATGTTTCTCAGCAATTGATGGATGTGAGACAGGAAGAGTATGAGAAGTTTTTCCTGGGCGCGCAGTCGGCTGAGGAAGCAGCACAGAATATGGCCGATCGTCACACTTCCTTGCTGAAATAGCGTCATAACAGGAACGCAAGCCATATAGAGAGAAGGAACCATGGCTGATGCGCACAGTTGGATACAGTGGCTAGTACGCATCAGCCACATTAATCTCACAGAATTTGACGGATAGGAGGAGGAGTTATGAAGCTGAACTGGAACAAGAAACAAAGCCTGGTGGGCTACTTGTTCATTGCACCCAACATGCTGGGTGTGACCCTGTTCTTCATTATTCCCGCAATATATTCCCTATATCTAGTGTTTACGAATTATACCTTCGGCGCGACTGAGGTCGATTTCATCGGATTGGACAACTTCAGGCGGCTGTTTCAGGATGATTTGTTCTATACCTCCATATGGAATACCCTTATTTTTCTCGCATCGGTACCGATCTCCATTCTGCTGGCCTTTCTCGTGGCGATTGTATTGAATCAGTCCGTGTACCTGAAGGGAATTTTGCGCTCGCTCTATTTTATGCCCTATATTACGAGTGGAATTGCGATTGCATTCGTCTGGATGCTGCTGTTTCAGCCGCAGCAAGGTCCGATCAACAGTATGCTGCGTGCCATCGGCATCGACAACCCGCCGGGTTGGCTGTCTACGATGGAAACATCGATGTATGCGATTGATATCATCTGGATCTGGTTTTTGTTAGGCTACAATATGATCATTTACCTAGCCGCATTGCAGGAAGTATCCACGGAGCAACTGGAGGCAGCCAAGATGGATGGCGCAGGCAGATGGAAGACGATCCGGCATGTGATCTGGCCACTGGTGAGTCCAACTACTTTTCTATTGCTGATAACAGGGCTTATCATGACGGTGAAGACGTTCGGGATTATTCAGGCCATTACCCAGGGCGGGCCGGGGAACAGTACGACAATCCTGTCTCTGTTTGTTTATAAGACGGCCTTCCGCTATTACGAAATGGGATATGCTTCTGCGATTTCCTGGATGCTGTTTGCTTTTATCCTGATCATCACACTGATTCAATGGTACGGGCAGAAAAAATGGGTGCATTACTAAGGGAGGCGAACACATGAGATTGAAAGGACTGGGAAGGGAAGGAATCAGACGGGAAGCAAGAAAAATCATCTATACCGCTATTATGTCTTTTTTTGCCATCATGATGGTGTTGCCTTTTATTTGGATGATCAGCACATCCTTCAAGACACCGGCTGAAGTGTTCGAGTTTCCGATTCAATGGATTCCGAGCCAAATCGTGCTGGATCATCATGTAAATGTGTGGACAGGAGACCAGAGCTTTGTCCCCTACTATCTGAATTCTCTAAAAATTTCCATCATCAGTACCATTGGGGCCACGTTCCTGTCGGCACTGGCGGCTTATGGTTTTTCACGAGTGGAATTCAAGGGCAGAGACGGTCTGTTTCTGGTTTATTTGTCCATGATGATGATTCCGCCGCAAGTATTGTTTGTGCCCAAGTTCATTATGTTTGAGAAGGTGGGCATCTACAACACGCATTGGGCACTGATATTGCCGGGTATGTTTACGATTTTTGGGGTCTTTATGATGCGGCAATTTTTCATGTCCGTACCGAGAGATATTTCTGAAGCGGCCTTTATCGACGGAGCCGGTCATTTCCGTATCTTCTTCCGTCTGATCCTGCCGCTCGCCAAGCCTGCACTGGCGACACTGGCGATCATTGATTTCTCCTGGCACTGGAACAACTATGAGGATGCGCTTGTATTCCTGGTCGATCAGGATCTGTACACCGTGCCGCTTGGTCTGCAAAACTTCATTCTGGAGTTCAATATTGACTACAACGGCATGATGGCGGCTGCGACAGCGGGGATTGTACCGATGATTATCGTCTTCCTGATCGGGCAGCGATTTATCATTCAGGGTATCTCCAATACCGCAGTCAAGGGATAGGGAGCATGCATCGTCATTCGTTCAGGGTACAAGTCGTGTTCGTCAGCAGATCGAATCCTTTTTGCAGGCGGATGGACGTCAGATATTCCATTAGATTCATCTGAAATGCGGCCTGGAACGGATACATGTTCCTTCATATTTGAAATGGATAAGGAGTGACCGGCATGAGAGAGGAAACCGTAAACAAAGATATCACGGTGATAGGTGGGGGTCTGGCAGGAGTTTGCGCCGCTGTAGCTGCCGCGCGTTCGGGCTGTACCGTTGCACTTGTCCAGAATCGACCTGTACTCGGCGGCAATGCCAGCAGTGAGGTGCGGGTATGGGTGTGTGGCGCTACCGCGCACGGCATTAACCGTTATGCGAGAGAAACGGGGATTATGGGTGAACTGTTCGTGGAGAATCAGTATCGCAATCCCGACGGGAATCCGTACATTTGGGACCTGGTGGTGCTGGAAAAGGTCAAAGCCGAACCCAATATTGAATTGTTTCTGAATACCGATGTGCAAGAAGTGGAAGCGGATCAGGCTGGCAAGGATGGGCAGCGGGTCATTCACTCGGTAACCGGATGGATGATGGCTTCAGAACGACGCATTCGCTTCGAGAGCAGCATGTTTCTGGATTGCACAGGAGACGGGCTGATCGGATTTCTGGCAGGAGCCAAGTTCCGGCTGGGCCGTGAAGCACAGCACGAGTATCAGGAGATGTGGGCGCCCGAGCAGGGGGATGAGATTACGCTGGGCAGCACGATCCTGTTTTATACGAAGGATGCGGGTCATCCCGTGAAGTTCGTCCCCCCTGCCTTTGCCAAAGACATTAACGAGACCCCGATTCCGATCAAGCGTGTCATCCGCAGCGGAGATTCCGGCTGTCATTACTGGTGGATCGAATGGGGAGGAGAACTGGATACCGTTTACGAAAACGAGCGTATTCGTGATGAACTGTGGTCCGTGATCTATGGCATCTGGGACTATATTAAGAACTCGGGTCGATTTGATTCGGAAACGATGACGCTAGAGTGGGTGGGAGCGGTACCTGGAAAGCGGGAATATCGCAGATTCACAGGGGATTATGTGTTGAACCAGAACGATATTTTGGCCCAGGAACCGTTCGATGACCGTATTGGCTTCGGTGGTTGGTCAATTGATCTGCATCCGCCACAAGGCATGTACGCGGAGGAAAGCGGTTCGAAGCATATGCATGCTGATGGTATATATCATATTCCGTTTAGAAGCTTGTATTCCGCCAATGTATCCAATCTGATGTTTGCCGGCAGAGACATTAGCGCCACGCACGTCGCATTCGGCACGACCCGCGTCATGGCGACCTGTGCGGTGATAGGGGAAGCCGCTGGTGCCGGGGCAGCCTTTAGTGTCCGTCACGAGCTCTCTCCGCGCGAGGTATATCAGGAGCATATGCAGGATCTGCAACAAGAGATGCTGAAAATGGATGCGGCGTTGATTGGCCTGCCGAGCCGACATGAGCTTAACCTGGCCCAGCGGGCTTCTGTTCAAGCTTCCTCCTGTCTCACTGCGATTGATACGCTGGATCGGACAGACAGCAAGGCGTACCCGTTATCGCATGACATCGGGATCATCCTGCCTGTCGATCCAGGCTTTCACGGTCTGGATATCCTCGTAGATGCGAAGGAGCAGTCCACCCTGCGACTGGAAGTGTGGGGGACAGGAAAGAAGGAGAACTATGTGCCAACCGAGCACATTCTCACCGAGACGTATACGATCGAAAAGGGTACCCGTCAGTTGGTATCGCTGCCTTGCAAGTGGACACCGGATGAGGCGCAAAATGCATTTGTGATCATACGCCAAAATGAGGCGCTCTCTCTATACGTATCGCAGCAGCCGCATTCCGGCATGCTCTGCTTCCAAAAAGAAGCCAAGCACCTTGCCGCCAAAAGCCTGGAGGATCGTCCCGATGATCAACTGATCGTGCAGTGGAGCATGAGAGGTCTGGTACGTCATACATTCTGTATTTCGACAAGGGGAGAGACCGAAGCCTTCACTCCGCAAAAGGGGATAGACGGCTACCTCAGACCGTACGGCGGTCCGCATATGTGGTTGTCCCTTCCAATTCAGGAACATGGCGAGCAGTGGATCATGCTGAGCTGGGAGCAGGAACAGCTTATTCGTGACATTCATCTGACTTTCAATGATGATGTGAATGAAGACTTGATCAATTTACATCACCATCGTACCCCCTTTGAGGTCATTCCTGAATTGGTCAGGGATTATCGGATAGAAGCCTATGTGAATGACCGGTGGCTTCAGCTTCTGACCGTGCGGGACAACCGTCAGCGCAAGCAGATACACCGTTTGCCGGATGCCTGTGCAACCCGCCGGTTAAGAGTCGTGGTTGAACAGACGAACGGCAGTCCGCACGCCGAGCTGATCGAAATGGCGGTTTATAGCTAATGTTCTGGACACTTTCTCATGTAGGGTGATGCTTGACAAGGGTGACAGCTTGTAAAAGATTCAATAATAAAAGGAAGCAGAAGGGGATGGTGACCTTCCAGCTTCCTTTTTGTGTGAGATGCAGAGCATGCATATCAGGTATGAACGAGAGGCTTTTCTTCTTTTTGCTTGGCAGGTTTGTTTTCATATTGAGCATGATTTGGGCGGCTTTCCGTTGAGGTCAGCGCATCTGGAATTGTTTCCTTTGTTTCTTCAATCGACATGTCCCTAGAAGCTGGATTAGAGGCTTCCATCATTGTTTCGCCGGATTCAAGTGCATGATTCCTGGAATCGTTCATCTCCGCTTCTACACGATCGAGATCTTGCTGATCCACCTGGAATCGCTGAATCTGTTCAAATAATTGAATGGCGAGTTCATGGATATCATCCGCTTGCACCGCAATGTGCTGAATGGATTCATTTTGCTGAAACGAGGTGGAGCTGACTTCCTCGACTCCGGCTGCGGTTTCTTCCGCGATACCGGCGACCATTTGAATCGAATGAACAAGGTTCAGATTCTTTGTCTTGGCATCCGTTGCCTGGCGATGGATCTGACGGATTTGATCATAGATGGATTCCACTGAGCTCCGGATGGTTTCAAAGGCTTCCAGGGTGACTTTCACGGCGGTATCCTGATTCAACATCGTCTTGCCGGTGACACCCATGTTTTCTTCCAGTATGTTCATCTTCTCCTGCAAGTCTTCGATCAGTTCTGCAATGTGACTGGAGGCCATTTTAGATTGACTGGACAACTGTCTCACCTGCTCCGCGATGACGGAGAATCCTTTGCCATGAGCGCCGGCACGGGCAGCTTCAATCGATGCATTCAAGGCGAGCACATTGGTTTGATGAGAAATATCCGTGATCGTCAGTGTAATATCCCCGATTTGTCGCATTTTCTCGCTTAACTGTTCCAGAGAGCTCGTCACCTGATTGAGCCTGTCTTTGGACTGGTCCGCTGCCTCTTGCAGAGATGTCATGGTTTCCATCCCTTGAGTCGTATGTACAATGGCGGAGTCGCCACTTGCTTTCATGGTGTCTGTCGCCTGGTTAATGGTGTCCAGTTCTTGATTTAATTCATGGATAAACTGAGCGCTTTCTTCTGTGCGGGAAGCCTGTTGATCAGCTCCCGATGCAATTTCGTTGATCGCACGAAGGATGTCCAGATTGGCTGAAGCCGTTTCTTTGGAAAATCCTTTGAAATTTTGCGAGTGATCAGAGAGTGAGGAAGCAATGAGCTGGGTATGTCCGAGCATGTCACGCACCTGCAGGATCATATGATCGACACTGTCGCTGAGTTTTCCGAGTTCATCTTTGCGCTTGGATGCAATCAGTTGCCGCAGATCGCCTTCCGATATTTTGCGCACTACCTGCTGAATGCGCTGGATAGGCTTGATCAGGGCACGGATGAGTAGAAGTGCCACCAATATGGTAAAGACGACGACGATCGGTGTAGAGATAGAAGTGAAGGCAATCGTTTGGTCGAGCTCGGCAGCGGAGCTTAATACAGCCGCATCAGCTGCAGCAGCGTAATCATCATAATAATGGTTGACCAGTTCAAAAATACGGGTTTTGTGAGCCTGACTCATGACATAGGTCATTTGAAGATTCTTCGTTTTGCCAAGTTCATCGCTTGTCGGTTCTTCCGCAATCTTCACCGCTTTGTCAAACTGATCTGCGAATTCAACGGATACCGTCTTCAGCATCGCCCGCCACTTTCGCTGATCCCGCGTCGTTGAGGTTTCTCCGATTTGTTCCACATACTGGGTCAGCTGCGATTTCTTTTTGTCGAATTCGGACACGAGCTCCAGATTGCGAGAAATTATCACCTCTGCGGTCATCATGTCCATCTCCTGGACGAGCTCCTTGAGCTGCATGGCCATGATTTTCTTGTCTACCTGCTCATTTTGCGTATGTATTTGAGATTGGATATCCTCGACCTGCTGCGTATTGAACCAGGCCATGACCGCAAAGACCGCTATAATGAAACCAAAGGTCACAAATAGCTTGGTCTTCAGGCTGATTGAATCGGGGTGGAGACGATTCAAGGTGCTTTTAGTGGGGTGGAGACGACGCCAGATGCTTGAATGGGGGCGCAAGCTCTTTTTCGTTAAGGAAAGCATTTTTTTCATTATGCTTTTCTCCCTTCTTATATCGAATCTATCTATTATAATAGTGAGCTCGTGTTAAGCGAGTCGTCGGAATTTGTAAAAAGGGTGTAAATTCTTGACGAAACTTGATACAATAAGATAGGTTTTTTGCCTGGCGTTCAGACAGGTATAGAGGAAGGACAACCAATGAAATGAATCATGAAGGGGTGGTCATGTACAAACAGCCATTCAGTCAACGATAAAGATCCTTACATATTTTCTGGCGACTGCTCGATCATTTTACAATGATGAAGTGTGCGGGAACCCATGTGGGACAAGGAAGTTGGATGCTGGATAAACTCGAATAAAGGCGAGGAATCTATCATTCGACACAAAGGTTTTACAATGATAGAGTATTTTTTACACTCCGTTAACAATTGTTTAAACTTCCGAAAACAATAGGCCTGTATGATTTAACTTGTAAGGCGAAATGCTAAACAAAAAAATCAAGGAGTGGTCATTTTGTTTAAAGGGTTCATTCGTAAGGGGTCTATCATTCTTTCTACTGTCGTGCTTGCAACCTCTTTGGCAGCTTGCGGCGGAAACAACAATGGTGCTGCGAACAACACGAACAACAACAGCGGAGCACAATCAGAAAATACCGACGTCTCCGGTTCGATCACGATTGATGGTTCTTCCACGGTATATCCGGTATCCCAGGCTGTAGCCGAAGAATTTATGGCAGCTTACCCGGATGTAGATGTAACGGTTAATGTTTCCGGTTCCTCCAATGGATTCGCGAAACTGATCGAAGGTGAAATCGATATCGCGGACGCTTCCCGTAAAATCAAGGACAAAGAAGTAGCGGGTCTCCAGGAAAAAGGAGAAGAAGCGGTTCAAATGCCAGTAGCGTATGATGGCATCACAGTGGTCATCCACCCTGAGAATGACTGGGCAAAGGAAATGACAGTTGAGCAACTGAAAATGATCTGGGAAAAGGACAGCAAAGTAGAGAAATGGTCCGATGTAGATCCTAGCTGGCCACAAGAAGATATTCATCTATATGGTCCAGGAACAGCTTCCGGTACTTTTGAATACTTCACAGAAGAAATCAATGGCGAAGCGAAAGTGTCCCGTGAAGACTACCAGGCTTCTGAAGATGACAACGTATTGGTTACAGGTGTAACATCTGATAAATATGCAATGGGATACTTCGGATTTGCTTACTACTTGGAGAACCAAGGTTCCCTTGCTTCTGTAGCGATCAAGAATACGGGAGCAGACAACTTTGTATCTCCAACGCTTGAAACGATCGCGGACGGTTCCTACGCACCACTTTCCCGTGAAGTTTACATTTATCCGAAGAAATCAGTTCTGGAGCGTCCAGAAATTAAAGAATTCATCAAGTTCTACATGAGCGAAGAAGGTAAGGCGCTTGTGGAAGAAGTGGGTTATGTTCCACTCGGTGAAGACCTGATCAACGAAAACCTGAAGCATGTACAATAATTCAAACCTAAACTTCATACACTATATAGTGTAGGCAGTTACCGTGGGTGAAATGCGGCACAACGTGTGCCGCATTTCGTCACGGTTATCGATATTTTTAGGCAGGAGGCATTTGAATCGATGGCGGATAAGGTAGCAGCATCGGATTTTAAAAGGAAAAAGAAACTGTATTCTAGTGACCGCTATATGCCTGTCGTGTTGGCATTGTTCGCTGGACTCTCCATTTTGACCACGATTGGGATTGTCCTGATCCTTGTGACGGAAGCGTATCACTTTTTTGAAGTCGTGCCATTTTGGGATTTCATTACCGGCACGAAATGGACCCCGTTATTCGGAGGAGATCAGCAGGCATTCGGGGTGCTTCCCCTGGTTGTTGGTACGTTCCTCATCACGGTCATCGCCTGTATTGTGGCGATTCCGATCGGACTTGGAAGCGCCATTTATTTGTCAGAATATGCACCGCATAAGATTCGTACGATTTTGAAACCGGTACTCGAAATACTGGCCGGTATCCCTACTATTGTATACGGTTTTTTCGCTTTGACCTTTGTCACTCCTATCATAAAAGAATTGTTCCCGCAGACGATGATGTTCAATGCCCTCAGTGCAGGACTGGTCGTCGGGGTCATGATTATTCCGATGATTTCCTCACTCAGTGAAGATGCAATGAATGCTGTGCCGCGTTCCTTGCGTGACGCAGGCTACGCACTTGGATCGACCAAGCTGGAAGTCGCGATAAAAATTGTCGTGCCGGCTGCGTTTTCAGGGATTGTCTCTTCCTTCGTACTCGGTATTTCAAGAGCGATTGGAGAAACCATGATCGTGACAGTGGCGGCAGGTTTGACGCCGAACATGTCATTCAATCCACTGGAAAGTGTGCAAACCTTGACGGCTTACATCGTGTCTGTCAGCTCCGGTGATACCACATACGGATCGGTACCATACTTGACGATCTACTCAGTCGGGATTACGTTATTCGTGCTTACCCTCATTATGAATATTATTGCCGGCTATATCTCCAGGAAGTTTAGGGAGGAATATCAATAATGGAACAAAATAAAGCGATGGAGAAACGGATACTGAGACGGAAGCTGACCAATACGATTTTTCATGGCGTCTTCCTCGCCTCGACTTTATTTGGGGTTGTAGCATTGGCATTATTGTTGATACAGATCTTAATCCAGGGCTGGGGATGGCTGGACTGGCAATTCCTCACCGACTTCTCGTCCCGTAAACCGGAAAAATCCGGTATTAAAGCGGCACTGGTGGGTACGATGTGGATGATGAGCATTACCGCTCCACTTACCTTTATTATCGGGGTGTCCACTGCGATTTATCTGGAAGAGTATGCGAAAGACACCAAGCTGAGCCGAATCATTCAGACGAACATCTCCAATCTTGCAGGCGTTCCGTCTATCGTGTACGGACTCCTCGGCTTGACTATTTTCGTTCGCGTGTTTGGCTTCGGATCTAGCGTATTGGCTGGTGCCCTCACCATGACCTTGCTGATCCTGCCGATTATTATCGTCGCCTCCCAGGAAGCGATTCGTGCGATTCCTTCATCCCAGCGTCATGCATCCTTTGCGCTTGGCGCAAACAGATGGCAGACGATCGTTCGCGTAGTGTTGCCGTCGGCTTTTCCGGGTATTCTGACAGGTGCGATCCTGTCTCTGTCTCGCGCAATCGGGGAAACGGCCCCGCTGATCGTCATCGGTGCGGCGGCCTATATCGCCAGTACGCCTAGCAGTGTGATGGATAAATTTACGACTATGCCGATTCAGATCTACACCTGGGCAGCCCAGGCGAAGCCGGACTTCCACCATGTGGCCGGTGCGGGAATTATCGTATTGCTGATCGTATTGCTTGGCATGAATGCCATTGCCATCTTCCTGCGAAACAAATTTCAAAGGAAATAAAGGAATCATTTAGAACCCACTCAGGTTTGTTATAGGAGGTAGCAGGATGTCTACGATAGTTGATATTGAGAAACTGAATTTATATTACGGAGATTTTCATGCGCTTAAGGATGTAGATATGAAAATCAAGCCGAAGTCCATCACGGCATTTATCGGACCGTCCGGTTGCGGGAAATCGACGCTTCTGCGTACATTGAATCGCATGAATGATATGATCAAGGGCATTCGCATTCAAGGCAAGGTCAATATCAAGGGGACGAATATTTATGACCCTAACGTCAATGTCGAGCTGCTGCGCAAGGAAATCGGGATGGTGTTCCAGCAACCCAATCCTTTTCCAAAGTCCATTTATGACAATGTCGCTTACGGGCCCCGCATCCACGGCATTTCCAACAAGAACGAGCTGGATGAGCTGGTGGAGAAGAGTCTGCGCGGTGCAGCGTTGTGGGAAGAAGTAAAGGATCATCTCAAAAAGTCTGCCTATGGACTGTCAGGCGGACAGCAACAGCGTCTCTGTATTGCACGCGCACTTGCGGTCAATCCGGAAATTCTGCTCATGGATGAACCGACTTCTGCACTTGATCCGATCTCTACGCTGAAGATTGAAGAGCTTGTTCAAGAGTTAAAGGAAGACTATACCATTGTTATCGTCACGCATAATATGCAGCAGGCTGCACGTGTATCCGATCAGACGGCCTTCTTCCTGAACGGTGAGGTTGTGGAGTTTGCCGATACGGTCAATCTGTTCTCCAATCCGGAAGATCAGCGGACGGAGGATTACATTACCGGACGATTCGGATAAGTGATCCATGTCATGGAAAGGGTTATCGGATATTTTGCAGAATTAACATAATGAAGGAAACGGATAGAGGGGGTAATGCGCATGCCATCAAATAGACAAATGTTTGACGGACAGCTGAAGGAAATTCGCGAAGCGATCATTGATATGGGTCGGAAAGTAGAGGAAGCGATTCTCAATTCCGTGCAGGCGCTTCGCAGCGGAGATTTGGAACTGGCGCAACGCATCATCGATCAGGACCCGGAAATCAACAAGATGGAAGATCGCATCGATGAGATCGGAACGACGCTAATCGCGACTCAGCAGCCTGTTGCCAAGGATTTGAGAAGAATTCTGATTGCCTTTAAAATGGCCAGTGATCTGGAGCGCATGGCGGATCTTGCTGTAGATATTGCGAAGGTGACACAGCGGATCAAGGGAGAAGCGCTGGTGAAGCCACTTGTGGATATTCCGAGAATGGCAGAAATTGTTCAGTTGATGACAAATGAAAGCATCACCGCTTATATCGATGAGAATGTAGACCTCGCTTATAAAATGGCGAAAATGGATGATGAGGTCGATCAGCTTCACAGTCAAATTATGCGTGAACTGTTTGTATTTATGGTGGAGAATCCGAAGACGGTCAACCAGTCCATGCTGCTCTGCTTTGTGAGCCGCTATCTGGAGCGTATGGCCGACCATGCTACTAATATCGGTGAGAGTGTCGTTTATCTAGTTCGCAACGAACGAATTGATCTGAATCAATAATGTCAATAAGCAAACAAGTGCCTCGGCAACATTCAGCTTACTGGAAACGGTCGAGGCACTTGTTTTAACCCCATATATAATCATATCATTATATAATCATTGACTTATATAATTGATTTTGAGAAAATAAATGAATAAGAGGGGATGATGCAGATGGAGAAGGAAATCGTGCAGACGGAATTAGCTGATTTAGCTGAATTAGCCCAATGGGCAGATTTGTTCAAGTTGCTGGGTGACCGCAATCGATTGACCATTGTCGCTTTGCTCAAGGAACGGGAGATGTGTGTGTGTGAATTGGTTGAAGCGCTGCAGACAAGTCAGCCGAACATCAGCCAGCATATGCGCAAACTGAAAGATGCAGGTCTTGTGAAAGAAGAGCGAAAAGGGCAATGGATTTATTATTCCCTGACGGATCAGCCTCATCTGCAAGACGTGCTGACTCATTTGCCATCACAAGAAGAAAAAATGAAGCAGATTACCCCGGTTAACTGCTGCTAAATGGAGGCTTCTATGATCTGGATTGCGATTTCCATCTTTGTGCTTACGCTCGTATTTGTCATCTGGCAGCCCAAAGGACTGAATATTGGCTGGTCGGCATCAGCTGGCGCTCTGCTCGCACTTATGTTCCAGGTTGTCAGTCTGGATGATGTCGTGACGGTCACAGGCATCGTCTGGAATGCCACACTGGCTTTTGTGGCCATTATTCTTATTTCGCTTATTCTGGATGACATCGGATTCTTTGAATGGTCGGCGCTTCATATGGCGCGTTTTGCCGGAGGAAACGGGACGCGCATGTTCGTGTACGTGATCCTGCTGGGGGCGGCTGTTGCCGCTTTGTTTGCCAACGACGGAGCCGCATTGATCCTGACGCCGATTGTGCTGGCGATGGTGAGAGCGTTGAAGTTTCCGGATACCATGGTGCTGCCCTTCATTATGGCAAGTGGCTTTATCGCCGATACGACATCCTTGCCGCTCATTGTCAGCAATCTGGTGAACATTGTGTCTGCAGATTACTTCGGCATCGATTTCGTAGAATATGCCACGCGCATGGTCGTGCCAAGCCTGGTTTCACTGCTGGCCAGTCTGGCTGTTCTGTATGTGTTTTACCGCAAGCAGATTCCGGCACGCTATGATGTAGAGCAGCTGAAGAAGCCTGAGGAAGTCATCAAGAACCGCAGACTGTTCAAGCTGTCGTGGTACTTGCTGGGCATCCTGCTGGCAGCCTACATCATCAGCGGATTCGTGGCGATTCCGGTCTCGATCATCGCAGGGGCAGTCGCCTTGATCTTCATTCTGCTTGCCGAGCAAAGCAAGCAAGTGGAGACGAAAAAAATCATCAAGGATGCGCCATGGTCGGTGGTCGTGTTCTCGATTGGCATGTACGTGGTCGTGTACGGATTGAAAAATGTGGGCCTGACGGATACGCTGGGAGACTGGATTCAGAAGATGGCCGATCAGGGATTGTTTGCCGCCACAGTGGGTATGGGCTTTCTTGCGGCGATTCTGTCCTCCATCATGAACAATATGCCAACCGTCATGATTGATGCGTTGGCGATTGAAGGGACGAATACGACAGGAGCCGTACGGGAAGCACTTATTTATGCCAATGTGATTGGCTCTGATCTCGGACCCAAAATTACCCCGATTGGGTCCCTGGCTACCCTGTTGTGGCTGCATGTGCTGTCGCGCAAGGGTGTGCGCATAACGTGGGGATATTATTTGAAGGTAGGCATCATCTTGACGGTCCCGACCTTGCTGATCACGCTGGTCGGGTTATACTCATGGCTGCTGCTAATTACGTAGCGGTACACCAAAAAGTCAACAGGGAGTGGATTCAAAATGGAAACCAGCAAAAAATGTGTATACTTCTTATGTACAGGAAACTCCTGTCGCAGCCAGATGGCAGACGGATTTCTGAAAGAGCTTGGCGGCGAGCAATATGAGGTGAGAAGCGCAGGTCTGGAAGCTCACGGTCTGAATCCTCGCGCCGTACAGGTCATGAAGGAAGCCGGTGTAGATATTTCCGCGAACAGCTCGGACGTGATAAATGAAGACATTCTGAAAAGAGCCGACTATATCATTACGTTGTGTGGTCATGCCAACGATCATTGTCCGGCCGTGAGAAATGATCATGCCGAGAGATGGCATTGGGGATTCGATGATCCGGCAAAGGCAACCGGAACGGAAGAAGAGATCATGGCCCAGTTCCGTGAAGTGCGGGACGCCATCAAAGCGAGAATCACACAATTTGTGAACACAGGCAACTGATCGTCAGACGTGAAGAAGAGGGAAGAGGTGAAGGCGCCTCTTCTTTTTTTTACATATTTTTAACATTGAATTTACAAGCTCTTTACTTATTCCGACGGTCAGCCTGATACAATACAAATAGAAAGATGTCGAAATATGATGAAGGTGAATGAGCCATGATACAATTGCGCCCATTTGATACCCACTTTACAGATATCGTGAGCAAACAGCTTCAGCAAGGTAGAATGGGTTTGATTTCCCTCGATATCTCCGGAATGTCAGAGATTGAACGGGAGTATGGACGGGGATTTTGTGAGCAGATTGTCAGATCGATGCGTGAGGTTGCTTCTGAACTGAAAACCGAATTTCCAACTATCTTTGCCGTCAATCAGGTCAGTGATGATGTGTTTATTTATGTCAATCTGTCAGACCTCGACGGCAGCAATGCACATCAATGGATCATGGACTGGTCCAAGCTGATCAAGTTCAAGGTCGAGCATCGATTAAGACACATGTATGGGGATCAGCCTGACATTACGCTACATACAGGCAGTACGGTGGTGGAATCCATGCCGGAAACAGGCATCGACTCCATGATTTATACCGCAATGAAAAAGGTAATTCGTGAAGCGAGAACGACGTCGCGAAATGAAGAGCATCATACTCTTTCTCTGGCATTTGGCACCATTATGGAAGAAAAGCGGATTCAGTCCGTGTATCAGCCTATCGTGTCTTTGACCAATGGAGTCGAATTTGGATATGAAGCATTGACCAGGGGACCGAAAGGGAGCCCTTTTGAATCGCCGTTGAAACTGTTTGATTATGCTGAACGGCAGGGATGCCTGCATATGCTGGACCGATTGGCAAGGGAAACGGCGATCCTCGGCAGCCACGGTTTGAAGAAAGAACAGAAGATTTTTATCAATATACCAGCCAATGTCATTCATGATTCGGAGTTTACTCCCGGTCAGACTTTGCGAATTCTGGAGGAGAGAGGCATACTGCCGCAAAATGTGGTGTTTGAGATTACAGAGCGAAGCTCGATCGAGGACTTTTCGACAGTAAAGCGGATCTTGCATCATTACCGTAGGCAAGGCTATCAGATTGCGATCGACGATGCGGGTGCGGGATACTCATCCCTCGAAGCCATTGCCGAGCTGCATCCGGACTTTATCAAGGTGGACCGTTCCCTGATTCATGGCATACACCAGGACAAAATCAAGGAATACATACTGGAAACGCTCGTGACCTTTGCTCAAAAAATGAACATACGGATTATCGCAGAGGGCATTGAAGAATATCCGGATTTGGACAAGCTGATGCGCATGGGTGTCCATTTCGCTCAAGGGTACCTGCTGGGCAGACCGAATCCGAAAATTATAGACATCGCGCCTGAGCTGGGGCATCATATCATTCAAGAGCAACGGCGCAACGCCAGTGAAAGCTTGTGGTCCATTGGTGATCTGGCCACTCCGATTGCGTCTTTCTCCCATTTTGATCCCGTATCCAAAGTAACGAATCATTTCAGGCAGCAAGCTGATGAGCAAGGGGCCGTCATTGTAAGGGGCGAAGAGCCGGTGGGTCTCATTATGAAGGAAAAGTTGTTCCAGCAACTGGCGGGACAGTACGGGGTCTCGCTCTTCTGGAATCGTTCCATTACACAGCTCATGGATAGCTATCCGCTGGTGGTGGATGAGAAGCTCTCGGTGGAACAAGTGTCGCAGCTCGCGATGTCCCGTGACAATGCCAAGCTGTACGATTACGTCATTATTACGTCTCACGGCAAGCTAAAAGGGGTTGCTTCCATCCGCTCGATCCTCGAGTGTATCACGAATGTGAGAATGGAGCATGCCAAGGTAGCCAATCCGTTAACAGGTCTGCCTGGCAATCAGTTGATTCAGCGGGAATTGAATCAGTATATCATTCAGCAAAATCAGCCGTTTTCGGTCGTTTATGCCGATCTGGACTATTTCAAATGGTACAATGATTGTTACGGCTTTCAGCGGGGAGATGAGTTGATCCAGTACACGGCGAACATGATTCAGCAAGCGGTGAATGTACTGGGCAACCCAGATGATTTTGTGGGTCATATCGGGGGCGATGACTTTATTGTCATTTCCTCAACCGAGCATGCACAGCAGCTATGTGAAGAGATGATTCGCCGCTTTGATGCGAATATCCAGGGTTTTTATTTTGGCGAGGAAATCTGTCAGGTCGTCGATCGGGAAGGGAACTGCATTCAGGCGCAGGGTGTTCGTCTATCCCTGTCCCTGGTCGTGGTGGAGAGCGAGGTTCCGGTTACGCCGGATGAAATATCCAAAAAAGCGGCGCGACTGAAAAAGAAAGCAAAATCCCATCCGGGCAGCGTCTATTATATGGACAAACTGGGCGAAGCAAGGTTATAGCCAATCCAGTAACGCAGAAAGTGTACGAACGATCACAATGTGCTCATTGCCGATCTTCTTCGTACGCTTTTTTTTGTCTCCCTCTTTGCCCCCTGCCTGTCTGTCTTCCCTCTGAATCCAGATGGCATCGATCCCGGCACGGGTAGCCCCGAAGATGTCATTCCGTTTCGAATCCCCGATCATAACGGCATCCGCTGCGTGATAGCCGCTTTTTTTGAGGGCATATTGATACATTTCACGGGCAGGCTTGCGAAATCCGCTCTGTTTGGCCGTGAAGACTCGAGTAGACAATACCCATGAATGGAGTCCGAGCTGTTCCACGGAAATGGGGTGTGAATTGCTGATCAGGCAGATCGTATATCGCTTGGCAAGCTGATCAAAGGTTTTGGCTACATCGGGGTAGAGGGTGTAGTGATGGCGCTGATTTTTCCGTACATACTGGACAAATGCTTCACGGGATGAGGCATCGAAGGGGAGGGAAGAGGAAGAGAGCAGGGCATGCAGGGTTCGAAGGCGCAGCTGCCGTTTGGTGACAGGCTGTGCGTGTGCGGCTCTTTTCTGGTTAGCGGAAGCGGATCGGTTCTGCTTCTTCTTGCTGCGATAACGCTGGGAGAATCGTGTATACCGCTTGCGATATGCGTTCATAAAGTCCGAACTGCTCATGGCCCCGTCCAGTCTTGCTGTAAAGTCTTCATAGCTGTCTTTCAGGGCATGCTCGAAAGTTTTCTCCGGATCAATTAACGTACCCATCACGTCAAAAAACAATACTTTCTTGTTTCGCAAGAGCTGCTGTGCGCACATGATGCATTCGGCCTCCTGTATTTTCCTGTTCCTTCTATCTTATGCTATGATGAAAGGGAATATGAGGCCATGTGATTTGAGGTGTAAAATTGAGATGAGTAAACTCATTATTGTAGATGGAAACAGTATTGCCAATCGGGCGTTTTACGCGCTGCCCCTGCTTAGCAACAGTCAGGGCGTACATACCAACGCGGTGTATGGATTCACGACGATGCTGCTGAAGCTGATTGAAGATGAACAGCCCACACATTTTCTCGTCGCTTTTGATGCGGGGAAAGTTACGTTTCGCCATGCGGATTACAAAGAATACAAAGGCGGACGAGCCAAGACACCGCCAGAGCTGTCCGAGCAGTTTCCGCTCATCCGGGAGCTGATGACGGCTTTTGGCATTCAGCAATTTGAGCTGGACGGATATGAAGCAGATGACATCATCGGCACCCTGACCAAACAGGCTGATGAACAGCAGATGGAAGTGCTGGTGGTCACCGGGGACAAGGATATGCTGCAACTGGCGTCCGATCAAGTGACGATTGGTCTGACGCGCAAAGGGATCAGCGAGATGGAGAAATATGATCCCGATACCATCGAGGAGAAGTATGGACTAAAGCCCTTGCAAATCATTGATCTGAAAGGGTTGATGGGTGATTCCTCAGACAATATTCCGGGCATTCCCGGTGTAGGGGAAAAGACGGGCCTGAAGCTGCTGCATGCATATGGTTCGGTCGAGGAAGTGCTGAATCATGTGGAAGAACTAAAAGGTAAAATGAAGGAAAAAGTGGCCGCGCATGCCGATGACGCCAAGATGAGCAAGGAACTGGCGACCATATTCCGTGAGGTGCCGATGGAGCTGGCCGTCGACCAACTGGCTTACAACGGTTATGAAGAAGAGAAGCTGGCAGAGATGTTCAAGCGGATGGAATTCAAGTCGCTGCTGGAGAAAATGGAGCTGAAAGCATCCGGAGAACCGGTTGGCGAGGAGTCCGTTCCCGTGGAAATCGTGGAAAAAGACAGCCTGGACAAACTCGTGTCCAGACTGGATGAGATTGAAGCGTTCTACGTCGAGGTGATCGGAGATAATCCGCATAACGGTGAGGTAGTCGGAATGGCATTCGCATGTCAGGATGTCTGTTATTTCGTCCGTCCCGAGATGCTGAGCACGCCAGAGGGAGAACCGCTTGCCGCCTGGCTTCGCGAGGGAGAACTGTCCAAGACGACGTATGACGCACATCGCATCCAGCTTGCGCTGGCCTGGTCTGGCCTGGATACAAGGGGCGTCCAGTTTGATGTGCTGCTCGCCGGATATCTGCTTGATCCGACGCAGGGAGACCCGAGTGTGAAGGGGCTGGCAGACGCATACGGTATTCCTTCCCTGCCTGCTGATGAAGAGGTATATGGAAAGGGAGCCAAGTTCAAACTGCCAGATAGCCAGACGCTGGCTGAGCATATCGGACGCAAGGCACTGACGGTGAAGCGGGTGGCAGACAAGCAGAAGGAACACATCGAAACGCTGGAGATGAAGGAGCTGTTCTATGATCTCGAGCTTCCTTTATCCGGTGTACTGGCGACCATGGAGTTGACAGGGGTCAAGGTGAGCCGGGAAGAGCTGGAGGACTATGGCAAGGAGCTGACAGCCAAGCTCGCTGAGGTGAAGGCCAAAATTGTCGAGCTGGCTGGGCGTGAATTCAACCTGAATTCACCGAAGCAACTCGGTGAGATATTGTTTGAAGAGCTCGGACTGCCTGTAGTCAAGAAAACGAAAACCGGCTATTCAACAGATGCAGAAGTGCTTGAAAAGCTGGAGCCCCATCATGAAATCATCGGGCATCTGCTCTATTACAGACAAATCAGCAAACTGCAATCGACCTATATAGAGGGACTGCTCAAGGAAATTCGCGAGGAAACCGGCAAAATTCACACCTACTATCGTCAAACAATCGCCGCGACTGGACGCCTCAGCAGTCAATATCCGAACCTGCAGAACATTCCAATTCGACTGGAGGAAGGCCGCAAGATTCGGAAGGTATTCAAGCCTTCGGAGCCGGACTGGTCGATTCTGGCTGCCGACTATTCACAGATCGAGCTGCGAATTCTGGCCCATATCTCCAAGGATGAGAAGCTGATGGAGGCCTTTCAGCAGGATCAGGACATTCACACCAAGACGGCCATGGATGTATTCGGCGTGCAGGCGGACGAAGTGGATGGGGAAATGAGACGGAGAGCGAAGGCGGTTAATTTCGGTATTGTGTATGGCATCAGCGATTACGGCTTGTCGCAGAATCTAGGCATTACACGTAAGGAAGCGGCCCAATTCATTGAACAGTATTTCAATGTGTTTGAAGGCGTGAAGCGGTTCATGGATGAGATTGTGAAGGAAGCCAAGCAGAACGGACATGTCTCGACCCTTCTGAAACGCCGCCGTAATCTGCCCGAGATTAACGCATCGAATTTTAATCAGCGCTCTTTTGCTGAGCGTACCGCGATGAATACCCCGATTCAGGGCACGGCTGCCGATATTATCAAGCTGGCGATGGTGCAGATGATGGAGCGGATGGAGCAGGAAGGCGTGAAGAGCCGCATGCTGTTGCAGGTGCACGATGAGCTTGTGTTCGAAGTACCGCCTGATGAGGTAGAGCTGATGAAGAAGATCGTGAGGGAAACGATGGAAGGGGCATTGCCTCTTGAAGTTCCGTTAAAGGTCGAGATCAGCACAGGAAAAGATTGGTACGAGGCGAAATAATTTCTGGCTCCTCCCCTCCTCATTTTTCGATATAATAGAATGGGGTGAAGTGAAAATGCCAGAATTACCAGAGGTTGAAACGGTCCGAAGAACACTCAATCAACTCGTGACCGGTAAAAAAATTGAACATGTACAAGTCAATTTGGCCCGGATCATTCAGCGTCCGGCGGATATAGAGCAGTTTTGTATGATTTTGCAGGGAGAAACCATTCATGGCGTTGAGCGAAGAGGCAAATTTCTGCGCTTTGTGATGGACCATTATGTGATGGTCAGTCATTTGCGTATGGAAGGACGTTATGGGGTGTATCCGGTCAATGAGCCGGTTGAGAAGCACACGCATGTGCAATTTACATTTACAGATGGCTTGCAGTTAAGGTATCGCGATGTCAGGCAGTTCGGCACGATGCACATTTTCGGGAAGGGCGAGGAATTTCTGCATGCCCCTCTCCATAAGCTGGGTCTCGAACCGTTGAACGATACCTTTACAGTGAAGGCGATGCAGCAGGTCATCGGCAATAAATCGACCAGATTGAAGGCCTTTCTGCTGAACCAGGCATATATCGTAGGACTGGGGAATATTTATGTGGACGAGGCTCTGTTCACGGCTCGGCTGCATCCAGAACGTACGATCGATACACTGACGGAGGCAGAACTGGTCCGGCTGCATGAGGCGATCGTGACCACGCTGCAAACGGCCGTTGATCAAGGCGGATCTTCCATTAAATCGTATGTGAACGGACAGGGCGAGATGGGCATGTTTCAACAGCAACTTCGCGTATATGGCCGCAAGAATCAGCCCTGCCACCACTGCGGACAGGTCATTGAGAAATCGGTCGTAGCCGGACGTGGGACTCATGTCTGTCTGAATTGTCAGCCCTTGTAGCCTGCACATTTGCACGCCTAGACGAATAGAGGATTCACCGTTCTTTCCAATCGCCCATATGATGGGTTGAGGAGGGAGAGCGGTATGGCTACTTGGATCTCCATTGGCATCCTTGCACTGGCTGTCAGTCTGGACGGCTTCAGCGCAGGTATGATGTATGGACTTCGAAAAATTCGCATTCCTGTACTGTCTGTCATCATTATTTGTCTGTTCTCAGGTCTGGTGATTTATCTGTCCATGTTGGCGGGAACATGGTTGCTACAATGGATTTCGCCTGCTGCAGCCAAAGCATTCGGCGGTGTCATTCTGATTGGTATCGGCTGTTATGCCATTGCTCAATTGTTCTGGCAAAGGGAAGATGCGCAGTGGCCGGACGGCAGCGCCGACAGCGCCGGTCGCGATCAATCAGAGCGAAATTCAGGCATGAACGAGGAGTCGGGCAAGAAGCTGGAACGGGGGGGCTCCCCAGTGGTGACCACCTCTTCCGTGACCCCACTGTCGCCGCTGCCCTTGCTGCACATCGAAATCAAGAAGCTGGGGATTGTCATTGACATCCTGAAAACGCCGTCTGCGGCAGACATCGATCGTTCTGGACGCATCTCCGCTTCGGAGGCAGCATGGCTCGGAGTGGCCCTCTCCCTGGACGCGCTCGGTGCAGGCATTGGTGCGGCCCTAATTGGATTGACACCATGGGTTACATCCTTGTGCATCGCGGTTGCCAGCGGCATGTTTGTCAGTCTCGGCTTAAGACTAGGTAGCTGGTGCGCAGGGTGGGCCTGGATGAAGAAAATGTCCCTGCTCCCTGGATGCATCTTGATTCTGCTTGGCATTATGAAATTGCTGTAGGGGTGCGGTAGGTCTAACAACTCAAGCACAAGGAGACGGAATCGAGATGAATATAGGTTTAACAGGCGGAATCGCGTGCGGAAAAAGCACGGTGGCAAACATGCTGGTTGAAGGCGGCGCCGTACTTGTCGATGCGGACCAGATCGCCAGGGAAGTTGTTCTCCCTGGCAGCTCTGTCCTGCAGGAGATTGAAGCACGATTTGGAGCGGATATCCTGGATGAATACGGTTCATTGAAGCGCAAGGAGCTGGGCAAGATCGTATTCCAGGATGATCAGGCGAGAAAGGCACTGGAGGACATCATGCATCCTGCCATTCGTGCTCTGATGAAAGCGAGAATGGAAGAACTGGAACAGGCCGATCCAAATCGATTGGTGGTGGTGGATGTGCCGTTGTTATATGAATCTGATCTGGTGCATCTGTTTGAAAACGTTATGGTTGTGTACATACCAACCACCTTGCAGCTGAAACGGCTGATGGACAGGGATGGCCTGGATGAAGCGGCTGCCAGACAGCGATTACAGGCACAGATGCCGATTGAGGAGAAGAAGCGGCGGGCAGATTTCGTAATTGATAATCAGGGGACATTGGTCCAGACGAGAGAGCAAGTGATCGCATATTTGAATGAATGGAAACCAAAGATATAGAAAGGGGCCTGTTACGATGAGGAACGCGGCCCGGCGGGTTGAGCAATGAGTTTTTTTCTGAAAAAGCGTTTTTATCTCCTGTTGCTTATTGTACTACTAATTGCCCTTTTTTATAAATCCCACTGGCTGGGAAGAATGCTCTATCCCATTTCCTATCAATCGGATATCGTCATTAGCAGCGAGCAGCATGATATTGATCCCCTGTTCGTCGCTGCGGTGATCCGGGTGGAGAGTAATTATGATCCGGACAAGCTGTCTGCGAAAGAAGCAACAGGCCTGATGCAGCTCATGCCGCAAACCGCCGAATGGATCGCCCAGCAGCATCATGTGCACCTGGACCGGTCAAGCCTCCATAGACCGGATATCAATATTGATCTAGGGGCCTGGTATTTGGCGTATTTGCAAAGATTGCTTATGAAGCAGACCGGCGTTCAGACACCGGATAAATATGATAAAATAGCGTTAGTGGCAGGTGCCTACAATGCGGGACCCGGCAATGTAATCAAATGGCTGGAACAGCAGACCTGGTCTGGCGAAGCCGACCGCATAGCCGACATTCCCTTTGGAGAAACGAGGCACTACATTCAGAGGGTGCTGTACTATTACAAGAAATATGAGGACCTCTATGAGCTGTAAACGAAACGAAAGGCATAGCTGCATTAGATAGCAGCTATGCCTTGCATGTGATGAGTGTACACGTATTCCGGTGATTGCTTCTTGGGATTACTTGTATTGACCTGCCAATTGCTGTTCAGCAATTTGTACCAGGCGACGCGTGATGTGACCACCGATGGCTCCAGTGTCGCGAGTCGCCATGTTACCATAGTAGCCGTCTTGAGGAACTGCGATCCCCAACTCCTGAGCCACTTCGTATTTCAGTTGATCCAGCGCTCCAGTAGCTTGAGGAACGACCAATGCGTTTGTTCTTGTCATGTTGTCTCACCTCCTTGACGTTGGTAGTTCTATTATGTAACGATATCGTGAACTTCATTACCTCTTTTTCTTGGTAATTGTTTCAACCCTTTAACGTGTCAAACAGACGATGAACGACAGATACAGAGGAGAGAAAAAAGATGAGATGTCCATACTGTGATCATAACGGCACCAAAGTGCTGGATTCGAGGCCGGCAAACGATAACAAATCCATTCGCCGTCGCAGGGAATGCGAGGAATGTCAGCGCAGGTTTACAACCTTCGAAATGGTCGAGGAAACGCCGCTGATTGTCATCAAAAAGGACGGCAGCCGTGAAGAGTTTAGCAGGGAGAAGATCTTGCGCGGACTCATTCGCGCCTGTGAGAAGCGTCCCGTTTCGGTGGAGACGCTGGAGCAGATTGTATCTGAAGTGGAGCAGCAGCTTCGTCAGACCGCTCATGCTGAAATCGACAGCCGTGTCGTGGGTGAACTGGCCATGGAACAGCTGTATCCAGTAGATGAAGTGTCGTATGTGCGCTTTGCTTCTGTCTACCGTCAATTCAAGGATATTAACATGTTTATGAAGGAATTGAACATGCTGTTAAGCCGGAATCAATTGGGCGGAAAAGATGCTTGACAGTTGATGGGCCCCTCTGTTAAGATAAATCTTGTCCTTGAGAAAAGGTAAAGAAAACACAACAACAGCAGGTTACAATTCGGGGCCATAGCTCAGCTGGGAGAGCGCTACGCTGGCAGCGTAGAGGTCAGGGGTTCGATCCCCCTTGGCTCCATAAATTATGACTCCAAGGCTCTAAAAAGCTCAGAAAATTCAAGAGCTCAAAAAGCTTAATAGCTAAAAGAAAGTTCTAAAAGCTCAAAGAAAGTTTTAAAAGCTTCAAAAGCTCTAATAGCTCAAAGAAAGTTCTATAACTTCAAAAGTTCAAAAAACATCAAAAGCTTCAAAGTTCTAAACCTTCAAATAAAAGTTCTAAACCTTCAAAAATTGCTAAATTAAGAACCGCAACCGCATTGGCGCGAAGTTGCGGTTTTTTTGTTTTGTTGTATGCTGCACTGTACTGTTTAATGGTGGATTGACGATTTAATGTTCAAGGTATACAGCTACTTTGGTGCATAGATGAGTTAATGCTCAAGGAGTGCTGCTTGTTGGTGCATAGATGAGTTGATGCCCAATAAAGCCACCGCTAACGGTTCTCATGGAGCTTATTGTACTTGTTTTATAACGAATTATTTTCTAACGGTTGTGAGTGTTGTTATTTTACTTACATTTGTATTATTAAAGCCCATTTCACACTATTAAGCGCTACAGCAACCCTTAAAACTAATTACACGGCTATTAAGATGAATAACCGTTGTAGCAACCTTTAGAATGAGTCGTTTAACTGATATGTGCGGTATCTCTGTATACCACTCGCTACAAAAAGTAGTTTTTTATCCAACAAAGATCGTAAGACAACTCTGGTTCGATTCTCTGAAAGCAGCAGGTGTTCAGCAAGCTCACGAGGTTCAAATGCTCGCATGACCCTGCGTGCATATCGAATGGTCTCGGCTTCAGCCCAGGTTAATTTCAAAGAAATATCAATGGATAAAAACTTACCTACAAATGACAGTACCAATTGCTTGCACACTTCCGGATCATCACGAATAGATAAGTAGGCAATCGGAAGAAAATACCAATCATCCAGGACCAGCATAGCTTGTTTCATACATAAATCCTTAAAGCGACTAGTATCAACATCTCGGGCGTGACTGCGATAATCATGAATTTCGATACAACCTTTTGTGCCATTTGGCATGTAAGCTAGGTCCAGATAACGATACCTATTGTTTAGGTCACGAACTTCATATTCAGGATACAAGTTGCTCAGGTTTCCAATTGTGGGGAACCAAATGGATTGCAGAAATTTAACGGTTCCGTGACTCAAGCCTTTCTTTAGTATTTCTCTACGTCTGGGATTTTTTTCGTTAGTTATATGCATTTCTAACCATTCATCATACTGCTTTTCGAATAGTGCGCTCATCATTGCACCCACCTTCGTAATTTTTTGTAATTCTCAAAATCGGTGTTCTTCATTGATGAATGATTTATGATTAATTCAAATCTCAATGCCAATCTTTGTACCAAAATGTACCAACGTTAAATGCATAAACCTTACTTCTTCTTCAATAAAGAAATCTCAATTGATAATTTGTAATGCTTATTTTTTGAAAAACAAATTCTCATTTCAAAAACAGGATGCTTAAACATTAAAAAAGCGGAATTAATTAACTTGAAAATCATGATACCTAAGTTAAAAATCAAAAATTATAACTAAAAAATCGCATTGATGAATATGACGAAATTCTTAACTCGAAAATCGGAATACTTTATTCAATAAAAGAAATTGTAAAATGAGATACTGTAGTTCGCATTTCGTCATTCATCAATGTATATAAAAAAGCCGCTTTAATACCTGAATGCTTCTAATTCAAAGCATCGTATTAAAGCGGCATGTTCTTCACACCGTTATTTCTTTTAGATGTCCAATTAACAGTATAGCATAGTCGAAAATAATGAGGTAATGGATTGAATAAAATATAATAAATGTCTCGAATGCTCGTGTACACGTATGCCAATGTACTCGAATGCTCGTGTACACATTTGCTATTGTACTCGTGTAGGAGGTGGAAGAGAATTCGTAACAAGGATTAAAACATTTTGCTGAATGATTGGATATGTGGGATTAAAGCATTTTGGTGAAAGATTGGATTGGATATGTGATTAGGATTAAAACATTTTGATGAAAGATCGGATTGGAAATGTGACGAAGATTAAAACGTTTTGTATGAAGGTTTGGCGGTGCTGCATAAAGAAATGACAGGAGTGAAAGGTTAAGCAATGAAAACGTAAAATCCAAAATAATATGAAAAAATTCACTGAGACCGGTTGCAAAAATTTGAAGCATGCCCTATAATGAACTCAAGAAAGCTTACTAAAACAGTTTCAAGTTGGATGGAAAGCAGTTGAAGACAATGAAAGTCACGATTAAGGATGTTGCAGAACTAGCCAAAGTGCACAAATCTACGGTTTCCAGAGTATTGAACAATTCCAATGATGTAAAAGAAAAGACGAAGCAGAAAGTGCTGCAGGCGATTGACACCTTGGGATACAGTCCGAATTTCGCCGCACGTTCGCTCGCCTCAGGCAAATCCCACATTATCGGGTTTGTCGTATCGGAGCAGCAAATCAGCGATGTCGTGATGAATCCGTCCTTTCCAACGATTCTGAAAGGCATCACAACGTATGCCGAGGAGCTGGGCTACAACATCTTGATGATCACCTCCGTAGATAACGATTACAAGTCCTATGAGCAAGTGATTCGCAAGCATGCGGTAGACGGATTTATTATTCTCGGGTCTACCATTCAGATCGATCTGAATGAACTCTTGATTCAGCAAGGCATTCCGTATATTTTCATCGGGAAGCACCATGAATCCGCAGATGAGAGTTACGTGGGAACAGACAATATTGAAGGCGGTTACATCGCAGCCAAGCACTTGATTGATCTGGGCCATACAGATATTCGTCTGATGGTAGGGCAAGTGCGGAGCCAGAAGATCCTTTCTCACAACATTGATCGAATAACCGGATTCAAGAAAGCATTTGCAGAAGCGGGATTGTCATTTAGGGATGATTACATCGTCAAGACACCGACTGACATGGAAACGGGCTACCATTTTATGCGTACCTATTTTACCTCGCACGAACCAAGTGCTGTTATCTTGTCTAATGAAGTGATGGCGATGTCATGTATTAACTATTTGTCCGACGAAAGACCAGATTTACTGGAGCGTATGTCGATTGTGACATTTGGTGATTCCGACTTTTTCAGGCATTTGAGGCCCCCGTTGACAACGGTCAGCCAGCATTTTGAATGGATAGGCCGGACGGCTGTGGAGATGCTTGCCAGTCAAATTGCCGAAGATGACATGTCAACCAAAGCCGTTGTCCGCAAGCCAGATCTCGTCATTCGCAGTAGTTCCAAACGGAAATAGTTTGAGCGCAGCAGCGTGCTTGTTTTCTGTCATGGGAAACAGCCCTGCTCCAGCTCCCTGCAAGTTAGGTAAGCAAGGCGGAAAAGGCGGAAAAGGCAGAAAAGGCAGCAAGGCAAGCAAGACAAGCAAGACATTGGCAAGGGATAAGCAAGCCGGACGGTACAAGGAGAGTGTCGAGCATCTCAATTTTTTTTATAACATTTTGCAACCGGTCTCAATTAAGCGTTTACATTTATTACGAATTCTATAGAAAACAACATATAATTCAATGTTTTCAGTACCATAACATAATGAGACCGGTTTCGTTGTACTAATTTAAGGAGGTGGACGAATCACAAAATGATGGTGTAAAAGACGTGGGAATAACGGTGTAAAAGAAAAAAGGGGCGAAAGGTAACTGCAACTAAGAGAATGAAGGCAACCCAGAGAATGAAGGCAATCATGAGAACCAAGACAACTCTGAGAACCAAGACAACTCTGAGAACCAAGACAACCCAGAGAACCAAGTCAACCATGAGAACCAAGACAACCCAGAGAATCAAGTCAACGATGAGAACCAAGGCAACCAGGGAGTGGAATCGGGAAAACCAGTCAGCGATGTATGGCCTGCTTAAGAGAAGACTTGTCTTCACACGTAAGAACAGGAATAAACCATTGGAGGGGTTCATGTGAAAACACTTAAAATCGCAATGATGGCTTTCTTATGTCTCGTATTGGTATTAACCGGATGTTCAAGCAACAATAATGAAAATGCGGCTTCAAACAAAGGCTCAAACAATGCAAATCAGACCGATCAAGGGGATCAGGAGTCTGAAATTACGGTATTGTCCTGGCGGTTCGATCCAGCCAGTCCAGAGTGGGAAAGTATTGTAACCGCTTTCAATGAAGATCATCCTAACATTAAAGTCAACGGGGTGATGGCGCCGTCCTCGGAAGTGGTGCAGAAAGTGACCTCAATGGTGGCCGGTAATCAAGAGGTGGATGTGCTGTTTACCGATTCTACCCGAAACCTGAACTTTGCTTCAAAAGGTCTGTTGGAAGACTTGCAGCCTTACATCGATGAATCTGGATTGAATCTGGAAGAGGACTATTACGTCAAGAGTTTGTCTGATCACATGTATGAAGGCAAAACCTACGGGATTCCGATCCTGAATATGACGTATTTCATCTTCTACAACAAGGATTTGTTCGACAAAGCCAACGTGGAATACCCGACAAACGATTGGACCATCGATGAATTCCTCGATAAAGCGAAGAAACTGACGAACAAAGATGACAATCAATATGGTTACAACCTGAGACCTTGGGTAGGTACGCATTTCCTGGGATGGTCCTACGCCATGGGCGGCGAGTACTTATCTGAAGATGGCAGTGAATCGTTGGTGAACAGCGAAGGCTCTGTCGAAGCGATGAACTTCTTGAAAGACTTGATCTACAAGCATGAGGTGGCTCCGATTCCGAATGCCGATGCTGCGTCTCAAGGTGGCGGTGTGGCATTTGAGTCAGGCAATGTAGCGATGAACTGGTCCGGATCATGGGATATCAAAGGTACGCAGACGACTCCTTCCAAGTGGGACTTTAACTGGGGAGTAGCCATGCCGCCGAAAGGTGAAGGCGGTTCCAAACCGGTTGTTATCTCCAACGCTTGGGGAATGTATTCCAAATCCAATAACAAAGACGCAGCCTGGACCTTCATTGAATGGTGGTTAGGTGAGAAAGGGCAGATGGTGCTAGCAGAGCAAGGAGAGTTCCCAAGCAACAAACAGATTGCAAAGGAGCATGCCTTTACCCATCTGAGTGAAGAAATTCGCGACACCGTCTTTAAGACCGCAGAAGAAGGGGTTTCCAGACCGACTCAGTTCCCGGTAATGGCACGAAGCGAGAAAGATTTCGGGGCCAGAATGGAGCAAATTCTGTCCGACAAAAACTCCGATGTGGAGAAAATTATGGACGAATCCAAAGAAGAGCTCGACAAGCTGATTAAAGATATCGAAAACGGAAGATAAACAGAGGACTGGCGGGGAGAGGGTTTCAGAATGCGTTCAGCGATGAATGACACAGCGAATGACGCAGCCTCCCTTTCCTCCCCGCTTTACTGATCAGGTGGTGTGAATGATTTGTCAACTCGACAACGACATCTATCTGTTGAAGGTCAAGGTTCATGCTTCGGATGCTTGATGCCTCAGATCACTGAACCAGATCAATGAAAGAGCTGGCGTCATGCAGTTTGATCCAGCAAGGAGGTTAGATTCTATGGCAAAAATATCAAAGCGAGCTAGACAAGAGGAACTAGCCGGGTGGTTGTTCGCATCTCCTTGGATCATTGGGTTTGTCTTTCTTACGCTCGGCACCATGCTGTTCTCGCTTGGCATGAGCTTTACGGATTATGACTTCTTTAATCCACCGAATTGGGTAGGGCTTGATCATTATCGTTACATGTTGTTCGAGGACGATCTGGTATGGCACTCCCTCATGATTACAACCGTATACACGCTCGCCAGTGTTCCCCTGATGCTCGTGTTCGGATTGCTGCTGGCAATCCTGCTGAATCAGAAGATCAAAGGGATCGGGACGTATCGTACCATCTTTTATTTCCCGTCCGTGCTGCCGGAGATCGCGACGATTTTCCTCTGGATTCTCGTATTTGATGCCAACTATGGATTATTCAATTCATTTCTGAAATGGTTTCATTTGTCCGGACCCAATTGGCTCGGTTCCATGGACTGGGCGCTGCCTTCTCTCATTATTATGAGTCTGTGGGGTGTCGGGGGCGGCATGCTGATCTATCTGGCCGGCCTGCAAGGGATACCGACCGATTTGTATGAAGCAGGCAAAGTAGACGGCGCGGGAAAGATTCGCATGTTCTTTACCATCACACTGCCCATGCTGTCACCGGTTATTTTCTTCAATCTCGTGATGGGGACGATCGGAGCATTGCAGGTGTTTAACCAGGCCTACATTATGACGAGTGGTGGGCCGGCACGATCGACTTACTTTTTGATGCTTCATATATTCTACAAAGCGTTTCAGGACTATGACTTGGCCTATGCCAGTGCGTTATCATGGCTGTTATTTGTCTACATCGGCGTCTTTACCCTGATTGTATTTCGATTTGGGGAAAGAAAAGTATTCTACGGGTAAAGGGGGGATTCCATGTCAGCTCAAACTACCGTTCAGCGTCCTTCGTTGCGGGAATCCGTCAAAGCACAATCGCTGTTTACCAAGGCTTTGCTGTATCTCGTACTCTCTGTCGGCTCGTTTATTATTTTGATTCCATTTGTCTGGATGGTCAGCACGTCTTTGAAGTATTCCAATCAAGTCTTTACGTGGCCGATTCAATGGATTCCGAATCCATTTCGATTTGAAAACTATCGTGAGGCGCTGACGATGCGCCCGTTTGGATTATATTATTGGAACACCTTTGTCGTGACCTCGGTATCTGTGATTGGTCAGGTCATCTCGTCTTCCCTGGTGGGATACTCCCTAGCCCGGCTGCAGTGGCGCGGCAGAAATCTCATCTTCGTTCTGGTGATGAGTACCCTGATGCTTCCGGAGATCGTCAAACTGATTCCTACCTTTGTCATCTTCAGCAAAGTGGGCTGGGTCAATACATTTTGGCCGCTGATTGTACCGAATTTCTTCGGGCACGCCTTCAACATTTTCCTGTTTCGGCAGTTCTTCCGTTCACTGCCAAAGGAACTTGATGAAGCGTCGAAGGTCGATGGGTGCTCACTGTTTGGGATTTATTGGCGCATCATTATCCCGATGTCGAAGCCGGTCATTGGCATCGTGGCCATCAATACCTTCCGGCATACATGGAATGACTTTTTGCAGCCATTGATTTATTTGAATGATACGAAGCTGTGGACGATCACCCTCGGGTTAAGAGCGTTCCAGCAGGAGTTTCATGTCGAGTGGAGCTTGCTGATGGCGGCCAGTGTAACAACCATGATTCCGATTGTTATCCTGTTTGTCATCGCACAACGATATTTTATACAAGGCATCGTATTTACTGGAGTGAAAGGATGAGCAGGGTATGGATTTGCAGCAGGAAGCGATCTATCACGTTCCAAAAGACGAATACAGCTATCCATTGGATGAACAGACCCTGAAGGTCACGATTCGTGTCAAAAAAGGGGATATTGCAGGCGGCAAGGTGTTATTTACAGACCGCTATGACCATCCGCAATATACCCCTTCCATTGAACAGGTGCCGTTGAAAAAGGAAGGAAGCGACGGATTGTTCGAGTACTGGAGTGCAGCGTTTGTCGCTCCGAAGCGGCGTCCCAAATACATCTTCATGCTGAACACGGGCCATCGCAGCTACTGGTACAGCGAGTTGGGACTGACAGCAGATCGTCCCGCAGCGCGGTGGTTTGAATTTCCGTATCTCGCAGGTGTGGACTTGCCGCACTATCCAAGCTGGCTCGATGAGGCGATCTTCTATCAAATCGGGGTGGATCGTTTCTATAACGGCAACCCGGACAATGATCCAGACGGTGCGCTCCCATGGGGCGATGAGCCAACGATGACGACCTTTTTCGGGGGCGATTTGGAGGGGGTGATAAAAAAGATCAATTATTTGACCGAATTAGGCGTGAATGCGGTTTACTTCAATCCGTTGTTCCTGTCGCCATCCACCTTTAAGTACGATACCGAGGATTATTATCTGGTGGATCCGAGCTTCGGCGGCAATGAGGCATTTGAAGCTTTGATACAGGCGTTCCACAAAGCCGGCATCAAAGTCGTGCTGGACGCTGTGTTCAATCATGCAGGGAAGCGCTTCAAGCCGTTTCAGGACGTGGTGGAGAAGGGGAAAGATTCCGCTTATTATGATTGGTTTATCATTCATGATTGGCCGATTAACATGGAGGAGCCAGGGCACAATTACGACACCTTTGCGTATACCGCCAGAATGCCGAAGCTGAACCATGAACATCCCGAAGTGCGGCAATATTTGCTGGATGTCACGCAATTTTGGACAGAGAAAGGCATTGACGGATGGCGGCTGGATGTCGCCAATGAGCTTGACCATCAGTTCTGGCGCGAGTTCCGTATGTTAGTGAAATCGGTGAATCCGGAAGCGTTCATCTTAGGTGAAATCTGGCTTGATGGTACAACCTGGCTGCAAGGCGACCAGTTTGATTCCATTACCAACTACTTGTTCCGGGCGCCTGTGCTGGACTTTTTCGGAGAACAGAGCATTGGCGCGACAAGCCTAGATGAACGATTGCTGTCCGCACGCATTCGCTATCGCGAGCAGCAAAATCGCTACATGTTCAACCTGATTGGCAGTCATGATGTACCGCGGTTTTTGAGCTTGTGTGAAGGCTCGGAAGAACGAATGGCACTGGCCACCGTATTCCTGTTCATGTACCCGGGTATTCCGATGGTGTATTACGGGGATGAAGTGGGGATGACCGGCAGCACCATGGTCCAGGCCAGACGCTGCATGGTATGGGACGAAGCCAAGCAAAACAAGCGATTGTTCCAGCTGTATCAATCCTGCATTCAATGGAGAAAGCAGCTGAATCCGCTTAAATTCGGGGATTTTGAGACGCTGTATGTGAGTGAAGAAGATCAAGTGTACGGGTTCGCCCGCTCATATGAAAATGAGGCGGTGTGGGCATTTTTCCACAACGGTGTCGGAAAGCGTCAGGTGACGCTGGATGTACCGGAAGGAAGCGAATGGATCGACCTGCAGACCCAAAAAACGGTATCTGTAGAGAACGAACAGCTGCAATTGGAACTGGATGCTTATGAATATGCATTAATCATGAAAAAAACGATCTGAATCGGAGGAGAACAACCATGATGACCACGAATAATGAGAAACGTAACACGAAGCTGTATGACAAAATTTTCGGATGTATTGCCGCATCCAATATCGGTTCCTCAATGGGAGCAATGGTAGAGACTTGGGATCCTGAGCGCATCAAGGATAAATATGGTGTACTGGACCGTTTGGAAGGATACTGTCATTACGGCGCGTATCAAAGAAAACCGGGAACAACAGAAGACGGTATTGAGCGTCAGCGTCTGTTGGTCTCTGCAATTAAAGAAAAAGGCGGTCGCATCACAGCGGAAGATTTGCGTGAAATCTGGATTCGCGATATCAATCCGGAGAAATTCAACGTACAAATGGAGCCATGTGATGAGATCTTGTATAAATTAGCTGCGGCAGGGATGCCAGCAGGAAATGTCGGTCAATATTCCGACTACATGGGTATTGTCTCCTTTGCCCGTTCCTGTCATCCGGTAGGACTGATCAATGCATGTAATCCGCATCAGGCTTATGTGGACACGTTTGACGTAGGTCGTCTGTATCAGCCGCTGCATGGACTGGGACTGGATTGGGCAACCGTTCTATCCGCTGGTATTGCTGAAGCGATGAAACCGACAGCAACGGTGGATTCCGTTGTAGATGCTTCTCTGCGTTATGTCCATGTCAAAGTAAGAAATGAGATTGAGCGTGCCTTGGAAGCGACCAAAAACTGTGAATCCATCGAAGATATGAAGCCTTGGTTCTATCAACACTACAATGGTGTTGGAACGCCTTATTGCTACAGCATGGGGAATGAGATTATTACAAAAGGGGTTTGCTTGTTCTATGTGGGTAAAGGAAATCCGAAAGATCTCGTGATCGGTGCGGTGAACTTCGGCCGTGATACAGACTGTTTGGCTGCCGTATCCAGTGGATTGGGCGGCGCATTAAGCGGTGCAAGCTCCCTGCGTCAAGACTGGATCGACACGGTTGACGATGCCATGACAACGAATGAGCATACCGTATCTCGTCGCTCCCTGGCTGAAATGGCGGATGTGGTTTATGACGGCGTCATCAATGAGCGTGCGAAAATGCAAGATCAAGCCAATGCGATCTCTGAATTGATCAAGTAAATCCATATCGAAAAATCCGTTTCGACATGAAGCAACCTGACAGCTAGCAGCAAGTGTAACTGAATAGGCAGCAGGCCAGGAAGTCGGAGAAGGCAAGGACTTCCCGACTTTCTTGGCATGCGCATAATCAGACCGTTCAATGCAGGGGAGGAAACGAGGATGAAAATAGCATTTGGCAATGACCATGCGGGATACCCGTTAAAGGCAGATGTTCTGAATGTGCTCAAGGAAGCTGGTGTAGAGGTCATTGACTATGGCTGCCAATCCACGGAGCCGGTTGATTTTCCGGATATTGCCCGCCGCGTGTGCGATGATGTGCGAAGCGGCGCTTGTGATCGCGGGATTATGCTTTGCGGTACCGGAGTTGGAGCCAGTATCGCTGCGAACAAAATTCAAGGCATTCGCGCTTCGGTTTGCCATGATATCTACTCTGCCCATCAGTGCGTGGAGCATGATGATGTCAATGTGATGTGTATCGGTGCGCAAATTATCGGCTCCCGGGTCGCGAAAGAAATGATTGAGACTTTTCTGAAAGCGGAATTCAGCACGGAGGAGCATTTTCGCAGACGAGTTCGCAAGCTTCGGGATATTGAAGAACAGTCGGCCATGGAAATCATGAAGCAAAAGGAGGCGTAATGAAAATGAGCTTACCGAGCATTGGATTTATAGGATTAGGCGCGATGGGATTACCGATGGCGAAGTTGCTCGTGAAAGCGGGTTATCCTTTGCATACGATGATTCATCAAAACCAGGCGCCTAGAGAGGTGCTGGAGCCGCTCGGTGCAGAGTTCCACAACCGTGCAGCGGAAATTATACAACACAGTGAAGTGGTCATTACCATCTTGCCTGCTGACCCGCAGATGGAATCAGTGCTGCTGTCAGACGAGACGCTGTCGGCCCTCAAGCCGAATCAAACCTTGATTGAAATGACCTCCAGCTCTCCACAAATGATGCACAAGGTAGAGGAAGTGTACCGGAGCAAAGGCGTGAAGGTACTGGACGCTCCGGTTAGCGGTGGCACCGCAGGCGCCCAAAGCGGTCAGCTGACCGTCATGGCGGGCGGTGAAGCTGAATTACTGGAAGACGTCCGAACGATTCTCGATGTGATGGCGGGCAAGATTATCCATGTCGGCAAGATCGGGGATGGGAAGGCGGTCAAGGCGATCAATCAGATGATGGCTTCGACCCATATGCTGATTACGGCGGAAGCGGTTGCGCTCGGGGAGAAATTAGGGGTCGAGATGCAAGCGCTCTTTGATGTCATCAAGGAAAGCTCAGGGGCTTCCTGGATGTTTGTTCAGAAGTATCATGCCCTCCTGGAGCAGCAGTTGGAGCCGGGCTTTAAGCTGAAGCTGATGAAGAAGGATTTGGATATTGCGGTGCAGGAAGGGGCAGGGATTCCGTTACCGTTGGCATCCTCTGCGCTGCAGTGGTATGAAGCGGCATCCCGGGCGCATGGCGAGATGGATTTTGCTGCAGTCAGTCGGCTCATTCGGGATACCGCAGCCGGAAATGAGGCGTGAGCGATGGAGTTGGGCTTTCAAATTGAACCGTTAATCAACCGGCCGGATCGATCGTTAATTGATGCATTTCAGGATGCTGCTACGGCCCATATCAGTGACAATATGTCCCGATTGTATGCGGGCGGATCAGGATTGCGCCCTTATCATGCGACGACCCGTATTTTGGGTACGGCGTTTACGGTGAAGACAAGACCGGGCGACAATCTGCTTATGCATAAAGCGCTGGATATGGCGGAGCCGGGCGATGTGATTGTTGTCGATGCCGGCGGAGATCTGACGAATGCGATTGCGGGCGAAATCATGATGCGATGGGCACAGAAAAAAGGACTCGCCGGATTCGTCATTGATGGTGCTATTCGCGATTCGGGAGCAAGTTGTTTACAGACGTTTCCGGTGTTTGCCAGAGGCATTACCCACCGCGGTCCCTATAAGGACGGTCCGGGTACGATCAACTTGCCGGTGACGATCGGGGAAATGCATGTTCATCCCGGTGATATTATCGTGGGGGATGAGGACGGATTGATCGCCATTCCGAAAGCAGAGGCAGAAGAAATGATCAGGAAGCTGCATGCGCAACAAGCGAAGGAAGAAGCGATCATGCGATCCATTGAGGAAGGCACCCTCGATCGGTCGTGGGTCGATCAAGCCTTGACGGAGAAGGGGTGTGTGCTGCCTCGTGAGTAATCGACGATATCACTGGAAAAGACTAGAGCAATTTGTCGCACAGGTGTTTCAACGAAGCGGGCTTCCTCCAGAGGAAGCCTCTGTTGTATCTGAGAGCTTGATTGAAGCCGATTTGAGAGGCGTTGATTCGCACGGTGTGGTGCGCACAGAGATTTATGTGCAGCGATTGGAGAAAGGGATGGTTGCGTCCGGTGCTTCGATGCAG
This sequence comes from Marinicrinis sediminis, assembly GCF_042685085.1. Classification (NCBI taxonomy): domain Bacteria; kingdom Bacillati; phylum Bacillota; class Bacilli; order Caryophanales; family Paenibacillaceae; genus Marinicrinis; species Marinicrinis sediminis. Next base: position 118,770 of record NZ_JBHUMM010000014.1, read on the forward strand.
GTGATGCAAGACGGAGGATTGACCTTGCTGGATGCGCAGAACAGCTTTGGCGCGGTGGCGGGCAATCGGGCGCTGGAGCTTGCTTTGACAGGCGCCAGGCAGCACGGCCTTTCCATCGTCGGGGTAAAGAACTCGAATCATTTTGGGACGTGCGCCTATTATTTGAAAAAAGCCGTTGAGCAAGACATGTTGCTGATGGTGATGTCCAATGCTTCACAAACGATGCCTCCGACCGGCGGTATCCGTCCTTTTATCGGTACGAATCCACTGGCAGTCGGTGTACCTGCAGGCCGTCATCTTCCGTTCATGATGGATATGGCGACCAGTGTAGTCGCACGAGGCAAAATAATTGTGGCTGCTGAAAAGGGCGAGGCGATTCCCGAAGGCTGGGCGGTGGATGCACAGGGCCGTCCGACCACCGATGCACAGGAAGCGTTGTCTGGATCGGTGCTGCCGCTTGGCGGTCCGAAAGGGTATGCGCTGTCGATGTTCATTGATATTATGGCGGGCGTTCTGACCGGAGCGGGCTTCGGCAAGTCCGTGAACAATATGTATGAGAACTGGGCGCAGCCACAGAATGTGGGCCACTTTTTTATTGCGATGGATATCGGACGCATGATGCCGGTGGCGCAATTCAAGCAGCGCATGGATGAGTATATCGAAGATTTAAAGGCAGAGCCGAAAGCGCCGGGCGTAAATGAAATTCTTATTCCGGGTGAACTGGAGTTTCGTAGAGAACAGGAACGCAAGCAGCAGGGTATCGAGCTTCCGCTCAAGGTGCAGCAGATGCTGTCGTCCCTTGGAGAGCGGCATGGTTTGTCTCTGACTGATACCGAGATCGACGAATCAGCGGTTTATGAATGATGGACCAACGAGATAGTTATGCATGAATCAGGGTGAACGAGACAGATATGCATGAATCAAGGTGAACGAATCAGACATGGATGAAACAGAGTGAATCAGTCAGAAATGTATGAGTCAGGGATGAGTCAGAGAGGAGAGAACAGGATGAGCATGTCCTTTAAATATGAACTGCCGACAAAAATTGAATTCGGCCATCACGTCATTCAGAAGCTGCCAGAGCACGTTCATGCGTTGGGTGGAAGCCGGGCGCTGATTGTGACAGATCCAGGGTTAATAGAGGCAGGCATCGTCGATCAGGCCGTGCAGCCTTTGCTGGATGCACAGATTCCGTTTGACATATTCTCGGAGATCGAACCAGACCCGGATATCGAAGGGGTCCCGAAAGCTGTGCAAGCGGCCCAGAAGGCTGGTTGTGACATCGTGATCGGCTTAGGTGGCGGAAGCTCCCTGGATACCGCTAAAGCAGCTGGCATTATGCTGGGGAATGACGGGGATATCCGAGATTATGTCGGTATCAACAAAGTGCCCCACAGAGGGGCGCCTGTCATCGCCGTGCCTACGACAGCCGGGACAGGCAGCGAGGTAACGATATGGTCCGTCCTAACAGATAAGCAATCGGGTGCCAAGCTCAGTGTCGGGAGTCCGCACAATTGTCCGGCGCTGGCACTGTGCGACCCGATGCTGACGCTGACCCTACCGCCTCATATTACGGCAGCTACCGGAATGGATGCGCTGACGCATGCGTTGGAGTCCTATGTAAATAAAGCCACGCAGCCGATATCAGAAGGCATGTCGCTGCAGGCCATGACATTGATTGCGCGAAGTCTTCGCACGGCTGTCTTTCACGGCAAGGATGTGCAAGCACGTTATGATATGCTGCTGGCCAGTCTCATTGCGGCCCTGGCCTTTAATGAAACCAGGTTGGGAATCGCACATGCATTGGCTTTGCCGCTAGGCGCTCATTTTCACATTCCGCATGGAACGGTGAATGCCATGCTGCTGCCTGAAGTGATGGAGTTCAATTATCCGAGTCAGATTGAGAAGTTTAAACGCATTGCTGAAATCTTTGGCGAGCGAGTTGCGGAGGTCTCCGATCGTGAAGCGGCTTATCGATCCGTTGCAGCGATTCGGCAGCTCAAGGAAGATGTCGGCATCACACAATCTTTGACAAGCTACGGGGTGCAGGAAGAGCACTTGGATCGCATTGCTGAGGAAGCGATGCAATCAGGCAATATTCCGGTCAATCCGAGAATGCCGACGCCGGAAGATCTGAAGCAAATCTGCCGCAAGCTAATGACGCCATCATGAAGGGAGTGAAGCTGCGATGAAGCCGAAAGTGCTGGTGACTTGCCCGTTGCCCGGGGGTGTGCTGGATCGTCTTCAACCGCATGCAGAGGTGGAAGTGTACACATCCAGTGAACCTTTAAGCAAATCGAGGTTTATCGAGAAATTGCAAGACAAGGCGGCGGTCATTTCTTTGCTCGTCGATCCGCTGGACGAAGAAGTGCTGTCACAAGCTCCTGAGCTGAAGCTCATAGCCAACTATGCGGTTGGCTATGACAATATCGATGTGAAGGCCGCAACGGAGCGCGGAATTATGGTGTGCAATACCCCCGATGTGCTCACCGAGGCGACAGCGGATTTAGCCTGGGCACTGCTCTTGGGAGCGGCTCGTCGAATTCCGTCCGGAGACCAGTATATGCGTGAGGGTCGATTCAGCGGCTGGGAACCGTCCTTGATGCTGGGCAGCCAGGTTTCCGGCAAAACGCTGGGTATCGTCGGGATGGGCCGAATTGGGCAAGCGACGGCAGCCAGAGCAACGGGCTTTGGCATGAAAGTGCTGTATACCAGCTCACGGACGCTTGCTCCAAGTGAGGAATCCGCGTTGAATGCGAAGCGGGTACCGCTCGGAGAGCTGCTCCAGCAAGCTGATTTCGTTTCCCTGCATGCGCCCTATGATGCGCAGAATCATCATATGATCGGGGAACAGGCCCTGTTGCAGATGAAGCCGACTAGCTATCTGATCAATACGGCCAGAGGTGCGTTAGTGGATGAGGCAGCACTGGTTCAGGCTTTGCGAGAAGGCTGGATCGCGGGCGCCGGTTTGGATGTGTTTGAGAAGGAGCCTGCGATGGCGGAAGGCTTAAGGGAACTGGACAATGTAGTTCTGGCACCGCATGTCGGAAGTGCGACCATTGAAGCGCGAACCGCAATGGGCCGTCTATGTGTGGACAATGTGCTGGCCGGACTGAATGGGCAGCGCCCGCCGACATTATTGCATGCAAACGGAAGAGGAAGGTGAATGAGTGTGGCACAGGCAGTAATGAAAGACTGGTTGACGAAGAACGCAGGTCAAACCTATGGCAATTATATAGCAGGACAATGGAAGGATGCAGACAGCGGAAGCTTGATGGCGCGTTATGACGCGTCGGATCGCTCACAGGTGCTCGGACACTTTCAGCAATCGGGTGCTTCGGATATAGCGGCAGCGGTGGCGGCAGCTGAAACGGCATTTGGGACATGGTCAAAGCGGCCCGCACCAGAGCGAGCGCAAGTGTTATTGCGATTTGCAGAGCTGTTGGATAAAGAGGCGGACGGCTTGGCCTATCGCTGCTCGGCAGAGCAGGGAAAGGTGCTGGCCGAAGCGTATGGAGAAGTAGGCAGAGCGGCAGCGGAGGTGCGATTTGCCGCTGGCGAAGCGCTGCGTATGAATGGAGAAGTCCATCCCAGTGAGAAGCCGAATATGGTCAACACGGTGATGCATCAGCCGATTGGCGTCATTGGCGCGATTACACCCTGGAACTTTCCTATTGTCGCCCCTGTTCGCAAGATTGCACCGGCTTTGGCGTATGGATGCACGGTCGTGTTGAAACCCGCTTCGCTGACGCCGTGGTGTGCCGTCTATCTGATGGAGCTGCTGGAAGAGGCGGGTGTTCCGCCTGGTGTGGTCAATCTGGTGACAGGCAGCGGGTCGGAGGCAGGAAATGCACTGGTGACGCACCCGCAGGTGAGAGGGATCAGCTTCACGGGTTCGAGTGAACTGGGCAAGCGAATCAATGCCCAGGCAGCAGGCCAGCTCAAAAAAACGCAGCTGGAGCTGGGCGGCAAAAATGCGGCAATCGTCCTCGATGCGGAATCGATAGACGGGGCTGCCAAACAGATTGTGGGAGCCGCGTTTAGCTGTACGGGTCAACGATGCACAGCCATCAGCAGAGTGATCGTCTTGAAGCGCCATGCCGATGCGATGGAACAGGCGCTTGTTTCGGAAATGACTCGCATTCAAGCGGGTCCGGCCTGGGATGAGAAGGTCGGGATCGGGCCCCTTATTGATCAAGGTCAACTGGAATCGGTACAGCACTATGTGCAGCTCGGTCTTGAAGAAGGGGCGCAGCTCGTATGCGGCGGTGAGGTGCTGACGGGAGCCAATTACGATGGCGGAGCCTATATGGCACCGGCGCTATTTCGATCTGTGCAACCGCATATGAAACTCGCAATGGAAGAGATTTTCGGGCCGGTGTTGTGTATGATAGAGGTGGAAGATGAGCAGGCAGCGGTTGAGGCTGCAAACGCGACGGTCTATGGATTGGCCGCTTCCCTCTTCACAAGTCAGCACGATGCATGCTGGCGTATTGCGGACAAGCTGGAATGCGGCATGGTTCATGTCAATCATGGTACGGCGAGTCAGGCGCATATGCCTTTCGGCGGTGTCAAGCAGTCCGGCTATGGGGCGTATTCGATTGGACACAGCAATATGGCCTTCTTCACAGAGCCAAAAGCGGTATACATTCAATATACGTCCTAGATCTCGATGAATCTGGCAATTTACGAACGATACCTTCATTTTCTACTAGCGAAACTTCTCTAGGATATTGATCTGCTAGTCAATCATCTATTAGGAAACAAAACGACATCCTTTACCAGGATGGCAGGGACACATAGATCTTACAGCAAGAAAGGTGGAATGATCGGTGAAGATCGTGATCGCTCCAGACAGCTTTAAAGGCTCCATATCAGCAGGTGCTTTATGTGATGCGATAGAAAAAGGAATAAACACCGTTTGCCCGAATGCGATGATACACAAGCTTCCCCTCTCCGATGGAGGGGAGGGCTTGGTGTCATCGCTTGTTCAATCTTGCGGGGGGACTTATCGGTATGCGCAGGTCAACGACCCGCTGGGCAGAGAGATCAAGGCTAGTTACGGCATCATGGATGATGGACAGACGGCAGTCATTGAAATGGCCGAAGCGTCCGGGCTGACTTTACTGCAAGATGCTGAGCGAGATCCAATGCGGGCGGACAGCTATGGCACGGGACAGCTCATCCAACATGCCTTGAGTCAGGGTTGTCGACGTTTTGTCATTGGTTTAGGCGGAAGTGCTACCGTAGATGGCGGAATGGGCATGCTGCGCGCCCTCGGTATCCGCTGGCTGGATGCACGCGGCAACGAGATAAAGCAAACAGGCGGTCAAGCCTTGCTGGAGATCGACCGTTACGACCGTTCGAGACTGGATGAAAGGCTGCGGGAATCGAGTTTTGTAATCGCTAGTGACGTCACCAATCCGCTATGTGGACCCAATGGGGCGGCAGCGATCTTCGGCCCGCAAAAAGGAGCTAGCGAGCAGCAAGTGTCCGTGTTGGAAGAAGCTCTTGCTCGATATGCCCATTGCCTGGAAGCACAAGAGGGTATGAAGGTCAGCGCGTTATCTGGTGCTGGTGCAGCCGGAGGCATGGGAGCGGCATTCGCCGTATTTCTGGGAGCGAAGCTGGCTTCCGGCATTGAGTATGTCATGGAAGCGACAAAACTCAGTGAGGCCATGGCTACCGCGGATCTCGTGATTACGGGAGAGGGCAAGCTGGATCAACAAACGCTCTCAGGAAAAGTTATCGCAGGCGTTTGCCAGTTGGGACAACGACATCAGGTGCCGGTAGTTGCGCTGTGCGGATCGGTCAGCCTCTCCTTGCAGGAGATGAAGCAAATCGGACTTGCCGCAGGGTTTTCGATCGTACCGGGCCCCTGCAGTTTGGAAGAAGCGATGAGACATGCGCCTGCATGGGCGGAAGAACGAATGATGCAGATTATGAGAACGATGCAATGTTTCGAAAATCGGTAGTTGGACGATAGATAGAGTTCTTCGAATTGGATAAAACGGTGGGAGGGGTAGCCAGTGAGCAACATTTATGTAGTGGGAAGCATCAATATGGATCTGGTGCAGCAGGTTCAATCATTTCCGCAACCCGGTGAAACGATCCATAGTGTTCATTCCTTTTACAGTCCAGGCGGTAAGGGAGCGAATCAGGCGGTGGCTGCTGCCAAATCAGGGGCAGAGACGTATATGCTGGGTGCAGTTGGCTCGGATGCATTTGCAGATGAGCTGACCACTTCTCTTATGCAAAAGGGAGTCAACATTGAGCAAGTGCTGCATAAAGCTGGCACTTCAGGCGTTGCCACCATTACGGTGGATGGATCAGGACAGAATCATATCATTTTAACGGCAGGAGCCAACGGGGAGTTAACCAGCGAGGATAGTCAGGGCTGGTATGGCTTATTCAAAAAAGGCAGTATCGTATTGTTTCAAAATGAAATTCCCTGGAGAACGACACAGGATACGATGAAAGCGGTGCGACAAGCAGGGGGTTACACCATTTTCAATCCTGCACCCGCCATGCCCATCCCTGAAGAAGCCCTCCCGCTCATTGATCTGCTTGTGGTGAATGAGACTGAAGCCGAAGTCATTTCGAAAAGGGCGGCCGGAACGATCTCGGCTGCGAAACAGGCTGCTGAAACCATCCTGGAAACAGGCGTTCCACGCGTGATTCTGACACTTGGCGAACAGGGCTCCTTGTATATGGATCAAGACGGATTGTCTTTTGTCACGCCTGCCTATTCCGTCCATGCTGTAGATACGACCGCCGCAGGGGATACCTTTATTGGCGCCCTGGCGGCGAGGTTGGCTTTGACGAGTCAATTCAAGGACTGGAACGAGGCGCTTGCATATGCTTCCGCAGCCGCAGCCTTGACCGTTACCCGCCGAGGCGCACAAGAATCCATTCCAACCTTGCAACAAATCGAGGCGTTCATCGCTGGACAAGCTTCTTCCTAGTGCAGCTTTACATGCATGTTTCACGTGTCAATTGACTATCCGTTTGCTTACACTTTCACTCTCACTTTCACATGCAGGATGTTAGATACGAATCGAAGCGATCATGTGACTTATTTTGCTTTTTTCGACAATATTCGTGGAATTGACAGATGTAATTTGTTAGACTGGAACAGTATGACAGCACAACACGAATCGATGTGAACAGGAGGAAATAACGATGTATGTAGGTAGGAAGAGAAAAGGGGCAACCAGAGGTTTGATCGTTGTACTCTCATTGATGATGTGCTTCGCGCTGATTCCTGTACAAAATGTGAAGGCAGATCCGAGCGGCTTTAGCGGAGCGGGATCAGGAATCGAAAGTGATCCGTATGTGATTATGACGGCCGAACAATTGGATGAGTTGCGCAATGACATGCAAGCGCATTATCAATTGGGAGCAGATATTGATTTAGCTGCTTATTTGAGTGATGGCGGGACAGGTTATGCAAAGTGGGGAGCATCCGGCTGGGATCCGATCGGATATGTCGAAGATTACTGTTTTCCAGATCCTTTTATCGGCGAAATTTGTAGCGAGAATACATACGCTTTTACAGGTTCATTTGATGGAAATGGCTATACGATTTCGAATTTAAAGATTAACACGACGGAGGACTATTCAGGTTTATTCGGCATTGTAGCCGGCGCTCATTTCGAAGATGTTAAGTTGGAGGATGTGGACATAGCCGGCGCTTCCTTTACAGGTGGCTTGATCGGGGAAATGGCCAATTCCGGCACGATAGAGCACAGTTATGTGACCGGAAGTGTGGAAGGAGTAACCGTCGTGGGCGGGCTGGCTGGACGTATAAACAATGGATCCATCGTCCGTGAAAGTTATGCGGACGTCGATGTAACCTCAACGATTGGTGGATATGTCGGCGGCTTGGTCGGGACGAATTATGCAGATATTGAAAACAGCTATGCAACCGGAAATGTAGTAGCATATAATCAGGCAGGCGGTTTGGTCGGGGTTTTTGCAACGGGTACAATCATGAATAGCTATGCAACGGGTGCGGTGACAGGGAATAGTGATACGGGTGGTTTAATTGGAAAAATGAACACCGGGACGGTTACCTCCAGCTATTACGATGTAAATACGACGGGACAATCGGACACAGGCAAGGGCATAGGGAAGACGACGGCTGAGATGCATCAGGAGGCTACTTTTACAGGATCGGATTCAATTTTACGGATGTGTGGGGAATCCGGGAAGGGCAGCAATATCCGAAATTAAGCTATTTTATCAACTACTCTGATCATGCAGAATTAAGCGCCCTGGCGATCAGCGAGGGAACGTTAAGCCCGAGCTTTGCAGAAGACATTACCAGCTATACGGCAGACGTGGCCAACAGCGTAGACCATGTAACAGTGACAGCAGCGGTGTATGACAGCAACGCGACGCTTAAGGTAAATGGAACGACTGCAACAAGCGGCATGTCAACCTCTGCGATCCCATTAAACGTAGGGGATAACACGATTACGGTGACGGTAACGGCAGAGGATGGAATCACGACGAAGGATTATACAGTGGTCGTAAAACGTGCGGCATTATCGACGAATGCAGAATTAAGTGCTTTGGCGATTAGTGCGGGAACGTTAAGCCCGAGTTTTGCAGAAGGCATTACCAGCTATACGGCAGACGTGGCCAACAGCGCAGACCATGTAACGGTGACAGCATCGGTATATGACAGCAACGCGACGCTTAAGGTAAATGGAACGACTGCGACAAGCGGTATGCCAAGCAACGCGATTCCATTGAACGTAGGGGATAACACGATTACGGTGACGGTAACGGCAGAGGACGGAACCACGACGAAGGATTATATAGTGGTCGTGAAACGTGCGGCAACAAGCGGTTCTTCTTCTTCATCCAAATCGAATGAAGAAGAAATCATCGTAAAAGTAGAAAGTGGCAATAGCAAAGAGGTTCTGGTTGAAACGAAAGTCAAAAGAGTCAGAGATAAAGGCACAGTGAAGGATGAAGTGAACCTTTCACAAGAAAGCGCAAAGGAAACCGTGAAAAAGCTTCTTGGACTAAAAGAAGATACCTTGCGAATGGTCATCCCAGACGAAAAGAACGAGGTTGCGGAAGTGAACGTTTCGATTCCTAAAGCGTCCCTGAATGAATTGAAAGCAGGAAAAACGAACTTGGTGATTGAGATGGAAAATGTTACACTTTTACTTCCAAATCGTTCTTTGGCAGAGTTTGATCAAGACCTCTATTTTAGAGTGGTGCCTATCAAGGATGAGACTGAACAAAAACAGGTGGAAGAACGCGCCAAGAATGAGCAGATCATACAAAACATCGCGCAAAATAAAGACGTCAAAGTATTGGGCAGACCTGCTGATATTGAGACCAATATGCAGAATCAGTCTGTTCTGATTACATTGCCGTTGAAAAGTACAGATCTTCCTTCTGACATGGAAGAAAAACAACAGATGATAAATAACCTGATGATCTTTATTGAGCATAGTGATGGGACAAAAGAGCTGGTTAAAGGTGAAGTTGTAACCCATGACGACGGCTCATTGGACATTCAATTTGATATTGACAAGTTCAGTACCTTTACGATGCTTTATATCGATGGAGCTGAAGGTTATTTGGCTCAATTAGAAGAACAGGAATCCATTCATCATGCCTATATTAGCGGGTATGAGGACGGGACGTTCAAGCCTGATCAACACATCACGAGAGCAGAAATGGCGACTCTTCTTGCAAGAAACCTGAGCACAACGGAAATGGAGTCGGTTCCATACTCCGATCTCTCCATCGACCATTGGGCGTATGCATCCATACAAGAGACGACCGCAAATGGCTTGATGATAGGTGATCCTGACGGACAATTCCGCCCTGAAGCCGTTCTGACAAGAGCGGAGATGGCGACGATTGCGTTCTACTGGATGGACTTGCAGGAGCAAAATGAAATGAATGCATTTCGCGATACGACAGATCACTGGGCCGCTGCAAAGATTGCCGCGCTTGTTCAGGAGGGGATCATGAAGGGCTATCCGGATGGTTCCTTTAAACCTGACCAGCCTTTAACCCGGGCAGAGGCTGTCATGGTCATGAACAAGATGCTGGATGTCGGTCCATTGAACGGAGCAGATACGCCATTATGGTCAGATGTGCCTGTCACTCACTGGGCATTTGAAGCCATCCAGGAAGCTTCGATGAGTCACCGCTATGAGATCATTGAAGATCAGGAAGTATTTGTTGAGCAAGTAAAGTAGCAAGAGAAGCAAGAGCCAACATGGGTACCATAGAGGCTCCATCCATGTTAACGGCACCCCATCAGGTGCCGTTAACTCATTGATGGAATGATGAAACCTGACAGATAGTTGTCAGGTTTATTCTGTTATACTGAATTCATTCCCATGAATGGAGAGTGATGGATGATGAAACAAGACAAATTCAACGAACTGAAAACACAAAACGAACTGAAAACAGACAATGAAATGATTACACATCATGAACCGGTCCGAATTGAAGAATTTCCTTCTTTTTCGCTTGCTGGTATAAGTGTGGTCACCACCAATGCTGCAGAAATCAGCGGAAATGGCAAGATCGCTAGGCTTTTCGATCAATTTTATTCCCGCAACATAGCGCATCAACTCAGTCCATATCAGCAAAAAAGTGGAATTTACAGCTGTTACTTCAATTATGAAAATGGAGATTCGGGGGCATACGAAGTGATGGTGGGTGTGCACGTTCATCTAGGACTGGAAGAGAGTGTTCCCGCAGATTTGAACATCTTCACGGTTCCCGCTGCAAAGTATGCGGTATTTGTTACAGAGCAAGGACCTATTGTTGAAGTGATACAGCAAGCCTGGGGCCGTATCTGGGAGTGGTCGCAGAAACCCGGGAATGAACGGGCATTTTCTGGGGATTTCGAGTACTATTCTCCGCATATCGACCCGAACCATGGACAAGCAGAAATATATATTGCTTTACGTTAATGGATGTTTAAGCGTGGTTGCTTGCTGTCCTTTGGCGTAACTCGAAATGGATGAAGGAACTAAAGGCTAAATGAAAGGTTACCTGCAATAAAATCGCAGTCAAAACGCATAAGAAGAATGAAGGGGTGCTCGAGTTGCGTGACTTTCCAAGAAATCAAGTAGAAAAGAAAGGCTATGCACTGGTGTTTGAAGATGATTTCGACAGCAGTGAACTCAACCTTGACCGATGGTTGCCCTACTACCTCCCGCAGTGGAGCAGCAGGGCTCGTTCTAAGGCCAACTACCGGTTCGAGCAGAGTCAGCTCATTTTGCAGATCACGCAAGATCAGCAACCATGGTGCCGGGAATGGAATGGAGAAGTAAAAGTAAGCAATTTGCAAACGGGCGTATATGGAGGTCCCGCAGGCAGTTCGCACGGTCAGCACAGATTTTCCGAAGCTTGCCGCGTTCAGGAAGAACAGGCAACGCAGCGCCTGTTTACACCTCAATACGGTTACTTTGAAATGCGAGCCAGGATTGCGCCAAATCCCAATAATGTGTTTGGTTTCTGGATGATTGGATTTGAGGATCAGCCCGAACGTTCTGCCGAAATTTGTCCGTTTGAAATAAAGGGGTGGCAGGTGCAAGGCGATGCGTGCACACTTGGCTATGGTCTGCATCCCTTCGGTGACCCCACCATTCAAGATGAATTTCTCGAAGTATCCTACCCCATTGATCCGGCAGATTATCATATCTATGCCGTGGACTGGTCTGAACAAGGCGTGGATTTCTATCTGGATAACGAGTGCTTACATCGATCTGTTCAATCACCGCAATATCCGATGCAACTCATGTTGAATATTTATGAGATCCCTGCAAAGGAAAGCGGCTCCAAGTCCGCTCCTGTTTATCCGGCTGAGTTCACCATCGATTACATACGCTGCTATCAAAGACTTTAATCGAACCCGGAGGCGTCTGTCATTCCATGCTCCTCTCTTTTTTCAATCACTACCATCAGGGCCATTTCATTGAATAGGTAAGACGAGTGAGTGATGTGATATGCACAGGTGGTGGCATTGAGCAGGGAGTTTAGCTTGTCCATGGAAAATCCGGAACCAGTTAACGACCAGGCCAGAAATGAACTCGCATCAAATCCGCTCCACTGTTGTTGTTTGATATAGGGTAAGGCATTTACCCGATTGAGCTTCTCAGTAGGCAAGAACAGACCTGCTTTGCCGTTTGGTTTCAGTACCCGGAACATTTCGGACAGAGCGGCAACCGGATCGGGCAACACGGGCAACAGCATGTTCCCTGTCACCACGTCAAAGGAATGCCGATCAAAGGGAAGGCGCAATGCGCTTCCCTCCACATAGGAGACGTTTGAAGAAGTCTCTTGTTGAAGCTTATTGTGATGGGCTCGCTTCAGCATCAGCGGATTGTCATCCAATCCGACGGAAGTGTGGGTATATGGAGCCGTCCACAGTGTAAACCATCCAGTTCCACAGCCAATGTCGAGATGATGGTCCGTATGTTGCAAAGAAAGCGTGTGGATAAACGAGTTTAACGCACTGTGATACCAAGCGGAGTGAGACAGTTGATCAAACAAGTCAACGCGATGGGTCAGGGTAAGCAATCGGATTGCTTGTATGTATGGCCGGACTGTAAACATGAATGGGTACCTCCTTGGATGGGTGCTGGATCACGATGATGAAACGGGATGCGGTTTGTTGGCCGGATTCATTTGTGTATCCCCCTCAACTCGTGCGGGATAGGTAAACAGGAGCAATGTAATGAAGATAATCGGCAGAAAGGAGGCGGTAGAAACTTGGGATAGGGTAACGACATCTCTAAATACATAGATCATCGTTGAAATCCAGTCGATAGCCTGAACCATTATCATGGCCTGTATCCAGCTTTTGTTCCTGGTCGGATTGCGAAACACCATGAACATTCCAAATGCAAACAATAAAAATCTGGCTCCATTCATCGCCATCGGCCAGGCTGCCCATTCTGGCAATCCTTCCAACCCAATCGAAGCATGAAAGGCATGAGGGGCCAACAGATATCCGGCCCCCAATATGAGCTGTACGAGCCCGATAAATAATGCAGTCCCTTTTAACACCGTGGTTTTTTTCAATTTCATCTTCTCCTTTATTTTGGAAATGGTTTGATTGACTGCATCATACACCCTTTGATATATTTTGTATAGTAATTACCTTTTAGTAACTATAGGAATGGAATTGTCGAAAAGGAGAGAATCATGGCAAAAATACCGGGGAATCCATGTACATCATCCTGTCCAATTAAACGAGCCATGGATATTTTGGATGGCAAATGGACGATGCTCATCATTCGTGACTTACTTGGGGGAAAGAAAAGATTTGGAGAGTTGAGATACTCACTGGAAGGCGTCAGTCCCAAGATGCTGACCCAGCGTCTGAAGCAGTTGGAAGAAGAACAGATTATTCGCAAGATATCGTATCCGGTTATGCCGCCGAAAGTGGAGTACGAATTGACAGAGAAGGGCCATCAATTGCGACCTGTCATTGAATCACTTGCCGTTTGGGGCAATGAGCTGATTTGAAGCCATCGGAAAGAAAAGAAACAAGCAAGCGATAGGATGCCCGCTTGCTTATTGGTGATGGGTCTGTTTTAAGATAATTGGTTCCCCAGTTTTTTGACTTGCTCCAGCCATGTCGTTCTCTTCTTCGCTGAAGAGGGCCGAACTGGGCCAATTTGCGTGACCCGAACCGGTTTGATGCCGCAGAATTGCAAAATATTGCGTTTCATCACCTGATGTCCGGCACTGTTGTATACCCATTTGTAGTACCAGGGCGGCGTATCCATCGTCACGATCATTCGGGCGGATTTTCCTTTCAAGAGTTTGTCCCACAAGGCAGAGTTCTCTCTGTATTTGAAGGCAAATCCGGGGAGAAACACCCGATCGATAAATCCCTTCAGAATAGCTGGCATGGTCCCCCACCATACGGGATAAACGAAAACAATATGATCCGCCCAGCGAATATCCGCCTGTGCCTGAATCAGGTCGGGCTCCAGTTCCATCCGTTGGTGGAAGCCATATTTTAAATTGGGCTCAAAATCAAGCTGACTAAGGTGAATCTCCCGTACCTCTGGCTGATGGGCCGCTGTTGCAGCACCCTCGGCATAGGCCTTGGTCAGGGCGGTACAATAACTGTCTGGATAGGGGTGTCCGTTCACGATCAAAATACGAGCTTTCATTTTACGTCCTCCTTGATTTCGGATTGTGATAAGATAAATGAAGATGTGATCTTCTATAATCGTATTGGCAAAAGGATCGTACATAAATGATGCCAGACGCATATTCATTGATGATAAACGCAAAGGAGGAGTCCCTGTTGCAGAATGCCGGTATGGCGGTGTCCATGGTTTATCCCATATTGAAATCCATTACCCGCTATGGTCAGGATACACAGTTATTTTGTGAGCAGGTTGGTTTTGATCTCGACCTTCTTCACGATGCGGAAGCGCGCATATCCGGAGAACGATATGAGCAACTCATGTACCAAGCAGCAGATTTTTTGGATGACGATCACTTTGGCCTTCATCAGGGACAACTGACAGATATGGCCGACCTGGGCATACTCGGATATGTGATGATGCATTCAGGGACGATTGGTGAATCACTCATTGCCTATCGAAGATACAATGACATTCTATGCAGCGGGTTCAATCTGAATTGGCAAATCGAGGGGGATGAAGTGCGCCTTCGGTTCTATTCAGAAAATCCGATAAAGCCGATGTCCCGTCACTGTACGGAAGATATGGTGAGTTCAATTTATCAGATGATCGGTCATCTGAGCAATCGACGGATTCAGGTGCGAGCCTTGACGTTTCAGCATTCAGCGCCTGATCATCGCTCGCTCTATGAATCGATATTTGGCGTGACGCCCTTGTTTGAGCAGGAAACCAATGAGATGCTGCTGAGCAAGACGGTTCTGGAGGCCCCGATTCTATATGCCAATGCCCGATTGCGGGAGATGTTTGAGCGACTTGCCGAGGAAACAATGGGTCAACTGACAGAAGGTCAGCCTTTTTCTCGGGACGTGTATCACTGGATGCTGAAAGGAATGCCTTCAGGCTTGCCGACACTTGAGCAGACGGCTTCGGAATTTCACATGAGTATGCGGACACTGCAAAGCAAGCTGAAGCAAGAACAGACTTCTTTTACAGAACTGCTGACCAGGGTTCGCAAGGAGCTGGCAATCAGCTATTTACATCTTCATCAATTCTCCATCACGGAAGTAGCGTATGCGCTTCATTTTTCGGAGCCAAGTGCCTTTCAGAATGCCTTCAAGCGATGGACCGGCGTTACCCCACGCACGTTTCGAATGGCAGAGAAAAAGGGGATGTGAACGTTCAATCAAGGTGTGGGTGTGATGAGATATCATCATATAGTCATATAACAAGGGTTAATATAGTCATAATGTTGCAGATGTATTTGAATGAAGCCATGATCGATTGAAGTTTTAAGTATATTTTAATAATTATCACAACATCTCATGCTAGACTTAAATAGAACACCCATCCATGCTCGCCCCAGATAACATCGATAATCAGGAAGCGTCTGTGATTCAAAACACCCGTCGAAGAGAAATTAATGTGAATTTTAGCACCAAGTAGCCCAATCCTGTGCTACACTGAAAAAGATTACATAGCGAAAAAAGTCGAATGAAAAAAGTCGAATAATGAAATGATTTGCAAGTTCATTTCTTGCACAAATATGAGGAGGAATAGGAACATGAGATGGATGCGATTGGCCATGGCCAGCATGATGTTCATGATGGTCATTTTACCAGTCATACCAACTCACCAAGCAGATGCTTCTGCAACAAATCTGGCTTTATTCAATAGTTATGAATCGACTGGTAACTATGACGATGGCTCTACTATCTACCATTTTAGCTACGCAACGGATGGGAATGACACGACAAAATGGATTTCCGGTTCACCCGGTTATAGCTTTATTAAACTGGATCTGGGTGCTGTAGAGACGGTGAATCACTGGGTAGTGAAGGGAGAAGCAGGGACGCTGAAAAGTGCGAGACTGCTGCAAAGCCCAGATAGTTTCAGCTATTCATATGTGAGTGATCCAAAAGCAAGTGTAAGCAACAGTTTTACAGGGGATACGATTGACGAGGTCTTGTCCACGCCATTTACAACTCGATATGTAGCACTCGTTTTTGAAATTACCGGTGCCGATCCGGCGCCGACGGTATATGAGTTGGAGCTCTATAATGATCCGGATCTTATCGATATTCAAGCTGACAAGTCAGCTCTGACGGTTGCCTATGCGCCTGGGGACAGCGCGACCAGTGTGACACAGGATGTATACTTGCCAACGAGTGGCTCGAACGGTTCTACCATTACGTGGGCAAGCTCAGATTCCTCGACTGTCGCAACAAATGGAACCGTTCAGCGGCCTGGCTATCATGACGGGAATCAGAATGTGACACTGACGGCTACAATCTCGAAAGGTTCGGGAAGCGATACGAAAGTGTTTCCCATTACGGTAGTCAGACAGGACGCGCAGGATTCAGTCCTGACACCGACAACGGCGAGTTTTGATTTGGTTCCAGCCAATCAGCAGGATGTATCGGTCAGTCTGACGCTGAACGGCAATACCCTTTCTTCGGTGATGCATAACGGAAATCCGCTGCTAATCGGAACGGATTACACCGAATCCGGCTCTACCGTCACCATCAAGAAAGAATTCCTCGCTACGCTGTCAAAGGGGACGCAGACTGTGACCTTCCAATTTAATGCAGGTGCTAATCAAACGTTCTCCATCCAGGTGATCGACCTCACCCCGCCTGTGTTGCAGCAGGCAGAGGCCGGGTATCGGAGTGTGGAACTGACCTGGCAGCCGGTATCGGGGGCCAATAACTATCAGGTGATGTATGTGGATGCAGCTTCGGGAAATGGAAGTATATCTGTCCCGGGTTACGTGAATACGTATACGTTCACGGAACTTGTCCCTCGCATCCAGCATGATTTTACTGTGATAGCGAATGTTTCGGGTGGCAGTACGGCAGTATCGAATACATTGTCCGCGATCCCCCTGGATACGCCTGGTGCTCCAACCGGAGTGAGTGTGGAACCTGGGAATCAACAGGCGGTGGTCAGCTTTTCAGCCCCGACCGATAACGGAGGCAGTGCGATTACGGGCTATGAAGTGACCGCGATGCCTGGAAACATAACGGTGACCGGCGCAAGCAGTCCGATCACGGTGACAGGTCTGACGAACGGGACGACCTACAGCTTTACTGTCAAAGCGAACAACAGTGTGGCTACAAGTGCGGCCTCGGATGCTGCCAGCACCACCCCGCGTACAGTACCGGATGCTCCGACACTGACACAGACCTTGCGTGGCAATGGTCAAGTCTCCGTATCATTTGACCCCCCTGCCCATGATGGTGACAGTGCGATTACGGGTTATGTCGTCACGGCCATGCCTGGCGGACTGGAGACAAGTGGCACGGAAAGTCCAATACTGGTGACAGGCTTAACCAACGGAATCGGGTATACGTTCACCGTGCAGGCTGTAAATGCAGCAGGTCGCAGTGTCGCATCAAATGCTTCAGAGACGACCTATCCAAGACGACCTGATCGTCCATCCAATCCTGAAGATGAAGTCGAAGTCTTTGTCAACGGATTGCAAAAAGACGTAGGGAAAATCTCGATCACAGAAGAAAACGGTCAGCGAGTGACGGAGATTATTCTCGATGAGAACAAGCTGGCAGCGCAACTGGAACAAGAGCAAGATGGATCCACGCTGACATTGGCCGTAAACACGAAGTCAGATGTTCTGCAAAGTCAGTTGAACGGACGAATCGTCAAGAACATGGAGCAGCGCAGGCAAGTGCTGGAAATCCAGACGAATGAGGCCTCCTATGTGCTTCCGACAGAACAACTGAACATGGAAAAGGTGGCTCAAGCGTTACAAGCTGGAGATCAGCTGGCAGATATGAATATCCGAATCGAGTTGGCTACACCGACAGAGGAAGAAGCGAAGTTCGTGGAGAATGCGACGAAGGACGGTGGTTTGTCCCTTGTAGCGCCAACGATCTCGTTCTCCATATAGGCTGCTTACGGTGAGAAGACAGTCAATATTTCCCGATTCAATGCGTACGTGGCCCGGACGATTGCCATTCCAGAGGGTGTTGATCCGGATCGAATTACGACTGCGGTCATCGTAGATGAAGATGGAACCGTTCGGCATGTGCCAACGACGATTATCGAAAAGGACGGCCAATTTTACGCACAAATCAATAGCTTGTCCAACAGCATGTATACCGTTATCTATCATGAGGTCACGTTTGAGGACATCGCGGGTCACTGGGCAGAAAATGCGATGAAGGATATGAGTGCCAGATTGATCGTGAGCGGATACGAGCAACATCAATTCAAACCGGATCAAAGCATCACACGTGCAGAGTTTGCCGCGATGATCACAAGAGCGCTGGGGCTAGGCGTGCATGAGGAGGATAGCGAAACCGCATATACAGACGTCGCAGACACGGCTTGGTATAAAGAAGCGATTCAACTCGCCACCAGCTATGGATTGATGAGCGGGTATGAGGATGAGACCTTCCGTCCGGATGCCTTCATTACACGCGAAGAAGGCATGGCGGTGATCGCCAGAGCCATGGAGCTGACGAAGCTGAATCCGCAACCTGCAGCATCAGATTTGGAAGCGGTGCTGAGTAGTTTCGAAGATGCAGGTCTGCTATCCGATTGGTCGCAAGAGAGCATCGTGAAGGTATTGCAAGCAGGTCTGGTTACAGGACGAACAACCAACACGCTTGATCCAAAAGCCGATATCACGCGAGCTGAGATTGCGGTACTGATTCGCAGATTGCTGATCACTTCCAATCTGATCGACGGAACCCTCTAATTGACCGATTATATCTAATGAAATGACCAGGTGGTTCATGATCGATAATGGAATCACAAATAAGGTACTGAGACGATTGACGTATCCTCTCAGTACCTTTTCTTTTCTTTTCTTTGCCTGATTGGTTGGTTTGGCCAGCTACACCACGTTCAAATAGCTGTGCAGATGTTGAATTCGCTCAGGATTTTGCCGTTTGCAAATACTCGTCGAGACGGCTCCAGGTTTCCGAAATGCCTTGCTCCATTCCCATATCCAATACGGTTTGCAACGCTTCAGGAGAAACGTATTCAGCCCGATTGACGACCCTTGTATACCCGTCTGCTTCTTCAAAAGTCAGGGTTACGTTCGTAGCAGGCATCTCCGCAGATTCATTACCGTCAGCATCCGAGAAATAATCCGTGTAGATGATTTTCTCAGGGGCCTCAATTTGATGGTAAATGGCCTTACCCCAAGATTCCATCCCATAAAAGTCACCCTGTCCCTTATCCATACACTTCATGCAATAGTGCCAGGAACCACCCGGACGAAAATCCATCTCGCATACGGTAATTTCCCATCCGCGTGGTCCCCACCAGTGCTTCAAATGATCCGCTTCCGTAAAAGCGCTGAAAACGAGTTCTCTCGGTGCCTGGAACAGGCGTGTCAGGGTCAAAGTAGATCCGTCAACGGTTATGCTTCCCTTGTTCGGGTCTTGCAACTTGCTCATGTGTGTTCCTCCCTTTTTGTAAATCGTGGTCTTGAAGGTGTTGCAGATAATCATCCAGTCGGTCAAATCGTTCTGTCCATTGACGCCGGATCGTATCCAGCCATGTCGAGATGTTTTCCAGAGGCTCTGGTTGCAATGAATAAATTCGGCGGTTCCCATCCGTTTCTGCTGCTACCAGTCCGGCCTCATGCAATACACGCAGATGCTTGGATGTCTGAGGCTGTCGCTGTTGCGTATGTGCAGAGATTTCACTGACCGTCATCGGGTTTTCCGATAACAGCTCGACAATCTGAAAACGATTTGGCTCTGCCAGTGCGGCAAAAACTGTGTAATCCATACAGGCTTCACTCTCTTCATTTTCGACAGTAGTGGTCTTGGTGTGTTTTTAATATACCATATCAGGAATATTCCTGTAAAGGAATATTTAAAGGTGGAGCGAAAAAAAAGGAAATGGGCCTTGCATGTATAATTCAAGCTATGAGCGAATGGGTCATTCATCCAATCCGTGGAGATAACAGTGTGAATGAAGCCAGAGAAAGAGGGAGCAAGAGAAAGAGGAGACTTGAGAAAGAGGTATGACCAGAAAGGATGTAGACTATGCAAGAGAAATGGTACAAACTGCTTACGCTTTCCATTGCAGGTTTAGGGTTGTCGCTCATCTTAAGTGCCTGGATGATTTCGAATGCAATTTCATCGGGATCGCCGTCTTCCCATGACCGTTCGGAGTCGGCTTCGTCTTCGGCAGTGGAATCGAAGAAATTGATGACAGGTACAGAATTAGCCGAATACCTCGGCATTTCCAGAGGACAATTGGGCGATATGATCAAAGCATCTGCAGAACTATTCACGCCTATCCCTGCCATTCAGACAGATGAAGGCGTGCTTTATCCGGTTGATGGCGTTTTGAGCTGGCTTCAAACCTTATCGCTGCAAGAGGCACATACGCTCAACAGATAACTGACGGCAGGATCGAATCGAACCAACTGAAATCTGGCGAGTCCGTAACGGAACGGCCATCAAGGGCAGGATGCTCTGTTGAGTTGCCGGTATGTTCGATACAAGCTGTAAAAGAAAAGATGGGGGTACAGACATGTCAAGTAACGGTTATATCGCCTTGTTAAGAGGCATTAACGTGGGCGGACACCATAAGATCAAGATGGCAGAGCTGAGAGAGCTGCTCGAGGAAATCGGTCTGGAACAGATTCAAACCTATATTCAAAGCGGCAACGTGCTGTTCACTTCCTCTCAGCCCGAACAGGAATTACGTGACCAGCTGGAGCAAGCGATCAAAGAGCGATTTGGATTTGCCGTACCCGTTATACTTCGAACACGAGACGAATGGGAGCAACTGATTTCGAACAACCCGTTTACAGATGGAGAACGCCAAGCTGCGAGTGAAACCAGTGAGGGAGAGAGTTTTTATGTGGCCATGCTCCATGAACCCCCTTCACCGGAAGTAATCGAAAAGTGGAAATCGTATCAGACTTCTGAAGAACGGATGGAAGTGGTGGGTCGAGACGTCTATCTGCTTTTTCCGAATAGCATCCGCAATTCCAAAATGGCTAACCAGATTCATTCCCTGGGCTTGGCCACAACGCGCAATGGGAAAACCATCCTCAAGCTTCAGTCTATGGCCCATCGCCTCTCCTCTTTGTGATCAAAACATACATCGTTCATAATCTTCAGGTCATACGCAAATACTTCCATTGATCGCAGTTCGCCACCCTGTCTGCTGCAAAAACGGCATCATCTTGCAGAGATGCGGTGCGATCTTCAAGAGATGGAGGGTAGTCATCATGTCCAGTCCCCACACAGAAAAAGGATTGTCCACGTTTCATCTGACCATGCTGGCCCTTGGCACCGTGGTCGGGGGATCGTTTTTTCTCGGTTCAGGCGTTGCAATCAAGACGGCAGGCCCGAGTGTTCTAATTGCTTATATCATCGGAGCCGTGTTGGTTTATCTCATTCTCTATGCTTTGTCAGAAATGACGGTAGCAGATCCGGTATCCGGTTCATTTCGAACCTATGCGGAACGCAGCTTTGGATCAGGTCTGGGATTCGTGACAGGCTGGTTTTATTGGACGGGTATCGTATTCGCCATGTCCAGTGAATCTATTGCCGCTTCCACCTTTCTGAAAGAATGGTTTCCTGACTTGTCTACCGCCTGGACCGGAGGATTGATTATCGTAGCGGTGACGTTGCTTAATTTGCTTGGCGCTGAACGATTAAGCAAGCTGGAAAGCGGTCTTGCCGCTGTGAAACTGCTCTCCATTGTGGGCTTTATCGTGATTGGCTTGGCGATCATCGCAGGTTTGATGCCGGACACCCCGGCAGCAGGGGCAGGAGAGCTGCGAACTGAGCCGTGGATGCCTGGTGGAATCACAGGTATTGCAGGAAGCATGTTGATTGTGATATTTACATATGCTGGATTTGAAGTGATTGGATTGGCCGCATCGGAGGTGAAAAATCCGCAGCAGACCATACCTCGTGCCATTCACTTCACTATTCTAGGTCTGGCTGGTCTGTACGTGACCTCCCTGCTTGTGTTCTTGCCGTTGTTTCCAACCGGAGCGATTGTCGAAGAACAGAGTCCAATTGTACTGGCCTTGACACGCTGGGGCATGAATTGGGCTGGCACGGTCATGCATGTTGTCATGATCACTGCCATTATCTCCACGATGCTGGCAGCTACCTTTGCCCTGGGACGAATGATTCGCTCCCTGGCGGAGGAGAACCAGGCCCCGAAGTTTCTGAAGGATCAGCGGGATATTCCGTATCGAGGCATTCTGTTCTCCGGTGTGGCGATGCTGGCCGGACTTGGACTTGGATTGTTCTTGCCCCAGCAGGTGTATGTCTTCTTGATCAGTTCCGGGGGATTTTCGCTATTGTTTTCGTACCTGGTCATTCTGGCTGCGCATTATCGCTGGAGAAAGTCTCATGGGTGTCCAGATGGAACCATTTGTCGGCTGCGGTGGTTTCCCTACAGTTCATGGATCGGCATGGTGAGTCTGGTTGCTGTCATGATCAGCATGCCCTTTGTTTCCGGACAGGGGGCGGGGTTGATAGCAGGACTCATATTGCTGGTCTGCTACTCTGCCCTGTACCTGGTGAAGAAGAAATGGTTTACCCGTGAGGCAGACAGGGCACTCGATCTCAAGAGAGCAAATGACGCAGGCCCGGTGAAGCCATCTCCCACTCACTGGCAGACCGAAGCCGCACAAGAATGGGATTTGAACGAGATGTCGTTACCCATACAGGGAGCGAATGAAGAAACGGAAAGGAATAAGCGAGGGAGCAAGGGAAGGAGTCGGGGAAGGAGTAAAGAAGAGAAACAGAGAAAAGATAAAAGGATGGATCAGAAGCACCCGAAACAATAACTTCAGGGCACAATGAAAAGAAGAAAGAAGAAAGAAGAAAGAAGAAAGAAGAAAGAAGAAAGAAGAAAGAAGAAAGAAGAAAGAAGAAAGAAGAAAGAAGAAAGAAGAAAGAAGAAAGAAGAAAGAAGAAAGATTGAAACATAAGAACCAGCTGAAACAACATAAACAGAGATAAGACATATAAACAGGTAGAGAGACAGAGAGACAGAGAGACAGAGATGGGATAGGAAGTAACGGGGAGAATTCATCACTGCAATCTGAATGGAAATCAGGAGGACAGGCGATGAATCAAGCAAATCAAAATGAATCCAAGCGATCCACGATGTTGACAAAAGAGGATCTGGTCGCTCAATTTTACGGATGTGGCGTCAGACAAGGACACCATATCTTTGTCCATACATCACTGAAAAGTCTCGGGTATGTCATTGGCGGAGCGGAAACACTCATTCGGGCCCTGCTGGAACTCGTTGGTGAAGAAGGCACGCTCATGATGCCGTCTCAAACCTGGAAGAACCTGGACCCTGCTATTGGTGTGCACTGGGAAGTAGAAGAGAAGGATTGGCCGCTTATTCGGGCACACTGGCCAGCCTATGACAAAGCAATCACCCCTGCCATTGGGATGGGAACTGTCGCAGAAATGTTCAGAAAGTGGCCGGGAGCCAGTCGAAGCGATCATCCTGCCCGTTCAGTCGCAGCTGTTGGCAAACAGGCAGAGTGGCTCACGAGAGATCATGATCTCAGCAACATCTTCGGAGCCGACTCCCCAGCAGATAAATTATATCAGTTGGATGGGTATGTACTGCTCATCGGAGTAGGTTATGACAAGAATACATCCCTGCATCTGGCGGAAACGAGAGCTAACTTTGCATCCAAAGCATTTACAGATGAGAGTAGTGCCGTCATGGTAGAAGGCCGCAGGCAATGGGTGACATATCGGACACAGGCGGTTGATGACGTTGATTTTGTGCCATTGGGCCAGGAATACGATAAAGCCATGAACATCCCTGTCTACCAGGTGGGTCAGGCAGACGTCCGATATTTGAAACAAAGACCGCTTGTTGACTGGGCAACAGCCTGGATGGAGAGGAATCGAAGCTAGGCGAGGCTACAGGGTACCGTGCCCTTCCGAGCAGCAGCGCAGTTATCATCAAGCCTAGCAAAACAGCACTTTCTATAGCCCTCCCTGTTAACCCTAATAACAGTTCCAATGACAAATAAGGTGACGGTTTCAATTTCTGCAGTGGAACGAACGCTTGTGACGGGAGTCGCGATTTAAACCTGAAATTCATCATGGATTTCGGGTTATTTTGCATTTGTATGTTCCTACCGGATAAACGAACTTTCTCAAAAAAAACGAACGGAGTTTCAAATCATGTATTGACCTTTACGCTGCGTCAAGGTGTACGATCTAAGAGAAGTCAGGAGGTGACCCCATGGAATATACCGTGCAGAAGCTGGCTCGCATAGCGGGTGTCAGTGCGCGGACCTTGCGATACTATGACGAGATCGGGATGTTGAAGCCGGCCCGAATCAATGCCTCAGGCTATCGCATTTATGGTCAACAGCAAGTGGATATGCTCCAGCAAATTATGTTTTACCGCGAACTCGGTATGAGTCTGGAGCAGATCAGAGACGTCATATCTGCACCCGCCTTTGACCGCAGGCAGGCATTGCTGGATCATCGTCAGCAGCTTCTTGACAGACAAAAGCAGCTCGATGCCTTGCTCGCTAATGTGAACAAAAGCATCGCAGCAGAAGAAGGGAGTATTCATATGCGTGATCAGGAGAAATTCGAAGGATTCAAGCGTCAGCTCATCGCGGACAATGAGAGACAATACGGGGAAGAAGTTCGAGAGAAATATGGGGAAGAGCAGGTGGACCAAGCGAACGAGCAGTTCCGTAACATGACCGCAAAGCAGTATGAGGAAGCCACACGATTGGAGCATGCGATCAAGCAGACGTTGTCTGAAGCGTTCCAGCAGGGCGATCCTGGAGGCGAACAGGCTCAGCAAGCCGCTGATTTGCACAGGCAGTGGATTACGATGTACTGGGGAACCTATAGTGCGGAAAGCCATGCAGGACTGGCTCAGATGTACGTAGAAGATGAGCGGTTTACTGTTTACTACGATGCCGAGCAGCCTGGGACTGCCGCCTTTTTGAAAAAAGCCATCGACATCTACACCGGCACAAGAAGCTAGACCAATCCGGCTTGAATCGGGGTGAGGTGGAAGCATCTACTGCACAACACGCGAGAAATCAATAGCCAATCTTCGTCAGAATGAGCGACGAGGGTTGGCTATTTTTTTGACGAACCCATTCAAATCTGTTATCCTGATGGCAATGTTCATATTAGTGAAGACTGATATGTTAAATAAAAGTGAGAAAAGGATAAAAAAAGATGATAGAAGGGGTTCGATCACCATGACACTCATACCCGAAATCGATATGGATCAGAAAGTAAAGTTTATGCGGGGCTTTTCAGACAAAACCAGACTGCAAATTCTGGACTGTCTTCAGAAAGAGGAAAAGACGGTATCGGAAATCGTAGAGATATTGCAAGGGAATCAGTCCAACATCTCCCAGCATTTGGCTTGTCTGAAAGGGTGCGGCCTGATTAAGAGCCGTCAGCAAGGCAAATATGTATATTATGCCCTTCGAAATGATCAGGTAGGCGAGATATTGGATTCGTTTGATCTGTTGTTTAGACAGCTTCATCAGGAAATGCATCAGTGTGAGCATCACATCATAGGAGGTGGAGAAGATGAATAGAGAAATCGATGAATCCACCCATGCGGATACCCTGAAGGCCTATGCGATTGAAGGGATGGATTGCAGTTCATGCGCCAGAACGTTGGAGAATCACTTGAAGCAGCATCCTTCTGTGGACGAAGTCAGTGTGCAGTTCGCATCGGCCAAGATGCGCATTCGCCACCGTAATTCATCCGCCGAGATTATGGAAGAGGTCAAAAAAGTCGGGTACAAGGCAACAGAATTGAATCGTACACGCGGGAAGCGGGAGAACCAACCAAGTCAAGCTCGTCATACGGATCTTCAACTGTGGGCATCCAGTTTCCTGATTGTGATCGGATTTGCGCTCTCCATCTGGACGGCGTCTAACCTTCCACCACTGATGTTCGCGTTGGCGATCTTGCTCAGTGGATGGAAGCCAGCTGTCAGTGCGTACTATGCGTTAAAGAGCCGCAACCTGGACATGAATGTCCTCATGACGGCTGCCGTCGTGGGTGCGATGTTCATCGGAGAATGGCTGGAAGGTGCGATGGTCGTATGGCTGTTTGCCTTGGGAAACCGGCTTCAAACTGGTTCCATGAGAAAGACTCGAGGTTCGATTGAAAGTCTGCTGGAGATTACCCCAGATGAAGCCTGGGTCAAGCAAGGTGACACCGTGAAGGCGATGCCGATCGAAAACGTATGGATCGGGGATACCATCGTCGTGAAGCCCGGTGAGCGTATTCCACTTGATGGCGAGATTCTGGAGGGGGATACGACGGTCAATCAGGCCCCCATCACAGGCGAGTCGATGCCGGTGGACAAGCGGCAGGGAGATCCGGTGTTCGCAGGCAGTGTCAATGAGCATAGTTCGATGATCGTCAAGGTAACCAGACTGGCTGAGGATACCACACTGGCCCGTATCATTCATATGGTGGAGGAAGCGCAGGAAAAGAAAGCGCCGATGGAGGCATTTGTCGATCGTTTCGCCCGGATCTATACCCCGATTGTCTTTATTCTGGCGCTGGTGGTCATGGGAGGACCTCCGCTGCTGCTAGGTGGAGCGTGGAGCGAATGGTTTTACCGGGGGCTGGAACTGCTCGTCATTGCCTGCCCGTGTGCATTGGTTATCTCTACCCCTGTCGCGATTGTATCAGCCATCGGAAGCGCAGCGAAGCAAGGTGTGCTGATCAAGGGCGGTGCAGCACTGGAAAAAGCAGCTGTCGTAGATACAGCTGCTTTTGACAAGACGGGTACACTGACGAAAGGACAGCCGGAAGTTACCCAGGTGATGCCGCTTAACTGCACAGCGGACGAATTACTTCAGATTGCAAGCGCGCTGGAAGCTCATTCGACGCATCCGATTGCCCAGGCGATCTTGCACGAAGCAGCGAATCGACAAGTCATCCCCTTGAACGTGAAGACCGGTCAGACTTCGGCCGGCAGAGGGGTTCAGGCGCATATGAACGGCCAGGATTATTATGCAGGGAATGTGAAATGGCTGGAGGAAATCGGAATTTCGTTGCAGCCGTATGAGGATCAGATTGCTGATTTGAGACAGCAGGGGCAAACCATCGTCGGCGTAGCGAGCAAGGTGAAACTACTGGGACTGATTGGGGTTTCAGATACGGTACGTGATACCGCTGCTCATACCTTGCAAGCTTTGCAGGCTTCTGGTGTAAGCAGGTTGGTGATGCTGACGGGTGATCATGCAGATGCAGCCAGACGTGTCGCGGATCAACTACAAGTGACGAGCTATGCCGCAGAACTGCTGCCAGAAGATAAAGTCGAGGCCATCCGTCAGCAACAGGCGGAGGGCAGACAGGTTGCGATGATCGGAGACGGGATAAACGATGCGCCCGCACTGGCTACCGCTGACCTCGGGATTGCCATGGGGGGAGCAGGAACGGATACCGCGATGGAAACCGCAGACGTGGTGCTGATGGCGGATCATTTGGAAAAGCTGCCTTATACCATTCAATTAAGTCGGAAAGCCTTGCGCATCATCAAGCAGAATATCTGGTTCTCGCTCCTGGTCAAATTTGCAGCATTGCTGCTCATCTTTCCGGGCTGGCTGACGCTCTGGATGGCGGTGCTCAGTGATACCGGGGCGGCCTTGCTCGTGATATTGAACAGCATGAGGCTGCTTCGCACGTCAGGCAGCGAAATGGACGGAAGCAAAGTGACGGTGACATCCTGAATCGTCCCACGTTCTTATACGAGGCAGGCGTGAAGCGGTTATGAACGTATCGGTATCTTTCGAATGGATACAGGTATACGGGTCCATCTGGTGAGCTGCAATTCCACCCTCTGTCCGCTGCTAAGCGTCAATGTATCGGTGAAGAACTGTTTGTCTCGATGAGAGAGCGCATAGCGCTTTCTTTTGCCTAATGGAGTCTGGACAAAAAGCTTGTTATCGCGTACCGCTATGAACAGGGGACGTAACCGGATAAAATCTTTGGCTGCCAGATCTCTGACGATCATCACAGTCAAGAATAAGAAGATACAGCCTAACCCAATTAGCAGATATAGAATAAACAGGGGATGTCCCCGCTCAACCTGTATCCAGATTTGCACGCCGACAATGGCCAGATGAACAAGAGCAAGTACGAGTAAAATAGATAGTGCTTTCTGATACTGAAAATGAAATTTGTCGTCCATGTAGGGTTAAAGCCTCCTTATATCCTTATTTTACCACGAATCCTGGGGAAATAGTGGGCAATTCGGTTCGTCTTCACCCCCTTATTTAAAATCATTATAAAAAAGTATTGATTTTAATTCTCAGTGATGGTATGATCATTCTTGTAAGCAAGCAAGACTGATTTTGCTCAGGCGCAGCCTCTTCGGAAGCTGCCACACATATACTCAACCATCAAGGAGGAACCCACATGTCAACACGTTTGGTAGGTCGTCAAGCCCCTGATTTCACCATGGAAACAGTCAGCGGCGACGGAAAAGAATTTGGTAAAGCAAGCTTGCAGGATTACAAGGGAAAGTGGCTCGTATTCTTCTTCTATCCCATGGACTTCACTTTTGTTTGTCCAACTGAAATCAAAGCACTCAGCGTAGTCTATGATCAGTTCAAGGCGCTCAACACCGAAGTGCTTGGCGTCAGCACAGACAGCATTCATACGCATCGCGCCTGGATTCATGCCTCAGAGGAACAGGGCGGCCTTGGCGAACTAGCCTTCCCGCTGGCTGCTGATCTGACGCATCAGGTGAGCAAGGACTATGGCGTCTATATCGAGGAAGAAGGCGTGGCGCTCAGAGGTTTGTTCATCATCGATCCAGAGGGAGAGTTGAAGTATCAGGTCGTCAACCATAATGATGTAGGCCGCAGCGTAGAAGAAACCCTACGTGTTCTGCAAGCTCTGCAGTCAGGTGGATTGTGCCCGATGAACTGGAAGCCAGGCGACAAGATTCTAAATGGCTGATTATGGGTAAGAGAATGTGTAACGCGTAATAAATTATTTATTTCGGAGGGATTACACATGACCAAGAAAGAAACGTTTGAACAGGTAAACAAGCAAATCGCCAACTGGAGCGTATTGTACGTCAAGCTTCATCATTACCACTGGTTCGTAACCGGAGAGAACTTCTTCACCCTGCATGAGAAGTTCGAGGAATTATACAATGAAGCGGCCAAAAATGTGGATCAGATTGCAGAACGCTTGCTTCAATTGGGCGGCAAGCCGGTATCGACGATGAAGCAGTTTTTGGACTCCGCAACCTTGCAAGAAGCGGGTAAGGAGAAGGCTTCCCGAGAGATGGTCGAACAATTGGTCAAAGACTTTGAAACGATCAAGAAAGAAAGTCAGGATTTGACGGAAGTGCTGGAAGAAGCCGGCGATAACGTAACGGCGGATATGTTTGTAGACATTCGCGAAGCGATCAACCTGCATCTGTGGATGTTTAAAGCATACCTAGACTAAAATCATTTGAGGTGAATCATCATGAACAGAGTTGTCATTGTAGGAACCGGTCCATCCGGACTTACCGCTGCGATTTATTTGGCTAGAGCCAACCTGAATCCACTCGTCATCGAAGGCCCTGAACCAGGGGGTCAGCTTACGACGACGACGGATGTAGAGAACTTTCCCGGGTTCCCGGACGGGATTATGGGACCGGAATTGATGGACAACATGAGAAAGCAGGCACAGCGTTTTGGAGCTGAATTCCGCACAGGCTGGGTAAATGAAGTGACGACTGATGCGCGTCCATTCACACTCAAGCTGGAGGGCGGAGAAGAGCTGCAAGCAGAGAGCATCATTATCTCTACCGGAGCTTCTGCCAAGTTGCTGGGAATTCCAGGAGAGAAGGAAAACATCGGTCGCGGTGTGAGCACCTGTGCAACCTGTGACGGTTTCTTCTTCCGAGGAAAGAAAATCATCGTAGTAGGCGGCGGGGATTCTGCAATGGAGGAAGCAAACTTCCTGACGAAGTTTGCCTCTGAGGTTCGTGTGGTTCACCGCAGAGAAGAGATGCGCGCCTCGAAAATTATGCAGGATCGCGCAAGAGAAAATGAGAAAATCTCCTGGTCTCTGAATACCACGCCATTAGAAGTGGTAGCCGGAGATAAAGGAGTGACGGGTCTCAGAGTGAAGCATAACGAGACCGGGGAAGAGGAAGTGCTGGAAACAGACGGAATCTTCGTCGCCATCGGTCATCGTCCCAATACGTCCTTCCTTGGCGACAAGCTTCGCAAGGATGACGTGGGCTATCTGCTCGTTGAGCCCGGTACGACCCGTACGAACGTACAAGGCATCTTCGCCTGCGGGGATGTTCAGGACAAACACTACCGACAAGCCATTACCGCAGCAGGATCTGGATGTATGGCTGCCCTGGATGCAGAGCGCTATCTCGAAGGAGAAGCGACCATCGATTGGAGCTATACGCTCAGTCAATAAGCTGAGCTTCATATAGATCTTTTAATTTCAGTTTCATGTTTTATGTTTCATGTTTTCTACCCCCATTTTTCACATAGCTCTACCCATAAAAAGCGTCTGACCTCCCCCCGGTCAGACGCTTTTTTGTGACATTAAATATAATGCATATGTATTATTTCGCCCACATTTTACATCATTTAGTATAAATAGAAGAAGGGAATTGAATTCACTCATGTTTTCAAAATGATGCGTGAATAAGGAGAGGATAGATGAAAGCTGCTTGCACGGATGAGATGAAGTAGAACGGATCAAAAATCTTTTTAGGTGGAGGGTTTGATTTTGAAAAAAGTATGGAAAGCAATCGCAATGGTATTAACCTTTTCTCTCTTGCTTCAACTTTCTCCAGTCATGATTATGAATTGGGAATTTTCAAACAAAGTGATAGCCAAGGCAGATTCCGCTAAAAAGGAGAATCAGAGTCAGGGGAAACAAGGCGGACACGGCAAGAAGGAAAAAGACAATCGAGCGAATGAAAATGCAGCTCAGGTACATAAGGAAAAAGCGGAGAGCTTGTTTGAACAAATAATACCGCCTCATCGTTCTTATGCAGAGGAATATCATGCAGCGATTTGGGAAGCAGACCAGTTGTTTAGGGAGGGTTTGGAATTTCAATCGGAAGGGGATCATAAGGCCGCATTCAGAGCTTATCATGATTGCTGGAAACGGTTAAAAGATTATCAGGAGATAGCTGCTAGATTCGAAGAAGATTGGCAAGTTATTCAGAACGATCCTGACGGTGATGCAGATGGAGACGGACTGATCAATCAGTTTGAAATCGATCAGCTTCATCCTGCTGCTTATCCAAACAACGTAGATACAGATACAGATGGAATTGCAGATGGAGAAGAGGATGCGGATCGAGATGGTTTAAGCAATCTGGAAGAACAGGCGTTAGGTACCGATCCGATGGACAAGGATACGGATCAGGATGGTTTGGTTGATGCAGCAGAATTGAAGTTTGGAACGGACCCGCTTAATCCGGATTCCGATGGAGATGGCATCCTGGATGGACAGGAACAGTTCGAACAGCGAATCACTCACGAGTCCAGCGGTGCAGAGGTGACGATTTGGGGACCAGGGGACTTGAGCCAAGAGATTCGGATACATAATGCGACAGAAATAACGGTCACTGATCATGTCTATGCGGTATCTCCTGTCATAGAGTTGCAGACAGACCAGACGTTTGAAAAAGCGAAGATTAACATTCCTGTAGATATGAATCGTCTGGGAGATCGCGCATTAGAACAAGTAAAAATGGTTTACTATGATGAAGAAAAGATGACCTATGTACCGTTAGATGTACAAGGCATTGATGAGGCAAATGGGACAGTATGGGGAGAAACGGATCACTTTTCCTTATACACTTTATTTTACTTTCCGAATTTGAGTGAAATTTGGCAAATTCCATTTCATGCTGGTGAACGCAGTTCAGAGACAGCCACCACTTTCATTGATGTGATGATGATTATAGATTCTTCAGGCAGCATGAGCTGGAATGACCCGAATGGGTACCGAAAAACGGCTGCGAAAAATTTTGTGGATGCCTTAATTCCTGGAAGCCGTGTAGGCGTCGTGGTGGGAGATCGGGCAGGTGTCGTTGATTTTGATTCCAGCGCGAAGCTGCTCAAGGAATTATCTGATGATTTCGAAGGAATTAAGTCATCCATTGATACCATTGATTCTTCAGGTGGTACGAATATTGGAGCTGGCGTACATCTTGCCAACGAACAACTGATTCAGCATAGTGATGAGTCACGGATTAAGGTTGAAGTTTTACTGACAGACGGGGAAGGCTCCTACAGTACTGCTTATACCGATCAAGCTATCCAAAACGGCATTACGATCTATACGATCGGTCTCGGCAACAATCTTGATCAGTCCCTATTGCAAGAAATTGCTGGACGGACAGGTGGGCAGTACTTTCATGTTTCGGATGCCTCCGAGTTGCCCATCGTGTACGATCGCATCAGCGAGATTATTACCGATCCGGCGGACAGTGATGAAGACGGGATACCGGACAGTGTAGAAATCAAGGGAATACGTACGGGCTTATTCTTTAGCAAACTGGTCATGACTGATCCGCATGATCCCGATTCTGATGATGACGGATTGCTCGACGGTGAAGAAGTCGGGGAAGCTTTTGAAATCAATTTGTTTAATCAAACCTATTCATACTATCCGATGTACAGTCATCCTTTGCTCCCGGATACGGATGGAGATCAGTTAAGTGATTTTGAGGAGCGTAAGGTATATGGTACGAAGTCATTGACTGCGGATTCCGACTTTGATTCCTTGAGTGATTATGAAGAGGTTCATTATGTTCCAGATGATCAACTGCCCCTGTCTGCCGATGGAAATGCGGGGTCATCCGTTCAAATATCTTCATCATATACACCGTATTTAAATCCCCCCTATTGGGATACCGATGGAGATGGATTCTCAGACAAAGAGGAATATAATGGTACCCAAACATATACACACTCTTCAAGCTCCCATCAAATTCACTTAGTGCCATACATCTTTGATCGAATCATTGACGATGAGAATTACCTTGAGATCACTGGGACAGAGACTTGGCAAGGTCGGATTCATTTACTTGGTCAGGTATTGGTAGAGAAGCAGGGAAGACTTACGATTCAACCAAGGAGCAGAGTAATTTCCTACAATTCGAAAAGCTTGAATGAACCTTTCTCTGTGGAAAAATTTGATCTCACTGTAGAAGGAACACTTCAAGCAGGCAGCAGCTTAGCCTTGGATCAATATGAAGATACGATTATATTCGAGGACGGGAAGGTAGACGAAGCGTATTGGAGCGGTATCCTGGCAACACCGGAATCCAGGTTGAATTTGGTGAATGTCGCTTTCTTCAATGCGAGAAACGCGCTCTTCCTGGATGAAGCTGTCGATCTCCATGTAGCCAACAGTGTATTCTATCGAAATCATGATTCAATCAAGCAACTTCACCGAAGCTTTTTTGGTCATAACGGTGGGACCTCGGATATTTCCATTGAAGAATCCTATTTCTCTCGAACGGGAACTTTGACTCTGGAAGGCAACTAAGATACTCGTATAACAGATACGAGGTTTGATGCGAGCAATATCAAGATAGCTTCCTATGATGCTGTATTTTCTGATGACGCCACGGTCGCCAAATTGGACAATGTAAAGATTAACAACAACAGAGGAAGCTTCGAACAAGATTCCGTAGGTTTGATGGTCCATGCGTTGAATGTATTCCCAGACACTGGTCCGCAGGTCACTGTATCCAACAGTCGGATTGAATCGAATGATACAGGAATCTTAGTGAGAAAGCACGGCTCGACCGTCACCATAGAAAACAGTGAGATACACGACAACCAGATTGGGGTGATGACTTCAAACGCCGGCATTGCGATAGTCGATGATCTCACCACCATGATCGGAAATGACCAGGATTTTGTTCGTGAAAAAGGCGGTTATTTAACGCCGATTTATGTCGTGCAGGGTATGGTCGCAGAAATCGGTGGAGATGTCATCTATCTGCTCCCTGATATGTATACCTTTGTTAGTGCGCTTGTAAGTGGAGAAATCACGCTGGATGAGCTTAGGGAAGCGATAGGCGGATTGTGGTGGCAGTATCAGGATAGTTTTGTGAATATACAGGCAAATTTTGATGAAGTGGTAAGCGGGCAAGCTACAATTGAGGATGCGATTCAGTACGGCAGGGATTTGGCGCTGGCGATTGAAGTCATTAGTGTAGCCAAGGCTGCGGTGAAGCTTGGGCATAAAGGGCTGTCTAAAGTCATTGATGAGGTAGAGGATCGGGTCAAGCTGCCAGACAATCCGTGCAACTGCTTTACCGCAGGCACCCTGGTTTTGACCGATCAAGGGGACAAACCGATTGAAGAGATCGAAATCGGCGACAACGTACTGTCTCGCGATGAAGATACCGGAGAACAGGCGTTCAAGCCCGTCACCCAATTGTTCCGCAACGAACGAAGCGTGATCTATGACATTTACGTGGGCGACGAGATTATTGAGACGACCTATAATCACCCCTTCTGGGTAGCAGGAGAAGAGTGGGTGCTTGCCGAAGATTTGGAAGTAGGTGACCAGCTCCAGCAAGCAGATGGCACATTGCTAACAATCAACCGTATTGATATTGAGTACCTCGATGAGCCTGTAACGGTCTACAACTTTACGGTAGCCGACTTCCATACGTACTACGTCAGTGATCTCGGCATTTGGGTGCATAATATAGATTGTGTAGATTTCCCACGAGGGATTACTTCTGCTCAACCGATCTACACAGATGGGATCGAGACGATTGTCTGGAAAGGTTACGATGAAGCCGGAAACTTCGTGAAGAAATTCATCGTGCCAAAAGGGTTCAAAAGTGTAGATGAACTGTTAGATCAAGCGAGAAGTGGACGAATCGATATTTCCAAATGGGATTATAGCAATGTGGAAGAACTGGAGGAAGTGTTGAGGAATGTGGATCAATACTTAAACAGTAGTGATACAGCCAAGCTGATCAATGCCAAGTACGCCGGACAGACCATCACCAGCACTAAAGGTTATACAATTGATTATGATCCAATTGGCTTCCCGATCTTCAAACCGTACATGAGAGATCAAGTTAACATCTCAAGTGATCCCACAATTCTTAGCAAGGGTGGACTCTCAAATACGAGTAGAAAAATTCATATGAAAGCAGCAACCAGAGCGCTGCGTGAGAAGATGAGAGCCGAAGCGAATGGAATGGATTTGGCATCGTACTTGGTTCAGCAAGGATATTCATCTAAACAGGTGGAAAAGATCATTGCTGGTGAAGAAAAAATACCAGGTTACACATGGCATCATCATCAAGAGACAGGCAGATTGCAGCTTGTGGATGCGAATGCTCATAAAGATATTTCTCACACAGGTGGACATCAATTATGGGGGAATGGGAGATGAGAAGTGAGATTAGATGGGCATATGGTGATAAAATAACAACAGCGCAAATTGAACATGTCGAACAACATTTTAAAGTGAAATTTCCGAAGTCCTATGTGGATATTGTATTGGAGCATGATGAGTCTAATCCGAAACTTCAAAATGAGGCTGGAGATTGGATGGATGGGGTTGTGGATACACCTCCGATCGGTCCATCTGGTGTATGTTTTATAAGTTTTAAAGTGCAAAATAATGGGTATAGAACCTTTTTGCCCATGATATCTGATTATGAATCTGTTCAAAACTGGCGTGATAATCTCGGTTTTGTGATTCCCTTTGCTGAGAACGGAGGAGGAGATGTGTTTCTCTTTGATTACAGAGAAAATATGGAAGAACCAGGAGTATTGTTTTTAGATCATGAAGATCCAGAGCGAATCTTACATCCAATAGCAGGTTCCTTCGATGAATTTCTGGACTTGTTATACCCTGATGATGAATAAAAGTTAACTCCGATCTCAACAACGTAAAACAGCCTGGGTGGCAAAATATTTGCTTCCTAGGCTGTTTTTTCTAGACTGGACTGTGAATCGAAAGCTGATTAGTCTGTCACCGAAAGAGAGACGATAAGGATGCAGGCGGGCACTAATGATATATTTGGAGCGTAAATGAAGACGAAACAGACGGCACAGAGAGAACAGACAGGACATATGAAATAGACAGATCAGATCGATCAGTTAAGGCGTAGTCTATGGAAGACTGCGCCTTTTTGATGCGCTCAAGGAATACGTGCAGGCAAGAAATACGATGCGCTCAAGGAATACGTGCAGGCAAGAAATACGATGCGCTCAAGGAATATGTGCAGGCAAGAAATACGTGATCAAGGAATTTGCCTGAGGACGGCTTGTATATCTTCATTCAAGGTTGTGAGTTGATCAGCTAGCGGCTGTGGCTGCGAAGCAGCTGACGTGCCCTGTAACGGGGAGCGTCTCTGCTTCAGCGCAAGGATGCGGGCGACACTATCGTCAATTTGCTTCCTGGGGATCTGGCCGCTTTCCACTGCGGCTGAAATGGCCTGGAGCAATGCTTGATAGTCGTCCCGGTGAATCTGCGTAACCATCACCATATCGGAGCCTGCACGAATGGACTGAATAACGGCCTCAGGCATGGTGTAATGACTGGTGATCGCGCCCATAGAGAGGTCATCCGTCACCACAACCCCTTCAAATCCCATTTGCTTTCTCAATAGATCGGTCAGCAGCACAGGTGAAAGAGAGGCCGGATACTGATCATCCAGCTGAGGATACAGCACATGCGCGACCATGACCATCTCGGCCCCTTCGGCGATCGACCGTCGGAACGGGATGAGTTCATTGCGCTCCAGTTCCTGCAGGGATTTGTTGACACGTGGCAAATGGACGTGTGAATCGAGCTTTGTATCGCCATGTCCCGGGAAATGCTTGACGACGGGGATCACGGATTTGGATTGCATCCCTTTCATCGTGGCGATTCCGAGCGTGGAGACGAGATCAGGCTCTGCGCCGAAGGCCCGATCCCCAATAACCTGATTGTGCGGATTGCTGTGGATGTCCAGCACAGGCGCAAAGTTCATGTTCATGCCAAAACTCTTTACCTTGCGCGCCAGCAACTGTCCAATCTCATAGGATAGCTGCTCATCTTCAACCCGTCCGATGACCTGATTGGAAGGAAAGTTCAGAATCGAGTCAGGGATTCGGCTCACACGTCCTCCTTCCTCATCGGCTCCGATAAACAGTGGGATCGGGTACGTTTGATTCGCTTTCTTCATATCGGTTACGTAGCGGGAAAGCTGTTGCTTGTTTTCGATATTGCCCCCGAGCAAAATGATGCCGCCCACATGGTCTTCGGCAATCAGTTGCTGCTCCTGCTCATGCAGAGAAGTGCCGGAAACGCCGACATACATCATTTGCGCTATTTTTTCCTGCAGGGACATCTGTTCCATATACGTAATCAGATCGTTTGCTGAATCGTTTGCCGGATCAGCTGTAGCAGGCGTTTCAGTCTCTGGCAGAGTGGAAGCGGATGCTTCTTCACCCTCTTGTGCCGCGTGATCATGCTCGGTCAGGTTGCCGTTATCGGTGGATACAATTTGTTTATCATATTCAGCGGGTATGGTGACAGGTTCTTCAATCTGTTCCTGTTCCATTGACTTCTCGCTGGTTCCTTGTATAAGGATCAACCATCCTGCGGCAAGGAGGATGAGAATTGTAATCGTGATCCGGGAGTAGAGATGGCGTATGTACATGAGGAAGGACCTCCTTCACCTCAGATTCGCAAGTTTCGCAGCAAGCTCCAGGTAGAATCTGTTAATTGATTCGACTGGAAGTCGCTGGAGCGCTATTTCCATATTGTACCTTGAATCCATCATCTGCTGAACCCCTCAGAGGGATTTTAAGTGTATCCAATCTATGCCAGACGCTATTTCCACTCGTTGACGGGGATATCCAGGGTATAGGTGATGAACACCATGATGATAACGGCCATGAGATAGGCGACAAGGGGCCGGTAATGATGAAGCGGAATGATCGTGAAGATGACGGTATTGATGAAGACAGACCAACCCAGATTCCACCCGTGATCATAGGTAATGCCACCCCAGAAGGAAGCAAACCATTCGATGAGTGAATAGAGCGTGATCCAGAAGACGATATATCTGACTCTTGGCAGCCATGTCTTGTACTGCTGAAATCGGGTAAGAAAGATGAGCACGGTACACGGATAGAGCACGACACTGAGCAGCAGATCATTCACCGTATGTCCGCCGAAAAAGGAATGCAATTCCCACAGGCTATGGTCATAGGTCAAAAAGTTGGCCAGATAATCACCGGCTATCAGCAGGAGGATGGTGGGATGGTAGGTGCGCCAGTTTCTCCAGTCACTCCGATAGTAGGTGACGATGATAAATATGAGCAGGGCAATAATTCGAATCATGCGGATCTCCTTTGGTTCGTTTATGAATTCGGACACGAACGAGACTCCCTTATTATTCCATGGTGCGCTGAAAATAACCGTGCCTTGAAATAGGCGTTTGTAACAGTCGAAACTTCGCCTATGACCATACAATATCGTGAATAGGTGAAAGGGGAGCTCGGACATGGATTATTTGGAAATGTTGGCGAAACTCGGCGTTGGCAATGCGCACCCCGGTGGCTACAGCGCCACGCTTGCCCAATTGGAGCAGTGGCCCATTCCGCCGGGTGTCAAGGTATTGGAAATCGGCTGCGGCACAGGTCGTACGGCATGTCTGCTTGCGGAACGGGGATGTCATGTCACGGCGGTAGACTATCGGGAGGATATGATTGCCAAAGCGATTGGCAGAGCGAAGAACCAGCAATCGAAGGTACAGTTTTTACAGGCTGACGCCCGGAATCTTCCGTTCACGAATGAGAGCTTCGATATCGTCTTGCTGGAATCTGTTACGCTGTTCGCAGGCATTCAGAAGCCCATTTCAGAATATTTCCGGGTCCTGAAGCCGGGCGGCACGCTCTATGACCGCGAAATGATGGCGATGTCCGAGGCGTCTGATGAGCTGCTGGTTCAAGTAAAGGAATTGTATGGCTTTGATGAGCTGCCCACTCAGGATACATGGCAGCATCATTTTACGGCAGCAGGCTTTGGAGAGCTGCAGTGCTGGGAGCCGTCGCACTTTCATCCCGACATGGCGGCGGAGGAAGAACAATATCCGGACTTCTCGCAGCGCGCCGATGAGGATACCTTGCTGAATCAGGAGCTGTGGGAGACGGCAAGCCGCTATCATCAACTGATGGATCACTTTGCCGATGAACTCGGCTACGGTCTGTTCATTGCGCAGAAACCGCCCAGATCAAGGGAAAAGCACTAGACTGAAAGGTCACATTTTCGAGGAGGGATAACCATGAATCCTGCATGGATAAGTATGATGAAGGAATTCGAGCAAATGGTGAAAAACTTTGAGAAGAGCGAGCTGCATCATCAAGTGGTCAAGCCGCTGGTCGATATGTGGTCCGGACCGCGTGTAGATGTGCAAGATACGCACAATGGCATCAAGGTCTTGATTGAAGCGGAGGATGTGCCGGCTTATTTACGCAAGAAATGGGCAGTCAAGGTCATGGATCAGCAGCTGTTCATACGAGGGGAGCGCAAGGAGGAAACGCTTCTCTCTCATTATTCGGGACAGGGCAGCAAGAAGCAGGTTCAGTCCTTTACTCGGGTCATTCCGCTGCCCTTCGAAGTAAAGGCGAAGCCTTCCTCCGTCCAGTATGACAACGGGGTTGTGATCGTACGCTTTGATCGCAAAGCCAGTCATCGCGGTGACAGATGGCATTCCATCTGGTTCTAGCCAAATTGGCTTCAGCAGATTCTACCTGTGCTGCCTGACGTGAAAAAACTCTGAACCCTCTCTCTGGAAGGGAACAGAGTTTTTTCATGCGCATGCGTGCATTCGTCAGCCCGCTAGGATTTCTCATGACGGACTCGAATTTCGCGGTAAGCTTCTGTTTCGGTTTCCTTGCGCATACGGATGAGTAAGGACCGGTTTTTGCAAAATGCGCGGCAATGCAGATGGTCGACGGTCTGGGATAGGGGGATGATTTGCGAACCATCCTTGGGTAAACCGTAGATTTTGACATGGCCTCTGCCGACCTGGACATGAACGCTGCGTGGATGAATGGTCTCAGGAATACGCATTTTGAGGATCAGGTTTTTGTGGGTTTCGAATTCTTCCCATTGCAGTTCCGTGTTCGTCTCAGTGGGGGAAGTCGATGAAATGGTGCTGGTCGGCATCATTTTGGTGAGCATATCCTGTACATAGGATTCGACCCACCCGCTGTTCTCGATCCGTTCCCGTATGCCTTTGGGAATGAGGGGCAGTGAAGTTCCCAGCAGCTTCTCCAGGTTATCCCAGTCAAAGGATCTGGGATCTTGACCTTTGGACACGATGAATCGCTCCTTTTTTGCTTTCTCGGACAGTATATGTGGGCGTTTGATGAAATGCTACCTGAAATGCACCGAACCTTTGGGCAGAGCGGCTCATACTATAGAGCATATGGCGATAGATAAAGGAGGTACGATCTATGCCGGCAATCGTTGGAAACGTCAAAATCCTCAGCGTGGGTCCCAGCTCGATCGTGCATTTTGGAGATTCCATTTTTCTCTCCCCTACCAGTGCGTCGAAAACCTTTGCGGGCAGCGGCTCTTTCAATACAGGGGATTTACCAAATACAAATAACGGGGTCAACTTCACGAATACGTTTGATCCGGATGGCGTTGATGATTCTGTACAAAAGGTGGGACCAGGATGAATATAACGGTCTATCAGAATATTCATATCCATAAGCTAACGGTGGAATCGGTGGCCAATTCCTCCGTGTTGCAGATCGGGACAGCGGGCATGGTGAAGACGCTGTCCAATTTATATAATACAGGCGGATTTACGGAGCCGGCGCCTGAGCTGGATACGCCTTTGGGTCTTGGCACGGCTGAACCGATTGTGCCGTTGGCCAGTGTGACGGCTTGATACGGAGGGTGAAAGGGGAAATGCGGGATGAAGCTTGAAGTGACGAACCATGAGATTCAGGTGGGTGATGTGAATATTATCGGGATTTCTACGTCTTCTGTCTTCCTGATTGGAGATACGGACTGTATTCAGTTGACCTCTGCCTTTGATACCCCCGCTGAATCACTGCTGATCGGTCCGCTTGTTCCAATTGCCTCTGAGGTAGGGTAACGTGACGACTGCAAGCTGGAAGACGGGTGGGCGTACCTCTGTGGTCGGCTGGATGAAGCTGCACTCCATGCAGTTTTCCAGTCATCTGCATATTGGCGACAGCAAGGTGATTACGCCACAGGCCGAAGTGCTGGCTGTGCAGCGGCAACTGCCCCGGTACTGGGGATACGAGGGGGATGTGACGTATCCGGTTTTTGTACGAAGGATGGAACTGCCCACGATAACAGAGGACGTGGATGTGTCTATCGACAATCGCCGGGCTTCGCCCATTCAGGTGCGCTCGGTGCGCATCCTGGGGATGTCCGTTTCGGCTGTGCTTCACATTGGCTCCACAGGCCTGATTCAGGCAGAGAATCGAACGAAAAATGTGAGACAATTTATTACAGAGTAAGGGATGAAGGACGAGAAAACTAAGAAAACTAAGAAAAACGAGATACGAGATATATGAGATAACTGGGATATTCGGGTTAACCGGCATGAAAAAGGACTTCCGCTTCACTGAGCAGAAGTCCTTTTTGCCTATGGATGATCAGGTATGAATGATCAGGGCTGCGTGAATTCAGTCAGCCTCACAGCAGCTTGTTCTTGCGTAGTAAATGGAGCAGCTTGAAATAATGATAGTCCTTCTGTCTGAACAGATTTCGGGCATCGGTCATCCATGGCTCTATTTCCTGTTTGTTTGCCATGGCGCTCATTTGCTTGTTCTGTGC
This sequence comes from Marinicrinis sediminis, assembly GCF_042685085.1. Classification (NCBI taxonomy): domain Bacteria; kingdom Bacillati; phylum Bacillota; class Bacilli; order Caryophanales; family Paenibacillaceae; genus Marinicrinis; species Marinicrinis sediminis. Next base: position 160,766 of record NZ_JBHUMM010000014.1, read on the forward strand.
GCCGAGTGACTTGTGCTTGCGTTCCACTTCTCCGCGTACCTTGGTCAAGGCCTGCCTCATTTCCAGCCACTGCTGTTTTGAATTCACATGCCTTCCTCCTCACCACATCTTTACGTGATCCCTGTATACGTGAACCCTTGGCTGTCCGGATGATGTATCCTATGCAGCGACGGTATGCATGGTGAGGATTTGCTAGCCAGGTAGGCGGATGGCTGGGCTGTAGGCTAGGAGACGTCTTCTGCCGGCATTTCGATCCGCACGACACATTCATCTCTGACAAATCGATGCCCGTTCACGACGATCTGGTTGTTGGAAAATTTGGTGATGAGTCCGTTTTCCTGCAACAGGACGAGCACATCATCGACGGTCCGTCCCCAAATCTGTACTTCGTATTGCAGCAGTGCGGCTGTAAATAAATCCGCATCGGAGGTTAACGTTTTTACTTTGTTCACGGTCTCTGTGCCTCGTTTCTCGATATCGTTTCTGTTCGTTCCATGGATAGCGGTTATGACTGGTTCTGGATAGAACTTGAACCGGATTTCTCACAGATGGCAAACAGCTTCGAATTTGGTGGAATCGGTTCGTTCAGCTTGGTATTGATGGTCATGTCACTGTGATTGGCAATAAGGGTAGCCCCTTGCCTGAGCAGGGAGAGGAAGGCATCTTCATATGTTTTCCATTCCGGTCTTATGGGCACTTCATACACATCCGCCCCTCTTTGGCGACTGAGCAGCTGTGTGAAAATATCGACGCTGCCCTCATTCAGCGCAGACCGAACGGCCAGTCTCGATACCGCATCCTGAGAGAGCACGAAATCATTGACTTTAATATGTCGGAAGTTCTGAATATGCTTTTCCATCATGATTTCCACGGTGGTATGCACATTCGGCGCCACGCTTTCGATAGTGGAAGCCAGTAACAGCGATTTCCCGTCAACGAGAGTAGGCTCATCAATTCTCGCATCTGCAAAGAGAATGGCGGAACGGGCATTAACCAGATCGGCCTGCTCCAATATCTCCAGGGAACTCGGGTCACCGCTGATAAAGTGTACGTTGGGTTTGTCGTAAGGGTGCTTGGCCATTTCATCAATGACCACAACCTCGATATTCGCGTCGGTGGTCAGAATTTCCTCTACCGCATACTGGGCTTTCTTGCTCCAGTTGATGACAATGACATGTCCTTTTCCCTGGTATCTCAACTGTCCTGTCTCCCTTCTTCTGTGAAATTCTGCCACGGTATCGATGATTTTACCGATGACCAGACTCAACAAGCCGATGCCAAATACATAAATAAACAGCGTGAGCACCTTTCCCGCCGTGGTTGCGGGTGAGTAATCCCCGTATCCGACCGTCGACATGGTGGTCAGGACAAAATAGAGGGAGTTGAACCAGGATTCGAACGTGTCTGGTTCCAGGAGATACGCCAGCGTAGAGGCGATCAGAACAAAGCCTGCAAAGCCAATGAGCAGGGCCGAATTTTTCAGCTTGAGCAGCTTGATGGACAGTCGGTACAACACAAAATGCAATGGGCTTCTTCCTTTCCTGAACAAGTGATGATCTAGTCTTGCTCTGTTTGCTCGGGGGTTTCCTTGCGATTGAACTGAGTCTTCACTTGTGCCCTTAAATATTTGGGAAGCAGGACATACAGGATATCTCCCTCCTGGATGGTGGTCTGTCCCTTGGGCGTGATGATGTCATTTTGCCTGACAATGGCCGTGATCAGTGTTTTGTCCGGGAGGGTAACCTGCTGGATTTCCTGCCCGACGACAGCGGAATCTTCCTCCACATCGATCTCAATAATCTCTGAATTCGTCTTGCCGATGGACACCAGTTCCAGCGTATGCGGAGCAGCCGCCTTTTTCCGGCTTAACAGACCGAGCTTGCTGGCCAGAAAGGAAACGGTAGAGCCTTGAACGAGTGCAGAGGTCAGTACAACGAAAAAGACAACATTGAAGATCAGCTGACTGTTCTCGATCCCCGCAATCATTGGATAGGTAGCCAGTACAATCGGCACGGCGCCGCGCAGTCCAGCCCAGGACAGGAAGGTCATTTCTTTGAAATCGTATTTCATGAAGATCATGCTGGCAAATACGCCTATAGGGCGCGCGACCAGCATCAAGAGCAACGACAGCCCGAGTCCCTGCCAGATGACAGATACAAGCTGATCAGGAAACACAAGCAACCCGAGCAGGATAAACATCAAAATCTGCATCATCCAGGCAAAGCCTTCATTGAAGCGAAAGATCGAATGCCGGTACGTCAGATCCGCGTTTCCGACCGTTACGGCCATAATGTAAACAGCAAGCAGACCGCTTCCCTGTATGAGGGTGGTCAAGCTATAGGTGAGTACCGCCAGCGCCATCGAAAGCACGGGATAAAGACCGGAAGAGTCCAGGTTTATCTTGTTGATCATCCAGACGGAGAGCTTGCCAAGCAACCATCCCATCAGCAGACCCGCGCCCATTTGCCACAGGAAGCCGACAATGAGAGACAGGAAGCTGGAATTCGGGTCCTGAATCAGGGCGATCAGGGTGACAGTCAGGAAGATCGCCATGGGATCGTTGGTGCCTGATTCCGCTTCGAGCGTGGAAGTCAGCTTGGTGCGGATATTCTTACTGCCCAGAACGGCAAAGATGGCGGCGGCATCGGTGGAACCGACAATCGCCCCGAACAGCAGCCCCTCCAGCCAGGACAGGTCGAGAATATATCGGGCCAATACCCCGATAATACCAGCGGTGATCAGTACGCCTACGGTGGCCAATGTGACGGAAGGGACGATGACTTTCTTGACCTGTGTCCACTTCGTCTGCATGCCGCCCTCGAACAAGATGACAATGAGTGCCATGATCCCGAACAATTGCGTCAAGAAGATGCTGTCATAATAGATGAACTGACTCAGCAGCATCCCGACCGCTATGAAAAATACGAGGGATGGAACCCCGACGCGTGAGGAAAATTTGGTAGTTATGACTCCAATGATAAGTAAAGTAGAAAAGAGAAGTATTGAACCATCGACCGTTGCGTGCAACCTGTTTCCTCCTCGTCCAGTTCCATATGTGGTTTTGTTTGATTCTATCGAATTTCGCTATCGCCCGTCAAACGGGGCTTGATGGGAACACAAACGAAAAAGACGTATAAACCTGGTGCGAGTGCAATGGTTTATACGTCCATGATCATGATGAGGGTTGCTCTTTTTTCTCGGCCAGGTTGTCTTTTCGCTTTTCCAGCATGACGATCAGGGTATCGATCTCTTGTGGTGTCAGATGGTCGTAGCGGGAAAGCTGGTTTTGAATGAATTCAATATCCGGTTCCATGCGTTCATGCGCTTTCAGGAAATAGGTCGTAATCGAGCCTGTAATCATCCCGATCATCCCGATTCCGAAGACCATGAGGAAGGTGGCAATGACGCGTCCCGGCACTGTGACCGGAGAAATATCTCCGTATCCGACTGTGGTGGTGGTTACTACACTCCACCAGAGCGCATCGCCGTAGGATTTGATGTGCGGTTCTATGAAGTAAATCGGAATGGAAGCCAGAAACAGCATCACAATGGCGACAGAAACGACACGGTTCAAGCCGTTCTGATTGAATATGATGAAAAATTGCTTGAAATCGATCATACGTGAAGCCAGTGCAAAGGCTCGAAGCAATCGGATGAGTCTGGCGATTCTTGCAAACCGGAACAGGGCATCCAGCGGAATAGCTGCAATGATGTCGAGCGGATTGGAACGTATGTATTGCCATTTGCTATCTGCACGAATGAACCTGATCAGCACATCCATGAAAAAAATAAACCAGACGCTCCAGTCGATCAGGGCGTAGACACGATTGCTGGTGTCGGCCCACAACAGCGAGACGGACAAGATGGCGAGAAGGAGCATGAATATTTCATAAATCAGCTTGATCGGTGCTTTATTCATGCGGCTCTCCTTCAACGATTAATCGTTCATTCAAATATACTAACATGGCACAGGCGGTAATTCAATAGAAATTCAAGTTCCTAATCCCTGCGTTGACAGGTAATGACGGGATTCAACATTTTTAGTATAGTAGGATAAATAGACCTATTGTCTGACATGTCAATGGGTCCCGATATTGAACTATTTTGCTTGAACTATAGGAGCCTGAATGCATCATGGAACATCTCTTGCTGCTCGTTTTTACGCTGGTTGAAACCTTTTGTTTACATTTGTTTATTTTTATTCTGTTTCGGTTTACCTTGAAGGACATGTTGCCACACCTGGTTTTTGTATCGGTTTTGTATGCGAATGCGTCTTATTATGTAAGGGGACATTTTCAACTGGATACGCTGGTTGCGAATATGATCCTGCTGGTTTTCTCCTGGATGCTGATCATGTTCCTGTATCACATCAAGGCGTTCCAGGCGGTTCTGCTTGCGTTTATTTGTAATGCGTTGCTTATGATTGTGGAATACTCGGTTATCTACGTTTGTCATTTCGTCTATCCACTTCCGCTGGACACGCTGTACGATGATTATTTCTCACTGCGTGTGCGAGCCCTCCAGGGAATCTTCATCTGTGTCATGCTGCTGCTGAGCTGGCTTACCTACCGTTTCCGTATCGGATTTACCTTTATTGAGACAACTGAATATGAGGAGGAGCGGATTACACCGCGTATGGTTTTTCAGGTTGTGCTGGGATTGACTGCGCTTATTTTGTCCAGCCTCAGTCTTCGCTATGCGGTCATCAGCATCCATTACCTGATCGGTACGATTGTAATCCTGATCCTGATTTTCTTCCTGCTCGTCATCTGGCTGCTGAAGATGGAGGAACAGAGCTACCGGTAGGGTAGAGGTGGATGGATGAGGAAGAGGGAGTTGTTCGGATGGAGTATTTAAAGTTTCAGCTATTTTCTATGATGGAATTGCTTGGAGTTCTGTATTTAATTTTTACTTTGTTCAAGCTTGAATTTAAAAGTATGTTTACGCAAGTGCTGTTTGTTTCTTTTCTGTTAAGTCAGCTTTCATATTATTTGAGAATGGAAATTCAGGTTCCTTCTGCAGTTGTCACAATTAGTTATGAAATCTGCTTAATTTTGTTATTCTGGTTGTTGTTTCATGTCAAATTTAAATTTTCGCTAGTTCTCGGAACGGTTACGGCATTAATCACGATAACCTTGCAAAGTGTGATGATCATGACCGCATTGGCGATGAACTGGATCAAATTAGAGGAAGTTCGTCCGTTTACTCCGACCTCTGAGGTATTAGCGCTTTTCTTTGTACTTATTTGCATGTTGCTTTCTTTCTGGAGCAAGGAGAATGGGATACATATCACTTTCAACCTTCAGAAAAAGGCACGTGGTCATCGCTCACGCTCTTCACGTATTAAAATGCTGATATTTATCGTGCTATTTATTGTAGTGAACTGGATCATATATCTAAATCTAATGCATGTGGAGGGTATACAACTAGCATATGCGGGCTTTCTGATGGGTGAATTGGTTTTCATTGTGTGGATCTTAAGTCGGGTAGGGAAAGATCCCGCCGTTGATCAAGGCTATCAGGACTTTGTCAATTAGTGTCATTGCTCACGCAAGGAAGGTGGAGACGTGGATTTTCTGCTGTTTCAGTTTTTTTCTATTATTGAGGCGATGGCGATCATTGGTTTTACGTTTGTGTTATTCCGAATCTCATTTCGCTATCATTTGCTGAGGATACTGTTCGTTTCCTTTCTGTTATCTCAAGTCTCCTATTATTGCCGGTATCATCTTGGGATTTCTGAATTTGTTCCGATTGTTTATGAGCTCATGCTTTTCTTGTTTTATATGTTCTTGTTTCGAATCAAATGGATGTATAGCTTTTTGTTAAGTGTGGTTAGTACGTTTTATGTGTTTTCAATACAAATCCTCATTACAATTCTGTTAGTTGGAAGCGGACTTTTTGACATCCATGATCTCAGACCACTAACTTTTCTTGGACACTTGATCGGTGTATGCTTTGTCCTGATAACATATATTTTTGCTCAAATACTGCTTCGTTACCACATCCATTTCAATTTTGTAGATGCAAAGGTTACGAGATCGGCGACGTTTAGACAAACTAGAAACATCATTCTCATCATGGTCGTAATGTTTGTAGCAAATTGGCTTATGTATGCCACCATGACTTTTCACATCATTTGGATGTCGTTGGTTTATGTGATCATTGCGCTGGAATTTGCTGTGGTGCTAGTGTGGAGCTTTAAGAGGGAGAGTATTTAGAGAATGGGATACATATGGTTTCAATTATTCTCCATGATAGAGAGTATATCCATGATTGGGTTTGGGTTTGTGCTCTATCGGATACCAGTTTCCGGCCAAATTGCACGTCTAATATTCATTTCATTTATTTTGTCACAGTCATCTTATTATTTCAGGTTCTATTTAGAGACGCCCGCATGGGTACCTATCCTGCATGAAATATTGTTAATAGTTCTCTTGATGTTGATTTTTAATCTAAAACTGAAAGAAAGTATGATATTAAGTCTGACATTCATGTTATATTGTGTCTTTATACAGGGTTTCCTTATTTTCATGACGATTCTCGTTACTTCCTATTCTTTTGATGATATAAAACCACTCCACCTGATTGCCTATATTCTTCAGATTCTAATGGGGTTTATTTCCTGGGGAATTTGCAGTTTATTGCGAAAATACAAAGTGGGTTTTCAGCTCAGAAGGAGTAATCGATCTAGTGAGAAAAACAAACCCTTCAACCATCAAGCAAACTACGTGATGATCTTTATTCTATTGATAAACTGGTTTATGTACTATCATGTCACACTGGATACAGCTTCATTTGTTTTGATGATGCTACTGCTGCTGATAGAACTCATCGGACTGATCTTGTTTGCAATTAAGCGAGAAGTTACAAGTTAACCCAATGACAGACCAATTAAAATGGAGGATATCATGCGGTATTTTTTGTTTGAATTCTTCTCCATGGTGGAGATTCTGTCTTTATATCTGCTTATATTTGTGATGTTTCGCATTCCTTTCGTTAAAAGCATGCCTTACGTGAAAGAAAGAGAAGAACCACATGAGCTAAGTAGAAATACATAACTGATTCATTCTTTAATTTTCTTGTGAAAGAGGTTAGGAACTTGGATTTTCTGTTATTTCATTTCTTTTCGATTCTAGAAGCTATATCTTATATTGGTTTTACGTTTGTCCTGTTTGGCATTTCGGTCAAAGACAATTTAAACAGAATCATATTTGTTTCCTTCTTGTTATCCCATATGTCCTATTATTTAAGGTTCCAACTTGAACTGGGTAGCGTGGTACCTGTGTTCTATGAGATTCTGACGATCTTTTTCTTTATGATATTATTTGGTCTGCGATTACGCGACAGTTTGTTGCTTGGGATCGTTAGCGGACTATATATCCTGACGATACAAATTTCCATTATTCTCTTTTTTTCCTGGATCAACTTGTTTGAGTTTGATCAATTCATACCCTTCTCTACCTCTGCCTACCTGGTTCAAATTATTTTTGTTGCGTTTACTTGGTTATTGTCCAGTTGGATCATTCACATACGTTTCAAGTTCAATTTTATAGAGCTCAATTATCAAAATAAAAGATATTTTAAAGACAAGAAGCAGATCGTCTGGTTAGGACTGTTGATGTTTTGCGTGAACTGGTTTATTAGCACAACGATTTTATATCATGTTGTTTGGATGACAATAGCGTATGTCATTATTGCTGTGGAGTTTATCATTGTCATATATCTGAGTTTAAAACGGGAGATCGCTTAACCAGATAAGCTAATAGTGGTTGTGTAATGTGAATGGGGTGAAGTGAAGAGATGCAATTTATTAGTTTTCATTTGCTTTCGATTCTTGAATCTTTGGGAACGATGATGGTTGGGTTTTCATTGTTCAATCTAGGTATTCGTCGTCATTTGGGCAAGATGATTTTTATTTCTTTTCTACTTTCACAGGCTTCCTATTATTTGCGTTTTCACCTCGAACAGCCTCAATATGTGATGATTTGCTATGAAGTCGTATGGATTGGACTCGTTTTCTTAATGTTTAGGGTGAAGTTACTGCACAGTATGTTTATATCTGTGTTTATGCTTATTTATTTGTTCGTATTTCAGATGGCGATTACGATCTTTCTCATGTGGATAGGACCCTTTACGCTAGAGAATGTGAGGCCACATTCTATCATGGCATATTTAGCCCAAAGTACGTATTTTATCATTTGTCTCCTCACGGTATGGCTGATCATAAAAACGAAGTTTCATTTTACTTTCATCAAAGCGAGCTCACATGAACGTTTAACAATTCGATACTGGGGAGTAAAAACGATGATATCGGTCATTTTGACGTTTGCAGTGAATTGGACGATGTATACCTGGTATTTGAAAAATATTGATATATACATAGCGGTGAATTGTATTCTATTTGCTGAATTTATCTTTTTGCTGTATTTCAGTTATCGCAGGGAGAAGAGAAGCGCGAAAAATACTTGATCGTTTAGAAGAGATTTAAGAAGTGAGGTGAGATTGGGTGCAATATATCCGGTTTGAATTGTTCTCCATGTTTGAAATTCTGGGGTCTATTTATTTGATGTTCACCCTGTTCAAACTGGAGTTTCACAGATATCTGCCCAAGGTACTCTTTATTGCTTTCATTCTGTGCCAAATGTCGTATTATTTACGTGAAGAGTTCGGAATTGCCTCCGGTATAGTCACGATCAGCTATGAAGTAATGTTAACGCTATTATTGTGGCTACTGATTGGAATGAGGCTGAGGTATGCGATTATCTTGTCTACTTCGATTATTATCTGTACAGTGGTCGTGCAAAGTATTCTGATTTTGATAGGTGTGTACATGGGAGTTGCAGAGCTGGAGGAATTTAGACCTTATACCAGAGTAACGGAATCACTCATGGTAATATCTACTACTCTGTTTGTTATGATTTCCTGGTGGATTAAGCGCAAGCAGATCCACATTCCGATACAGATTGATGCCAACCAGCCTATCCGAGGGAAGAAGCCATACCGATTCATGCTGGTGATGATACTGATCTTTATCCTGGTAAACTGGTTCTTCTATCTTCATTTAATGCAGAATGTAAAGCATACACTGGCGTTTTCGGTATTTATGCTTCTTGAATTTATACTGATGCTTATTTTCTTTATTCGTCATGAGAAACATAGCCGTATCAAAGCGGAAGGGACGGTTGAGGAATCAATCCGGAACTGGGGTGCTAAGACGATGGTTTCGGTCATTTTGATTTTTACTTTGAACTGGACAATCTATACTTGGGTTCTTCAAAACCATAATCTGTTGACGTTTGTGAATATCATTCTATTCATTGAGTTTGTGATCTTACTCATCATGAGTTATCGGAAAGAGAGAGTTGCGGGAGCTTGATTATTAAGAAATGGAGTAGCATATGGATTATTTCTTATTTCAAATATTTTCGGCCATTGAATCAGCAGGCATGTTGATGTTTTGCGGGATGTGTTTGTAAGAAATACATAATGAAGAATTGAAGAGAGGGGTTAAATATGGATTTTGTTCTGTTTCATCTGTTTTCCATTCTTGAAGTAATCTTCATGATAACCGTTGTGTTTGTTCTGTTTGGCATCCCGATGAAACCATTTATGGCGCAAATTTTGTTTGCTTCATTTATTCTCCCGCAGATTTCCTACTATATGAGATTTCAGCTGGAGCTCAGTTCATTTGTATTGATCGCCTATGAAGTATCTCTGATCGTCTTCTTGATTGTGATGTTTAAAATAAAGTGGGTACATAGCTTGCTGTTGGGCGTGGCGATGCTGCTTTATCTATCATTTGTTCAACTGGCGACGATGCTGTCAGCTATCAGTTCAGGTTTGTTTGAATTTACGGATTTTCAGCCACTCACTGTATTTGCCTACTTCGTGCAAGGGATATTTGCACTCATTAGCTGGTTGATCATTATCCTCTTGAAGAAATTCAAGTTTCATTTCCAATTCGTTCGTTATCAGCCTCCACAGCGAAGGACAGTCACTTATGGTAAGAAAGCGATTGGACTGGTGGCTGGGATGTTTGTCTGTAATTGGGTGATTTATTCATTTGTACTGCAAAGCATCTATACGATGTCCCTGTTTTTTGTTGTGTTAACTTTGGAGTTTGCCATACTGATTGCTGCCAGTTTGAAGAGAGAGGCCGTCTAGAGTGTGGGAGGAGATGAGTCATGAGGTACTTTGAATTTCAGTTTTTTTCTATGCTAGAGAGCTTGGCTTTGTTTTATTTCTTTTTCATGTTGTTTCGATTGCCGTATCTCAGAACGTTTCCCCAAGTTATTTTTATGTCTTTTATACTTTGTCAAACATCCTATTATTTAAGAGAACAATTCGGTATGCCTTCTGGTGTGGTTACGGTCGCTTATGAAGTTCTTATCATCATGTTCTACTACTTTATGTATCGAATCAAGCTGCTTTACTCCATATTGCTTTCGATATTAACGGTCTTATTCACTCTGGCTACTCAACTGCTTGTATTCATCATTTTAGTCGAGTTTGGTATCTTTACTGCCGAGGAAACGGTGCCTTTTAGCTTTGCGACTTATATGAATCAGTTGGTATCTGTCTTTCTTTTTATATTGCTTGGATGGGGAATAGCCAAGTTCAGATTTTATGTCTGGTTACCCGCCATGTTCAAAACTCAATCGAAGGAGATTCATTTTCATTATCGTACACTATTCCTTGCATGTCTCATTATCCTGATAAATTGGTTAAGTTATTTCCTGTTGATGAAAAGTACGGCGTTGGCTATTGTGGTTGCTATTGTATTTATTGCAGAAATTATCGTTTTCTTTTGGGTATTCGTACGGAAGGAACTACATCATGGTCATAAAGAAAGCAGTGTATGAGGAATGAGGAAGAGAGTATGCGATTTCTAATATTTGAAGTGGTCTCCATTATTGAGTGTCTATCCTACTTCTTTTTGATTTTCACATTGTTTAAACTACCTTATTTACGGACTTTTCCGCAAATTCTCTTTATTTCTTTTGTATTGAGTCAGATGTCTTACTATTTGCGAGAACATTTTGGCGTTCCTTCAGGTATGGTTACGATTCGTTATGAATTAGTTACGGTTTTATTTTACTATTTCATTTATCGTATGAGATTGAGTCATGGGAGCATCGCTAATTTTTATCTTTTTGGGATTGCTTGTGAGAAAGGGAAACCTCTCTGTTTCTTACCCTCAAACTGGCCAATTGGAGAGAATGGAAGGGCGAAATCATAATCGACGAAAAGAACTAATTTTCATTACGATTCTGATTTCATTGAATTGGATGGGCTATTTGGTGCTTGTTCATAAGGCATATATTTCTTTTCTTATGGTGCTTATTTTTTTGATAGAAATTATTTTGTTCTTCATGATTTATATGTCAAGGGAGAAGAAAATGGTGTAAGCAGAGTGTAAAAACTTTAAGGAAAGGACATGTATATGAATTTTGTCTGGTTTCATCTATTTTCCACTGTTGAGATGGTGGGTGCCCTTGTCTTTGTATTTGCCTTGTATAAAATCCCAATCAAGAGCCATTTGTATCAAATTCTTTTTATCTCTTTTATCCTGTCACAATTGTCCTATTATCTAAGATTTCATTTTGATCATAGTGCATTAGTTCCGGTCATGTACGAACTCATGTTAATTCTGTTGATCATGCTGATGTTCAAATTCAAGTTATTCTACAGCTTGATCTTGGGAACAAATGCGATTATATATACGTTTTTGTTTCAATGTATCTTGTTTATCATCACGATGAACGTCAGTGAGATGATGTTTGAAGATATCGCTCCATTCAATGTTTACACATACTTTGTTCAGTTTCTATTTTTCCTGCTATCTTTGTTGAATACTGTTGTGGTGAAGCGCTACAGACTTCACTTCAATCTCATTCGTTCTGACAATACTTCCTATAGACTCAGCAAAAACGTGACAATGATCACCGTGTTGCTTCTTGTGGTGGTAATTTTGATAAACTGGGTTATGTATTATCTGATCCTGAATAATGTATACATTTTCAGTCTGATTAATATCATTTTGGCTGTTGAAATGATTGTGATCTTTTACCTAGTCTTCAAGAAGGAAGTTGCATGAAAATTAGGGAAGAGGATACCGAGTTGGAATTTATTTTCTGTAGGTAAATGGGACTAATGATGGTAAGATTAGTAGTGAATTCGCACGTTTCAATTTCGATAGGTACGATCCAAAAAAATATGTATAATTATATAATGAAAACGCATACATAATAGAGAAGGAGCAATTTTAATGAATTTTTTAGCATTCACTTTTTTTTCGATCTTAGAATTATTAGCAGTGCTAATATTTATTCTAGTCGTGTTTCGTATTGAATTAAAATACTATGTTTTCAGAATCGGATTCGTTTCTATATCCATACCAATAACCTCATATGTAATGAGAGTTTATTTTGATCTAGGGGCACAAGTAGCATCAATGTACTTGATACTCATGCTATTGGCATTTTGGATCTTCTTTAAATTTCATATATTCTATGCTGCTCTTATGACCCTGTTAAGTTTGTTATATCTAAATGTTGTTCAATTTTCTGAGTTAATGATCCTCGATTTATTTCAAATATTTAATATAGAAGATATTAGACCACTTACTTTTGAAGCATATGCAATTCAATTTATATTTTTTGCATTTACTTTGATACTAAGCATAATTCTAGCAAGAAAAAGAATTGGATTTACATTTATCCCATTTACAAATGATGTACCATTGAGACTGGTAGGAATTAACCTACTAATCTTAATCGTGTTAGTGATTATTGCAATAATATTTAATATGTCTGCAGTATATTTTGCTGAAGGGTTTAGTATCTATTTCGTAATTATTACAATAGTGGCTATAATTGCATTGATCAGTTTAGTCTATCTGGCTATTAGGAGGGAGCAAATTGATTAAGAGAATCGCCAATAGTTCAGCTCTGAAAATAAAGTCTATGAATCCAGACGAAACAGCAAGTGTGGAAATTATGGCTTATTCAATAATGAATATTCTTCAAATAAGCCTAATCGTGCTTATCTCGTTAATGCTAGGATTTTATTTTTCTGATTTATCTAGTGTTTTATTCAGCATGATAATTTTTGTGGTTCTAAGAATTTTTGGAGGGGGCCATCATTTCAATACAATGAGCGCGTGCATAATTGCATCTATTCTAATTGTTTTTGTAGTCCCGTATATCCAGGTCTCAACAGTGCTAATTATTCTATTTTCTTGTTATAGTTTTATAATTCACTTATTCTTCGCACCAAATAAAATAATTGTTAATTCATTATCTGATCAAACCAAGATGAAAATAAAAATTATCCTTTGCACACTCATTGTTATAGGATTAGTATTTCAATCATCAATAATGACTATTATGTTTCTTATTCAATCATTTTTTCTTATACCTTACACTAGTTTCATAAAAAAACAATATAGTTAATTTGACATCTAGGAGGAATCAAATATGAAAAAGAAATTTGCTAAAAAAACATCAAAATTTCTTGCAATAATTGCAAGTGGACTTGTAGTATCAGAAAGTGTTTTCTTGCATATAATACCAATTCCTTCTGAATTAAAAGAAAAGTATGTAAAATGAGGATATATATTTGTGTATTCCATTAACGCCCCGATTATACCAATCTCAGTAAAATATGTCTTTAGAGCTAGGAACCTATGGAAATATCTTGATATCAAATTAGTTTCAAGGTAAACTTCTAAGTGTAGACGTTCGTCTACAACATGACATGACTTTCGTCCCATCCCTTGAATTTGCATGTCATATTGGAAAAATTCGGAGTGAAATTTATGGAGATTCCCGTAATCAAGAAAACTAAGGAGGGGATTGAAGTCCATCTTCTCCCGATCCGTGACATTTGGTATGTCAGCGTTGAGAATAATCGGGATGTTGTCTACCATACCAAGGAGGACTTCTATTTTCAGCCGACCTCGATGGAGCAGGTGTATACCTTTCTACAGGAGCACAACTTTCAAAAGCTCGATCGAGGTGTGGTGGCGAATATGGATAATGTTCATCATTTGGATACGGATTTTGGAAAAGTGTATTTTGAGCCGGAGTATAACGATGATTCCAAGTATGCGACGGTGGCTTTCTCGAATCTGAGGAAGATCAAGAAATTTTTCAAACAAAGATTCGAAAATAAGAAGGATTGACCGATGTGATCTTGAACTAGCATTCAGATCCATACGGACAATCCTTTTTATGTTTAGCGAGAAATTTGTACCTTTAACCTGACAATCCTATAAGAGTTTTGGGTAGCTTTTCGGAATCTAGTAGAAAGTCGGGAGTATAGAATAATACCATCATATTGAAAAGTTGGTTCTAATTACCTATTGAATATAATGGTTAATACTAACAAAATATAGAAGAGAGATCTCTGAAGGTAAATTTGATATAGCGCGCTATATTATTCAGAAATTGAACTGTATAGCAGTGATTTCGCCTCGTTATTCTTACGCTTAATAAACTAAGATTAGGAGATGAATCTATTGAAAAAAACAATCTTTGTATTCAGTATGGCTGCTATTGTCATGCTATCCAGCCTTACAGCATTGGCTTATAATTACAAATTCTCATTTGATATGAATACTGGTTTATTTCATGGTGCAGTATACACAGATTATGCTTACAAATACACGAATGATGAAGCTGCGGTGATAGATGTCGATCATGTTGAATCATCAGTTAGAGCTAATTTTATGGTTGTGAATTCAGGTGGAGATCAACGATCAGATATCTTCACAACAAGAAATGGTGGTACTCATGTATTTGAGACAGGATATGGAATGGCTCAAAATCATCAATATCGAGTAAAGGCTTGGACGAATGATGGTTCTTGGTATAATAAATATAATGTAACAGGGGCTTGGAATCCTGACTCCTATTGATGATCGAATTTAAATAATATTTGTAAGGTCCCTATCAATCTTTGATAGGGACTTACATCAAAAACAGGTGATCAATGATGTTTAAAATGGAATTAAAAAGAGCAGTATGTAATTATCGAATGCTGTTTGTTGTGATATTATCATTGTTGTTATTGTACTTGTCAGCATATAATACGATTTTAAGTTCAAGTTGGTTCATTGATCAAAAAGCGGATGATCTATCCAAAGAGAGTATTGAAAAATTATTTGAATTTGGAAAAAATAAATATCATATTTGGACTCAGAGCTACTTGTATATGCAATCACTTTTCATTCTCATTATCATTTTGCCCTATGCTTCATCATATGTCTATGAGAAACAGAAAGGTTTCCATTATTTTTCCATGATACGTGCAGGTACGAGGAAGTATCGAATGTTAAAGATTCTTTCAGGTTCCATAGCTGGTGGCCTTGCTTTGATAGTTCCTGAATTGCTCTATTATTTGGGGTTATCGCTGATTGCAAGGAACCAATTGCTACATCCCTTTCAATTGATGCCAGCAGGGTTGTTTAGCGATTTGTTTCAAACGCATCCTGATTTGTATATTATTTTGATTATCGGCATTCATTTTTTTCTGGGGGTTAGTTACACCGCTTTTGCGATTGGTCTAACCAGTTTTTTTTCCAGAACAATTTATGTTTATATCATTCCATTTGTATTTTATTTGTTTTATGACATCGTCATATCGAGTACCAAATCTTTTGCGAAGTACGCCATTACACCTGTATATAATTTTATGAGTAGCACAGGAAGTCATATTTATGATCATATTATGTTATTTGGAGTGTTTATTTTTTTTGGATTACTATTATTCTATATTAATTACAAATGGGTGTTAAAGCATGGGTAGCTTGTATTTATCCTATACAAATTTAGTTTTTTATAAGATGGTTGGCAATAAGAGAGTTCTACTTTTGCTGATCTCGTATGTTGCAGTGCCAATTGTATTATTACGGATGACTGAATTCAATGAATCTGATAATCTATGGAATGGCTTGTTTTATGTGTATGGTAATCATTACGTTTATTTCTTGTTTTTTATGCTGATGTTTCAAATTATCCTGACGGATGTGCTTGATGAAGGGTTATTCATCAGAATGTTATCAATAAGATTGCAACATAAAAGAATCTGGTATGCCGCACATCTGACGGTAGCTGTCATACTGTGTCTACTTATTACAATTCTTTCGTTTAGTAGTGTGTTTTTGGTGGCTTTTTTTTCACTTGAGTTTGACCAAGAGTGGAGCTACTCATCGCAACAGGGAATTGATATCTTTACCATGTTTGCTGATGAGATCACCCCGTTGAATGCGCTTATTCTATATATCATGCGATTTTTTTTCGGATTTTTGTTTATTTCTGTTTTTTATTTATTTTTGATTTGTATGAACAAAAGAAATCATATGAATTATTCTATAGGGTCTGTGATGATCTATCTATTGATTCATGTTCTGGTTAAAGTTAATCATATTCCAATCATTAAATATATCAATATTAACAATTTATATATTTACGATTATAATCCGATAAATGAGTCTGTTATTTATTTTGTATTTTTTCAGCATGTTCCATTACTGATTTTCATATTCATGATGATTGCAGTCAGTTTTGGATTCGCAAGGAGGATAGAATTTTAGATGTTTCGTGATTTTATATATTTGATGAAATACAATCTTCGCCTCCTTCAACCAGTTTATTTGCTTGTGCTTTTCCTTACATTTTTATTTTCACTAGCAAGTATTAGTACCAATATCCAATCTGATGTTGATCTATTAAACACGTTAATGAATATCTTTGGAGGGAAGAATCCGATTGAAATGTCTGTTATTCAAATCATGTATGCGTACTTTCCATATTTACTAATCGGCTTGATAGTCGAAGCATACATTTATTATTCATTGGGAAGTAAAAATATTTTTTCTTTAATACGAATAAATAGTAGGCGAATATTTAACGGAGCCCAATTAGCTACAGTTGGACTTCTTGTACTTGTATTCTTCATATCCTATTATTTGATCTATTTATCCATTTGGCATTCTTTTTATGATATGAATCCTATTTATACTACAGAAACGAGTGTTGTCATCCTTATGACGATCTCTATACAATGGATTGGTGCTTACACCATTTCTCTTGTTCAAATCGTTACAGCACTAACTTTTAATAAAAACAATATAGGCTACCTTGTGATGATATTGATTTACTTCGTACATATTCTTTTTCCTCAAAACAACTTAGTCATTGGGCAAAATATATTGCTTGGCAAGATGCACTGGAACGGATCCCGGTATGCTGAAGAATTTCTTATCATTTTTGTGCTGGTTAATCTTCTCGTGTGTTTGTTGCTGTTCTTGTGGATTCGCAGAAAAAATAATCTGATTTTTATTGATTTAAGTTAGGGGCTGAATAGGTTGAGTGATTGTGTGATAACGATAAAGAATTTGAAAATGAGTTTCAAGGGACACATATTGTTCGAGGGTGTAAACTTGAATTTAAAGAAGGGGAAGATTTACGGTTTTATTGGGCATAATGGTTGTGGGAAATCTGTTTTTTTTAAAATTCTTTGTGGTTTTTTGTCACCTGATCAAGGAGATATTCATATTCTAGGCAAAAAACTAGGTTCGGAAACGGATTTTCCGAAAGACACGGGTGTAATCATTGAGAGTCCGGGTTTTTTAGAGTATACATCTGGGTTTAAAAATTTGAAAATATTATCTTCAATACGTAAAAAAATATCCTCAGAAAAGATTCGCTATACAATGGAGAGGGTTGATCTAGATCCAGCAAATAAAACACCCGTAAAAAAGTATTCTCTTGGAATGAAACAACGGCTTGCTATTGCTCAGGCTATCATGGAAAAGCCAAAGCTATTGATTTTGGACGAACCCTTTAATGGCTTAGATAAAGATGGTGTAGCCAAGATGCGAAGCTTATTGTTGCATGAACGGGAAGAGGGTACAACGATTCTATTGACAAGTCACATCCATGAAGATATTCAATTGCTGTGTGATGATATTTTTGAGTTTACAAATAAAAACTTGATCCAGGTTTCAAATAAAATGTGAAAACCCTTCTTGAATTGCTTTGAGCTCACTACAATAGTCGTTACTGATACTTGAGCATTGAAGCCGTACCGTAATATAATGTTGATTGTTTTCCTACCATTTTTCTTCAATTACAAATAATCCACTAGTTTTTAAGTGCTTTCCTGCTATTTCCAGTCAAGTCGCCAGGTCACTCTTAAACTCGCTAAAGAATTGCAAGTCGCTATTCTTGGCAACGAATCGCAAGTAGAGTTGCCCACTTGAGTGAATTAAACAATAAAATACATGGAACCTGTGAAGCCCGGTGTCATGGGGAGGGGGTTTCTGCACTCAATTTGACTACTTCCGCATAAATACTGTTACATATGAACCAGTTTATACCAGGAATTCGAATTTTCTTTGTGCTGGAAATACGACTATATTGGGCTTTCGAGATTTAGGTTAGATTTTTAGTGATTCAAGATGATGTTACATTTAGAGTGACTCTTCCCGGAGAAAAAAGAAGGATTGACCGATGTGATCTTGTCCCAGAACTCAGTTCCATATGGACAATCCTTTTTGCATGGAGATAAAGATTATTTTATGCTGTCTTAAGCTTTTTTTAATGTGTTTTGTAGAAAAGTTTGTTATATTAGGATGAGTCCAAGTGATAAACGAAGTGTCACCATTACACAAAGTCGGATGCTGTCTCATTCAGATGTCTGACCAAGAGAAACAACGAAACCATGAACAGGGGGAAATAATGTGACGGAAGATAAGCGTCAGGATCAAGAATTGGAAAACCAGCAAGATGCAGAAAATAAGGAAGCAGCAGGGGAGACCGCTGGAAAAGAAGAGCGGAATGAACTGCTGGACAAGCGTTCCGGGTATACAGAAGTGACCCCACAGAAAAAAGGCGGGGGCAATGGTGTCCTCATTGGTACCATCATTGTGGCTGCCTTAGCGATTATTATTGTGATTTTGGTCGTGAAGCCTTTTGGCGGAGATAAAGCAGCCTCTGGCGATGTAGCCGCTGAAGTGAACGGCGAAGTAATCACCAAGGACGAGCTGCTGGAGAAGTTCCTGGAAAGCGACATGTCCGGTACTCTGGACAGAATGATCGAGGACAAGCTGATCGCACAGCAAGCTGAGGAACTGGACGTGGAAGTGACGGAAGAAGATATTAATGCGGAATACGAGTTTATCAAGAATACATTTAGCTCAGACTTTGAATTCCAGTACCTGATGGAGCAGTCTGGTCTGAACGAAGAGAAGTTGAAGGAACAGTTGAAGGATCAGCTGCGTGTAACGAAAATCTTCGACACGAAGGTGGAAATTACAGACGAAGAAATGAAGACCAAGTTTGAGACGTATCAGCAAGGGTTCCTTGATCCGGAAGAGCGCATTCGTGCTTCCCACATTCTCGTAGAGGAAGAGGAAAAGGCGAAGGAATTGCTGCAACAAATCAAGGACGGAGCGAACTTTGCAGAATTGGCGAAAGCAAACTCCACTGACGGTTCGGCGCAAATGGGTGGAAACCTGGATTACTTCACCAAGGGAGATATGGTTGAACCATTCTCAGATGCTGCCTTCAAGCTTGGAGTGGGCGAAGTATCCGAAGTGGTTAAATCCGAATTTGGTTACCATATTATCAAGGTGACAGACGTTCCGAAGAACTGGACCTTTGAAGATAAGCAGGATGAAGTGAGACGCATGGTGCTGACAGAGAAGATCGGTCAGGAAATGGGCCCATGGATGGAAGAGCTGAAAGCCGATGCGAAAATCGAGAAGAAATTGAATAAAGATGAAGAAGCCGGCGAAGAAAAAGCCGACGAAATGGAATAAGGGATTGAATCGACATGAAGATCAACGTTCACATTGCAGTCAAGGAACAGCATGTGCTTGAGGATACCATAACGGTAGAGGAAGAGACACTGGCGGAACTGAGTGACGAGGAAATCGAGCAGGTGATCGAGATTCGCATTCGGGACTGGGTGGACCGGAATCTGCAGGTGGCGTGGGAAGCAGAACGAGAGATGGAGTGAGACAGAGTGATTACACATGTAGTGATGTTCAAGCTGAAAAATCCGGATGAAACGATGGAGCAAACGAGAGAAGTGCTGGCCGGCATGGCAGGCAAGATTCCTCAGTTGCGCGAGATTGAGGTAGGGGTGGATGTGCTTCGCTCTGATCGGTCTTACGATCTCGTCCTCATTACGAAGTTTGATTCACTGGAGGATCTGAAAGCTTATCAGGTACATCCTGTTCATCAGGACGTGATCGCATATATTAATACGGTGAAGGAAGTCAGCATTGCCGTAGATTATGCATCCTGATCTCCATTTGCAAGTCAAGAAGAACCAGTACAGGGATATGTCTGCAAGTCGGACATGTCCCTTCTTATATGAGTTTACATAAAGGGGTGATGGCAGGTGGATGATCGCAGTGTGAGTGAAGCGTTGGGAATCCTACTGATTATTGTCATTACGGTGGGCATTACGATCTGGTGGGCCAAACGCAGCAAAAAGAAATAAGGAGGAGGAAAGCGAGATGTATTACGTCAATGAACAGCAGATTCGGGATCGTCTCTCCATGATTCCACTTCTACAGGAGGGCGCGGAGCAGCTACAACAACAATGGAAGCCGCAAGACACCCTGAAATGGCTCGCACAAGAACGAATCCTGCATTTGGCGATCGAGATTGTCACGGATGTCGGCAGCAGTTTGATCGATGGATTCATTATGCGCGATGCCAGCAGCTATGAAGATATTATGGAGATCATATACGGGGAATCTGTGATTCAGGAGGAGGTCTTTCTCGCCCTCCGTTCACTCGTCAAGCTACGCAAGCCGCTCGTACAGCAATACATGGAATTGCAGCGAGGGGAACTGTATCCGGAACTGGAGACCGTCATCGTCTATCTTCCCATTTTCTCCGAGCAAGTGGAGACCTATTTGAAAACGGAGCTGTAAGACACCGAGACTCGAACACACGACCAGCACCCGGGATTACCATCCTGATGATGCTGGTTTTTTGTGTGTAATACAAGAGTGGTTTGTTCAGAGAAAAAAATCAAGGGTTGACTTTTGAGAGATATTTGTTAATACTTTACTTGTTATACCAATTAAATTAATTATTAGGAGGAATGATTGAATTGAGAAGAACCGTTTTTGCGATGTTTTTGAGTATGGTGATTTTCGGTATCGTTTCAGCTTCAGTTATGGGAGGAGAAGGAAAGATAACTGGAAGTTCAGGGATTTCAGGTGGATGGAGCGAAGAAATGGGCTATTATACCAATGAATCGGTTGATGGTATTGTTACGATGGCCTCTAATTCTCCAGATAACCATAAAGCTACCAAAAAATACAGAGAAGCTGGATCGAATCTGGAGACAAACCTGATTGGTGAAACTTGGTGGTCAGATGAGTATCATTATACTAGAGCGAGATTTGAATATGTATGGCCGTTATCAGGGAATTTTGCCGATACTGGACGCATTTGGGGTTGGGATTATACAAGAGCTGAAACAGAATATGTCATTGCAGATTTTAGTGTTGCACATACTTACTGGGGTAACTAGTTTACTCGATTGAAGATCCTCCTCGATATTACATAGACGAAAAACGATAAAGGGGAGGTTCCTCTTTTTTATGAAATGGATACATCCTTTCTATCGTTTGAATCTTCTGATTCAAACTGTCCTCATTCTAATTAGTACGGCCTGTATTAGCCTATTGTATGGTTTGTCTTATCTCGATGACATAAATATGATGAATAATGGATTTGTGAACCAGGAAGCTATTACGTTTATAATCCCGGATGAGGAGCCGTCATTCAAGCAGATTAAGGAGCCATTCATCTTGTTTCAACAAGATACTCGTCTCCCGGAGAAGAAATGGGTATGGGTGAATGGGAATATTCGCTTGCCAATAGAGAATTCGACCTACCGATCCTATTTAAATGCTGGGAAAAATATAGTTGTAAATGGTTTGCAGCATCGTTTAGGGCCATTACCTGCTGAATATATATATGCAGGACATTTTCAGGAAACAAATTCATATAAGCTACAGCGTGAAATATGGTTTATTCCGGCTGCATACAAAGTGGATATGACAAACGGTAATCTGTTTACATTTGTTACGTTTAAAGAACACGGGCAACGATTCCGTGAAATGATAAACGATTCTTCCGTAAAAATCATTGATAAGGAACTACTCGGCACTTATTCGATGTCTTCCAATTCGATCATGATAAAGGGTCTGCAAGCATCTCTCGGGTTTCTGGTATTAGCATTTATTGCTGTGCATATGTTTTGGGCTATGAAACAAAAAATGATGATTCAAATTTTGCATTTGCACGGACATACGTCATGGATGATTTGGAAGAGAGTCATGATGAAAGAGGCCATCATCTCGTTTGTATTCTCTATGTTGTTGCTGATAATGGCAAATGTAGTTCAACTTCAAATTTTTCCGCTTTGGAATCAGAGCTGGCTCAGCGATGCCACCATGTGGTTATGGGTTGCTAATCTTTATATTTGGTCTTCAGGGGGTGTATTTGTCTACAGATATGTACGGATGAGAGGAGGGAAATCGTGAAGGAAGCAATACGGAGTATATGGAAACAAAATAAATTTATCTTGCTGATCAACTTCATTATAGCACTTATATTCTTCTCTATTATCATGGTTGTGGTCGTACACTTTTCTCACGCTCAAATAGAGATTGAGGCAACTAACCATTTCAAGGGGCAAAATTTTTATACCATTTCAGATGAACTAATTAATGAAAAGGAAGCAGCATTTTTCTCCAAACTGAGTAATTATGACAGATTATATGAATTCGTGGCCCAGTTGTCTGGATCTTCAGAATTCACGTATTACAGCGCAGTTTGGCAACCTATTGGTTTATACGATCCGAAGGGGAATGAGAGGTTTGCTACCTATTATGAAAGCGGTCAACCTTCACCGGTTACAGAAAGGAATGGTCTGCGTTTTCAAAGTGTAAAGTCAATGCAAGTGAATCATCACGTAATCGCATTCAATCATCTGCAACTGGCAAATGGTCGCTTTTTTGATGAGCATGAATATGTACTGACCAATGAGCAGATTCCAGTTGTATTAGGCTCTGAATATGCAGGATATTATCAAATAGGAGATCAGGTCAAAATTGACTATTATAATGAACGATTTGTGGGCACCATTGTAGGATTTTTGCAACCAAATCAAAAGATTACTACGGCAAATCATCCAGAGATGCTGCTAGACCGATATATCATCCTACCTGCTTTATCTTTGATGGACGCACCTTCCAGATTAGAGGTAGCACAAAAGGAAGAAATGCCGGTGCTCATCAGAGCGTTATTATTGAGTCAGGCAAATGGTAACTTGATTACCGATTTAAACCCATTGGAAATACGGGACGTATTGAAAGAAATATCTTCGGAAAGTGGATTCGAATCATTTATCTTGCTCGGTGGACAATCTCTTCAGCTACAAACATGGATTGAGATGGTCGAGATGAACCGAATGATATTGTTAACGTTATCTGTCTTGCTGTTGATGGTTTTAATATGTATGATGTCAGGAACTTCAATGTTAAAAGCAAGAAAACAGATTGACACGTATAAGGTATTTTTAATCAGTGGGGCGAGTTTCACTCAAATTTATCGTTTGGCCATATACGAATGGCTAATTATTTATTGCATGGCATGGATGTTTCCATTTATTTACCTGATTGTCCTGACGTCATTCACTCAAGTTATCTTGCTTATTTATATGATTGCCTCGCTCATCATCATGCTGTTTATGCTGGTATTGTTACAATTAATTATGAATCGTTATATGAAAAAACTAGACATCGTTCAGAAGCTGAAAGGATGATGATATGGACGGTTTGAAAGTAGAGAATCTTTCTAAATCCTATTTGAATAGGGTGATATTCGAACAAGTGAATCTCACCATAGATTCTGGGCAAATGGTTGCCGTCATGGGGAAAAGCGGGGCTGGAAAAAGTACACTGTTGAATATTGTTGCCGGATTGGAAAAAGCAAGTGACGGAGTCTATCACTATCTGAGTCAGAATATGTCAGACAAGTCTCTATCTCAGTTAGCGAAAATGAGAGGTCGTCATATGGGCTATATTTCTCAGCAGAGTCCCATGGTACCGAAGCTGACAGTAAAGGAAAACATTCTGGTTCCCTACTGGTTCGGCAAGAGAGACAAGACGGAGAGTGTATATATGGATCACCTGCAAGTGCTTAGTGAATGGTTTGAGCTGAAAAATCTGCTCGATGCGCCGATCTCTCAATTATCTGGGGGCGAACGTCAGCGTGTAGGAATTATTCGCGCCTTGCTTCGACAACCACAACTCGTTGTGGCAGACGAACCCACTGCTGCATTGGATGCGACTACCGCACATCTCGTGACAAACTGCTTTACAGAACTGAAGCAAGATGGGAAAATCATCCTGATTGCGACTCATAATCGAGAAGTTGCTGCTAAGTGTGATCGGGTGTATGAGCTGCATTCTGACGGTCTCATACCCGTTGCACTAACCGTATAAATATTTCTTCTCTACCTCTTCATTTACTTGTCCGCCACGCTAGTGAAAACATCTCTAAACGGTGTCACCATGCATCACATAACTGAAATAGCAGTGTTCAACATATCTAGGCACTGGAACGTACGGGATGAACGCACCTAGATCAGGCAGAACATGGGGCGACCTGGTGGGGATTCAATAGGAGGACGAATGCTACGATTCGGAGGATTGATTTTATTATTGTTGTTGCTATGAAATGAATTTTATATGGGTGAAAGGGATTTCCTCTGAATCCTCTGAGGTTCTGTTTTCTGAAAAAATCGAGAATGATCATGCAGATGCAACGGATGCTAGCCTGAAATAAATTCGTATGAGAATCATATAGAGATGCGGCCCTGGGATTGAGATCCAAGGGCTTTTTCTTGCTGGACAACAGCGAAGCAAACCATCTGGCCCGTCATGGTATCCCTACAGTCAAGCAATTAGCTGCGAAGATGGGTTATTCCATGAATGATGACCTTTCCTATATGCTTGGTTTCGAATACCCGGCTCATTTCTCAACATTTTCAAGAAAAGGACAGGGATGTCTCCGCTGCACTATCGGAAAGGTGAACCGGATTCGAATCATTGACTTTATAAACATTTCTGTTTCTTAATTTACTTATCTGCCACTCTGCGGTAAAATATCGGTAAAGGGTGGTGAAGAAATGTCTAGTGAGCGCGAAACATCCACTCGCAATCAAATATTGACGCTATTGAAGATGAATGGTTCATCCAGTATTCATTTGCTGGCCACGCAGCTTCATATAACGGAAATGGCGGTCCGCAGACATGTTCAGGCGCTGGAGCGAGACGGCCTGGTTGAATCTTCTCTGGTCAGACAGGCAATGGGCAGACCTTCCTATGCGTATTCGCTCTCCAGAAAGGCAGACAACTATTTCCCGAAGAGCTATCACAAGCTTGCCCTGGATTTGTTGGAGGAACTGGCATCAGACGGGGACGACCTGGTACAGCATTTGTTCGAACGCAGGCAACAGAAGCTCGAACGCAAGCATGAAGAGCGAATGACAGGAAAAAGTCTGCACGAGCGCGTTCAGGAACTGGTAGAGATACAGAATGAGGGCGGATATATGGCCCAGCTCGAACAAGATACAGATCAAGCCTATGTGCTTCACGAGTATAATTGCCCGATTACGCAGGTGGCCGAACAGCACGAACAGGCCTGTCATTGTGAGTTGGAGCTGTTCAAGACATTGTTGCAAACCGATGAGGTTGAACGAACCGAGTGTCTGTCCAAAGGCGGCTCACGCTGTTCTTATGTCATACGAGACAGTTACAAGGAGGGAAAAACATCGTGATTTCATCGTGACAAGATAGGATTTATTCATTCTGATTCAGGTATTCACCGAAGTGATAGAGGAATACCTGAATCTTTTTGTTTCAAAAGCCAGTCATATGGTTATGTAATAAATAGTTGACTACATATTCCCTTGAAGATCAGCATCTGAGGGATGGTAAACAGAAATTGGGAAAGTTGTTCCAAAAATTTCTGAAAAACGGTGTCAATGTGTCGGATAATTTCTTATAATAGAAGTATCCCATAGGCATATGTCACGGAGAAGGGGAGGAGATTACTTTTGATAGTTGAGTTGAGTGTTGCGATTATTGCGATTGCGTTTGCAGCGTTAGCGGTGTACCTGATCACGCTTATTCAGAAGGTGAAGGGAACCTTGACGCAAACCGAAAATACGCTGCAGGATGTACAGAAGCAAGCAGATCACGTAATGAAAGAAAGTGAGATTCTGCTGCAAAAGGTCAATGCAATTACGAATGATGTGAATGAAAAGATTCATTCGGTAGACGGATTGGTAAACTCCGTCAAGCATGTCAGTGAGGCGGTATCTGAAGCAACGGCCTCATTCAAGGAAGCATCCGCAACCGTGTCCAATACGGTCAAATCCAATGTGCGCCAAGCCGTACATAAACGTGGAAGCGCCATTGGAGATACGATCAAGTGGGCACAGCACACGCTGGATCTGTGGGCGATATGGAAAAACAAGCGTACCGAGTCCGACGAGCCTAAGAGAAACCTAAAATAAACAAAGGAGAGGATATCGATGGCAGAGAACACAAACCAAAACGGTGGAAATGGAAATAACTTTTTGTTGGGTGCAATTGTAGGTGGCGTAATTGGTGCAGCCGTATCACTACTCGTAGCGCCGAAAGCGGGCAGAGAGCTTCGTCAGGATCTGACCGGACAATGCCAGAATGTCGGCTCGAAGTCAAAAGAATTGTATGGCAGTGTAAGTGAAAAAGGCAAAGTGTTGTATGGCACCGTGAGTGAAAAAGGCAAAGAAGTTGCAGGCCGTGCCAAGGAACTTGCAAACAACGTTGCGACCGATGTAAAGTCCTGGAAGCAAGCAAAAAATGAAATCTCGATCTCTGGTGACAAAGAAGCTGACACGTTGGAAGCTTCCGCTGCAGACAGTGAAGAGTCCAATGAAGAGCCGACTTCCCAAGATCCTGAGAAATCTGCTACCATTAACTAAATCGCATGGGCCCATAACGATAAATGGGTGATGAAAGGCCGGGAGCGATATCTGCTCTCCGGCCTTTTTTGACGATTCATGTTACATATGCATATTCAATTTCCAACAACCTGATGCGTGATCCATTCTCTGATCAGATGCAATACTTCTGTGCGCTGCTGTTCAAAAAAAAGCTCGTGCCTCATGTCGTCCAGGATGTGAGCCGTAACCCGGGTAACACCAGCTTCAGTCAGCCGTTGTTTCAGTAAAGAAACAGATTGACCATTCCCTGCGACCGGATCTCGACCGCCCGCGAGCAGCAGGTATGGCAGTTCAGATGGAATCGATGGTCGATTCCGAGGATCATAGACCCGGAATGCCGCATCCGTCATGTCCCGATAAAATGCGGCAGAGCCGATTGCCCCACACATGGGATCTCCCAAATAACGGTCAACTTCAACCGGATCGCGAGACAGCCAGTCTAACTCGGTACGAATCGGCTGAAAAGAACGATTGTACGTCTTCATTTGGATCTGATGCATCAGCTGAGCCGGTGCCTGGGGTCCTTTGAATAAGGCGGTAGCCCGCGCGAGCAATTGTCCCATACGTCCGAGCGGTCCCGGATGTGCGACGATTCCGGTATATATGACGCCATTATATAAAGGAACAGACCGTGCAAGCAACGCATGATGGGCGATCAGAAATCCCATGCTGTGTCCAAGCAAAATGAGCGGCTGATTAGGATGCTGATTCTTGATTTCCTGTGCAAGCTCCAGTGTTTCCTCGACAACCATCTTCCAGCCATTCTGATCAGCAAAGTGTCCCATTCTGGCAGATTCCTGCACAGATTTCCCGTGTCCGCGATGATCATGTCCATACACCGTTACCCCTGAGGCATTCAAGTATGCGGCCAATTCTCCATACCGACCCGCATGCTCTCCCATCCCATGTACCAACTGCAAGACCGCCGTCTCTTCCGTCCCTTCATCACATTCCCACTTTCGCACATGAAGCGATTCGCCGTGTGAAGACTTCCACATATAGCTATGCATTCTATCCCTCCATCCAATTGCGTATATGAAGCCACAACCTTCAATCTCTCCAAATGGAAAATGATGTTCAATTCAATGAAAATGGTATACGCTTACTATATCATGTGAAGAGGACGGGGTGAATGCCATTCGCAAGAGAATCATGCTAGGGGTCTGGATTTTGATATTGCTGCTAGTCGGTTTCCTCTATATCTTGATCGAGAGAGCTGCGCCATTACATGTGATGGGACAAACGGTTTATGAAGGGCTTGGAGATCATCAGGTTCTCATAGAGGTGATCAATGAAGGGTATACCGGAATAACGGTCTCGGCTGTAACCGTAAATGGCGGGGGCTCTCCTTTGAAGGCTAAACTGGGTATCAGTCATTCTTCTCAACTGGTGCTGGGTCAGTTGAAGCATGCAGATATTGAATTTGTGGGGTTGGAGCAGGCCCGAATCCAGCCTCGTACAGACGAAAACCGATATAAATTGAACTATGGGTTGCGTATTGTTCACACAGCTCCTGTTGTATCTATCGAGATTCATTATTCTTATCTGGGACTGAAGCGTTCCATAGTATATGAGGTGTTATGAAAAGAAGCATAATGAAGCATCCATATCAAACATGCGAGGGTGTCATTCATTAGCACATTAGTATCCCAGACATCATAAAAGGAGACTACAGTGAAGGAATTCATCTGGCTTGTTATATTTGTCATTGTTGTAGTGAATGTATGCTATTTTCGAGTAGTCAGGACCAAAGCTCCCAAGGTTGTACGTATACAGGCTACCGTCATATCGAAGGAAAAGAAAAAATGGTTTTCTTCCCGAGGATTTCGTATAGATTATCTGATCGTGAAATTCTCTCTTGCTGATGAATCCTATGTAAAGTTAATGGCTAATCATCAACAGCATGACGAATTACTTGAAATTGGTCAAAGCTACCTCATTGATCACAATGGGAAGTTTATACGCCACATTGAAAAGCTATAGCTCAATGTAATAGATATCCAAATCAAATCTTCAACTAGAACCGACGAATACGGTGAATAAAGGGACATTGATTAGCAAGTCGTTACATAAATCGGCACCGTATGATCTGTGGACATATGAGATTGAAATCATTGAATCCGACACCATTTCAGAAGCGATTGTGACCATTTATGAGTTACTAGCATCTCGACTCGATAAATTTGAAGAACTATGCCTGCATCATGAAGTCATGTTAAATCTGTATCTTCAATCCGACTATGCCCAGTTGGGATTTGAATTGAGCCAAAAGGCAATAGACTGTTTGAAGAAATTGAATATCAAAGTGGATTTCCATATATTATCTTGGGGAGGGGTATGAATTTTGGAACACACTTTGATAACAGATCAGAGAATTGAAATGAGTACTTTTTTAATTGTTATTTAGGAACTTGGATTTGTTAAATGGTTAACTAGATTTATTCGAAAACACTAATAAACGAAATTTGTAAGTCTCTGATAGAAAAACATTCAATAAGATACTAAATGATTGTGTTTGTTCTTTACAGGACGGAATTGTGGAGAAATTAGATTACAAAATGAATGTAGAGGTGTCTATTCTGGATATATCTAATTTAAAACAACAAATCATGAATGGGAATATGGAGGAAGTTATTCGTATAATTGAACAGATCGCTGAGAGAAAAGAGCGGGCTTATATCCCAACGTTGATCGATTACCTAATAGAAACAGATCATAACATTCTGAGAAATGCCATTGCGATTGCTTTATCAGACTTAAAGGCTCAAGAATCAGTAGAACCTATACTAAACCTTGTATTGCATCCAAAAACTGCAAAAAACAGAGGTACATTGTTGTACGCATTAGAAGGTTTGGATTGCAGTTCTCATTCTCTTGTTATAACTCGGATGATTGTGGATGGTAATTTTGAAGTCAGTAGACAAGCATATCAGCTACTTTTTCATATCCACCCACAATTATCTTTTAATGTAAGAGAGCAATGCAGAAAGATAATAGTAGATCATCATAAAAGTAATCAAGATGATTGGTTGAAAGAAGTATTAGAACTATTTGATTGATGTACACAGAATTGAGAGCTTATCTATACGATTAAGATGTTATTTTCGGTTTATATATTTTTTTTAGATGAAAATCCAACATTTTTTTTTACTTCTGATAGAACTGTACTACAAGGAGATAGTTAATACACCAAAATCAGATAAATAAAGGGTGATAGTGTGAAGGAAGCAAAACTAACTATTTGGAAACCTCATAACGACATTCCACAAAAATTACTGGATTTACATAACATCATTTGGAACGAAAATGGCTTACAAATTGAATTGATGGATAATAAAGAAACTCATGTTACTATCATTTTCGAACAATTTGTAATATCTCATAGGGTAACAAGAGAACGACTTATGTTGAAATATCAAGATATGTACGGGAAGTTTAGAGAGAAAAATGATTCGTGGTCTTTGTTTAAAATGAATGGTGACGATTATGATAAGTGGTTTCGAGCGCAACATTATGATTTATATGCGGATATGCATAAGAAAATTGAACATTTTGTAATTGTAACAGAAGATGAAATCATAGAGATACTAAATGATTACGAACCGACAATTACTATGAAAACTTTATAAAACCACAAATCCGTTTTTCCTCCAATATCAATCTTTAATGATCAAGACGGTTGCTGTACATCCCAGTAGCATCATCATTGTCAGCACATGCAACATTCTTTTGAGCATATTCCCCGTTTCCTTTGTTTCGATTGGAGAGGGCAGTCAGAAGAATAATAAATGCGACGAAATAAAAAATATAGTGAGGAAGTGCGTTGAATACATACATAATCAGAATTGGATGTTCAGGAAAAATAGAAATGACGTAAATAGAGAGAATGAAAGAATACATGAAAGAATACATGTCACCCACAATGAGCAGGATGAAAAAATATTGCATCCTTCTTCTGAATAGGGTGCCTTTTCTTAAGTAGCGTTTACAATAAAATAATCCAATAAATAATATCACGAACCATAAGAGTTGAAACAGTATAACCAAAGCTTCGATATGATCACCACCTATAGATGATTGAAATGCGTTCTTTTTCTATATGAAATACATAGTGCCTTTTTTTACTGGATAACATGGTATTGTTGTATGATAATAGAAAATAACATGATTATGTTACCATAAAAACTGGTAAACAACTACAAATATCAAACTGTCATTGTTTTCTAGTGGAACTTTAATTGTTTTATTGAGGAGGATAAACGGATGTCGTCTGTAAGACGTTTATTATGCTTTATAACTGTAACGATCTTATTGGTATCCATATTTGCAGGATGTCAGGGGAAACAAAGTTTGAGTAAGCAAATGATAAAAGAAATAGACAGCCAATGTATAAATCGCAACCATTGTGATATTTCGCTTTCGGATGTGACAACGTTTCAATAGGATAAAGTTGTTATTTTTGAAGTAGGGAGTTCTAAAAAGAAAATCAACAAGGCTTTAGGCATAGATTATGAAGGGTCATTAGACCTTACAATGGGGATGATATTTGTATTAAACGATCAAATTGTGTATGAAGAGATCATTCCATACCAACCAGAACATCCCACTGGATTGCAAATTTTCATTGAGAAAAATGAGCAAAGTTATGTAATTCTTACTTCAGATACAGATGTACTTCAAGGAAGTAAAAAAGTTACCGACGGCGTTGATTATTATTCGATAGGCAATAAATAATTCGAAAAGATGACTCCAAGCTTCAAGTAATATTTTGTTAGTAATTGAGAAAGGATCAATGGAAATATGATTGAAATTAAAACGTATCTTAAATATCCTCACATGAATATCGAAGATTTAGATGATGTTGCTCAGAACCCAAGCAAATATTTCATGACACTATGTGATAAGCGATAAATACTGCAATATGAAGAGAAATTTAGTTTTTTTTATTTAGATGGTGTATTGTTCCTGAAATACAATTCAGTAGTCATACTAAACTTCATGCATTGGGATTTAGTAGATCAATTATGGGCATATACTTGACATTATTTTTCGAAGTTTCAGAATACGATATTGATGGTTGTCAGGAGGGACAAAATTGCTGTAGTGACCTTGTATTAGGAAAGAGGATGGAGGAATTGAAAAAACTATTCTTAATAGAATCACTTGTATTAGTCATGTTACTTTCAAGTTGTTCAAATAATATATGTTCAAATGAGATACGTTACTCCTTAGATTCTCCAAATGGTGAATATACAGCTTATACCTTTACTAGAAACTGTGGAAGTACAACAAAAAAGGGTTATCACTTAACCATCTTAGATGAGGGTGAGCATCTAAAAAATAAGAGTGGAAATATATTTGTGACCTATCATAAGTTTGAATTTGCCTGGGTTAACGAAAAGGAAGAGTCTGTAAACTAGATTGTGTAAACTCCTAAATCTATTAAAATAGAGGTAGGAGAAAGGTTGGGATCTACACATGGGATTATGGACGAAAGAGCAGCTTCGCGCATTCATCAAAGAAAATAAGT
>NZ_JBHUMM010000015.1:0-34476 GCF_042685085.1 Marinicrinis sediminis
ACTTATTTTCTTTGATGAATGCGCGAAGCTGCTCTTTCGTCCATAATCCCATGTGTAGATCCCAACCTTTCTCCTACCTCTATTTTAATAGATTTAGGAGTTTACACAATCTAGTTTACAGACTCCCCTCCTGCGCCCAACCCTGTGCCGTCCATGATACGGAAACAAAAAAATGGAGGCATCTGGACTTCTGGAACTGGAAAACCTATATGCATGCGCGTGTACCGCGAGTAAAATGCGAAACATGCAGCAACACAAAAGCAGGTAAAAAGGTGACACAGGTACCCGTTCCGTGGTCTCGACCCCTTTCTCATTTTACCCACCAATTTGAAGCTTGGGCCATGCGATGGATGGCTGAGATGCCTGTAAATGCTGCTGCACGGGAACTGCGTGAACACGTTACCCGGATGTGGCGTATCTTACATCACTACGTGGATAAGGCGATGTCGAGTGTCAATATGAGCAAAGTAAAGCGCATAGCCGTTGATGAAACCTCCTCCCGTCGTGGACACCGATACATCACCCTTTTTGTGGATGTCGATACAAAGATGGTTCTATTCGCAACAGAAGGAAAAGGGATGGATACACTCGCCTCCTTCAAGGCGTTCCTGGCTGGAAAAGGCAGGGATGCCGCACAAGTTGAGGAAGTGTGTTGCGACATGTCTCCGGCCTACATTCGAGGCATCCAGGACTCCTTCCCACAAGCACAGATTACATTCGATAAATTCCACATCATGAAGTTGGTTAATGAAGCGGTTGATGATGTGCGCATTGCTGAGCAGAAACAGCATCCGGAACTCAAGAAAAGCAAATATATCTGGTTGAAAAACGGAAACAAGTTAAACGAAGAACAAAAGAACACTTTGGAGCGCCTCAAGGACGGACATTTGCAGACAGGACGTGCGTATCGTCTAAAACTGGCCATACAGGAATTCTGGCATGTTCGGCACATCTTTGCAGATATGTACCTGCAGGAATGGATGGGTTGGGCTACGCGCTCCCAATTACCACCAATGGTACAAGTGGCTAAAACAATGAAACAGCATAAAGAGAGTATTCTCCGATGGTTCCATTCCAAAATGACAAATGGACTGCTGGAAAGCATAAACGGGCTGGTTCAAGCCGCTAAGCGTAGGGCACGTGGCTACCGTAATGTAGATAACTTGATCTCCATGGTGTACATGACCGCTAACAAGCTGCGTATTCCAGAGCTCGCGACCCGTCGAGCATACTAATCCTTACCGCTTAGTTGCCCAGCCTCACATGGATCGGACAGCGGTCAAGCGTTATTCTTGAGGGCTTCCCATGTGAGATTTTCTTGATAGCGGTAAGAGATAGTCTTGTTAACCCACCTGATAGAGCGAAGAGCCATTGTTAAACCTCCGAAATCTGTAAAAGTAGCCTCAAAAAATACAAATAATTTCTACAAATGTAAACAAATCCCTCTTTTATTCTACATTATTCCCCCTATACAAATACCCTCAGAAAAAAATCTGAGGGTGTTGGAACTGTGTAATGCTCCCCATTGTCAAGACACAAAATTCTAATGAATAAGTTATGTCCTCCATTCTTGTAATCTGGTAAATCAGGATGCCACATTCTCAACCCTATGGGCATAGAATTGATGCGGCTTTGCATAGTCCAAAGATTGGTGAGGACGCTCTTCATTATAAAATTGGACATATTGAGCAATCCCTTTGCGCAATGCGCGAGGGTTTTCGAATTCATTCAAATAAATGCACTCATACTTGAGTGATCTGAAATAACGCTCTGTTCGGCTGTTATCTGTCGCCCTTCCTTTGCCATCCATCGACACTTGAATCCCTTCTTTTTGAAGGAGATCTAGATAGGCTGGATTCGTAAAGTGAGCGCCTTGATCACTGTTCATGATCTCAGGCTTGCAGCGGCTGAACGCTCGTTTTAAACACTTTATGACAAAGCCTTTTTCTAAGGTACTAGACAGCTCGTAATCGATCACTTTGCGACTATACCAATCGATGATGTTGAACAGATACATAAAGCCCTTGCCCATCCGAAGATACGTAATATCTACTCCCCAGACCTGGTTAGGACGATCAATGGTCAAACCCCGTAGCAAATAAGGACGGCAATATTTCGCATGTAGTCGCTTGCTCAAATTAGGTTTGGGATAGATCGCTTCCAGCCCCATGATCTTCATCAGACGGCGGACACGTTTTACATTGACACTAAATCCGCGCTCCTGTAGGCAAGCGGTCATTCTTCGATAGCCAAAGTAGGGATGTCT
This sequence comes from Marinicrinis sediminis, assembly GCF_042685085.1. Taxonomy (NCBI): domain Bacteria; kingdom Bacillati; phylum Bacillota; class Bacilli; order Caryophanales; family Paenibacillaceae; genus Marinicrinis; species Marinicrinis sediminis. The sequence goes on from NZ_JBHUMM010000015.1 coordinate 2,267, forward strand.
CGTGTAGATTTCATCGATGAGATGCATGAGCTGAATGTTGACATCACTTGGTTGCTTCTTCTTTGGTTTACGATACATGCTGGTGCGATTGATGCTGAGCAATTTGCATTGACGTTTCATATGGATGCGGGCATGACCACGCTCCACCATATTTTTTCGTACTTCTAAAGGTTTATTTGAGGCCAGATTTTTTTTTGAGCCAGTCGACCTCTACCGTGAGTTGGCCTACCAGCTTCTCTAGATGCTCTTGCTTGCTTTCATACTCCTTTTTCATCTTGTCTACTTCACTTGTCTTTTTGTCAAACACAGTGGAAGCACGTTCCATAAATTCGCCTTTCCATCGGCTTATCATCACAGGGCTGATTTCGTATTTTGCAGCGATTTCGTTTACCGTCTGCTGCTCTTGCAAGACTTCCAGCACAACCTTTGTCTTGAATTCTGAGGTATATCGATTCCGTTTTTCCATAGTCTCATTATAACTTATTTATCACTCTCCCGTGTCTCAGTCTATGGGAGCATTAAAATTCACGAATATCGTATTTAGGTTCACCATCATTCCAGCTGATTAGGTTAAGCTCCTTTTTACAACCCTTAGGACCATCAGATAATACGCAGATATGCTTTATTATTTCATATTTCAGATCTGCCGTTGTTCTATTGCTCCTCTAACCGAAATATACATCGTCTTCGTATGATCCTTTATCTCCAGCTGCTAGTTGTTTTAGAGACTTCACTCTCCCTAAAGATACCCCGATTATTCTACTTAACGAGCTGCTTGGTGAATGGTAGCAGTTCTTCAATCTTCTCTACAATTCGTTTCTGTTCTTCAAGTGGAGGGAGGGGGAAAACAAAACTTTTTAGTTTTTCTGCGTTTATATTCGATTGTCCAATCGCATCTGATCTTACACTTTGACAATATCGCCAGTAATAATTTGATTGCATAACAAAATTTATATAATCACTACATACTAAAACCGGGGTAATTCTAACTAAATAACCAGCATATATTGCTGGTAGTTCACTCTTATATATCGCTGTTTTTCCAACAAGCTCACGACTATTAGTACGATTAAATAATAAATCATTTTTCTCCACTTTATATTTTTTGATATCTTCGTCATCTGAACTATAAACCAATTTACTGTAATCGATTATACCGCCTTGAAGATTGCCCATTCTTAATACAGCTATCTTCCCTTCTTTGGAGGATTTTTTTGAAGTGCCATACGTTATATTAGAACATACTTGCCCTATCGATACCCATTTCCAACTCTCTGGAATATCAAATCGAATTTTTTCTTCTAAAATGGGGGCTAATTGTTTTTCCTTTTTAATCTTACCTTCCTTAACCAGCCTTGTCTTTTCTTCTTGAATCCGCTGATACAATTCTTCAGCAGTTCCCTCTTCTTCTCGCTGTTCTACCAGCTTACCTTGGATCGCATATTGCAAAATGGACTTTTGCATATCCTCCGGGAACTTTTTATTCAGTTCCTCCACTTCAGAATATGCTTTATTGTATTTTTCCACATAAGGCATTAACTCTTCGATCTTTGCTACGATACGTTTTTGTTCTTCGAGTGGGGGAACGGGGATTAAAAATTTCGCTAGGTCTCTAGCACCTAAATTAGGTTGAGCTGTTCCATTATTATATTTTAATACTTCATTGTTAAACAAACCTGAATTAAGGTATTTAGTAATAAATGAATAATAGGTTTCTTCCTGCATATAACTTCTAAGAATAACTAAGGAAGACGCAATAGCACCTCTTTCAAATGGATATCGCCCATTTTTCCCAAGTGAGCCTCTTATACAAAGTACTAAATCCCCTAGTATTAGTTTCCCACTACCCAGTTTTTCATATTGTTCCTCATTCATGTATAATAGTTTTTCTTCTGAAATTGATTGGTTTTCAATATTCAAAGCACTAATAAACGGAATACCTTTATTTATTAATTTATCTTTTGAAGGGTAGTTTTTTCCTCTGTCACCATTAATAATTTGAAGCACATTACCTAATCTATCCCATTCCCAACTCTCAGGAATGTCAAATGGAATCTCATCTTCCGATATCTCAGGAAGCTTTTTCTGCTTCTTAATCTTTCCGTCTTTTATCAGTTTCTCTTTTTCTACCTCGATATGCTCCAGTAATTCTTTCGCTGTTCCTTCTTCTTCTCTTTGTTCTACCAACTTGCCTTGAATGGCTAACTGGAGAATACTCTTTTTTAAGTCCTGTCCATTCATTCTAATTACCTCCAAGCATAGAAGTAATCTGGTCTAATACATGATCGATTTCAGTATTAAGAGAAGCTCGTTTTTCTTGATACTCTAAAATCAAGTCCAGTGGTTCTAGGATCACTTCTTCCTCATGAGGGAAGCCGCACAAGTCAATATTATAGCTTCTATCTTCAATTTCACTAATGGAATATTTCTTTGCCTTATGGAAACCATCCACTTCGATTTCTTCCCGACTATCCCACCATGCCAGGGCTTCGTTGAAATGTTCCAACTTCATAGGTCTGGTCTTAGAGAAGTTCTTATACCCTTCTGGCATATCCACACGATAGAACCAGGTCTCTTCTGTCGGTTGAGTATTATCAAAGAACAAGATGTTCGTTCTGATGGATGTATATGGTGCAAAGACACTATGTGGCATTCTAATTACAGTGTGAAGATTAAACTCACTGAATAGCTTCTTCTTAATATTAAATTTGGCATTATCTGTACCAAACAAGAATCCGTCTGGCAAGATAACTGCTGCTCTCCCATTTTTCTTAAGACGATACATAATCACATTCATAAATAAGTCAGCTGTTTCAGAACTTCTCAGTTCCATTGGGAAGTTGACTTTGACGCTCTCCTTTTCACTTCCTCCATAAGGCGGATTCATCAAAATCACATCAAAAGGCTCCATTTTACGAAGTTCTTTATAATCTACCTCTAATGCATTCCCATGTAGGATGTTAGGATCATCAATATCATGAATTAGCATATTGGTAACACAAAGCATATGTGGCAATGATTTCTTCTCAACGCCATATACTGATCGATTATAGATTTCTCTATTTTCAAGAGAGTTACCTACTTGTTTATCCAGTGCATTTAAGGCAGATGTTAAGAAGCCTCCTGTACCACAAGCGAAGTCTCCGATTTTTTCACCTAATATCGGTTTAACCACTTCAACCATAAAGTCTGTGACAGCTCTTGGTGTGTAGAACTCACCGGCATTCCCTGCACTCTGTAAGTCCTTAAGGAACGATTCATAGATTGCACCGAATTCATGGCGTTCTTTATATTCTGTAAAGTCGATTTCATCAATGATATTAATCACTTGACGAAGAAGAACACCATCTTTCTGATAGTTATTGGCATCTTCAAATGCATATTTTACAATGACTTGACCCATTGGTGTTTCTTCATCAATTTCAAGATTTTTAAGTGTTGGGAATAGTTTGTTGTTAACAAAATCAAGCAGTGCATCACCGGTTAAGGCTTCTCCATCTTTCCTGTCTACTGCCCAGTCTCTCCATTTGAATCCGCCTGGGATGATGGACTTATAGTTGTCATCATAAAGTTCCCATGCTTCTTCTTTAGCATCATATATTTTCAAGAACAGAATCCACACGATTTGTTCAATTCGCTGGGCATCTCCATTAACACCCGAGTCATTTCGCATAACATCTTGAATTCGTTTCACAAAGTTGCTAATTGCCATCTCATTTACCTGCCTTGTCTACTCTTTTTAGTTAAGCGTAATAAATCTCGTTTTCTAATTCCTGTACCGCCTTCAGATAAGCTTCTTTTCCCCCAAAGGCTTTGACTATTTTCATCGGACTACCGATTTTTGCAAACTCTTTAAGTTGAAGCACCTTTGTATCTTCAATTTCTTTAATGCCATCAATAGCATATTTATCAAGTAGTGTCTCAATAACTTGCTGAGCTACATCAGAATACTTATACAGATAGTGTCGTTTCTTCACATTGTCTGCACGTTCTTTTTTCGTGAGCGGTGGTTTATCATAAGCAATGTGACAAATCAAATCAAAATCATCCAGCTCTGTTCTACCGAGTTCTTCTCTTACTGCATCGAGAAGCACACCATCATCCTGTAATTCATCAATGATGGCTTGTTTTTTCTCCGCTTCTGTCCATGTTCTTAGGAAGTCATCTAATCTTGAATACTGCTGTAGGATATTTTTCTTTGTGTAGTCAATTAGACTTTCAGTGATGAGCTTTCCATCCTTATCGACATATTGAACTCTTTCTGAAAGAACTCTAACGGTAACATCCCCTATATAATATTTGCGAGGCTTATCATCACCGTCATCATCAAAGGCACCCGTTCCTCCTGTGTTGTAATCACCTTTGGTTTCATTCACACTATCATTGCTATCATTTTGATCATAGCCTTCATTGCCTTCTTCTGTTTCTGCTTCAGGCTCATCCACCGGATCATTCCCATCAAGGTCAATAACCACTTCTGGTCTGCCATCGAATGCAGGATCAGCAAAAAGACGGCTGGCATTGCGAAAATCCATGATGGTGAAATAAGTCTTACCGTATTCTTCAAGCAGCCGTGTACCCCGACCAATAATTTGTTTGAACTCAGTCATGCTGTTGATGTTATTATCCAACACAATTAACTTACACATTTTCGCATCCACACCGGTAGTCATGAGCTTACTGGTTACTGCAATCACTGGATAAGAACTTTCTTCATCAATGAAGTTTTCCAGTTGAGCTTTGCCTTCATCGTTGTCACCGGTAATACGCATGATGTATCGATTATTTTCTGTATACAGGTCTTTATTTTCATTAATAAGTGCCTGTCGCATCCGCTCAGCGTGTTCTATATCCACACAAAAGACAATGGTCTTACTGTAACGGTCTGTCTTCTTTAGAAATTCAGTAATTTTTGATGCTATTACTCGGGTTCGATCATCAATCACCAAAGTTCTATCATAATCTTTCACATTGTATTCTCGATCTTCAATTTCGTATCCATGTTTATCCACTTTACCGACTTCCGGTCGGTAACCTTCAAGGTCTTTATCTAATCCAATTCTTATAACCTTATAAGGTGCTAAGAAGCCATCATCAATACCCTGTTTCAACGAATACTCATAAATAGGCTCTCCAAAATAAGTGAAGCTGGATGCTTCTTTTGTTTCAATCGGGGTGGCTGTACATCCAATGTGAGCAGCTAATGAGAAATAGTCGAGAATCTTTCGCCATGCAGATTCCTCTTTTGAACTTCCTCTATGGCACTCGTCAATGACAATGAGATCAAAAAAGTTCGGTTGGAACTGACGGAAAGCCTCTTCGCCATCATCACCAGCAAGCTGCTGGTACAAAGCCAGATAGATTTCATATGAACTATCAAGATTTCTATTCTGTACCTTCGTCATCTTTCCACTAAATGGTTTAAAGTCTCCGGAAATGGTCTGATCGACTAAAACATTTCTGTCTGCCAAGAATAGAATCTTTTTCTTTAAACCAGACTTCCACAGCCTGTAGATAATCTGAAAGGTCATAAATGTTTTACCGGTTCCTGTGGCACTCACTAATAGGACACGATCCTGCCCTTTTGCTACCGCATCGACCGTTCTATTAATGGCTACTCGTTGATAATAACGAGGTGCCTTATAATTGGGGACATAGTAATAAGGCTCAAGCATAACTTTTTCTTCAGCCTTATTGATATTTTTATCGATTAAATATCGCTGATATAGTTCCTCCGGTGATGGAAACTCCTCAAGCTTCAGTTCTTTTACCTCACCCGTAATTAAATTCTGTTCTACAAAACCATCCCCATTAGATGCATAAACATAATCTACATCAAGATCCTTGGCATAGCCAATAGCTTGTTGTAGTCCTGCGCCTACAGGATGGTTATTGTCTTTGGCTTCCACGATGGCTAAGGGAAAATTGTTTTTGTAAAAAAGAACATAGTCTGCCCTTTTCTTTTTCCCTCTAGCAGTAATATTTCCACGAAGGATGATCCTACCGGCAGTAAAAGCATACTCCAGCCTTACTTGTTTCTTTATGTCCCAGCCAGCCTCAGTAATCGCGGGGGTAATGTATCTAGCTTTGATATCTTCTTCAGATAGATTTCTTGTTCCCATAAGCTCCTTCCTTTCCCTGTATATATTATAAGCTTTCCATAATTACAGGTTGGCGTTTTCCAAGGCGAGCTAATACTTTTATGTAATTCCAGCCTGTTCCTTTAATTCCGATATATTCACTCATAACTTATCTTCCAGACTTCCAACTAACTTCTCTAGATAATAAGTTTTAATCCAAAGTACTTACTTCTATAAAGCTAGCTATATTTCCTTTTTTCGACAGAAATCATCTCTCATCATATATTAGTATCCTTTGTTTATCCATTGTCGGCTACTTCAATTTTTTCAGTAACGAAGAGTTCTTCTTTTTTATAAGGTCACGTAGAATCGCAATCTCCAGATCTTTATCACCTAGCAATCGCTTCAGTTGACCATTTTCCTATGCCAGTTTATTTGACGAGAAAAAAAGTCATCCGTACTAAATATCTAATATCATCAAATTCTCCATCGACATGGATTTCGGGGCTTTCACATAGTTCGGTCGCATCTTGCGAATGACCGCTTTGAGTCAAGACGTAAACAAATATATCTACTATTTTAACAACTATCGCAATACAGAGCGTTTAGACGGATTGTCACCCAACGAATACAAGTGAGTTGCATAACAAGATACCTCAGCTCTGATAATACGAACTGAGGTATTAAAACTAATTTTTTTAAAAAAACTGTCCACTTGACAAGGAGCACTTCATCACAAGTGAGCTACTTTATAATGTTTTTTTCGTTAAATCTCTTATGTTATACAATTAGTTTCTCTAATGCAAAAGTTTTGCACAGATAATCTTGCCCCCTGATTTGCCCCCAAAAAGTTAAAAAGATAAGATATCAAATTGAAACAGGAATTTAGAAAAACAAAAAACCCTTGATATACAAGGGTTTAGAGCAATTTTGTGATATGACCTGTACTGGGTTCGAACCAGTGACCTCCACCCTGTCAATTGTGAATATGGTGTGTAATTCAGTCTTAAGCAGTATCATTTAGTCTCAACAAACCCAGTAGTATCAAGGGTTTAAATCATATTTAGGATTAATGTGTCTCATATAGTTTAAGCTGTCTTCTTGAGTGTATAGCACCATACATAACACCACATTTAGCACCACTAATTAAGCAGCAAATTCATACTTTCAACAGCTTTTTCCTGTATATCTGGTAGCATATGAGAGTATGTGTCCAAGGTTATCTTCACACTTGAATGTCCCAGACGCTCAGATACAATTTTAGGATTAATTCCTGATCTAAGTAGTAATGTTGCATGAGTATGTCGGAGATCATGAAATCTAATTTTAGGGACTTTATTCTCTTTTAAAAAGTCATAAAATGCTCTCATTAGATTTCGTGGTGTGCAGATCCTGCCCGTTGATGTACAAAAAACTAAATCATTGTCCTGATAATCTGGAACTGTTTTTCGTTCTTCGTTGATTAATTTCCTGTGACGTACCAATTCCTTAAGTGTCTCTTCGTCAATCGGAATTGACCTTCGACTTGATTTGGTCTTTGTTTTACTGCGAATTTCCTTACCATCATGACTTGCTGTATGTGTGATGCTAATCATCTTGTTGTCAAAATCTATCGCTTTCCACCTAAGTCCTAGTACTTCTCCTTGTCTCATACCGGTAAATAACGCTAAACGTATGGCTAAACTGTAACGGCTTCTCCCAATAATGCTATCAAGGAAAATCCTACACTCATCTTTATTCCACACTTGAATTTCTGGTTGCTCGTACTTGGGTTTTCCAACTATTGTTGTCGCTGGATTCTCTTTTATTAATTTCATTGTCACAGCATCTTGAAGTGAACTTCTTAGTAAACTATACACTCGCTTGACTGTATTCTCAGAAAGTGTTTTTCTAAGCAAGATTATAAAAGCTTGAATATGGTTTGACGTAAGTTTGGAAAGTTGATTCTCACCAAAACCACTATTGATTATCTGGTTCTTGATATAACCTTCATATACAATCACGGTCGCACGGCCTAAATCCTTACGTAGTGGTAACCATACGTTTACTAGGTAATCACCTAGTTTCTTCTTTGAAGGCTCAATATAATCACCTTCATTAAAGTCATTCATCGCTTTTATCATCGCTTTATTCGCTTCTTTTTCGGTTGCAAATCCTCTTTTTTTAACACGTTTTGGTTTACCAGTTATCAAGTCCTTTCCCGTATAAAATACGTAGAAGTACGTCTTCAATTTCTCATCTTTGTATACTGGCATTATTTATCCACCGTCCCAAGAGTGTGATCAGGATAGGTGGTCATTTCATCTAGTATAATATTATCACAATTCATACTCATTTCCATACTCATCAAGCCCCCAAGTACCATTTTACAAAACTTTGTTTTGGAGCAAATTTTAACTTACCCACTCTAAGTACATGGAATTGATTTTCATTGAGTAAATTGTGAGCACTATTTTTACTTATACCTAAAAATTCTTGAATTTCTCTTGCTGTTACAGGATCAGGTAAATCACGCAGTCTTTTAATTGTTTTTCTATCCATTTATTTTCCTCCAATATAAAAAGCCCGACCAGTTATTCACCAGACAGGCCTATTTTCACATGATTTTATCCAATAAATAGGGGTATTATTTACTCAAACTAGCGCGCTTATTTGTATTATCCCAACCAACTTTCGCACCGAAAAACTCACCAGTTTCACGCAATTCGATATAGGTTTTACCGTCAATCAAATATCCATTTACTGTTTCTTTTTTGCCGTTGTTAAACAAATCAATCTTTACAGAATTCACAATTTTGTCCTCACTTTTTTGCTTTTTTCGTTTCAAATTATAAGTGTCAACAATTCCCTTTGTTATTGCATTCGCACATTTTCCTCGATAAGAATCACTCTTTAGCAATTCACATGCTTCACGATTGGTCATAAATTCACATTCAACCAAAACACTCGGCATACTTGTTTCTCTAAGTACATGAAAGTTTGCTTCTTTAACCCCACGATTTTTACGTCCAGTTTCTTTAATTAGCACATTCTGAATACTTTCAGCCAGCCTCAATGATTGCGTATATGATTTCTTATAAACAAACGTCTCAATACCTGCTACACTATTCCATTCGCCTGAACCAATTGCATTAGCATGTATGGAAACAAACAAATCTGCTCCGATCTTGTTTGCGTGATCAGTACGTTCCTGCAAAGGGACATCTCGACTATCTGAATGAGTAAAAATAATCTCTACATCTTCAAAATGGGAAAGTTGCTCTTTTACCTTTGTTGCAACATCCGAATTAAAATAATATTCTCTTAAAGTCCCATCAGGCGATCTTTTTCCCGATGTTTCTTTACCATGACCAGCGTCTATTACAATTTTCATATATTTTTTTCTCCTCCAGTTTTTATATTGAAAATTAAACAAAAAAATCACACCTCAAAATGTGTGAGATGTGATCGATAGATATATAGATACTCTTTTTCTTTTCAAAGTCTGGAAACCTAAATAAATGAGTAGATTCATGTCATCTGTTATATTTTTCTTCACCTGCTAAAGAAATAAGATCAAGAATACCGTACCTTCTTTGCGTTTTAATTGGATAAGTGTCATAAACATAATCAATAAATTCAGACCAGTTAAGGTATTTTGTTTCATTGATGATATCGTCTAAAATTGAACATTCTCTAAGAGTCAATTTATCTAGCCTTAGACTTGCTTCGTTTTGTTTACCTTTGATTGAAATAACCTTTTTTACAGTCCCGTACATTGAAAAATCGTCTAGAACAAGTAGCTTACTGTCTTTTTGGGCAGCTTTGAACACGTCATTTACAAAAGGCCCGAAATGATAAAATCTCCACTTTATATTAGTAATTTGAGTATGATGCTTTTGGGCACTTTTCCAATCAGCCAGATATACCATTTTCGTTAATCGCGTTTTTGAAAGTTCGTCTTTGTAAGGATAATTCAATACAAGATATCTAATCGCATAATTTATGTTATCCACGGTTCTCACTCCTTCCCTAAAGGCAAGTTTGCTTTAATTGTTCCTGCAAGCAATTGTCCAATTGAGCTGTCTAACACTTCCTTTATCTCTTCGATATCTACAGGAATTTTTTCGTTAGTCGATTCGAATACAATCACAGCGATTGGATCATTATTTATATTATCTAAGTTTTTGCAATAAAAGTGTCTGCTTTTCATTTTCATTTTTTCTAATGTGGCAACTTCAATAGAACAAGTATTTAATACCGCTTTTATATAACTCTGTCTGGCTTTTCTTGGATGAGGCAAATTTTCAATATTAAATTCTCCATTATGCCAAGCATTACTTATAAATCCTTCTGTGCAAGGATACTTTTTTCTCCCACTCTTTTTGAACTCTTTATTTTTTGCATATCTTCCCACAGGTACGAAGTACGCCTCTTCATATCTGTAGATCGATATTCTCTCATTATAACCAAATTCGAAATATTCGAAGAGCGCCTTTATCATTCTCTCAGGAGTCGTTTGAAGCTCTCTTCTCAACACATCTCTTTCCTCAGTCAACACTTCATGCTCATCTTTTAAAACAGTGTGATTTACAGATTGATCCATTGATTGAATCCATGAAATAATGATAGTAATGAACAGTAAACTAGTTATATACCAATGACTTGTCATGAACATTTGAACACTAGGAAACGCAAGCGTAACTGAGAAAATTAGAATTAATAATTGACCCCACGAACTTCGAAAATGCGTTTTAATATTAGCAAAATATTGCACAGAGCTTTTCAATGACTTTACTACTTTCTTCTTCAACCAAACCGACCCCATTTTGATCATTCTAACAATATTTTTCTATTTCTATTATACGACAAAATGGGTGTAATTTCTATTTTCATTCCATTTATAGCTTGACAAATAAATTGTTATACTTGATTCTATAATAGAGACGATCTTACATTTGTACTCAAAGCATGGGGCATCTGTATTGTATCGTCTTTTTTATTTGAGTTTAAAAGTTTTCTTTTCTTCTTGTGGATTAGGATCATTAACGATACCCATTAAAACAAGCACTGCTAAAAACGCATCAAAAACAATTACAGCATTTTTCACAGTTTCATCTTCAATTTTAAATCCTAGCAGCACAGCCATCACCTGAATAATCAATACGATTTTTGAGCCTATTGCAATGAGAGTTCCTTTATCCTTCAGTCTGTTCCAATCCATAATTACATACCTCCAAATTTATTATTTAAAAAAATCGCTAAATTTTGCACCAAACAAAATTGACAATGCAACAACTAAAAGCTTCATAATGAACGAACCGCTGTTTTCGATCATACCTCTATACCATTTATTATCATCTGAACTGTCGGAGTTGTTTAAATTTAACTTGATCTCGTTAATCTCTTTCTTTATCGTATCTAATTTGTGATTCTGGTTTTCTGAGATTAAATCAAGTTTTTCATCCTGCTTTTCGGCTATTACAGTTAACCGAACAACATTTTCCCTTAATGCAGCCGTAACTTCACGTATCGTCTCATCTCTGTGTTTCACTTCTGTTAGCTGACTTCTTACTTCTTCCTTAAAGTCACTTAGTTCGTTTTCAATACCATCTATTTTTATTTGTAATATTTCATAACTACGGTCACTCATATCTTCACACCCTCGATAATTGAATAATATGTATCTCCTATTTTTATGCGAATCACTTACTTCTCCCACTTTTATCTATCTGATTCAGCTTGATGTAAAGCTCGTTGGGTGTTCTACCAGTGTCATCTTTTGACATCCATTTAACTGATACTAACAATTCCTCGATGACCTCTGAGCAAATTAATTTAGAGATAGAGTTAAAAGGACGCTTTAATATGTGCCCTAGTATGCGCATATAATCGTATTTTCTACCAACCATTTGTATTCCATTGCTAATGATTAAATTACGTTGTTTTTCAGCAAGATTTAATCTGACAACTTCAAAGTCTTTATATTGGAAAGGCGCAATCCTTACATTAACTAAATACTGCGACTCTAATATGTGTGTAGGAGAAAGGGCGATGGCAACATGACTAAATTCGCCCCTATCAAAAAATCTAATTATCCTAGACAAGAAAGTTTTTCCTCTAACAAATACGATGTCGCCAGTTTTTAATCGAGTACAATCTTTATACTCCATTTTCATCCCACACAACTGATTCAATCTCAGCTTTTGAACTCGCCAAATTGACCGAATTTCTTAAAGTTCCGAACTTACGGATCAGTCTGTCCTTATGCATAAAACCTTCTTGATAGATAGTGAAAAATTCAGCTCTCGTAATCTCCACATATCCTGCATCTTGTGTTTTCCAGAATAGCGACTCAATCTGAGGATTGTCGGAGAGTACATCTTTTTGACCAATAAAATTGATCTGATCATCGCGGTCAGTTTTATAATGATGACCATTCACGCTCGAAATAAATCCTTTACAAATCTCTTGTTCACAAATTTCACTCAGGTACGCAATTCTTTTTGCTTTTGTTATAGCTATATCATGACCGAATCGTATAACGTTACCTTCTTTTGAAGGGATCAACGACATTGATTACACCCCCTGTATAATGACTAAACTTTCACCATATCTAAAGTCATCAGCTCTTAAATATATGTGTAGATAAGTCAGTTCTTCAACAGAAACAAAAAAATCAACCGTGCCATTGACAGTTGACTGAGTATCTATAATTTGATCATCGTACACCATGTGTATAAGCTGGTCTATATCGCTCTCACATGTAACTGTTATTTTAGCTGTATCTGTTCCAGAAGCAGTGATCATATGATTTTCTACAACAGCAACAATATTTTTATAGTAAACTAACTGCTCCACTTGTCCATTTGTAATGACTGCTTCGTAATGACTTGATGCTAGTATACTTTCTGCTTCTTCATTTGTAGCTCTGTATACGATTAGTGAATCTCTACTTTCTTGAGTAACACTGTCCACAGAATCCCAATCTATAATTTCATTGTAATCGATGTGTTGAAAAACTTCGCTCGAAGAGTTTGTAGCCCACAATTTATTGCCGTTTGAATCAAACACGATAATCATTTTTTTAAGTCTCACCTCTGTATTTACTAATCATTATTTCCTCTGAAAACAAAGAAACTCTTTCAATATTTCTTTCTACTAATTTGCGTATCTCGATTGAACTCATCGACTTATAGAGGGCAATCACCCTTTTTAAATCACCTTTTTTACACGGGTCAAAATATAAAGGGTAGTCCTTGCCCAGTATTTCTTTTACTCCACCGTACCGAGTAGCAAGTATAGGCAAGCCATTAACAATACCTTCTACTACCGTCATGCCAAAAGGTTCATATAGGGATGGTACAATTAGGGCATCTACTTTTCTAAAGAAATCTTTTTTCCTTTCGTTACTTACCAAACCTATAGGGAATACTTTGTTTTTTGCATAAGATTCAATCGTATTAGAAAGTTTATTTGAGTAATATGGAGGAAAACTACCTACACCACCACAGGCCAGTATAAGTTTAAAGTCTTCTATGTCTTTCCATTCTTTTACTGATTGAAAAACCCCTTTGCGATAATCAAGTCTTCCAATATACCCGATTACACCATTTTTCATATTGTAATCTTTTTTTATTATCTCCTGTTGTGATACACCGTTATAAATCACCGTTATTTTCTTCGGTGAGTATCCTACATTACCCATGATCTTTTCTAGCGTAGATTTTTCAGAATTTGAAACAACCACTAACTCATCAGCAATATTTACTGCTTTCCAAAAATTTTTTTCTTCACGATCTCCATAAGTATTTACAAAGGTCATTTCAACTGGAATCAAAGAATGGATGACATAAATCAGTTTTGTACTCTTATCAAATCTATGCATTTCAAACAAGTTGTAATTATGTACGTAAACCGTATCAGCTTCAAACGGTAAAGGATTGTGTATGTCTAGAAATTCGGAAATACTCATTACAATCACATCATCGTCAAATTCATAAAAATTCTTTTGCATTCCATCAGGATGAACAAAAACAAATAATTCATCCTGATTTCTATTCTCATACAAACTGTCTAATACTGTACCTATTCCGCCTATACAGTATTTTGATAGCTCAGTCGTGACATGAACAACTTTATATCTTTTACTCTGTATCGAGTGCTTCAATTTCCATCACCACGCAGTAATTATCTTTTATAATATCCTCCATTTGAAGACTATTTGCTTGGGCAACTTTACAAGGTATTGTAAAAGCGTTGTTTCCTTTATAGTCTTTGGTCAAGATATCGGTATACACAAGTGTTTTAAATTTTGAATCAACAATTACTTCTTGCTGAAGGTCTGCAACTAAAAATTCGTTAATTTTAAGATACTGATTAAGTTTAAGCTGCATAATTACTACTCCCTAAATGACATTATTATAAGAACACCATATATTCATATCTAACTCCAGATGTGTTTAAATTCAATCCTTTGGAGCCGAAATTAGTTGGAACAATTTTAGATGAATCCATACTTACACCAAATCTAGTGTCATGAGGATCAGTAGTCCCAGTACCGTAGTAATGGCCTACAATTGCGTTAGCAGTACCTCCAGTTATAGTGTGTACACATTGAACTTCATATGGACTAACGTAGCCTGATATGATAACCATTTTCGGCATAAGCATACCAGTTTTGTACTGTACGTTTTGAGAGCTTGCACCATTTCCTGTATAAGAGCCAGAGATAATATTTGCACCATACGGTAAATTACCTTCATGCCATACAGGGTTGGCGTTGTATTTCAGTTCTAATTCACCGACTATTAATTCTCCCGCAACGCCGTTACCTGCGGAATTAGATCGGCGTACTCTAACGTCGTCCGTAGCTCGGTTCCAAAACACTAACCCTTGCAGAACTCCATTTTCATCGCGCAGCCAAAAGTGTGCATTAGCTGATGAGTTAGGAGCATCTGAGTACATATTCCCACTTTTTGTAATAACGCTTCCTTGAAAAGTTTGAGGCACTGTAAAGGAGTTGTCTACATTCTTTTGTGCAGGATTCGGCAACGATTCTTCGTTCCATTCTTTTTTCCAAGCCGTCCAAGTATCCGTATCTCCGTTGTATAAGCGAAAATATTCGGAATAGGTGTTGGTAGGATATATCATCGTAAACCGCTGGAGCAGCCTAGAACTGCTACGCCCTACGTTTTCTACGATAAATACCCTCCCTGATTGGTAGGTTAAGTCGCCAAGAGGTGTGTCATACGCTGCACCACTACCAGTGTCATGCACAAAAAAAGCATTCAACTCTTTGAAATCGGATAAGTCACCGCTAGGTGGGATCGTCTTTTTAGACATGCTGGCGGCAATTGCGTTTGCCTCTGCTGCATCTGCCTTAGCCTGCGCACCTGTTGTAGTTTCGTAATCAGATTCAATAGATGAAATGCGTGTTTCATGACCTGTAATATCTGAGTCTAATTCGTTAATAGCTGATACGGCAGAGGTTTTATCTGTAGTTGTCAGTGTTGTCGTATTTCCAACAGCTTGATCGATTTTATCCCAATTATCATTAAAATCTGTATCAATATTTACATTCAAATTTCCATCCGTGGCAGGGTCAATCTTTCGTAAATTAATATTTGGCGTATTTGTTGGCATTATATCAGCCTCCTTGCGAATTTATCCCATGTTAGGTTTTGCAGCTCATTATATGAAATGGCTTGTACCTCATTGTATGTAATATACCTAAATTGATAATTGACTCTTAAATGTGCCGGTTTTATTTGCTCTATAGCGCGCTTAACATCCTCAATTGCTGAAGGAGTACCGATCTCGCTTGTAAATTGGATATTTATATGACCATCAAAACTCACTTCAACTTCCCCATACGTCCATGATTCAGCCGTGACTTTAATTAAAACCGAGTCTGCTTTGCCTGTGCCTCTCAATTGCCCCTTAATGACTGCACGCCTATCTGCTAGAGATTTATTTAAGTCCGTCTTAATGCCCAGTTCTTTTTCATATATTGTCAATACAGATGAACTTGCTTTATCAATATCAAATTCATTTATAATAGCCTGAACCTTCTCATCTAAATCATCCAATAAAGCTCCTACACTTCCACTAATTTCATTTATTAGTGGATCGTCTCTATCAATTCTGTGAAACTTACCTATGATTTTATCTTTACGCAATTACAACATCTCCTAGCGTAGCAACCTCTTTATCTCCTATTAAAATATTAGAGGTTCCACCATTGACACTGAGTGTACTAAAATCCTGTACGCCTTCAGCATCAAAAATGGCATTAGATATGGCAGCATAAGATACATATGATTGCTTAAATGCGATGTTTTTTAAATATTCGATAATGTTATATTCGATGTTTGTCTGTACCTGTTCATCTGTATAGTTGCTATCTTTAACAATGTTGACTGACACGTTAATTGGTACGCCAGTAGCTGCAAGCACATAGCAAAAAGCTCCAATTGCAGCTTGACCATTGCCTAATCCTTCACTATTCGGATCAATATACTCTTGTACAGTATCAACTAGTGTCTGGCTTGCTGGCTGTTTATCAGCATTAATAATGACAATCTCCACCGTATTGTCTCCTTGCTCAAGAGAGAAAATCTTAGCGTCTCCCACACCTGCTGTCTCTTTAGTCCATTGGAGATAGTGATAAACATTTGCAGAGGTTGCGGGTGTTCTAACGGCAATATAATATCTGTCTCTGAGACTATCATCTGACTCTGCTTCAAATCCATCATATGTTGGTTGTGGATTGGCTACTGAGGTGATTCCACTCAAGGTTACAGGTATTTGGGTAATATGATTGGCAGGAACATTGCCAATTGAACCAGCAACAACAGCCTGAATACTAATACTTCCTGTTCCATCAATGGTCTTTGTCTCTATTGCCTTAAATTGAACACCTGAAGCAGTCTCGAAGAGATCCCCTTCATTCACTGTTCCACTCCCTGTTACTGTTAATGTTCCAACTGCATATGTCGCTTCATTCCGCTCAATCCCTTTCCGCTGATACACATAAGTTTCAAGCGTCGAACCAGTCATATTATCCACATCAAAGAGTCTTTGAATCTTTTCAAGTTTAATATCATAGTCAGCCATTACTAATGCGCACGCCTTTAGCAAGTCGTAAACAATATAACCTTCTGTTTTGTCGTATGCATCATTTATTGCATCAAGCAGCTTCTTTAAAATCTCATCCACTATATCTCACCTCTCTCTCAATCCCTTCAATTAATCCTTGTTTCGTCTGTACATTGAAGCAGATAATGGCTTTATTATCTTGTCTGCTTAAATTAAAATTACTAATACTTTCGACTTCAGGATGCCGAGTCAGTTGTTCTTCCATTTGCCTTTTGATCTCACTTGTCATAACCGAAACTGGAATATCCTTTCGTCCAATAAACTGATTGATACTCAACCCAAACTCCAAATCCTTATAAACCTCATATTTACCTTGCTCAGTAATCAAAATCTTAGTGATCCATTGTGAAATTGCTTGCTCATAATTTGCCTCAACAGGCTTACCGTCTTTAAGCACATTTTTCCTTGCTTTATAGTCAAATAAAAAAACCTTCCCTAATGTAATATCTTTGGGAGGGCTTAACTCTTCATCATTAAAATCAATTGTCGGAAACATTTACTCACCTACCTTGTCTAAAACGGCATATTTTTGCTGGTTTGGGGTAGGTATGAGAATAATTTGATCGCCAGCGTTAATCGTAATTGTAATAGGAGTATGGTACTCATCATTGCTGTGAGTATGTTTATGAAAGAGATAATTTGGGACAATTAAATCGTCCATATCCAACAATATCTCATCTCCTATTGATACAACTAAATTAGGCAATCCATTAATAACTTTTCCGATTATGATTCCCGCAGGATTAGGGTTATTGCGTTCAATCAACATTTTTCCAAATACAGTAGACCACTTATCCATACCTATTAACCCCTCTCCATTTCAAGTACAGAGGTATGTATACCATTATTAATTGTGTGTGTGACTCCTCTAATGAGATACCTTCCCACGACTCCGCTTATTGGTTCATTTAAATCAATTAATCTTCCTGATCGTATATCGTCATGTCCTAGCATCTCGCACGTTACAATGTTACCTGTTTTACTAAGTTGATACAGAACGGTATTGGCGATGTTGCGTGCTTGAGCTGCATTTTTATCATTTACCGTTACAACCTCGGTCATGAGTCCATATCTGTCTATATTGATCTGGTCTGATTTTTCAGCAAAAATGTTCGTTGAATTCTCTGTATCACTTACCACGATCACTTTGTTTTTCATATTTTCAATTGATTTTTCAGTTGCTAATCCCGCAATTGTTTCGCTTGTCGGAAACTCGTTCGTGTTGCTACTCAGTCTAACCATGGGATTGATGAGCAAATCTGATTGTTTACGAATCGTTACAATATCTTTATCCATCTCAAGTCTATATACATTTTTTGTCTCAAAATAAACCTGATATAATATATCATTGATAATGTCAATCAAAGTGATATCCTTGTATATCTTAGTAATAAGTGTATTCATACTGGCAATATTGTGCTTAATATTGAACCGATCCAGCAATTTTTGAATTGCATCAGTAGCAGTAGCCTTCTTGAATTGAATAACCGTCTCATTTTTATTTAAGTACCATGCTCGATCAAAGCAAATGTAAGACTTAGCATAACGTCCGTTACTCATCTCTTTAACTACAATAAAATAGTTCAATACTTTGCTCCCATTAAGTAAGACCACTTGATCGCCTGTTTCCAGTAAATCGTTATATTGCTCAAAATACCTTGTATCATTTATGGCAAAATTAAATGATAGCTCCATGCCGAGTGTATCAATATTGCTCGTCCAAGTAAGATTGCTAATCAGTGGCGACAGATCAATTCTCTTTCCATTTTTTTTAAGTATTAATTGATGATTCATATCTTATCACACCTTTATAAACACGAATTCGCTCAGTGTGAGAGCGTACGGAATGTCTTCAGCTCGATCAAGTGAATAGGTAAATTCATCAACTGTTACAGCCATATTTATAAATTCACTTCCATCATTTAATGTGATAATAATACGAATAGGTACTCTCTTAGCTCTCCACCGCTTAAAAAATTGCACATATTCCATGCCATTGCGCTTATCCTTGGCAAAATCATACTCTTTTCGCGGAAAAAATGAGCTAATACTCAGATTGCGCAATCCTTTTGTCCCAATCAATTTAATCGTCCCATGTTTCATTGTTTCAAATTCTTGATTTTTCCATGGTTCATTTACTCCTGCAAATTCAGCAGGGATGATTGGCAATGTAATCGTCTCTTCAAAATTGTTTGCTGCAAAAATTATATTCACGCCAATCCCCCCTGCATATTCGATAATTTTATTTCAAGCATTTCCACCGCTCTGTTCATAAGTCGGTTTATCTTATCCTCTTCGCCAATAATATCTCCACTTACCTTAATGTTGACCGTAACGTTTCGATTGCTCATATTATTAATCAATTGTTCGGATTTATCGGCTGGAATAACTTGGCTACCACCGGGCAAATTTACAATCTCACCGCCATTACGTTCATTGACCATGGCAAGTCCACCAGTAAAGTAACTTGTACCCAATCCGAATTTCGGGATTTTCGGAATATCAATTCCCCAAGACTCTCCACCGTAACCGGGAACCCAACTCGGTATTTCGATACTTAAGCTGTTGAGACCATCTATTAACGTATTAATCATGTCAATAAGTCCATTGATTGGAGTCTTGGCATATGTGGTAATTAATCCAATTTGCCCTTTAAACATGTCCATAATTCCATCCCATGCGCCTTCCCAATCTCCTTTAAATACAGAACTAAAGAACTCGGTAATACCACCAAATATCTGCTTTACGTTGTCTACGACTCCCCTAACTGACTCTAAAAATGTTTGACCAAGAGGAAATGAATCAAGCCAATCTGCCACATTGCTAACCGTATCCATGATAAAAGATTTGATGTTTCCCCACACATTTTGCAGGCTCGTCCACAACGCTTGACCTTTCTCTTTTACCGTATCCCAATTCTTCCACAGTGCTACACCTGCAACTACCACCAAGCCTATCACTGTTGCAATCCATCCGAATGGACTCGCTTTACTTGCGATATTCAATGCAATTTGAGCCATTGTCTGTCCTTTAGTAGCTAGTGTCCAAGCTTGATACATCTTGCTCACAGTGCCAACTACTTTTTGTGCAAGTATGGTGGCGGTTAAGCCGCTCACAACAGGAATCAGCCAATCTGCGTTATCTTTTGCCCATGAAATCGATGTAGCAAATCCATCTATAATTTCTGCTCCTGTCTCAAATGCCTTATCAATGGCTTTTTCAATTTCAGGCGCTTTATCCTTGAACCATTGCCCAAACTCATTCAGTTTGGGTAGTACGCGATCCGAAATTGGTATCAAGACGTTTGTTTCCACCATACGCCCGATACCTTGGAACGCTTGAGATGTGTTGTCATATTTAATTTTCTGGATTTCCTGCATTGTGTCACGGGTCATGTCAAATTGATTCCGAGCTGTACCAAGTGCCGAGATGACATCGGATTCCATATTCTCAAACTGCGTTCCGAATAGATCCACGCCTATTGCATTTTTTTGAATCGGATCATTCATTCCGCTGATGGCGGATACAACTTGTTTAAATGATTGTTTAGCCTCTTCTCCTCCCATAGCAAACGTCTTTATCATGGAGTCAGCATTAAAGCCGAGTGCAGATAAAGCTTCTCTGGACGATTTTGAATTATCCTTAATCCTAATACCGAACTCCTTGACGCTATCCGCTACCTTATCAAGATTAAATGCTCCATTTTCCGCACCAGCAGAAAACATATCGAACATCTCATTAGCGTTAAATCCCAAGGTCTTAAAATATACTGAATACTCATTTGCTGTATCTAATAAGTCCTGAGATTTGTTTAAGCCTTCTCGGGAGCCTTGTGATAATAAATTAAAAGCTTCCGTGCTAGATATTCCAAAGTTTTTCATCATCGTATCAGCAGTTTTGACGGATTGACTTAAATCCTCGCCAAAAACATCTCGATAGGTGACTGCTAAAGCGGTTGTTTGTTTAAGTTCATCGCCAACTTGACCTGTAATTTGCTTTGTATTCATCATTGCATTTGACAGGTCTGACCAGCTTTCACCCATGTTCATCTTGTACAGTTCAGTTATGCTGTTTTTTAATTTTAACATTTCAGCATCTGTTACACCTGTAGCAGCTTGTAGGTTAGTCATTGATGAGTGATAATCCTTCATAAACTGGACACCATTTCCTATACTTTCAGCCGCAGCACTTACTCCTACAAAAGCCACACCTAATGTTGTTGCACTTTTAGCGACCGAAGTAAATCCAGATACAGCAGTATTGCGGAAGCTTTCCACTCGATTTCCAAGCAATCTCATTTGTCTACTGTGCTGTCTAGTTTGATCGGCTGCATTACGCATACGACTAGTAAATCTATCGCGCAAATTGAGGATGGTATTAATCGTTCCCATAAATCTGTCTCACCCCTCTCTATAAATCAAAAGTAAAAAGGAGTGAGCTATTTCTTGCCCCCTCCAAACAACACTTTATACTTTTCCTTTTCATTTTTATTATGATTTTCCATCATGGCTTGATACACGATCTTTTCCGTGCTGCTTAGGTTGATAATCTTCTCATGATCTTGTCCGCACTCTATTACGTAAAATTGTAGTAGTTGCATATCAGGATCATGAGATATTAGTTTTTTACTTCATTTTTTAAGTCTTCTGGTTTGCTAAATCCAGCCAATTCCAAAATCTTTGTCGCTACCTCATTAATCTCGCTAATCTCAAGCAACTCTTGCACGATTTCAACTGGTTCTTTTACTTCATACGCTTCATGCAGTGATTTATCTTGGAACGCAGAAACCGAATGATAGATTAGATAACTGTTTGCATATATTACATCTTCAAAACTTTCATCCTTGAGCATATCGATTGTTTTGTATAAAAAACTATTTTTAGGACGTTTGATATCAATTTCTCCACCTAGAGAGTTAATATACACTTCTTCGGTGCGGTCTTTGCTTGCTTGTTTAGCAGCCTTTTTTGCAATCAAGTCTGCCAGTGTTAATTTTGTATCTTTTTTCATATATGTATTTCCTCCAAATATATTTTTATTTATTTTAGTAGATTTAATAAAGAGGAGTCTGCAACTTGCATACCCCTCAGTTTTTTACATCAACTCAGGAAACTCAATCTTGCTAAAACTAAATGGTAAAGACTCCTCGGCTGTAGACTTTGATTCAAAGCCTCCACCAAATTCACTGAAGGTGACTCCGCTGATCACACATCGTTCAGCTCTGCCTGTTGACGCATTGCCCATTTTGGTTACAATTTTAACATCAGGCATTATGCCTGTTTTTAATGCATCCTTCAACAATGAAATTCCCCGACTTTTTACTTTATTAAAGGATAGCGTACCTTCGCCACTAAACCCTTGATATTTTTTATAAGTTGCTGGATCACCTAAATAGGTTACATCAGCAAAATCTAATGATACTTTCCACTCAAAAGACTTGATGTCCTCTAGCAACTCATTGTTAAGATAAACAAAGCAATCATTACCACTAACAACACCATTATTTTTATCTAACATAGTTAATCATCTACCTTTCTTTATGCTAATTCAACGCTAAAGGAAATATCCTCCATCGCGTCAGTTACTTTAATCTGTCCAGCCAAATATACATTTGATCCATATGTCATATTTTTAATTTGTTGATCATTCCAATCTTCGGCTTCTGTTTTACCGCTGGCAATTAGTGCCGCTCTTTGAGTCTCAACATTGACATCAGTGCGATTATCATAATTACGATCTAAAATATCGTCAGCAGATAAATTAGATAAATATCCATTTATAGAGCTGATTAGTAGTACTTGATTATCGTAACTGTTTTTAAATCTACCAATATATTCAATTTTAAATACATTGCTTACGTCTTCCTTAATTTGATCAAGTGTTTCAACTACAATGATTTTTTTAAAATCTTCAGTAACAGTAGATGAGGTAGTTTGCAAGGAATTGACTGACCTCGCAACTCTCACAGTACCTTCATCATTAAATAACACAAACTCTCCGTTCTCAATTGCAGTATCAAGGTCTGCTGGCTCAACCACACTAACTAAATCAGCAAATGCATAATAGGTTGCACTGCGAGTCAATGGTAGAGATGCAAGCAATCCAAGCAAACGAGCAACAAATTTATCGCCAGTGACGGTTGTTCCGTCTTCGTAGGTCACGGATTCATTCGTAAAATTCACAACATGCTGACTATCAGGAGCAGTAGTATCAAAGACAACCGCTTTCATTGTCTTATTTAAAGATTCCTGCTCTTTAATGTATAAAACTAAATCATCTTGCTCTGTTGCAGTACCCTCAGCAAGTCCAATCCAATTGACCTTTCTGCTTCCTAGTGCCGCAATAGCATCAGCTACAACATCTGTACTTGCCGTCTCAATTGGAACGACAATAACTTTTGCTGCTCCACCTGTAAATACATCTTTAATATAATCTGCATTTGTACTTGTAAACTTATCCGATTCAATAACTAATGCGGATTTATACTCCTTTACCGCATAAGTATTGTCTGTATCATCCTTGATGATAAGAGCAACAATTCCTCGTTCCGAACGCTCGATCAAACTAGCAGCGAGTTTTTTAAAAGTAATATCAATGCTAGGCATTCCAATTGTCATAATCTAATCAATCCTTTCGTATTTTAACTTCTAATTCTTCCATCATCGGTTCATTGCTCGTATCTTTATATTCGAGCGTGTAAATATCAAAACTGAACTGAAGCACACCATCAGACTTGACACTGTTTACCTCTAATGGATAAACAAAAAAGCCCTCCTCGATCATAAATTGACCAGAAAAGGCTTCTTCTAATGCTTCTTGCACTTCAAGCATCTCAATTTCATGCTTATAAATATCCGTAGGAAAAAAATATATGATGACTGATACCGTTCTTTCCCGCTTCCCACCGATATAATCGGCTGTTTTAACATTTTCAAACTCAAAAAATAAAGATGGTCTAGGAAATCCTTCTTTAATGTCATTGCTCTCAATAGGGAACTCAGGCAAAACTTCTTCCAGTTTGTTTGTGATTGCTAAACTAATCTCTTTGAGAGTTATCATTTATCTCAGCCCCTCGTTTAAAAGATCATCAATAAACTCTTGGCAATCTCGAATATATTCTTGCTCAAACTCTTCGAGGGATTTTTGAAATACCTTTTTACCGCGTACAAAGCCAACTTCTTGACCGTCCTCTGAAACCATTCGATGTCCATGTTCAATTAAATGAGCATGAGGACTTGCACCATATACTCGAATGGATTGATTACCATTGTAAGTATATAATTTACCTCTTTTAATCCCTTTAAAATAATTGCCTGTGTCTTTTTTGACAGATGATTTAGCATTTTTTAACGTCAATTTTCTGAGTTTGGAGCCTTCCACTCTCAAAAACTTTTTTGTCTCTCTCGGCATTGTCTCTTCGGCTAATTCGAGCATTCGCATCGCAAAATCATCAAGTTCTCTTAGGTCAAAATCGTCATTCATTACACCCGCTCCTCGCAGAAAATCTCGATTGTCTTATTAGCCATGTATGGATTTAAAATGTACAGGATATCAAATCGATGATCTCCATATTTAAACCACATATCAGGTTTAATATCTTTGCCACTAATATAGCGAACAACAATTTTAGTAGTGCATTTGCTTATGATAGTTTCAATTCCTTGCTGCCTACTCATACGGCCAGTCTGAGGGATGATCATTGCTCCGATATCCTTGATTTTATTTGGTTGTTCTTCCCATTTGCCTAGTTCATTCTTGACTCTAGTGCTGCCCCATAACTCAATCTTTTTCATTTTTCCAGCATTCATGGCTTATCACTCATCCTATTCGGCAATAATGCCTAGGCTACGCAATACAGCAAGGATTTGATTTTGCTTAGTGGCAATGGCAGTACTAGTAGCCGTTGCAGGATCAGCATGGTCAGCAATTGCGGTTGCTTGAACTCCATCACTAAGAACTTTTGCACCTGTTATAAAGTTAAGGTCTCCACCTACCGTCCAGCGATCTCCACCAAGTTCCTTATAATTTTTAGTTACATATGTCATTATTTTTCACTCCATTTACCTTATGTTATTGTTTCTTCTGTTTCCCATTTAATTTGGAAAATCAGAGAATTGAGACTATACTCTAATGTCTTAGTATTGGATGATACAACAGGATTTCGATTCTCATACTGATGAGCGCAAAACAAATACAGTGCTAATTTATGTTTAGGATTCATCTCATCGAAAGCCTTGCCTGTTCCTTTTTCTAAATAGTCTTTTGCAACTAGAATAAGAGACGATAAGATTATATCCTCATCGTCTCCATAGATATGTAAGTATTGTTTTAGTTCATCCAGCATGGGAATTACCCCTCTTCATTACGAAAGTGTGATTTGTCCATAAATATACATCTTGTCGCTTGCATCAACTTGTACAACATCTACATGCTCAATAACACGGGCATATGTAGTGTTTTTAGTAAATCCAGCATGTTCGCTTGTGGCGAATAAATAAGATCCATTGTCTACAAAACTAGCCGCCTCTGCCAAATTACCATAATAGATTGGAGCTTTTTTCGTAGTTGTACCAGTGGTAGGTAGCAGAGCATTGCTAAACACTTCAACACGATAACCATTAAACAATTTTTGTGTAGAGTTTGCAGGATTTGGCTGAAGAATTGGACGACCAGTGCCATCAGTCTGTGAATCCAAGAAATCAAAACCGTCTTGATTCGTAACGATCACCATATTATATTTTACACCTTCATCGATATCCTTGTTGATGCTCGATTTTAGTGCTTCATATCCAGTAATTGCTTTCGCTGTTTTACCATTTTGTAATGCTGCAATCGCCATTTTGTTCTCGGTTACAACTGCTTTTTTAGCAAATACAGTGGCAATATAATTAATTAAATTATTATCTGTCATCTTAAGTAAGGTATTGGATAATTGAATGATTGCACCTTTTTCTTTTAGTGCGAAAGATACGTTTGTAAATTTAATGTCGCTTGGTTCGCTTCCTTCAGTACCGTCAGCAAAATCAACTAACTCACTAAATGTCTCAACATCTTCTACCGCCCAAGACCCACTTAATGCAGTAGTCGGGACATAACCTAAAATATCACGAAAAGATTTATATTGACGCACTTTTTCAATAATTTTAGTGCGAATATCTTCAGGCAAGATAAATCCTTCACCGTTTGTACCATCACCTGTACTTGGGACGAGCAAAGCGTTCTCTGCTTCTGTTAATGAACGACCCATACCTCTCTTAATCATCGCACGTACAGCATTTGCAGATTGTTTAGCGTTGTTCGCCATTTTTTCAGTCTCCTTTTTGTTGTCCATTTTATTTTGTACTACTGCTAATTCTTCAGCGTCCAATTGTTCTTGTATGGCAATTGCCTCTTTCAAATTTTTAACCTGATCCATTTTAGCTTTAGCGTCTGTTACATAGTTTGCATCAAGTAAAGTTTGTGCCTCAGCCTTTGCAGTTTCAAGTTCATTTCTTAGTTCATCGATTTTTCTCATATTAAAATAACCTCCAAATAGTTTGTTTTTTTAGCAATAAAAAAAGCCACTGTAACTACAGCAGCTCCAATTGCATTTTTAATTTTTCAACTTCGTTATTCTGATTATCAATGGTATCTTTAACTTCAATCAATTCCTCTGGTACGTTATCATAGTTTTTTATCCTGTCAGTGATACATGCTGCAACATTATTAGCCTGAGTAACTTCAAGATTGAAGTATTTTCCCGCTTCACTACCATTAAGCCAAGTCTCTGTATTCACCATCTCACGAATGGTTTCAATGTCCACACCTTCGTTTAACTTGTCAGCATAGACATTCATAATACCTTCTTCAATTCTATCAAGGTCATCAGCCATTTTTCTGAGGTCATTGGCATTACCTACAACACCATTCCACGGCTTATGTATCATTAGAAATGCATTGCTTGGAATAACAATCTTATCACCAGCCATTGCGATTACAGATGCAATTGAAGCAGCTAAACCATCAATATAGACGGTCTTCTTTCCTTTATGTCGCTTTAGGATATTATAGATGGCTAATCCTGCAAAAACACTGCCTCCCGCACTGTTAATGTAGATATTAAGTTTTTTATTTCCAATCTGATCCAATGCTCTCAATACATCGTCAGGAGCAGTATCAGTATCAGCCCATTTAGACCATTCATCGCCTACAATATCTCCATAAAAGTATAAGTCAGCCTGATTTTCAGTACTATTTTTAATCTTTAAATAATCCATACTCATTATGCTCATTCACCTCCTTTGCTGTATTGCTTACCAACATCAGCAAGCGGGATATACGTTCCGTTCACGATAAGTTTATCTCCTTCTGGTACGGGAGGCTCACCTTCCCGTTTACGGACACTGTTAATAGAGAGAATGCCTTTGTCTACAGCTTGGGCGTAGGTTTCCATTCTGGTCTTAAAGTCAGCTCGAATAATAGAATCAATGTTAAACTCTAGGTTATATCCAGACTGAAACTCTCTTTTAGTGAGCAACTTGTATGACAGTTCGCTTTCTAAAGGTACAAGTACAGGCATAAGCGTATCAACATAAAATGCTTGTTGTTCAGCCTGCGAAGACGCATATTTACTATTGCTATAATCATTAATCATCGAAGGCTTGATACCAAATACACTGCTAATTTGTTGAGCATTATACTTGTTTAGTTCTAAAAATTGACTACTAACCAAGTCCTGTTTTAACTGTTCAAGCTTCATGCCTACTGGTAACGGCAAAACGCCGCCAACATTATTAGTCCCGCTTCCTAATTGCATGAGTTTATTTTGAATTAAGACCTCGCCTTTCTTGTCCAAATCCCCAGTATAATAGACAACTGATCCAGATGATAACCCGTTATTAAACAATGTGTTTATGTATTTTTGTCCTGCCTTTGCATTATCAAAGGATAAATATAGACAGTCTTTAGCAGATAACCCAGTAATACCATTAAAACTTACGCTAGTTTTGTGATGAATTACCTGCTCATGAGAGAGTTTATATTGCTGACCGTTTTGGTCAGTATACACATACCAAACACTATTAGGTGTAGACCATAAACCAGCATCATCAATCCATACTTGAACCTTTTCGCTCTCAAGGATATGCAGGCTATGTACTTTTCCTCTCTCCATATGGATATAAGCATAACCATTACCATAATGATTCTTATTCAACTCAAGCGCAGACCAAAAACTAAAAGGAGTCGTATGTGGATTAGGTCTTCGTAACACAGCATTTAAGTAATGTCTGCTGTCCATGGTGCTGCTATCAGACTTATCCTTATACAAATCCAATCCTAACTTACCCACACTCTCGCCAAGCATCTTTAAGCATACAAAGTAGGTCAATTCACCAAGTTTATGACTACCCTTTTCAACTGTATTTGCCCCGAATAAGGTCATTAAATCGGTGCTGATTGAGTTTTGTACATTTAATGTATCCAATCTCTTCTTGATAATCCCCATTTAATTTATCACCCCTTTCTGGAGGGAATGGCAAAGAATAACCCCAATAAAAAAAGGACTGCTCCCAAGGTGTACAGTCCTGCAATACTACTAATTATAAATGTCGGTATAACGATAAATACGAGTCCTAGCAGCATCAGTAAATCATCAAAATGTTCCTTTAAAATGCCTTTTGTTCGCTCTAAAAACTTCTCAGTTTTCTTCTTAATAAATTGTATTAGTTTCTTCATCGCATCCCCCAAAACTCCTTTAGATAGTCTTCTGTGATCGGTTCAGGCTTATATTCATTTGAATTTGTATTTGCCACTGCTCTAGATAAACCCATTAACATTGCAATAATACCGTCAATCTTGTTCTTGCTTTTCTTCTTATCATATTTCATTCCGTTCCTATCGGTTGCCACAACATTACCAGCCATCCATGTTAAAACAGGATTGTTGGCAATGATCAATCTATTATCCATCAATAAATTCTCGAAGTCATTTATCGCAGGAGCCATTGTCTTCCCACCTTGTCCCATCTCAATTACAACAAAGTCTTTTTTAAGAGCTGAGATAATACCTACTGCTCCCCAACGGTCAAATCCAATCTCTTCAAGGGCAAAATGGCTATTCAACTCTTTAATATAACTATGCAATTGTTCAAAGTTGATATAGTCTCCATCTAAAGCGGTCATATATTCTTTATCTACGAACACATCATATCTGATATTATCTCTTTCGCTTCGCTCTGTTAATGTGTCTTTAGGTGTAAACAAATGTGGATACACTATATATTTATCTTGTTCTTCATCATAAAAGACCTGTACAAAAGCTGTAACATCGTTTACTGCCGACATATCAAGCCCGCTCCAGCATGGCAAATCATACAGCTCTTCTAATTTTACATCAGCTAAACAATCACGCCACAAGTTCATGTTAATAGCTGTCTCTCCATCCAATGAAACATGCTGATTGAGGTATAGTCTACGAAATGCTGCTTCCCTCGTCTTTAATTGCATAGCCTTTTGGGCTAAATCCTTAACATCATCATATTTGCGAAAAACACCCAAAGCAGGATTAGCACGAAACCACTGTTCCTCATCATCAAGCTTGCAACCCTTTTCAGCCTCATAAATGGCATAATAAAAGGACTCATTTTGAGTCCTGCCTTCATCGATGTCTTTAGCATATGTATACAATTCCATTTCAAGATTGTTCGGATCATTACCAGATGAGGCTGTGGTCAAAGTTAATAATAAAGGTTCATCCCATATTCCCATGCCAGTCCTGAGTTTGTCATAAAGCGCACCGTTCTTGGACTCGTGTATCTCATCGAGTATACAGTATAAACCAGCATAACTATCCGCATTACTGGCATCAGAACTAATAACCTGAAGTTTACTATTCATATTTGGCTTTTCAATTATCTTCCTGCTGTCCTTAATCTTCACATACTTCTTGAGTGTATCATTGTGGTCAATCATATACTTGATGGTATCAAATAATTCACTTGCTTGTTTAGTTGTATTCGCTGTAACTAGGATAGCAGAGCCGAATTCATTTTTACAGTAGTACAAATAAGCAATTATACAGGCTATGATGAATCCTTTCCCGTTCTTTCTCGGCAAATTGATGTGCGCCTCACGAAATCGCCTAAGTCCATCAGTCCGTCTCTTAACACAGATAATCCCTGTACATATCTCAAATTGGAACTTTAACAGGCTAATTTTCTGCCCTTTTTTACCCTTATCAAGCTCTAGTTTTGATATGAATTTATGGAATTTTTGTGCTTCATCGACATCATAATAATACTTATCATCATTATATTTAGCCTTCAGCTCTTCAATCCATGCTTCAATATCGCCACTAGTCTGTATCGATATCTGCTTCTTGGCAAATTCATTCATTTTATCACCCTATTTCTGTATCATATCCTCCATTTCATGATCAGAGTTTTCGTCATCTTTAAGGATTGTCTCTTTAAGTTTGATTCTTTCCTTTGGTGTTAGGGCAAATTCCCTGATAAACGAGAGCATTGACTTCATAGCATTATTTGCAATGGATACCTCTGGAATCTGTTGCCTATAACCTGTCTCAGTTGTGAAGCATAAATCTCCATTCTTTTTTATTGCTTTTTCTGCCTCGATCCAATGCTGATAATTCGCACATAAAGCGGAAAGAGCAATATCATCACCTTGCTTCCACTTACCTTCTTTGCTTAGCATCTCATATATATCTATAAACTTTTTTTTCGCATCGTTTTTTAAAAATGATGGCGGCTTTGGTGTGGTCATACTCCCCCTCCCCTCTATGTTTTTATTAAACCACCCCTGCTGAAAAAATCCTGCTCAGGTGCAAAAAAGACTGGGCATACGGTCACTAGATATTTGACCTTCAACATTATTCCTACCCCTACTCTTGGAAACAGAGCATCTTTTTAAACTTTCCATCTCTATACAATGCAATAACTGTTGTACCTTCATACTCACAAATAAATTCGATTCTTAAACAAACGGTTAATTTGCTTATGTCCATATCTATCAATCCAATCCATATATCTTCTTATCTTCAGCGGTCTTAGCGTTATGACACTCTACACATAAAAAGTCAATGTTTGATTCAACAAGTCTTAACGACCAATCAACTTTAATGGGAATAATATGGTCTGCAATAACTCCTACTTTTATTTTCTTATTTTCAAGACATTTTAAACAAAGCCCATTAAACTTTAGCTTTATCTTTTCCCTTAGCAATTTCCACTCCTTGCTGTTGTAAAACTGCTTACTCTTTTGGTCTCGTTGGTACTTGTCATAATGTCTATTACGCTCTCTTTTATCAATTTGACCCTGATCCTTATGCTTATCACAATACTTATCTCCAACATTAATCAAACTATTACACGCTGCTTTATTGCATATCTTTTTAATGGGCATTTTCATCACCTCGATAAATTATCTAAAAATACTAGCATTCTATGCCATCGAGCGTTTGAAGCCTTCAAAAAAACATGATATACTATATATTGTGTTAGAGATATATTGATTATCAATATATAGAAAGGAGGTAGGTATAATTATGGATAAAAAAAGTATTTTCACAACAAAGCGTGGAAACGGATGGGCTAATGTTATTGGTGGTAATAAAAGAGCATCAGGTTTATATGACACTCAAAAAGAAGCTATTGATGCTGCAAGAGATCGTGCTAAACGTGATGGACTAGAACACACTATCCAAGGTCGAGATGGAAAGTTCCGCGAAAAGAACAGTTATGGAAATGACCCCCGAGACATAAAAGGATAGAAAAAACACTAATAGTAATGAGGTGAAAAATGGTACTTACAACCGTACAGCGTGTTTATGGTAAAGGTAGATATGATGGTTTTGTCCTTGGTATTTTTGTTGGAGTCTGTAAACTAGATTGTGTAAACTCCTAAATCTATTAAAATAGAGGTAGGAGAAAGGTTGGGATCTACACATGGGATTATGGACGAAAGAGCAGCTTCGCGCATTCATCAAAGAAAATAA
>NZ_JBHUMM010000016.1:0-39373 GCF_042685085.1 Marinicrinis sediminis
ACTTATTTTCTTTGATGAATGCGCGAAGCTGCTCTTTCGTCCATAATCCCATGTGTAGATCCCAACCTTTCTCCTACCTCTATTTTAATAGATTTAGGAGTTTACACAATCTAGTTTACAGACTCGCCAAATGCTCGCAAATGCAGCATAAAATGGACTCCGTGATTGACGGAGCCCAATGAATACAGTTTTATTATTTTATCTGTCTACTTGACGGGGAGCAGTTCAATATTGCCGCAGACTCTCTATTTTTATTTTTGAATTATATGTTTACTTGTGTTTCTTTCTTACGTTTTTTCCTTACGTTTCTTTCTTACGTTTCTTTCTTACGTTTCTTTCTTTGATTCTTTCTTATGTCTCTTTCTTACGTTTCTTACTTTTGCTTCTTGCCCATGTTAGTTTGCTATTTTCTCGCTCGAGTCCCTGTCCTTATCTCACTCGATGCACCCCAACGATCTCCTTGGCCAGACCGATGATGTTCACCTCCACCACCGCCTGCTTCGTCACCCCATTCGCATATTCGATCTCGAACACAATGTCCTCCAGCCCTTCCTTCAGTCCGCGTTCCATTGACATCAGCACCTTGTCATACAAATCGCCGCGGTAATGCTGCGGGGTGCCGCTTGCGGTTAAGGTGGTGTCGATCCGAATCACATTGTTCTGCCGGCCTGTCCCGGTCAGCTTGGCCGTGATCTCCACAACCGGAGCTGGTGAGGTGACCGCTTCGAGCTTGAACAGCTCGCCGCTGTAAAAGTCTTTCGGATCTTGCTCCGTCTCGTGTCCACGATCGTCATGTATCTGCTTCCACTCCGGTGTATGATAGACCGATGGCTCCAGTTTCAGTTCCAGCGCCTCAATCGTGCGCGTCACCGTATCCTGTTCTTCTCCGTCGCTGACCGTCAGTTCAACCCGATACCTGCCGATTTGGCTGAACAAAGCGGTGACATGCCTGCTCGTATAGCTGCGCGTTTGACCCGACGGATCGGTGATCCGCCACTGGTACGTCAGCGGATCACCGTCCGGGTCTGTGGACTGGTTCGTCAAGGTGACGGTATCGCCTTCCCATACCGGCTTCGGTGACCAGTCAAACTGTGCATCCGGCGGCTCATTCGTATGGATGTACATATACGCAGGCTCACTGTCCAGGCTCCACGCATAGCCGTCATGCACACGTACGATCACATACAGGTTCGTCTTGTCGGGCAGAGCCGTGGTCGGGGTCCAGCTCTTGCTGCTGGATGTGACTACACCCGAATCCTGCAGCAGTACCCCGCCATAGCGGTAGATCTTCACCTGATAGCGCTGCTGCGAATCGCTGTCTGCATCGCCATAGGTCCAGGTGATCGTCGGCGTATCGTCCTTGACGACCGTCGGATGGTTTTGATCGCTGCTCGCCGGATACGTGATGACGGCCGAGGGCAGACGGTTCAGAATGTGGACCGAGCGGGTCATCTCCGCTTCCTGGCCCACGCTGTCACGCACCACTTGCCGGATCTGGAACGTACCGAGTGAGCTGAAGGATTTCTGCCAGTTCGTACGGCTGTTGCTCTGGTAGCTTTCCACGCCGGTGCCGGTGTTCCGGATGTAATAGGCGTGATCGAGATTCGTACGGCCCCCGTCCTCGGGATCACTGGCGGTGGAGTTGATCGTGATCGGATCGCCGCGGTGGGTGCTTGTTTTGTTCAGCGTAAACCCGGGATTTGGCGGCGCATTCTGCGGTACGTCGGTGATCGTGACGGACTGAATGTTCCATTCACTCCACGCTCCGTATTCATCCTTTACGGCCAGACCCACCGTATACACACCAGCTTCGGTCGGAACGATCAGCCGCTGCATGACTTCTTCTCCGCTCGGGGAGACATAGAAATAGGTGCGCTCCATGATGCCTCTGGTCGCAAGGTAATCGATACCGGTTGCTTCGGTGCTGTAGACGGTGCTGCTTGCATACCGGTCGGGATCATAGCTGCTGTCAGTCCAGTATACTTTGTCATCACCGCCGACGATGACGCTGTACTTGCTCACCGGACGGCGATGAACGAGAATAGAAGCTTGAAATGGATTGGAGTCTTCCCGATAGTCTGCAAAGACCGTGCTCGGAAATTTATAATCCGGATGCGGATCATCCTGTGCGCGTAAAGCAATGTCATAGCGGCCGACTTTATCCAGATGCAGCTGCGCATCGGAGAACGTTTGACCATGCAGCGCAGATAATCCTTGGTTCGCAATAAATTTGGGCGTGTGAGTTAATGTCCAAGAATACGTTCCAGCTTGTG
This sequence comes from Marinicrinis sediminis, assembly GCF_042685085.1. Classification (NCBI taxonomy): domain Bacteria; kingdom Bacillati; phylum Bacillota; class Bacilli; order Caryophanales; family Paenibacillaceae; genus Marinicrinis; species Marinicrinis sediminis. The sequence continues at coordinate 2,274 of NZ_JBHUMM010000016.1, forward strand.
GATCATTTTCCGGATCCTCAAACACCAAATTCGTATAGTCTACCTTTCCATACCCCAGTTCTGGCTCCCAGATGGCATAGCCGTCAGCGAGCTCGATGTCTGGAGCAGGTTTATCCATGGAACTGATCGAACTAAAGCTGACATGCGGCTTATCGCTGAAAGGGCCGAACTTTCCTGCTGTATACGTACGATCGATCACCTCCAGGTAAGGCACCTGATTGAGCCTGACCGAGATACGATCCTCTACCGCATCGATTTGAATCGCGTAGGCTGTCTGATCCTGAAAGGGATAAGCAGCAGACTGCAGGACACTCCGGCTGCCATTTTCGTATTTGACAAGTGCGAGACTGGCACCGTCTATCTCCAGGGCGTATCGGTTCATCCCGTCCTGTGCCCGAAACGACATGCCCACTACATCGGAAGTTTTTCGCGCTTGCAGCATGTTCATCGTGAAATTCAACGTATGATTGTCCTTCGTTTCCGGTGACAGGAATTGTCCAAGTGAGAAGGGCTTCAAGTTGGGTTCATGTGTAGATGGCGGCTGCACGGTGACAACCAGGTATCGGCATAGATTGCAATCATATCCCATGGTAGTTGAATCAAAGGTAGACAGGTAGATGCCATCTCCATAGTAACCACCGTAGCCATTGACGGTCTCTGTATTTCCCCCAAACTGAATGGTCATCGTCGGTTGATTGACATACGTTTTCATTTGATTAGAGGTGTCAAAGACGTAATGCCTTTTAAGTGTATTCATATCTGTATTATAGGTGCGATCATAGAAACGCGTGATCCGTCCGTCTTTGGTGACCGTTTGTTTTTTATCGTCAAACTCATCTGCATTCACTCGAAGGAATCCATTCCACAGCAATTCTGTATTGGTAAAATTCGAGCTGACATCCATGTCTGCAGGTGTTGCGATCACATTGCCGGTCTCGATGTCCCATCCTTCCATATAGGTATGACAAGCAAAACTCGCACCATTGGTATAAGACTTCGTGTACACTTTTCCATTCAGTGAGTCAATCAGGATGGAAGGGGCCGTGTTTTTAGGATCACCCCAGACATGCGTGATACACGTGGTATTGCTGATCGAACGGCCAGTGAGCGGTTTTCGCCAGTCTACTTTTAAGTCGGGCCCTATTTTTGTGATATAGGGTTTGGAAGTGTACGTATGATCGCTACCATGCTGACGATAACGCATGGTTAACACATCGTAGAAATAATAACTGCCGTTACCATCTTTATAGATTTCATTGACCCTTCTCTGATGATCTTTACAAACCACATTTTGCTCGCATTCGAGGGTGGTAGGATCAGGCAAGCCAAGATCCGATTGTTTCACGACTTCCCCTTTGCGGTTGATTTCAATCGCCTGTTCATCACCATAATAATACAAGTTTAAGAGAACCAGATTGTCTCCCTTTGGCTGCAACCTATCTGGACGTTTCAGACTAGCGTACCTGTTTCTAATTTGTTGATTGGTAGAATAATTATTAATATCCAGATGTGCGGAAGTATCTCCGAGTTTTTCACCACTGTATGCATCAAAAGTGTGAATGATATAGGAATAGCCCCTAAGTCGATCCCCGTTTGGACTATCTCTATAATGATAATATTGAACAAGCACATACAGGGTGCGGTCAGCCAACTGATACCCTACAATATTCGGGTGTACGGAATCCGTATATCGTGGAGGGTTACTATAGTTGGCATGTAGCGCATAATCAAATTCATGTTTCCCCAAGTAATCTCGGTCTATTACAAAATCAAAAGGTTCATCGGAATCATAGTGATAAGATTGGGTGTAAAACCCCAACTCTACATGAAGTTTGTTGATCTTCTCCTTGTTGATGGCATAGATGTTCTTGCTGCTTACTCCGCCGCTCGTATCATCCCTTCCCCAATATTGGTCGATAAAGATGTATGATAAATTGGATTGAATGTTCGTATCTGATCCAACACTGAACAATGAAAATATTTGATTCCGGTTGTTAGCACTTCCAATCAAGGTGGACATGGTTTCGGATGTGCTTTCAACTGCACGATATGGATTGAGATTGTTTGGACCATAGCCAAAATCTCTCATCGGCATATCCCATGCCTCTTGGCGATCCTGACCGTTCAGCCTTTCATTGAAAGAATAGGAATAGATATTTTCAATTCCTTTACCCATACTTCCTTTCAGCTTTCCACCTTGCTCGTACCAATAAAAACTCGTATTTTCAATCGGGAGATTCGTATTCGTCTGGTATAGCTCGAACTGATTGCGGATATCGGATGGTGTATACACCTCAGGCAGGTTCAGGTTGGGCTGCCGGTTTTCTCCTTCTACCTCAAACGAAACGGACGGTGCTTCGTTAATGACGTCCATCGTGAGAGTCGTAACATCGACATCCAGCGTGTCATCTTGCCGCCCATAATCCTCTGTCACTTCGATGTAAAAAAGATATTTTCCTACCTGCTTGGGAGAGAAGACGGCCTTTTGCATCGATCCCGTCAAAGGCTGCCAGCTATCATCTTCAAAGCCGTTGTTGTGGGCATCATACTTGTATTGATAGGTTGCCGCAACGAGTTGATCGCCATCTGGGCTTGCGGATTGATTGATGAGATCAAAGGATTGTCCGCGTATGCCGAGCGGCGGCACATCCAGGTTGGCTAGCGGTGGCAAGTCAGGCAGAACGGTAATCTCACATTCGTCTGGCTGCAAGGATTTTAAACCTGCAGCATCATAGACATGTAGTTGTACGCGCTCGAGGACCAGGTCTGTGGTGGGGTTCGTATAGGCGGCCTGTTTATTCGTCCATTCGTCCTTTGTATGATCAATCGCTCTTCCCATCGGGCTGTAAGATTGACGACTGCCAAACAAGCTGGCGTCCACAGGACGGTTATCTTTCACCTCAGCGGGACACTGGGCAACCGGAATCGGATTAGGTGGTACGACTCGGACATAGGTACATTTCCGACTCTCTGCGCCAAATTCATCTCGCATGAGCGCGCAAGCAGAGTGATAGCCGAGCTCATTCATCTCGATCTGGTGGTACCCGTTGGTATAGGCACTGTATTGATTCGGAATATTTTTGACCCAGCGATTCGAGCTGGAGAAGTCCCAAATGACATCCTCAATCATATCCCCGTCCGGATCTGCAGGAGCCGGTTCATCGAGGTAGACAAGATCCAGATAGGTACCCTGCACGACTTCCGTCTGCTTGCCTTCCATTGTCCAGACTCCAGGTGTGGTCCAGCCGAGTTCAAAGGTTGGAGGGCCATTGTCTGACGGGCCATTTACAGTGAGGGTTTTCGGGCCGATCCAATCCGATTCCCCGCAATCGGCGATGATTTTCATGGACACTTGATGACTGCCAATGCTGATGATCCAGGGATAGGTACTCTCGGAATAGGCACTGTTTGTCGTCTCTCCGGATACGTTTGGTGTCATATAGCTGCTGCTTCCTCTCTGAATCCGGTATTGATGCGATTGATAGGAACAGCTCCCCGTCTCGATATCTTTTGGCTGGAAAACAAAAGGATCACGCCAGTCGATTGCCGACGGAACAATATCAAAATCTCCGGTGATGTATACGGGGTCGGGGTCTGGATCAGGTGGCGGTTCATCGGGATCGATCACTCGAACCTTGGCGGAAACCGAAGCATTTTGTTCTGCAAAGTAGGCGGTGATGGTGGCATGGCTCGTTCCAGGTGTAGGTTCTTGGCCGTTGACAATGCCGAAGGCATCGACCGGGACTTTGGCGGAAGCATTGGAACTCCAGCTCAACTTGTTGTCGGACACCTCATACTTTTTTGTTGTGCCGTTTTGTTTCCAACTCGCATGGACCGTGAAATGCTGAGATTCCCCCACATTCAGTGTTCTCTCCGTGGGAGAAATTTCGAGTCCCATGAATTCATCGGGAACAATAAGTTTTCCCACAAAATAGACTTTTACTGGAAAGGCATAATTGACCTCATTATTCCCTCCACAAAATCCTGTTTCTAGAGTGCTTTTCAATATCCCTTTACCAGCTGGCCCTTCTATGATGACCTTATTGTTAGTCGCATCCACCTCAGCATCCCGATCCACCGCATGGCGTCCCTGTGGTTCAGGCTTTTTATTTTTGTCTGGAATAATGTTCATGATATTTTTAGAATCATCTTCACTCACTTGGCTACCATCACTATATACCCATCCATCTTTAGGATTTGGAATATTTGCATATGTTTTCACATAAGTAATGGAAGGCTCACCATCTGCATCGCTCACTCGAATCGTGCCAATATCCCCGTAGCTACTTTTCGTGCTCCAGTCTCCATTTGCATGTTGACAAAAACGAAAGCCCGGATTAGCCAAATCTTCTGCAAATACTTCCACATAATTCTCTGGGGTCTTTTCAAGTGCTTTACTTGAAAATTGAGGGAATAGCGAAAGTATCATAATGATAATCAAAAGTTTAATAAATACAGTTTTAATTTTCATTAGTGATCACCTGTTCAGATATTCATTGTCTGGATTAAAAAACAACTGAATCCATCCGCCTTCTTGATTATTCTTGGATAGAAAACTTACTGAAATTGAACTATTTTCATATGCTCCATAAATAACTACCTCTCTGGTTTCTCCCTTTTTAAATCCAGGTGGATTATTCATATATTCAAATATAAAGTTGTATCTTTCACTCGGTAATTGCTCACCAAACCCTGGAAAAGGACTTACAAAGAGATTGGAAGTAAACAAATTTATACTTCCTTCTTTTTTAAAAGTAATATCCACCACACCTACTGCCAAGCCTCGCTTAGATTGTGCATACCAAGGGTGAATCTCATCTCGATCACCGACAAACTTTCTCTCGAACATACTCTTCTTATCACCTTCGAAAGGAATAACATAGAGACGTTTTAAAGTAGCTGTGTAGTTTCCATGTTCGACAGTCATATCATCTACTAATATATTCGCTTTACGCTCAAGATTGCTCATCGTTTCCCCATTACTTCCGTATGTTGCAATTTCCATTAGTTCATTGAGGTATTGAAAGCTGTTTGGGTTTTTCTTCATTACCCCAGTCAGAGATTGCAGCATGGCTACTGCTTCTGCCCGAGTTGCTGGCTTATCCTTGCCAAACGATTCGTCCGGGTAGCCATTAATAATGCGAGTTGCATATGACAAGGCTACATAAGGCACCTCTGCCTTGCTAAACTTCATATGATCGGTAAAGGGCAAGTCCATATAGTAGAGGGAACCAAAGCTCTCCAGATATGCCTCATATTCCGGTAGGGTAGCAAGACTATTGGCCACTATTTTCGCTATTTCATACCGTGTGATGGGCTTGTCGTAAGCTTTGAAATCAGCTTCACTGTGAAGTCCAGCCTCAATCGCTTCATGCACATAAGCCTGATACCATGGCGTACTGCCACTGGAATGCGGAATATGTAGTGCATCTACCAGCATCTTAATAAACTCGGCCCGCGTGACAGACTTGCTTGGCTTGAAGGTCTCATCGGGATAACCGGCTACGATGTTCTCTTTGACCGCCCAGGTAATGGCAGAGTTCGCCCAGTGACTGGTAGACACATCTTTAAATCGGGTAACAGACTTGGTTTCTGCTGCTTTTGCAGCGGGCTCCAAAGAGGAAGGTGTCAGCAAACTGGTTACGGTTAGGGACAGCACAGCTGTCAGGGTCAGGATTTGTTTTTTCATCATCATTCACCTCATCATATGTATGTATGTCTTTCTTTTCATTCGTAAACGAGGCTGGGTCGATTCCCAGCATATATCATCCCAAGTATCCTGATTATGACATAACCAGCTATATTTCACCATGTTTTCATCTGCAATTCCACTCATTCAGTCAAACAAAAAAACCGCTCATACCCGTCTGAGATGCCACATGGCTATCCAGCGAGCTTGAACGGTGCTTCCGTTATGGTATGTTTTTCATTTTGACGATTTGATCATTCCTCAGATTCAAACATCTGTTTTATTATACCTGATCTTGGGTTTTTTTGCCACCCCATCTGTTTATTCTTTGGTGACTCGCTAAACCATCACGACTCTTCCACAATCACTCCATTTGATTCCCGCTATGATTCTTCCTTTTTGCCTCTCTTGCTTTTTAACCTGTGCAAGATGAAATGGCTACCTCTATCAGATCCATCCTATCGCATGGGTCAAGCTGACACCGGACGAAAAGGCACGGTTGGACTCGGAGTCGTTGGAAATGGCGGACGCACATATTCATTGCAAATATATTGATAGATTTTCTGCTCTACTGAAATGCCTTGCTGGATAATGCCCTGGTTGCCGAACAAGACGTTGAATTCCAGAAAATAAGGGGTATCCCCGTCGAAGATCAAATCGAATCCTGCATGATCAATCTGCAATTTTTCCGCCGTTTGCAGCACCAGATCGAGCGCTTTTGCCGGAATATGATCCAGACTGATCGTACCGCCCTGCGCCACATTATGAAGAAAGTTTCCTTCTGCCACTCTCCAGTAGGCGGTGACAATCTCGCGACCAACGACACATACTCTTAAATCCTGATGAGTAGGGATGTACATCTGAATGTACAAGCTGTCATTGCGATCCGCATAGGCCTTGAATTCCGCCCGGTTACGAATGAGAAAGACGCCTTGTCCCCGCGAATTCTTCACTTCCTTCGCGACAAATGGAAAGCTGAACGTATCCAGAATCATTTGTTGATGCTCTGGTGTATTTGATACGATTTCCGTATACGGCACATGTTCGGGGACGATCATTTGCAATGCGCGAGTCATTTCAATTTTGTTGTGACCGAGATGAATGGTTTGAATGCTCGGAAAAATAGGTTTATGAAGGCCATAGACTAGCGAGTTGACCTGCCAATGCTCTGGAAACAGCAGCACATCGGCCTCCTTGATCAACTCAATCTGCTGGAACATATGCGTGGGTTTCACAAATTCAACATGTGGAATACCAATTGTACGAAACGGATTAAATGTGAGGAGCTTCACGATACCCTCAACCTTCCTCTCACACCTCGATGAGGCGATATCTAGGAGCATAGGCATGATCCTGAGATGATTATAGGGTTCGCGGCTGAAATCGTCAATCTTCATTTTGAAGGAAAAACAATTCCTCCCATTGCTTGTGCAGCGCCTCTGATATCCGCTTCGCTGTCCGAGGGCCTACCGACTTGATTCCTCTCTCAATGAGACTGATATAACCTGGACTGATGTTGCAATAATGAGCCAGATCTCGCTGTGTCCATCCTCTTGCAATTCTGGCATTCGTAAAAGAATTGGTTTTTGCTATTATTCTCGACATGGAATACCCCTCATACTTTTACAACTTTTGGGTACATTATACCTGTTATCGTTAACACATGCAATATATTATATTTACTTTTGCAATCAAGATTCCGAACGCTGAAAATCTATTTTCATCCAATTAAAGATTAATAGGTGGCTGTAATAGGAAATACGTGGTAAAATAGTGTGAGAGATGTTTACTTTTGTTTACCATTCATAACTTATGTTAAAAGAAACGAACTGGACTGCCATTTCAACATGGTAGAGGTATCTGTGTCGTACTGGGGTGAAAGTATGGATTTCTATCAACAATTAAAAGGTCTGCGCAAGCGAAGAGGCTATACAATTCGGGAGGTATCGGATCGGTCCGGTGTATCGTCCGCCTACATCTCCCAATTAGAAAACGGAAATCGCGGGATTCCATCACCTGAAATCTTGATGAAACTGTCCGAAGGTCTGAATATTTCCTATGGAGAGCTCATGCAAATTGCCGGGTATCTGGAAAATCAGGAGCATCAGGAACATGGAGAAATCACCAATCCGATCAACCTTCGCAGACTCATCCGTGAAAATGATCTTGTATTTGACGGTATTCTACTCACTGAGGAAGACAAGGAATGGATTGATCGCGTCCTGACAGCACTGTTCTGGATGCGCAAGAAGGAAACACAGCGAGATGACGTTCCGATGCATCGAGATCCAGATTCAGATCGAGAATCAGATTCAGAGATAGACTCGCAAGAAACAGGCACATAGAACCTGAATAAAAAAGGACAACCCGGAAATCGAATTCCTCTTTTTCGGGTGTCCCTCCACTTCCTATGTCATACCTTTGACCGTACCCAACCACACCGGCATCTTGCAACGTGTGGTTTTTTCGTGCTGGCCTGCACGTTTTTCTACCTGTTCATGTTCATCTTCATGCAGCTCTTCATTCCAGGCCTCATGTATGACCGTTCGGTCTACTGTTGTTCGAAACATGTGAACCAGTGCGTATCATGATTGGGCTGTATGCTTGCAAATGTCCGTACTCTCTCTGACGATCAGTTCCACGGGCAACACGATCTGTCTGGCTGAGGTCGCCGAATCATCAATCAGCTCCATGAGCATTTCCACCGCGGCCCGTCCTTTTTCATGCACATTTTGCCGGATCGTCGTCAGCGCAGGATTCATGTATTCCATATAATACATATCGTCAAATCCCATCACCGACATATCATCCGGAACCCGAATTCCTTTCTCATGGAAACCACGAATGAGGCCCAGTGCCCCGATATCTGAAAAGGAGAACATCGCCGTAATGTCAGGATGCTCTTCTGCGATCTGATGGGCCAGCCGTCTCCCTTTTTCTGCTGAAGTATGAATATCGAAGATATGCTGATTGTCCATGGAAAGCCCCGCTTCCCGGATCGCCTTCTGAAATCCCTTCCATCTGGCATGATAGACCCCGCCTTCAATCAGCAGTCCGCACATGACGCCAATCGAACGATGACCGAGCTCCAACAGGTGCTTGGCTCCCAGATAACCTCCCTCTTCATCGTCAAGATAGACTTGATAGAGAGACAAATCAGAAATATAACTGTCCATGAACACAACCGGTTTCTTTAAAGCCAGTATGCGATCAATAACCGGCGCATTCTGAAACGTTCCCACCACAATCAGTCCATCCAAATGCCGTTCCTGTACAAAAGCAAAGCTCTCCTCGTCATTTACGTCCATCAGCATCACCTGAAAAGACTTGTGTTTGGCCCCTTCTTCGATGCCGATCATAAGCTTCCAGTAAAACGGATTGTCCCGCAGTCTCGCTTCTTTCAAATACGGAACCACCACGGCAATCAGATGCGAGCTCTTGTCCTTCAGGTTTCGTGCGGCCTTGCTGGGATAAAACTGCAATCGCTCAATCACATCCTCTACCTTACGAACCGTTCTGATCGATACTCTGCCTGTACCGTTCATCACATTGGATACGGTAGCAATGGATACTCCTGCTTCCTTGGCCACATCTTTTATCGTGATTCTGCTGCTCAATTCAGACTCCCTCTTTCTCCTGCTGCAGACATGCCAGACTCTCCTCTCCAGGATCAGTCCTTCGTCTCTTGCACGTATCTATGCTGACAAGCATTCAAGAGAACGCTTACAATCATCTATGATCTCTGCTAGGTTATGATAGGTTTGATTTTATCACAAAAAACCCGATTTTCATAAGCTGCAAGTCCGTACTTTTCCAGCTTTTTATGAAAATCGGGCCCAAAAATGCAACCATCCTCTTCGATCCTGCCTGCTCATCCGTCAGTTCGAAAATACCTCTTCCTGTTGGAAATGCAGCTCGTCAATCGGTTCATTACGATAAAACAGCGTCAGATTGAAACTGCGATAATCCCGCTCCTTGTCCAGTTCCCTCATGAGCATCGTTGCCATCAGTTCCCGTTCCTTCTCATCACTCGTATCCCGAAGATCCACATAGCCTGACAGCTGTCTGCTGCTCACATCAATCGTAGCCGTTCCAATCGGAATGCCACCCTCCGACTGATGATAAATGCTGTACGTCAACGTATCTTCGTCATCCCGAGACAGGACCACCGAATACTCGTCCGCATCCTCCGTCTCCTGCGCGTCCAGTACATCCACATGGGTGAGTTCTTCCGTCTCGATAATTTTGCCGCTATGCTTCATATCGATGACGAACGACACGACCTCCTCGTCCTCCTCATAGTCGGAAATCAGCAGATTCGTGATCTGCTCCATCTCTTCCTCGTGAGGCAGGAACTGCCAGTTCACTTCCCCGTATATTTCATGGTCATACTGTGTCAGGACGGCATCTGCAACCAGCTGTTGATCATAATCATAAATCTCATACTCTGTCGTCTGATGATACTCATTGACCACCACCAGCTCGAAGTAGGTTGCGGAGTCTTCTTCTCCATCTTCAGCTTCCGACAGCCTGTCCAGGTCTGTTTCCATTTCTTCGTCAACAAACTCATCGATCACGCCAACATTGGTATCACTGGCAATAACATGATCATAGCGACTGTAGGTCACCATGACATCACATTCCTCCAGATTCATCGCATCCATCAGGGACTCCACATAAGCATGGACGTGTTCGTTGACCCTGCGCTTGTGGTAAGGCGTCAGACTTTCCTTATCGAGTTGAATCGATCCCGTCATCCGCTCCCTTTCCCGGTAAACGAGACAGATCGAACCGACATAATGGTTGTCCAGCAGAATATCCGATACCTCTCCGCCATGCGTACGCATATCTGGACGAATGACAATTTCAGCCATGATGGAAGGCTCCTTTCGCTCTGATTTTGCGGCTGTCCTGTTCTTCTAGCTGTTCCTTATTTAGCTTTCTCCAGTCACGGCGTGAGTATGCTCTTATTTCGGAATAGGCGGATCATTTTTCAAATGGACAAACATCCGATCCATCAGATAGTGATAGACCCCCTCTTCATTGTTGGACAACGTCACCTCATCGGCTTCCGCCTTTACCTCATCAGGGGAATTGTCCATAGCAATACCGAGGCCGGCAAACTTCAGCATTTCCACGTCATTATAGTAGTTTCCGAAGGCAGCGACCTGCTCCCGATTCAATCCTTCATTGGCACAAAAGGCAGCCAGTGCTCTCCCCTTGGTCGCATTGCGATGCATAATATCGATAAACAGATCCCCACTGCGAATCATGCGCAGATCCTCGCTATTGGCCACAATCTCTCTTAGCGGCCCTTCGAGCGCATCCATTTCCTCACGCGTCCCGAACGCTGTGAACTTTACAAGTGAAGGGACATCCTCCAGTGAGTTCTCCCGAATAATCGGATTGGCAAAATACATCTCGTACATTTTTTCCGCTTCCGGACGCATCTGTTCGGCATACATGTCAAACGCCGTATTGATATCAAAATGAACCTGCTGCTCCCGACAGTACTGAACGATCGGCTCAATCCAGGCCACCGGAAAATCAAACTGGTGCAATATCTCCCGCGTTCCAGAATGAAGGGTAACCGCTCCATTATGTGTAATCAGTACACTGTCGATCTTCATTTCTGCCAGCAATGGAAGGGCACTTACCGGTCCTCTTCCCGTACAGAGCACGATCACTTTGCCTTCCTGGTGCAGCCTGCGCAGCAATTCATTCGTCTTCGGTGTTAACTGGTGGTCGTCGGTAATCAACGTTCCATCTACGTCAAGAGCAATACATTGGATATCCATCATAGTCTCCCATTCCTTCCGTATATCTGGTTGTTTTTGTTTTTGTTTTTACTTTTGCTTTTATCATTCAGCCTTAATCGTTCTATCGAGATTGATCAGTATTTGAGCGATTCTACGCATATTCCCTTCACCATCGTCGATCCAAGCGTCTAATCTGCTGTTTTGTCCGGGCTGTCGGTCGATCGGCTCTGCAATTGGGCGACTTCATCCTCCGTCAGCTCCCGCCAGTCACCTTCTGTGAGCGTGTGATCCAATACTAGCGGGCCCATCCTGATGCGTTTCAAATAAGTGACTTCGCTGCCGACAGCCTGCACCATTCTCTTCACCTGATGGAACTTGCCTTCCTGAATGGTCAGCTGAAAGCAGGTCTGGTCAGCTTCCCCGCTGGACGCTACCCGCACCGCCTGAGCCGGCATCGTCACGTAGCCGTCGTCCAGAGTTACGCCCTGTTCCAGTTTAGACAGATCCGCCTCAGACAATCTTCCGCTTGCCTCTACATAGTAGGTCTTGTCAACGTGCTTGCGCGGTGAAAGCAATTCATGTGCCAGCTTGCCGTCATTGGTCAACAATAACAATCCAACCGTATCCTTGTCGAGTCTTCCAACCGGAAAAGGCTGAAAGGTGCGTAATGAATCAGGCAATAATTCGAGCACCGTTCGCTCTCTGGCATCCTCCGTCGCCGATATGACCCCTCGCGGCTTATTCAGCATGATATAGATAAAGGCCCGATAGTGCATCTGTTCCCCGTCCACACGTACGATATCCTTCTCCAGATCTATCTTCATTCCGCTGTCCTTCACTGTTTCGTCATTGACAGTTACCAACGTTTGCTTCACCAGTTTCTTGATTTCAGAACGGCTGCCTACTCCGAGATGAACGAGCATCTTGTCCAGTCGCATCGTATTCGTATTCACCTGCTTGCCCATTATTGCCACCTCCATCCAGCCGGATAGGCATTTTTGAGCATACCCTGCATCGATTTACCCCAACCAAGCGGATACGGACCCAGACAAATCAGGCCATACCCTTTTTGAATATGCGGGAAATCGGAAATATCGATGGTTTCACCCTTCAAATATTTGATCACCCGCTCATCCGCCATATCCAGTGAGATCACCTGCTGCACCTCTTCCGGTCTCAATCCCATGGCGAGGGCCTGTGAAGGCTCGAAACGCTGTTTCTTCAGCTCTCCCACGAAAAAACCCGGCCGCGGTGCTTTTAATCCCGACAGTAGTAAGGGAGAAACAGGGCACTCGTATACAAACTGCTTCCAGCTTATTAACGGCTTGTCTGTCTGTCCAATCGACTCGGCCGTTTTCGTCTGATCCAGCACCGAAGAGGCAAACGCATGCCACCGCTCACGTTCCTCCGTATCCAGCGGACGAATCTCTTGCTTGCGAGGACGACCCTGTCCCTTTCCATGATCTTTCCCTGATCGATCCGTGCCATATGACGAATCAACGGACGCTGTGCGTACCTCTGTATTCGCCTGTTCTATCGATTGGGCATCCGGCATCTTCTGCAGCAGCGCTACATAATGACCTTCCCCCTCCACCAGATGAGGCCACAGTCGCAGCGTACCTGCCGTTTCCAACCTTGCTGCTTCCTGACGGGCCCCTGTCTCCTCTGAAGGTTCTGAAACCTGTCCAGCCTGTCCTACTTGTTCTGCCTGTTCTCCATGTTCTGCGTGTCCAACCTGTTCTCCATGTTCTGCCTGATCTGTCTGTTTCTCCGTCACCCATGCCGGTCGTCCAGACTGAAATCCGTGTGTGGGGGACAACGGTACGACCTCGAATTGTGGATGTTGCCCGAGAAATGAAGCGATCATCGCTTCATTCTCCTCCGGCGAGAACGTACAGGTGGAATAGACCAGCTTGCCGCCAGGCTTTAGCAGCGCTGCTGCGGCTTCCAAAATCTCTTCTTGCATCCCGGCATAGTCGCACACCCGCTGCGGACTCCAATGCTTCACCATATCCTCATCCTTGCGAAACATCCCTTCTCCCGAACATGGCGCATCGACCAGAATACGGTCAAAATATGCACCGAATGAGTCCGCGATTCGTGCAGGATGTTCATTCAACACGACGGCATTTCGTACGCCCGCCATTTCGATATTTTTCACCAGCGCCTTCACACGTTCCGGATGCAAATCATTACTGACCAGCACCCCGCTCCCTGCCAGCTTGGCGGCAATTTGGGTGGATTTCCCACCTGGAGCGGCACACAGATCCAGCACCTTATGACCTGGACGGACATCTAGCATCTCCACAGGCGTCATGGCACTAGGCTCTTGAATATAGTACAATCCCGCGTGGTAAAACGGATGCTTGCCCGGTCGTTCTCCATCGGCATAGTAGAATCCCTCTGCACACCAGGGAATGGCCGTCAGGGAAAAGGGGGACATCCTCTGGAAATCGCAAGCTTCCAGTTTCAGTCGATTCACTCTCAAACCCTGCCACTTGGGTTGTTCATAACTTTCCATAAAGGCTTCAAACTCTTCCTCGAGCAGTTCCCGCATCTTCTGCTCAAACGCTTCTGGCAATTGTAGGGACATTCACCACTCGCCCTTTCAATGAATATGTAAATAGTTTATAATACTTTGATAGATAAAACCATGCCATTGGGCTGAAGGACAGAGGTGGATCATGAAAAAGCTATTACTGTATCTCGGTATTATTGTCGTCATATTCGCGGGGATCTTTGCCCTTGATCAATACCAGGATAGCAAGACCAATGCAGCGGCAGAAGAAAAAGCACAGGAACTGTACAAGACCAGCCCGGACAAGCTGTCAGAGGAAACCAAAAAGCAGCTGGACGATGAAAATTACCAAAACATCATTATCCCCGCTGAATTTGAACAGAAGCTGGCTGACAAGGAGCCTATGCTAGTCTACTTCTTCTCGCCAACCTGTCATTATTGCCAGAAAACCACACCTACCGTGATGGAACTGTCAGAGGAAATCGGGGTAGAAGTGCTGCAATACAATGTGCTGGAATATCGGGATCCATGGGATAAATATATCCAAGGTACACCGACGATGATTTACTTTGAAGACGGTCAGCCTTCCGATCTCAAGATTAACTATGGACTGAGCGGCGACAAAGAGATGGACCCGCTGGTGGTAGATGCCTACGAGAAATACTTCAACGAAGTGAAGAATCGCCAGTCAACTGAATAACCACTCAGCATCGTGACATCTGAGACATATACGCACTGCTTGACATGCACGACATGTCTCACAAACAGGACATAGCCAAAAGCCCGAATTCCTTCCTCAGGAGTTCGGGCTTTTCATATCGTTCTATCTGTTTGAATGATCGTGTTCCTCAGCGTCGTACAAGTGGAGCGCAGCCACGAGTTGTTCCAGCTCCGTATCCAAAATGACGATTGGGAACGGCTGATACGACCACGCCAAGCCCCGTTGGTGCAGATTCACCAAATAATGCCGGGATTGTTCGAGCAAACGTACAAGATCGATCCCAAGCCTCTCGGCATCCTCACAACCAGACAGCTTCTCGATGCCGGCCTCCATCAGCTTAATAGCTCCGCTTTCGTTGTCATTATCATGATGATACAACCCGACCGCTACCTGCAGCAAACCCTGATAGACCGGATCTCTGCCTTCCTCCAGCCACAGTTCCTCCATCACTTCATGACACTCATAGAAATCTTGGGTTACATTAAAATGATGGATAAACTGGACGTACAGTGGATCATACTTCATCTTATCCCCCATTGTTTTCAACCCCATTATCTTAAACTGGACGATTTCGCTTCCCGGAGGGAGGATTCAATCTGATGCGCCAGCATTTTGAGTCCCCAGATGTCCTCTTTCTCCCACAGCTCATTAAATCTCAGCTGGTACGTGGCCGCATCGCGAACACGACGATAGAAATACAACTCCTGGATATCACTCAGAACCTTCGATACCAGTACCGACTTGTCCTCGAACAGACGCTGCGCCTCGGTGATCTCATCCCGAATGCTCGACATTTCCTTGTCCAGCTGAAACGCCGCCTCTGCCGCTTTCTTCAGACGGCCTCTCAATTCATCAGGCAAGCTGCCCTTGTATTTATAATTCAGCGAATGTTCAATGGTGGCCCAGAAATTCATCGCCAGAGTGCGAATCTGCAGCTCCGCCAGCACTTCCTTTTGGCCCAGTGCCGTTTGAACGGGATATTTCACAATCATATGATAGCTGCGGTACCCGCTCTCTTTCTGATTCGCGATATAATCTTTCACATAAATCAGTTCCATGTCCTGACGCTTCGTAATGAGCGCAGCTATCTTCTCGATATCCTCCACAAACTGGCACATAATACGAATACCAGCGATGTCTTCGATCCCATTTTCCAACTGATCCATCGGTACCGACAGACGCTGCGCCTTATCGAGCACGCTGGAAATTCGCTTCACGCGTCCTGTCACGAATTCGATCGGGGAATATTCCTCCCGTTTCTTCATTTCACCGCGCAAATTTTTGAACTTGATTTTGAGTTCTTCGACAGCCTGTTCATAAGGCAGCAAAAACTTGCTCCAATCTCTGCCATCCAAAAGCACTCACTCCTATCTGACCGACTGCTTGAAGTCTGCACCTACCGCCTCATGCAGGTACTGGAAGCCATCCTGATCCAGAAGGCGCAGCAAACCCTGATTGATCTCACGCAACAGCCCGGGGCCCCGATAAATCAGTGCGGTATAAACCTCCACCAGACTGGCTCCTGCCCGAATTTTGGCATAGGCATCCTCCGCATCAAAGATGCCTCCTACCCCGATAATCGGAAGCTTCCCTTCCGTTTGTTCATAAATCGACCGGATCACCCTGGTTGAAATGTCGGTCACCGGTCTGCCGCTCAGCCCGCCCGCTTCCTGCTGGTGCGCATGGGTCAATCCGTCCCGGCTAATTGTCGTATTGGTCGCAATGATGCCGGATACCCGGCTGTTTTGAACCACTTCTATGATATCCTGTATCTCCGAAGGGTTCAAATCCGGGGCGATTTTCACAAATACCGGTTTTTCTTTCCCGCCAAGCGCTTGCTGCTGGCTGGTCATCTCATTGCTCACCGTCTCCAGCAATTTGTACAGTTCCTCGCCGTGCTGAAGCTTTCGCAGATCTGGCGTATTCGGAGAACTGATATTCACAACGAAAAAGTCCCCATACGGATAGAGGACCTGGATACACGTCCGATAATCCCCGGCGGCTTCTTCATTTGGCGTGTTCTTATTCTTCCCGATGTTCACGGCAACGGGAATACGCTGCTTGCCCGCTCTTACGAGCTGCTGCACCATCGTCTCCGCACCAAGATTATTAAAGCCCATCCGGTTAATCAGTGCCTGATCAGGGGGCAGACGAAACAAACGCGGCTGTTCATTGCCAGGCTGACCCTTCGGCGTGACCGTCCCCACTTCCACAAATCCAAAACCAAGCGCTGAAAAAGCCGGAACCGCCTGGGCATTCTTATCCAGTCCCGCTGCCAGTCCCACCGGATTCGGAAAGGTGACTCCGCACACTTCCGTTGCCAGTCTCTTATTCTCCTTCACGCCGTACAGACCTCTCATCGTCTGGAGCATCCCGGGAATTCGAGTTGCCCCCTTCAGTCCACCAATCGTCAGATGATGGGCCTTTTCAGGGTCCATTTTAAACAATACGGGCTTCGCAATACGCCGATACAACATACCGTCATTCCTCCGTTCCATGTACTATGGAACAGTTTATCCGCTTTTTTCAGAAAAGGGAAGTCACGACTGCCTACTTTTTCATCGAAATTCCTTTCGACCGGATAAAAGGTATTTATGAACCCGCCTGTGATGCGGTATACTTAATATATGACAGCGCTTTATCTTCCAACCCTGCTGGATGCAATCCTGTTCCTCTTCATTTCAATCAAAGGAGTCGTTCTTATGGCAAAACGAAAATTGCAAAAACCGGTTCGCAGCAATCAGCCCGAATCCGTCAATAAAAAGGCCCTTTACTGGACAAGTGGCATCTTTGTCGGACTGGCGGTTATTCTTTCCATCCTGCTCATTCTAGACCTGTAAGCCCTGCGAAAGGCTCCCATCCGTTAATTCAACCACCGATACCGCTTGTTCGGGTTGGTCTCCTCCACTTGTGAGGGAAGCGCAAACGGGGCGGCCCCGCGGATGACTTCCTCGGGAAGCTGCCCGTCCCCCCGTATCTCTACCGGCGTTCCAAGCGGAACGAACGAAAACAATTCCTCGATATCTTCATTTAACATCCGTACACAACCGAGCGATTCATCCTTCCCAATGGAATCTGGCTCATTGGTACCGTGGATCGCGTAGAGCGTGTCCGACAAGGTCATGCCCCGCGAGCCAAAATCTCCATCTGCGCGGCCATTTGGATTCATAACCTTCTCACTGATGACAAAGCTTCCTTCCGGCGTACGCTCACCGCCCAGTCCGACCGGATAATTGCGCAGCACCGTATTGCCACTCACGAGCGCCAGTCGATGCTGCTTCTGATCGACCACGATTCGCAGAGCATCCACCTGCTCGAGCAAACCGCTGTCCAGATGAACCTGAACCGGCTGATCAAGCTTCTTATCTCCCTTTGTCTCCTTCTGCCCAGATATGGATGCAGCAGCCTGTGTTTCCCATTTCCAGCTCGGCTGTGCCTGCTCGGACTTCTCTGTCTTCGCTGCCTGCTTCTGAGCCTGCTCCTGCATGACCCAGTCAAACGCCTCTTGCAATAAGTCATCTGCACCTGACAAACTGTTGTTCGGATAAGGCTGTATGAGCTGTTGGAGCTGCTTCACTTTCGAACCCGTTCGCTGCTCATATCCCTCTATAGCCGTTTTGACGACCGTCACATATTGCAATCGCTGCAAAATCTCATGCGTCAACTGCTTCTCACCCACCAGCGGACCCGCTTCACATTGGCATGATTCGGCATCATGAAATTCAAGCTCCAGACCTGCCCCCTGCGCCTGACTGGAAATGGAGGCAACCGGCCGGATGTGTTGCTCCCAGCGATGCCAGTCTCCAGTGTCTGACGCCTCCGTCTCTGAACGGACAGAAGCATAGGCAATCATCCGCTCGGTCTGCTTGTCCTGTTGCTGACGGGATACATACGCCTGAACGAGCGATGCTGCGCCTGCTTCCAGTTGAACTGGCTCCGGCCATCCCTTCACTTCCCAAATGGATAGAGCTTGCTGATCGGATGTGGTGGCACCACTGGTGCTGTCCGTCGCAACCGCTGGAGCTTTGGCGACCGCTTCTTCGCCCGATTGCGGGGAGAGGACGGACTGACTCCAGGCCAAGAACAGAAGACTGATGACGACAGGCAGTCCCAAACCGAGCCATTTTTTGCGTTTTCGTCTGATTGGCGAGGACGTCACCTCCTCTGCCAGCATGTCCTTCGTCATCCGCTCCATTTCTGATTCTGGATGTACAGAACCAGCAGGAGCAGGCACATGCGATGCGTCCACAGGAAACGCAATTTTCTCATAGGCTTCGTAAATTTCCCCCGCCTGTGTAAAGCAATAGGCGGCTTTTTGTTCCTGACCATTCGCCAAATATTCCTTGCCCAGCAAATACCAGGCCATTTTATTCGTAGGATGCTCCTTAACATAGGTTTTCAAATGCTCAATTTGCTGCGACATGTGCTTTCACCCTCCTGAGGTGAATCCCTTCAGGGTTTATTTGTATGTATAGTATCGGCTGAAAAGGCTCCATTCGTTAGAAAACCCTCTCCGTTTAACCGAGAGGGCCATGACCATCTATTTAATCTGTCTCTTCATCCTCATTGTCATTGTCATCTTCATCATTGTCTTCGTCTTCCTCATCATCGAGAGCCAGAAATGGAGTGAGGACCTCCGCGATCCTTGTATGCCCGTTCGCATTCGGATGCACGCCATCATCTACCCCTGCATCTTCCAGTGAGACCAGTAAATCAGAAAGGGCCCCTTCGTCATCGAGATAGGAATAGAACGACGCCTGCAGATCAGCCAGCGCCACATTCATTTCCTCCGCCAGCTCACAAACCGCCTCAGAATAATAGGCTAACCAGGCATTGATCCCGTTCGGATTTGCATAGTATTCCTGCGGATGCCTGGCATAATAATACTGATCTGCGTCACCCTCAATGACCGGATGAATGGTGCACAGAATCACTTTGCTGCCCTGGTCTTGCAGCATTTGAGTCATCTCCTGCAAATGCTGCCGGTATGCCGTTCGTTCAACCAGCGGTTCGTTGACCGCCTTGCACACGGTATCATTCAGGCCGAAGTACATGATGACGACATCCGGCTGCTCGGCCAGCACATCCTTTTCAAAGCGATGACGTGCCTGGGCTGTTGTATTTCCCGGGACACCCTTATTCACGAATTGATAAGCCGGGAAGCGTTCTGCAAGCACCGCCAAAAACTTCTGATTTGACTCCACCAGTGCGCCATGTGTGACCGAATCGCCAAAGCCTACCACTTTCATCCTTGATCCCTCCTGTTTCAGTTCACATCCCTAGCGCCATCCACAGCATACTGCTATTGCCGATGATGTGACTCACGCTTCCATGCCTTTCACAGATTCATGCTTTCACGGATGCACAGATTGAGAGATGAACCCGTGCACGGGATGTGTCATGATATGGACGAAGTGGGCGCCGCTCAGGTTTCTACTTTTTATCACTTTGATTCGGCTTGCTGAGCGCTTCTTCCGGAATCTTGTCACTGATCAGTACCTCTGAGGTGCGTATGACATCCATAATGGCCTGCCATTCTTTCCCGGACAAGCTCTGATCATCCTTCTCTGCATCCTGCGCCGTAAACTCCACATCCTTGGTTTTTGGATTCTCCTTCTTCATCCTGTTCCCTTCCACTTGCCGGTCATTGTAACTCGCTGCTTTGGAGATCAGGCTCTTCTTCTCTGTACCGCCTTTTTTCTCATCATAGTTGCCTAGCAAATAGTAGCTAATGCCACTGCCCGAAGACAAGTCTGCAATGTGAGCAGGATTAAGATAGGACAAATCGATCATATACAACGCACTGCCGAAGCTTTCCCCCTTCGGGTTGATCGTACCTGCCACGTCTTTGGTCGTGGATAGGAAGCCGGATGGCTTCTTGCCTTCTACATGCAGCATTTCCGGTGTTGCTTCCACCTTGTTGTCACTGATGCCGGACCCTGTGGCGCCGGATTTGGAAGGCTTGCCTTCCGGGCTCATACCCGATGGATAGATATGGTGATGATTGTCTTTCTCCGCAATATTCTCCGCAGAGATACTTCTCGCAACGAAACGCGGCACCAACTGACCGATTCGATCGATGACGAACTGACTCTCCGCCCCTTCGATGGTGATTACCAGTTGTTTGTCATTGTGAGGCGAGTTCACGACCGCATGCTGCCGGCGGTACCGTTCGGATTTTTCCTTCCGCTGTTCATACTCGAACGCAGCGTCGGGTCCCTGATGAAGGACTTCCGATTCCCCGACGAATTGCTGATCTATTTGCTTGAGGATCGTGGTTAAAATGCGATGAAACATTTCCGGTTTCTGTTCAAATTTCTCCTGGAAAATATCCATCAGCTCATCCAGGCTCTTTGAAAAGCTGCTTGGAATCAACTTCTCCATTTTCAGCATGTCCAGAACATGAGACTCTTCCAGCTTGGATTGATGCATGCGTTTTGTCAATTCACCTTTATGGTATTTCCGATAATCCAGTAGACGTCCCAGATGAGCGCCAACGCCTGACACCTGATCTGACAGCAAGATTTCCTCCACACTCAGATCCACCATATCATCTGTCATACCGTCCGCTGCCAGCGTACGAGCCCTTGCAACAAATTCTTCAGGAGGTACCTGGACCTGGGTATCGCCTTGCTGATACGTGAGTGCAGCGCTCCGGTTTCCATTGGTAAGTGCATAATGCAGAGCATTGAACATGCAATCTCCATCGGGTTCCGGATCAAAGACCTGATGGGAATCCGCTCTGAACGGGGACCCATTGGCATGCCCGTTTGTAATGACGACATAATGGTTGCCCACATTCAAGATACTAAAGCCTGCCTGAGTCCCGCCCAGGTCACCTGCACGATCCGCCTGAATATACTGGCCATTCCCATCTAATATGTATAAATCCACATACATGCCAAAGGTAGAAGCGATCACAGCCGTTTCTGCCCCGCCTCCCCAGACACCGCCACGTCGGATATCCTCCCGGTAAGCAGCCCGTTCTGCCGGCGTCACTTGGCTGATTGTTCTCTCTGCCAACCCCTGTGCTTTCTCAATCGCCTTATCATCCAGTTCATTGATCTTCTTCATCTGAGCCTGCAACAATATTCGCAGACTGGAGGCAGCTTTCTCACCCTGATCCAGCGTTCCCAGAAAATCCAGTGCCCGAAGCAGCCTGGAGCTGATGTTGTTAATTTGCTTGTTGTCCGACTCCTCCAGCCCTGTCTGGCTTTGTTTCTTCACCAGCAGCTGGTCAAGCTGGACGCCAAGCTGAATGATTTCGGACTCGCTGACTTCCGATCCGATGATATTGATTTCTTTCGTTAATTCCTGAATAGCACTCGCATTCGCCTTCACATTTTTCCCTTTGTTCTGCAGGTCATGAAGCACTTCGCGCTTTTTGCTGAGCGGCATATCGAGCGTATCTTCCGCATCGGTGTCCCTGTCTGTTGCCGGTACATAATAATCGTAGGTTTCTTTGCCGTGTGAGGTCTTCTTCTTGACTCGTACGAGTTGCTTCGGCGGTTCCGAAGTCCCCGTTCGCACAGGCGGAGTCTGGAGCCGGGTGGTCGCTTGCCGAGCTTGCATGAGCTGATACGCAGCCTGATTGCCTGCTGTCCTCTGCCACTGCAAGATGCTGCTATGCATCGCAGAGGACGGCGGACGCCATTCATCGGGTTTGGAATGAGCTTTTTGCTCATGGTGGTCATTTTGCTGAGACGCAGGCTGCCGGGTCTTCAATCGCAACACTCCTTGTAAGAAAACGGTTTTCGCATCCTTATCCACATTATGACACAGCCCTCAGCCATCCTCTATCCGACTTCCATTAATTTTCACTAAAAAAAAGAAGCCCAACTTCATGAACATGAAGTGAGCTTCCTTCTATGGTTAGAGCAGGATCAATCCCTGCTGCCTGGAACCGAATGGATTAGCCTTCCTTGTTGAACGGCTCATCAGCAATCTTGATGGAATCCGTTGGGCAACCGTCACATGCATCCTGAAGATCATCGTACAGATCCTCCGGAATTTCAGTGTTCCCCTTGTTTGCATCATCTTCATAAATAACCTCTGCAATGCCTTCATCGTCGTAATCATAAATATCAGGCGCTGTAGCACCGCAAGCTCCACAAGCAATGCAAGTATCTTTTTCTACCCATGTATACTTTGCCATGAATGAACTCCTCCTAATGAATAAATTGGACAGCATGAACCCTCAGATACCAATATAATATACTTTAATGGAAACTTCAAATGATTTCATACTTTTCATCTGCCCGCCAAATGTGCAGAAAAAGCGCTGTCCACGGGTCAATGAGACGGATCATCCTCTTCATCCTCCCAGCTCATTTGTTTGAAGAAATCCTTCTGAAGCGAGGTGCCCCGGACTTTATGATTCCGTATGAGGGCAGAAGGGTCATCACTCAGCATACCCGCGGTCAGAATCGAGCTTTCCCCGAACTTGTCACGGAGCTGGTCTAGCGTCTCGTGCAGCGCTTCCTTCCGGGGGAACTGCTCATATTCAAACAAATCAAGCTGCACCGCCGCCTCTTCCTTGGGGATGAGTTGCTGAAGCGTTATGCCCAGCAGCCGTACCGGCTTCAGCTCTGCCCAGTGCCTGCTGTACAGCGCTACCGCCTCCTGATAAATATGCTGTTCATCCTCTGTGGGAATGGGCAGCGTCATCGAACGGGTGTAAGTCTTCATGTCCGGTTCACGGATCGTAATTTGAATGGTATGCGCCATCATTTTCTGTCTGCGCAGCCGCCTGGATACCTGATCTGCCAGGTTCAGGAACACTCTTCGCACATCTGACATAGCGGAAATGTCGGCGGGGAGCGTAGTCGTATGGCCAATCGACTTCGCTGCTTCCCGTTCTGATCTGACCGGTGCATCGTCCACCCCGTTTGCTGCCTGGATCAGAGCAGGGCCGAGCACGCCCATCTGTTTGTGCAGCCACTGCGGATCGGTCTTCGCCAGCTCACCCAGCGTGCGAATGTTCAGTTTATCCAGCTTCGCCGCAGTCTTGGCCCCAATCCCGTACAAGGATGCACAAGGCTCCTGCCAGAGCAGTCTCGGGACATCCCGCTTGCGAAGAATGGTCAATCCCATCGGCTTCTTCATATCTGAACCCATTTTGGCCAGCAGCTTGTTCGGCGCAATGCCGATCGAACAGGGGAGACCCAGTTCGGTACGTATCCGCTGCTGCAATGCTCGGGCGATCTCAAGAGGGGAGCCAAATTGCCGGGAGCCCGTAATATCTGCGAAGCACTCATCAATGGAGATCGGCTCCACCAGCGGCGTGTACGCATACACCATCTTCATGAAGCGCTTTGAATAGGCGCGATACAAATGAAAATCCGGACGAATCAAAAGAAGGTCAGGACAGCGTTTCAGCGCGTCTCTGACCCTCATGCCTGTTCGCACTCCCTGCTTTCTGGCCGCATAGGAGGAAGTAACAATAATACCTTTGCGCTGCTCGATGCTGCCGGAGACCGCACACGGCTTGCCCCGGTACTGCTCCGGTTCCTCTGCCTCGTGCACCGAGCAATAAAAGGCATTCATATCAATATGAAGGATTACTCTTCCTTTTTTCGGATAAAAGGTATCGGTATTCATCAGCAGTCTGCCCCATATGGTCCCATTTTTCTACAGCATACCTTTTCGCGCGGACGCGGTCAAGAAGACAGGTCGAAAGCGGATACCAGCTTGCGGAGCTGCTGGGCCGTCTCTGCAAGATGATGACTTGCCTGTTTCACTTGCTGCATCGACTGCAATTGCTCTTCATTCGAAGCCGCAATTTCCTCGCAGCTTCCCGCGGCCGTTTCCGAAATTTCGGCTGTCTGTCTCGCGCTCTCCACGATCCCTTCACTGGAAGCGGTTAATTGCTCCACGAGCGCAGACACTTCCAGCACCTTGTCTCGGACCTGCACAACAGAAGACTGAATATGCTGAAATGACGCGGAAGCCCGCTCCGTCTGTACAACCCCTTCCTGGATGCGTACCCGGTCTTCCCCGATGGCGTGCACCGCAGATAACGCTTCCTGATGAATATGCGCCACGACTTCCACAATCTGACCGGCCGTCCTCTTCGAATGATCCGCCAGCTCGCGAATTTCCTGGGCCACCACGGCAAATCCTTTGCCCGCCTCGCCTGCCCGTGAAGCCTCAATGGCAGCATTCAGGGATAAGATATTGGTAGCAGCGGCGATGCGCGTAATCTCCTGAATCATCGTATGGATGTGGTCGGATTGCTGCTGCAACTTCCTGATCGACTGCTCCGAACCTTCTGATGACCGCTCAATCGCCTGCATTTGCTCCTGAATGGACTGCACGTCCTGCAAGCCGGATTGTGAAGCAGAGGAGGCTGTATAAGACAGCTCGGATACCGCTTCCGTATGGGAAGCTATCGTCTGAATCCCTTTGTTCATTTCCTCCATCGAATTGGAAGCGAATCGCGCCATATCCGCCTGACGTTCCATCGAAGACGTAAGGGCGTGAGTGGACTGGGCGATGTGCTGACTGCCGCGGGCTGTCTCCTCTGCACTGCTGAGCAGATGCGCGGAATGCGTATTCATCATGTGGGAGGTCTCATCTACGTGATGAACCAGTTCACGCAGTCCCTTCATCATTTCTTGGAATGAACGGGTCAAGTCTCCAATCTCATCTCTCGAATCATAGTCGCACGAGACACGCAGATCGCCTTGCTCCACTTCCTTCATTTGTGCTTGCAGGGAGCGCAGAGGCTTGACGATCCGGGAACTGATGACCGTTCCGATCATCGCAAACAGGAGCACCGCTGCCCCGATACAGCCGATCATCACCAGGAATGACTGCTGCCGTTCTTCTTCATTGAACGCCTTGACCTGTCCGGCCTTTTCGATATGTATACGAACCATATTCTCCAGCTTCTCATTGACCACTCGCTGGATCGGAACCACTTTTTCTACATAATATTCATACGCCGTCTCTCGCTTCATCAGTTGAAGCTGCTGTTCGGTAAGAAAGGCCGTGCTGATCACTTTTCCCCGTTCCGCCCGATACCGCGTAAAGATTGATTTAAAGTCCTCGATTTCTCCCTGAAGCTCGTCCCGAATCTTGTGCTGCTGCAATTCGGCAAAATAAGTGTTCATTTGATTGTTCATGGACGTGATCTTCTCTTCGAGCTGTGCTACCTGATCCTGATCCTCCTTCGCCAGCAACAGCTCCAGCAACGCGGCATCTATCTGGCCCTGCATGTTGCGAATTTCATGGAGTGTATGGATGGGAATCAACCTGTCCTCATACATCGTGTTCGATTGCTGTTGCAGTTGACCACTGTAGTAAATGCCTGCATAGCCGATCAGGGCCAGAAATACGACTGCAATTCCATTGAGCAGCATGATTTTCCTGGATATCTTCAAATGCTTGATGATCGACATCCTCGCCCATCTCTTCCCTGTCTGCTCATGCCCGCTCCCCTTCACCGACTTGTCTGTCTCATTCCCCTTGTTCGTTTGCTTTTCATTCGTGCCCTTCATGTCGCCACCTCACAGATGTTTATCATGCTGAATATGAATGTAATGTAATGGACATGTCGAAATTTGTCAAATAATATTTATACGAATGAAAATCACGGAAGAAGTATCAACTTTTATAGACAACAGTGCTATAATAAGCAATTATACCTTGCGGAAGATGTTTAGGAGGATGAGTCATGTCCAGTGCAGTGAAGATATTCGATACAACGCTTAGAGACGGGACACAGGGAGAAGGCATTTCTCTATCCGTGGAAGATAAATTGAAGATTGCCCAGAAGCTTGATGAACTCGGCGTCCATTATATTGAAGGCGGCTGGCCGGGAAGCAACAACAAGGATATCGAGTTTTTTGAACGGGCCAAGCAATTGTCGCTCAAGCAAGCCAAGATTACGGCTTTCGGAAGTACCAGGCGGAAGGATACAGATCCGGCGGACGATGTGAACCTCAATAAAATTCTCGAATCCGGCGTATCCGTAGCCACCATATTCGGCAAGTCCTGGGATTTCCATGTGCACAAAGCTTTGCAAACCTCGCTGGAAGAGAACCTGGCGATGATCTATGATTCTGTCTTTTACTTGAAAAGCAAAGGGCTGGAAGTCATCTATGATGCAGAGCATTTCTTCGATGGCTACAAGCAAAATCAGGCCTACGCCATGCAGACCATTCAAAAAGCAGCGGAAGCCGGTGCGGACTGGGTGGTGCTCTGTGATACCAACGGCGGTTCCATGCCTTCCGAAATCACGCGCATCGTAACGGACGTAGCCGCACAGGTAAACTGTCCGATCGGCATCCATGCCCATAACGACTGCGAGCTTGCGGTCGCCAATTCCATTGCTGCGGTTCATGCCGGTGCCAGACAGGTGCAGGGAACGATGAATGGCTTCGGGGAACGCTGTGGCAATGCCAACCTGTGCTCCATCCTGCCGAACCTGCAACTGAAGCTGTCCTATACGTGTATCTCACCAGAGCAGATGACGCAGCTGACCAATACAGCGCGGTATGTCAGCGAGATTGCCAATGTGCATATGCCGCTTAATCAGCCTTATGTCGGGTCTGCCGCATTTGCACACAAGGGCGGGATTCACGTATCTGCTATCCTGCGCCATGCGAAAACCTATGAACATCTGACACCTGAGCTGGTTGGCAACAAGCAGCGCGTACTGGTCTCCGAGCTTGCCGGACAGAGCAATCTGGTCTTCAAAGCCCAGGAGCTGAACCTCGATCTCGACATGCAAAATGCACAAACCAAGCAGGTCATTCAGGAAATCAAGGATCTGGAGCATCAAGGCTATCAATTTGAAGGGGCGGATGCTTCTCTGGAGCTGTTGCTGCGCAAGGCGTCCGGACAGGTCGAAGACGTATTCGAGGTCAAGTCCTTCAAAGTATCCATTGAACGGCATCGTGATCAGGCCGTGCGCTCCGAAGCCATCGTCAAACTGGCGGTGAAGAATGAGGAAGTGTATACGGTCGCCAGCGGGAATGGCCCGGTCAATGCGCTGGACAATGCCCTGCGCAAAGCCCTGATCGACTTCTATCCGGACATTCAGCGCATGCACCTGTCTGACTATAAGGTACGGGTCATTGATGAAAAGGATGCTACCGCTGCCAAAGTGCGCGTACTCGTAGAAAGCTCGGACTTCGAGAATACCTGGAGTACGGTCGGCGTCTCTGAAAACGTCATCGAAGCAAGCTGGCAGGCGCTGGTGGACAGTTTAAGATATGCTCTGACAGGCAAGACGGCTGTTACCCCCAACAAGGAACGGGAAGCAGAACGAAGCGGATTGTTGAACCACTAATGGAAAGCGCTGCTTGAAATGCGCGTTGCCCGCTAAAAAACGTGAACTACAAACCGTACTGCACAAATAGAAAAAGAGCGATCTCCCAAAATGAGATCGCTCTTTTTTCATGGATTACACTTGTTTTTCTCAGCCGTTCTTGATCAGTTTTTTGACACGGCTCTCCAGATCATCCGGTGGCAATATCCCTGGAATGATATCCACGATCACCCCTGAACGATTGACGAGGAAGCTCATCGGATACCCGTATACATTGTACAGATCCGTTACCTCGCCTTTTTTGCCCTCCTGATCGTCTAGCAGAACCGGGAATTCAAATCCGTATTCCTCCGCAAAGGCCTTGGCATTATCTACATTGTCATCCTGGGTCGCATTGACTGCGTAAATGTCCAGCTCATCCTGATACTTCTCATGCAAATGAACGAGCTCTGGCGCCTCGAGTTCACAAGGGCCGCACCAGGAAGCCCAAAAGTTAATAAACAGCACTTTCTCCCGCTCGCCATTAACGGCATAGGTTTGCCCATCCAGCCCTTGCAGCTCGAAATGAGGGGCGAGGAAATCTTTCTTCGCTGCCTGCTCAGACGGAAGTGCACGAGCGGCTTCGTCGGTTACATTCTGATAAATGGCGAAACCCACCAAGGCTGCCACAATGATCAATACGGCCAAATTTCTTTTCATGATTCACCTCGTCTTCGTTGCCTGAACTTGCTTGATGAATGTACTTGATGAACTTGCTTGATGTAACGTGATCGTCCCCTCTATCTTAACGAATTTAATGGCAAAAAACAAAGTGCATGGATGGTAAGATTGGCGGGAACATTACTGGCATCAGCGTTCAGAGGAGTCGAAGCCTCATGTCACGAAGCCAATCCAGAAGACGATCCATATTCATTACGCCAGCCGAGGACCATGCCCCCTTCGCAGAACGGACCCAGAGCAAGGAAGGGCACTCAGGCTCCTCCACCGGGGAAGGGAACACGAACGGAAGCTTTCTGCAATTCGCCGCGATTGCCAGCGTGCCACTCGTCCTTGTGCTGGGCAATTCCATGATCATTCCGGTTCTGCCTCAGTTGAAGAAGGAGCTTCAGATTACCCAGTTCCAGACCAGTCTTGTCATCACCTTATTCTCTGTATGTGCCGGCCTTTTCATACCTGTACTAGGGTATTTGTCTGATCGTTATTCACGCAAGGCGGTCATGATTCCATGTCTGATCGTCTACGGACTCGCAGGCATTCTTGCCGGATTCGGTGCCGTCTGGAAATCCTACTGGGTTCTAATTACAGCGAGGGCGCTCCAGGGACTGGGCGCAGCTGGCACCGCACCGATTGCGATGGCACTTGTGGGAGACCTGTTCAAAGGCGGCACAGAAAGCAAAGCGCTCGGTCTGACCGAAGCGTCCAACGGCGCTGGAAAAGTGCTCAGTCCGATTATCGGGTCTCTGCTGGCTCTGCTCGTCTGGTATGCGGCTTTTTTTGCCTTTCCCGTCTTTTGCCTCATCGCGCTCATCTCCGTCATCACGCTGATCCATGAACCGCCACGAAATGGCGAGAGACAGCGTCTGGGTACGTACATCGGCAATGTTAAAGAGGTGCTGAAGCAAAAAGGTAGATGGCTCATCACCAGCTTCTTCGCGGGCTCTCTGGCACTGTTCGTCATCTTTGGCGTGCTCTTTTATTTGTCCGACATACTGGAGAGCAAGCCTTACAGCATTACGGGTGTGCGCAAAGGCTTTGTACTGGCCATCCCACTGATGGGCATGGTCACGACTTCTTATTTGACCGGCAGCATCATCAAGAAAAACGGTCTGCTCATGCGCTGGCTGATGAATATCGGACTGGCCCTCAGCTCCCTCGCGCTAGTCCTGACGATCTTTTTCTTCTCCAATCTGTATCTCTTCATTGCACTCCTGACCTTGAGCAGTATCGGGACAGGCTTGCTGCTGCCTTGTCTGAACACCCTCATCACCGGATCGGTGCAAAAAAATGAACGAGGCATGATCACCTCGCTCTACAGCAGCTTGCGGTTCCTTGGCGTAGCCGCAGGACCGCCTATATTTGGCTGGCTCATGACGATATCCGATCGCGTCGTCTTCCTGACCGTTTCTGCCTTGTCTTTTCTTGCGCTTACCCTGGTGTTCTTCCTCATCAAGCCGGACAAGCACCTGTCGGATGCCTGATACGAATGTAAATGCCTGTCTGTATTCAGACGCTCAGACGCGGAATCAGGTTTCCTGGCTGTTTCCTGGCTGTTTTCTGGCCGTTTCCTGGCTAGCGGCTCAAGTAGGCGTACAAATCTCCCAGCAGGTGCACCTGTCGCTGCTTCATTTCGCTCAGATAATGCTGCCACAGCACGGCTGTCATGCGGGAATCCTCCAGCGCATGGTGACGGCGACCGATTGGAATGCCGTAGGCATCCAGCAGGGCATCCAATCCGTACGACCCGAGCTCCGGTTTCAACCATTTGCCGACCATCATCGTGTCCAGTACCGTGTGGGTCAGCCTCACGCGGGACGTTTTCCACAAGGCCGCATTCAGAAACTGCTTATCGTGACCGGAGCCATGGGCAATCAAAATACGCTGCTCAACAAACTGCAAAAACTGCTGCAGCACTTCGATCAGGGGCGGAGCTTGCCGAACGTCCTCATTCCCGATCCCGGTCAACTGCTGAATCGCTTCCGGAATGGGTCTGAGCGGCTTGACGAGGGTATAGAAGGAACGATCCGGAACGATCTCCCCGCCCTGAATCCATACCGCCCCTACCGATATGATCTCATCTACAGCTGGCATAAACCCGGTCGTTTCCAGATCAAAGATAACCCCTTCCATCTCATACAGCGGAATATTCAGGAGTGAGGATTGCCGCTGTTCCTTCATCATGGAGCGAATGAACGCCATTTGCTGTGCATTCTGATTGCCGAATGCCGCTGCAATGGCAGGGGTAATGCCCCCCATCTTGTACAGCTTCCACATACCCGGTGTATTGGGTTTTTCATTCATGCGATCACCCCATCTCCCTTTCTATCCCGGTCCCGTTCAGGATGCATCATTCCGAGCTCATCCTCCCGATCCGATCTTGCGCCTGATCATCTTCTGCAGGGCATTGCCTGTCCGAACATGAGACTTCAGGGTATGCTTCATTTCCTTCGTCATCCGTTCCACTCTCAGCTTCCCGCTCGCCGCAAAGACCCCCTGCTCATACTGGGCATGCACCTGATTGCGCAGCTCCAGAAAATAGATCCAGGCTTCCTCCCACTTCTTCAGCTCTACAACCGGATACGTGCCGCTCGTTCTCAGCTTCCAGAAGCGTTGCCGGGTTGAACTCTCCGCAATTCCCTCTGCCACGGCCAACAGGCGAATGGCATTGACGATCGGAATATAACAGCCGTATTTTATATCTATCGTGCCGGCATCCTCCCCGTAAGGCTCGGGAATCAACCCGCCGAATATATTCAGAACCATTTTATGCTTGAGCGTATTGGCCACCAAATGCGGCAATACCGTTACATCATAATGACGATATGCGTCCAGGGGCAACTGAAGCTGAAAGCTTACCTTTCCATACGTAAACAGCGGCCTGGCATCCAGACAAATGAGCAAATAGCGAATGTGCTCCCAGTTCGGATCAGCGATCCATGCATCCATCCGGTCTGCCCACTGCGCATACGTCGTACACCACATGGGCTCACTGGACACAACCTTGCCGTCACATGGCGGAAACCCGATCTCATGCAATCCTGCTACAACCGCTTCCCCCAGCTGCAGAAAATAAGCCTGAACCTCCTCCTCCTGTCCGTTCGGCGGCGTCTCATACACAATTCCGTTATCCTGATCACTCCACAAGGTCAGTTCTTGCCTGCCTCCGCTTCCATACAGCACGAACTGAAACGGCACGGGCGGCCATCCCTTCCCCTGTTCATTCAGTTGTCCATACGACAGCTTCACTGTCTGTTCTATCATCGCATCATAGATCCGATTAATCCATTCGACCTCAACGAGCGTCTCTACCGCCCGCTGCTCCCCCGACAAATCCTCATGAAATTGCTTGCGTATACGGGACAGCTGCTGCAAATCTGTACTGTTCTGAACTTGCTGCAGCCATCTCTCCCATCCTTCTCTTCTCTCCCTTGTACACACCCGTCATGCCACCTCCCTGCTGACAATCCGCTGCCCTTTCATTATCGAGCAGCACGATCCCAAGCCATCTCCGGCCTAACCGACTGGGGCCAGCCAGTACTGCGAATGATTCGATCCAAAGCAAGACAGGAAGACCCGATAACCGGATCTTCCCTGCGTCCTGGGTATAGATTTGATTCGTGATCCGTGCCGTTATCCCTTCACCGTGGTGCTTCCGGATGCACTTTTCATTTGCTCTGGATACCCGTACGTCCCGTGTTCGCTCAGGTCCAGACCCATGATTTCTTGCTCTTCCGTTACGCGCAGTCCCACAATCTTCTTGATGATCAAGAGGAAGACGAAGGAGAGAACGAAGGCATAAGCCCCGGCAATCACGACACTTTCAATTTGCACCCACAGCTGTCCGAATCCACCGCCGTAGAACAATCCGGCTGTACCAACGCCAACTGTGTCCTCTGCCAGTTCCTTGGTTGCGAACAAACCGTTTGCCAGTGTACCCCAGATTCCGATCGCTCCGTGAACAGACAGTGCATAGATCGGATCATCAATTTTCATTTTCTCGAAGAACTTCATGCTGAAGAATACGAGCGCTCCGGCAACCATCCCGATGACAACAGCTGCCCCAGGCTCAACGAATGCACAGGAAGCGGTAATGGCGACCAGACCTGCCAGCGCTCCGTTCAGCATCGTTCCGATATCCGCCTTCCCAGTGAATGCCCATGCGACCAGCAAAGCCACGATTGCTGCTGCACCTGCTGCCAGTTGTGTATTGAACGCGACATAACCAGAGAAGAAAGCTTCATCAATACCTAGTGTGGAACCGGCATTAAATCCGAACCAGCCGACCCACAAGATCAATACCCCGATGGTCGTGAAGACCTGATTGTGACCAGGCAGTTCATTGGCAGAGCCGTCCTTGTTGAATTTCCCGATTCTTGGCTTCAGCAAAATGGTCGCCGCTAATGCTGCCATCGCTCCCGTCAAGTGAACGACCGTCGATCCTGCAAAATCTTGCGCGCCATCTTCAGCGAGGAAGCCCCCGCCCCAGATCCAGTGGGAAATAACCGGATAAATAAAGGCTGTAAACAAAACGGTGAAGATCAGATAAGCGGCCAGCTTGCCTCTCTCTGCGAACCCGCCCCAAGCAATCGTCAGGGAAATCGCAGCGAATGCGAACTGGAATAGAAAAGCGACTGACATCGGCAGGGAACCATCATCCAGACCAAATGGATTGTAGAAGAAATCCCCGAACCCGATAAATGGATTTGAATCCGATCCGTAAGCAAATCCCCAACCGACTGCCCAGTATACGATGGTCGCTAGACCGAACGTGAAGATCGTCTTCCCTGCCACGTGCCCGGCATTTTTCATCCGAGTCGATCCGGCCTCCAACATGATAAATCCGCCTTGCATTAAAATGACTAGAATGGCTGACAACATGACCCAAAGTGCACTCAATTGTAATTCCATCTTAACCTCTCCCCTTTAGTGTTAATTTTATTTACACAATGTGAAACTGTTAATGTCATTATATTGTGTTTTGAGCCATTTGACAACTGTTTTTCAGAACTTTTTTTCTGGAAAGCGTATCTTTTTTGTAAATCCGGCCTTAAAGTTCGGATTTTCAGCCTCTTTTTTATGCAAAACTTACGCATGATGTTAACTATTCATCTGATAACCTTTTTTCTATCCCCATCACATCTCCATACATGTTCATCATTATGGGAAGACTGTTTGGGGTGCAAGATGGTCTTCCTCGTACTTTACGAGGGACATGTTAGTATAAGTGACATGTATAAAGTGGGCGATAGGATGATGGGTATGAGTGATCGGCGTAAAATGAACGATAGCATGCGTGATCGGTGTGTTTAAGTGGTAAGAGTGGTTAAAAAGAATGAGATGAGTACAATACGTGACATAGCTGTCATACATGACTTTTGAGGTGGTGATGTTTCCCCCATCGAAGCGATGGATTTTGAATTCTTTGCGAACGTTCCCTTTTTTGGCACAGAACCTTTTGACGATTAACATCCGATCTATTATGATATTTTTAGAACACTCTATTATGTAGAACACCCTATTATAATGAAATGCAATCTATACATGACAGTGAGGTGCTGTGTCATGGGGGACGAGACACTTTGGAAAATTGGCCAGTTTGCCGATCTGGCGAAGGTGAGCCAGCGCACAGTGGATTACTATACGAAGCTGGGTCTTATCCAGCCAGAGCAGCGAACGAGCGGCAATTTCCGCTTATATGGTAGAAAGGCACTGGAGCGATTGCAGCGTATCGAAATGCTGAAGGCGGAGAAGTATACATTAGAAGAAATCAAACAGTGGCTGGATCAATTCGACCGTACCAGGGAACAGGGAGACCCGGCGATTACCGAGAAGCTGAATGCCCTTCATTCCCATATGAAGCAACTGGAGATTGAAATCAAGGAACTGGAACCTTATATTGAAACGTTGAAACCAAATCAGGCCAAGAACGTATTTAAAGTACTTACCCCGCAAAGCGCGGCCTGTATTGAAGCGATTCTCTTAATCCTTGGTAAAGGTCCGCTAATGTGAGGTAGGAATCATGATACATTTTCATATCATCAGGAGGAATGCACCGTGTTTTTTCATCCCATGGATTTTCTGATTTTGATTGCCTTTGGTATTTCTATTTGGGCACAGTTCCGGGTGAAGGGAACCTTCAATCAGTGGACGAAGGTGGCTACAAGTTCCGGCATGACCGGATATGAAGCGGCACGGCGTATGCTCGATATGAACGGACTGAGCCATGTTCCGATCGAACCGGTTCGTGGAAGATTAACCGACCACTACGATCCGATGAAGCGTGTGGTGAGATTGTCTGAACCCGTCTATTACGAAAGCTCGATCTCTGCGATCTCTGTTGCGTGTCACGAAGTCGGACATGCTATTCAGCACAAGGTGAAATATCCGATGTTGGTCGCCCGTCATCAGATGTTCCCGCTCGTGAATCTGACTTCCGGGATTGCGCCGTTTTTGCTCCTGGCCGGATTCTTCCTGCAGATGGCGAATCTGCTGTTGGTCGGTATCCTGTTTTTCTCGGCTGCCGTCGTCTTCCAGCTGATTACGCTGCCCGTTGAATTCAACGCTAGTTCCAGAGCACGGGAACAAATGGTATCGCTTGGTTTCATTCAGAACCAGGAAGAGCGCGGTGTCGCCAAGGTACTGAATGCCGCAGCCTTGACTTATGTCGCAGCCGCCTTGATCTCCTTGCTGGAGCTGCTGAAGTTCATCATGATCTTCACCCAGTCCAATGACGATTAAGCGTCACACAGACAGCTGATTTTCCTATTATATGTACGACCGTTTGCGGTCAATCCCAAATAAAAACGAGCGGAATGTTCCATGCAGAACATCTCGCTCGTTTTTTGGTTGGTCGATTGTCAGCTTGACTTATACACCCATCCGCTTGCGCTGATTGTTGACTTTTTTCGTATTCTGACTCTTCATGACAGGCCCGCCAGACGGATGGTGACCAGGTTGCTGCTGCCTGTTCAGCTGATTTTGTTTTTTCTTGGCGAGCAATTGCTTCGCGGCTTCGGCCTGGGACATTGGCTTGCTCTTTGCTTGTTCCTGTTGATCCATTATTCGCACCTCTTCGGCGTATCAAGTTAAAGTAAGACGACTACTCGTCTACTGCTTCATCATAATCGATTTTGAGCCGATTTCCAAGAGCCAATATGACCATGCAAATGAAATCAAAACTACACAAATGTTTGCATTTATTGTGAAATCACGCACAAAACCTCCTCCCCATTCGCGTTAAGATGAAGTCAAAAGGAGGTTTTGCATCATGCGTCCGTTTACCTTGAATGACAAGATTGACGATATGGCATCTGCCTTCCCTTATGCCAGCAGTGTATTTAAGCATTGCCAAGCCGATGTATGCAGCAGTCAAGAGGACCCGCAGCTTCAGTCAGATCCCGGTGCGGAGGACCTTTCAGCTGCCCCTGATGCGGCCGATGTCTCGTATTCGCTCGAAGAAACGCATCCGATCGATGGCGATGCGATGATGGAATCGCTGGTTGAAGCGTATGATTTCTTCAAGCGGCGGGAGGGCCTGTTTGAGATCGACTGGCAACACGAAAGCTTTCATGACCTCATTCATCATATCATCGCGGTGCATCACGAATATCTGAGAAGAGAGCTGCCTGCCCTCGAAGGCTGCATGATCAAGCTAAAGGCTATCCATGGTCAAGATAATCCGTCATTTATCCCTGTGCTGCAAGCCAAATTCAAGACGCTACAAACTGATTTGGAGGGGCATCTCAGCACCGAGGAACAGACGGTATTCCCGCTCATCCTCCGTTATGAACAGACCGGCAATCCTGAACAGCTCAAGCAGGCATGGACGCAACTGACTGCCCTGGAGGCCGATCATCAGGAAGCGTGCAGTTTGCTCAAGGAAATGAGAATGCTCACCGCTGACTACCAGCTGCCTGAGGGAGCATGCCGGACCTTGAAGCTGACGTATCAGAAACTGGAGGATCTGGAGGCCGATATGCGTCAGCACATTCATCTCGAAGACCACATCTTATTTGCCCGACTGGCGGAACAGCTTAACCGCTAGTGAATCGGTCATGTGCGCACAGTATTAGAGGTTGTAGACAATATAGACATTGGGATCACCCTGACTCGCACCTTCCATGCAGCCAGGGTTTTTTGCCATTTTTGGCATGTGCGTCAAGCTGATTCAGTCACCGACAGCCGCAATTTGTCGGGGAGCCATTTTAAGGCTAGCCATTCGCTAGCTAGTCATCTCTCGATGTCCTGAATAGCCTGCTTACGCGCGCAAGTCAGCAAAAAAGACTGCCGATCTGAGACTGATATGCTCCCCTTTGAGTAGACACCTGAAATAACAAAATTCAGGACTACTCAAAGGGGAGCTTTTTTATGGGAAGAAGACGAATCAGTTATGACAAGAAAATGGAAGCTGTAGAGAAATA
>NZ_JBHUMM010000017.1:0-55903 GCF_042685085.1 Marinicrinis sediminis
TTATTTTCTTTGATGAATGCGCGAAGCTGCTCTTTCGTCCATAATCCCATGTGTAGATCCCAACCTTTCTCCTACCTCTATTTTAATAGATTTAGGAGTTTACACAATCTAGTTTACAGACTCCAAAAACACCTTCAAGGCGAGTCCCTGATCTTCCGACATGGGGTTCGTTTCTTGAAGGTGTTTACATGTTAATCCGGTTCTAGTATGTTCCCTGATCTTCCTGATCGTCATTCAATTGATTGACGATTTTGACAGAAGCACTGCTGCCCAATCTCGTTGCACCCGCCTCAATCATCGCCTGTGCGGTCTCAAAATTTCGAATACCGCCAGAGGCTTTTACTCCCATTTCAGGCCCTACGGTTTCACGCATGAGCTTTACATCCTCTACCGTTGCCCCATGCTTGTTGAACCCTGTAGATGTTTTCACAAAATCTACTTGCGCCTTTTTCGCAATTTCACAAACCTTGATTTTCTCTTCATTGGTCAATAAGCATGTTTCCAAAATGATCTTAAATACAATTTTTCCTCTGCACAGATTGGCTGCAGCCGTGATTTCTTCTTCCACTACATCATAGTTTCCATCCTTCACCGCACCGATATTAATGACCATATCGACTTCACCTGCACCATTTTCAATCGCATCTTCGATTTCAAACAATTTCGTTTTTGTCGTAGTTGCTCCCAGTGGAAAGCCAATAGCAGCACCTACCAGCACGTCTGTACCTGCCAGTTGTTCTTTTGCGAATGGTACATAATAAGGGTTAATCGCAACTGAAGTAAACCCGTACGTCTTTGCTTCCTCGCATATTTTGATAATATCTGCTTTTCTTGTGTCTGCTGGCAATGCCGTGTGATCGAAATATTTAGCCAAGTTGTTCATGTGTGTGGTCTCCTTTATAAATGAGATAGTTTGTCATTCACTTCAACTAAAGCCTGATAGGCTTCTTCAAATATAGGCATCATTTTTTGGTATATCTGATGATGTTGATCAACCGGTCTTTGTATGGTTTCTATCTCTATAAATTGATGAATGGCATCGAAATTGTCCAGCGCCCCTACGCCAACTCCAGCGATCACAGCTGCACCCATTGAAGTGGCTTCCATCAAATTTTTGGGCTTTACAATTTCAATATTATATATATCGGCCATAATCTGACGCCAGGCATTTCCTTGTGCAGCGCCCCCAATGACGGTCATTTGCTGGATGTCGAGATACTGTCTAAACACCCCCAGAATGACATTCAGGTTCAAGGTGACGCCCTCCAGGACAGACCGATACACATCTTGTCGAGTATGCTCCATCCTAAGTCCGATAAAGGCCCCTTTCGCATCCGGGTTCCACCTTGGACTCCTCTCGCCCATCAAGTAAGGCAGATACAGGATGCCTCTTGCTCCTGTCGGTGATTGCTCAATCTGCCGATTCACGAGTTCGTATTTATCTATGCCGCTTCTCAATGCTTCATTCGTTTCAAACTTGCACATTTCATTTACCAGCCATTGATAGGAACCGCCCGCACTCTGCATCGTTCCACAAGGAGATATTTTGCCTTTGATACTGTGTGCCCAATTGAACGTTCGCATTTCTGAATCCAATATCGGTTTAGATGACGTCAATCCAATCCAGGAGGAAGAACCGATATAGTTGTAGGTGATCCCATCCGCCACAGAGCCTGCCCCGACTGCCGCACAAATCCCGTCACCTGCACCGCAAACGACTGAAGTCCGTGCAGAAAGTCCTGTTTCTCTAGCCGCTTCTGAGGTGACCGTTCCCACTACATATGTAGATTCCTTTAACTCGGGGAGCTTTGACTCGTCAATCCCCGCCGCCTTTAAGATTTCTTCCGACCATTGAAAGGTATGGAGATCAAATGCATTCGTTCCCGACGCGTCCGAGTAATCAGTGACCATTTCCCCTGTTAGCTTAAAGACGATGTAGTCCTTCGCATTCAGCATCTTGTACGTATTCTGATATACGTCTGGTTCATGCTCTTTTAACCACATCAGCTTCTCAATACTGTATGAGGAACTGATTCGGTGTCCTGTGATCGTGTAAAAGGAAGATTCATCCATTGAATGGCGAATGGCCTGCTCCTGATGCTCTGCTCTCTGATCCGCCCAGATGATGGCGTCTCGCAGAGGCGTTCCGTTTACGTCAACACATACACACCCCATCATTTGTCCGCTAAATGAGATGCCGATTACGTGATTCGGATCTATACCTTGCAGTAATTGTTGCGTCGAGATGCAAACCGCTCTCCACCAGTGCTCCGGATTTTGTTCGGCCCAATTCCGATTAAAATATCGGGTCGGATAATCCTCGACACAGCTTTTGACCAGTTCCCCATCTGTCGTATACAAGGTCGCTTTATTTCCTGAAGTGCCTATATCGTGAGCGATTAAATAAGTGAACATAGGAACTCACTCCATTATTCATTGATTGTTTGACCTCTTGGCAATATCAAGTAATGTCATGTTGTTATGTTGTCATGACATATATATCAAAAAAATTAACGCTGAATTTCAAGTGTAAACTGGTTCCGGTCTCCTCTATATCTTGCAATGGAGTATTCAATAGGTTGATTCGAAGCATTGTAGCCAATGGTTTTCGTCAACTGTATCGCGCTTCCTTTCAAGATATCCAGCCATTTGCTTTCGTATGATCCAGCTGTAATCGCCTCAATGGTGCGCACGACTCTTTGTACTTTCGTTTCATCCTGCTTCTCCAGAATCTCATATAAGGAATGCTCATTCATGTCATACGTGAAAAGATGCGCACACCATTCATAAGGCAAATAGGTTTCCACGATGACAATCGGTTCCTGTGAGGCAAATCGAAGGCGAACCAGCTTGATGGCTTCGCTGTGAACCGGCATTTGCAGCGCTTCGGCGACTGCTTCATCCATCAAAACTTTCTCGAATTCCAGTACCTTGGTGCTCGGAATCAAGCCTTTTCTCTCGATCTGCTCATTAAAGGCCTCCAGCTTCTTCATGAAATCCTGATCAATTTTCATTTTCGCGACAAAGGTTCCCTTGCCTTTGACACGATATAAGTACCCTTCACTCACAAGTTCCATAATCGCTTGACGTATCGTCGTTCGGCTAATCTGGAATACTTCTCCTAACTCCTGTTCCGTCGGAATCATATCATCCGGCTCGAGATGACCTTTTTTAATATTTTGTAAAATGATTTGTTTGAGCTGATAGTACAAAGGAATGACTGTATGTTTATCTATCGTTTCCTGTTGAAAGGTCATTTTCATCATAGACACCTTACTTTAGTTTTTTCTCATTATAGCATAACCATTTCTGTGCAAGAAACAAAACGATAAGCCTGAGCCATTACAAGCATGCGGTTCAATTCGTGCGATTTAACTGATTCTCACTTTGCCTCCTCCCCTTGTCATTATGTTATAATCTCATGACATATTGATACCTGTTATTGTAGCAGATTTTCGATCCATTTCAAGCAATTATTTTCTTGAACGTGGTTTCGCTTCATTTCATATTGCGGGTCTCAGGTCATGTGGGGGTCTCAGACCTCACCTGCTATCAACTGAACCTATCCGTCCACGTCCAGCTCATTATAAATAACGGGCGTCTTACAGTCCCATCGTTTCCAAAGCGCTGGATCGGTGGCAAGTTCTGTCATGAAGTGTCCCACGTTTATTCTGCTTGTCTTGCCAGGATTGAATAATGGATTTCTGACGGGAGAACTCGTTAGCTCATAGGCACTGACTTGATCCTCATTGATTAACGTGTCAGGTCTAACCACAACCCATTGGACATATTCAC
Source organism: Marinicrinis sediminis (assembly GCF_042685085.1). Classification (NCBI taxonomy): domain Bacteria; kingdom Bacillati; phylum Bacillota; class Bacilli; order Caryophanales; family Paenibacillaceae; genus Marinicrinis; species Marinicrinis sediminis. The sequence continues at coordinate 3,796 of NZ_JBHUMM010000017.1, forward strand.
TTTCTTCTCCCACACGTTCAACCAAATAGTCCGCCGCCATGACGTTGTCGCGGTGCGGAGGCAACAGATAGGTCAATGCAGACAAGACCATTCTCTGACCAAGGGAAGGTAACTCTCCGATGGCGCGATTCGTATAGCCCGTCGTACTCATCAGGATCAGCTTTATGTGCTGCTCGGATCGGATTGCCGTTTCGCACACTTTTTGAATGGCGTCTGAAACCAACTTGCGAGGCTTACCGAACATCCCCTTGAACGTAGGGGTATGACCCAGACAAGAGATGACAACCGTGCAATCTTGCAGTAAGCTCTTCAGTTCAGATGTGTCCAGCTCGCTCATATTTCCCTTCACGATCTCCAGGTGTTCATGCTTCTCCAAGCTAGGATCTAAAACCGCTGTTTCTCGGATCAGGATTCGAGTTGGAATGCTTCGGTTTATCAATTCCCTCACCACGTGCTGTCCGGTCGCCCCGCTTGCTCCTAACACGACAACTTTCATGTGCTATTCACCCTTTCTGTATTCACTCACTATCGAGGTTAAAGTCTGTTTTCTCCATAAATAAAGCCAAATGAAAACAGGAAAAAATATGCTATGATATATACATATGTAATTCGTGAACCATAGAGCATTATCCTGTCTGTGAGATATGAAATGGAGTGGCCTGAATGGAAGAAAACGTATTTGAACAGTTGGCCAAAAGATATGATACCGAAGATCGAATGGCATTGGCACAAGTGATTGTAGAGGAAGTAAGGCGAGAATTGGTAAATAGCCCATCCAAATCAGTCATAGACTATGGCAGTGGTACGGGGCTGGTGAGTCTGGCAGTATCAGACTTAGTGGGTTCTGTGTTGCTGGTTGATTCATCCAAGGAAATGTTGGAGGTGGCCAAAGCCAAGATTACTCACAGAGGAATTTCGAATGCCCAAGTGCTGTACGCAGACTTTACGCAAGAAATTCCTGCGTTGAAGGCAGACATGATCATCATGTCATTGGTGCTTCTTCATATCCCAGATACGAAAAAGATCTTGCAAACGCTATTCCACATTTTACATGATGATGGCCAGCTCATCATTGTTGATTTTGACAAGAACGAGAACATCCACCACCCGAGGGTTCATAACGGTTTTTCACATGAAGCGTTGCAGCAAGCTTTATCTGAGGTTGGATTCAAATCAACTGCGATTCAAACATTCTATCATGGCAGCCGCATTTTTATGAATCAAGATGCCTCCATGTTTATTGCCAGTAGTATCAAGGCGTAACCCTCAGAAGGTATTATGCTCTATCAATTGAAAGTATTTAGAGGGGAGAGGCGGCCATTATGTCACAAATAAGTTATGAAAATGATACAACAATAGAAGCAGAAGAACTTTCGAAGCTCTTTAAAGCATCCGGTATAAAAAGGCCATCTGATGACTTGGACAGGTTAAAACGCATGATAGAAAACGCTGATATTCTGATAACAGCTTGGGATCGTAACAAACTCGTTGGTGTAGCTAGAGCCATTACGGATTACAGTTATTGTTGTTATCTATCTGATTTAGCTATAAATCAGGAGTATCAGAAGAAGGGGATCGGCAGAGAGCTTATTCGATTGGTCCAACAACATATAGGTGAAGAAGTTGTCTTATTACTGTTATCATCACCTACTGCAATGGAGTATTATCCCAAGATTGGTTTCGAAGCAATCGAAAATGGGTTCATCATTCCTAGAAAGAAGTAGGGTCTATTGCTCTGGATGATTCTGAACGGCTTGGTCATGGGTGTAACTATTCATATAGGGCAACCTGTGCATCCCTAGAAAAGTATTCACAATCTAATTTAAGTTGTAATTAAGCTTAAGGAGTTGATTCATATGCCCGAACCTAAGAAAGTGACCTTAGATGATCATACACAAAAAGCACTGTGGGATCTGCTTCACGATCGAAATGAAGTGGTAGCTGATATTTTCGGATCAGAAGTAAGACTGACCTTACTTCCTACTGATAATGAGGAGTTAGACGACATCACCTCCGAAATTGAATATGATCCTGAGTTGAAACAAATGCTGCTCGAATCCGATCAAGATATTAAGGCAGGCAGACTGTATTCAACGGATGAAGCCATTCAATATATTAGGGAGTATCATTCGAAATCACTTCACAGAACTAGAGATGGTCGAATTCCAAGTTCAATTACTTGAAGATATTCGAAACCGTCTCTCTTACATATCTCCACTAGCAGGGTATCGGGAACATTTTAAAGGGCCATGGGCCAATACCCGTGGCATTCTTGTTAGTGGGTTCAAAGTTATTATGTGTGCAACGAATCAGAGAACGCAATGATTGTAAAAGGCATTAAAGCCCCCCGAATGAAGTTGTAGCATCACATCTCGTCCCCAAATCTTCTTCTCAGTCACTCTAATCTCTTATAAATCAGGGAAGCCACACACTCCACATGTGTCGAGACTGTGAAAGGAATATATTTAACACCATTTTTATATGGTATAATTGTCCTATATTTTGGATTGTTTTGTAAATACAACAGAATGCGAGGGCAAATGAAATGACATTCTTTTATAGAGATGACTGGCGTGAAGAGACTCAATTAAGATTGCAAAAGAGCAACATATATCTTACCTTAAAACAAAAAGCAGAAAACGACCCCTCTGGTCAACAAGTCCTTGCATTGATTGATGATGCTTCAGATTATGCGTATCAAAGGACAAAAATAATTATCCGATATATGGAGGAATTTACTCTTCATGATGGAGATCATTTATTCCGAGTATTAAAGTTAATGGAGCAAATCATTCCTTTAAATACCTTAGAAAAACTTTCTGTTCCCGAATTAATGCTTCTTATTTTGACAGCTTTCTTTCATGATATCGGAATGGCAGCATCCGAAAAAGATATTCGAGCATGGCTTGAACTATGGGATGGTGATGTGCCTTCTGAATGGGAGTTACATGAGTATGAAAAATTCAAACGATTTGCAGACGCTAGGCCAGATAAACAAACTGAAATACAGAAATTAAATGATATTGGAATGTATAGCAAAGCCAATACTCTTAAAAAATATCTAATATCTGAATACATACGAATTACTCATGCAGACAGAGCTAGACATATAATAGCTGGAGTATGGAATGGAAAGATAAAGTACAAAGATATTGACTTAACCAATGAGTTTGCTCAATTGTGTTTCAGTCATAATGAAGAAGTATTCTCACTACTGGAATTAGACATGTCCCTTCTATGCGGACAAGATGTTATTGTTTGCCTTCCTTTTATTGGTGTAGTTTTACGTCTATCAGATATACTGGATTTTGATGCTAAAAGAACACCTACCGTGTTATTTTCACATCTTGGTGTGAAAAACTCGGTTTCTTTACAGGAATGGATGAAGCATAGATCGGTTGATGCATGGAGTATTTCGCCAAGTAACATACTTTTTCAAGCTAGGTGTGAACATCCAGCAATTGAAGCGACCATACAGCGATTTTGTGATCTTATTGATAAAGAACTAATTGAATGTAATTCTGTGCTCTCTAATTTAAGTGGTCAGTCTCTAAATAATGGCTCAGATTATTACTACATTAAATTAGCGCCAAAAGTCGATCGATCAAAAATAGGTGCAAAGAAAGATCTTTATGGAAAACCAGTTTACCAGTATAAAGACACTCAATTTACATTAAGCAAGACTCAGGTAATTGAACTTCTTATGGGAACTAAGTTATATGGAAATCCAGAAGTTGCATTAAGGGAACTATTGCAAAATTCAATCGATGCTTGCTTAGTAAGGCAAGCTTTAGAAAAATCATGGGGAAATCAATTTAACCCAGAGATCATCATTGAGTTTAAAACGGAAAATAACGAAAACATATTAACCGTGATTGATAACGGCATTGGTATGGATCAATACATCATTGATAATTATTACTCAAAAGTTGGATCTTCTTTTTACAAATCTGCGGATTTTTATGATTTAAAGTCACAAGCCAGTATGACTTTCACACCAACTTCTAGATTCGGAATCGGGGTATTATCTTGTTTCATGGTATCTGATACATTAAAAGTTGACACAAGACGCCTATATGACCTTCACGATTCCAGTGAACCAATACAAGTTGTTGTAGAAGGGCACGAAAGTATTTTTTGGATTCAGACAGGAGAAAGAAAACAACCTGGAACTACAACCGAAGTTGTCTTACATCAAAATAACCCTTGGAAACATATGAGTGAACAAAAGTTCTTTGAATTTGTATCCCAGACAATTCCCAATCCTCCTTTTTCAATTGTAATAAAATATAAAAACAAAAGTAAACAACACACATCTGATTCTTTTTTAAACACAAACTCACAATTTTATAAAGACTTTAATTGGAATAGCTATAATTATGTAAATAAATTTGAGTTAGATATATGTGACACTGAGTTTGGTATGGATGGAAAGGTCATTATTGGTCTTTTGGAAAAAAATAAAATGCCCGTAGATAGAATCGAAGTATCGTCAAAAGAAGTCAGTATTTCAGGCATAATGGAATCATTCACTTTAAGCACGTCTATAACTGTAAATACTAACTCGATATCAAAGTCCACCGATTCTATAGAAATTGACGACCAAGAAAATGTCAATACAAGTTCAGGATCAAGCAAAATAATAGAATCAAAATCATTACTTTCTTTACACGGCATTGAAATTCCTATGGATTTGTTTCCCTCATCTTGGAGTAGTAGAAACCAATTAACACGTTTAGATTGGCCATTTCCAGCTTATCTCGTTGTTGATATCAATGGTAATCGTGATATTGATTTGAATTCAGCACGAACTGAAGTTACATATAATGAAAAATGGGTTGAGTTTGCAGAAGATCTTTCATTTGTAGTCTGTCGGGAACTATCTAAAAAAGTATCCGTGAAATATTGGGAAAGGTTAAAGGAAATTTGGAATGTTCATTGTAAAGATGAAAAGTTTTCAATAGGACTGAAAAGAGTAACCTAAACACAAACACACTTTCCTGCCTCCTTGGTGACTTAGATGATTAAACTTGCCATCCCCTCCCATCAGAGTTAACATACACACACTCATATAACGGGAAGGGGACTAAAAATGGCAGACTGGCCTGACTGGTTTAAAGAAGCATTGATTCAGCGGGTTGACGAATTAGTAGTCATTTCAGAAAAGCAACAAGATGTTCATATTGCCAAAATGAAGGCGTTTGGTCATACTGAACAATTAAAAGAGCAGCTTTGGATATCAGCGTTCACGAAAATTTTAGAGTGGGATGAAGGATGAAGCTAATACCTATCGGGATTCTTTGGAAAAAGAGTGGTTGTATTTCGAAGGGATTAAAAATGGAATGCGATTGATGAGTTCAGTTATGTGTCGTTTAGATAAAAGCGATTGTTAAACTATGACTACTAAGAGTCTGCAAAGTTTTGGCTGAGCGTACTGAATGATTTGAAGAACCGAGGCGTACAGGATATTCTGATCACTTGTGTGGATAATCTAACTGGATTCTCAGAAGCCATCACCGCCTGCTATCCAAAGACAGAGATCCAAAAGTGCATCATCCACCAGATTCGCAATTCCACCCGTTATGTTTCCTACAAGGATTTGAAAAAGGTCACAGCGGATCTGAAGCCCATTTATATAGCCGCGACAGAAGAAATGGCTTTGATGGAACTGGATCGGTTTGAAGAAACCTGGGGAAGCAAGTATCCCCTCATCATTCGCTCCTGGCGCAACAACTGGGAGGAGATTGCCACCTTCTTCAAGTATTCACCCGACATCCGAAAGCTGATCTACACCACCAATATCATCGAAAGCTATCATCGCCAATTACGGAAGGTGACCAAGGGAAAGAGCATCTTACAGACAGATGACGCTCTTCTAAAGATGCTTTATCTCATCACCATGAATGTCACACGAAAATGGACAGGCCGTGTACAGAACTGGGGACAAATCCTTCTCCAGCTATCCGTTTTCTATCCAGAGCGTATGGGTCAGCATTTACCCTGAATCATCAGGTCAATCTCCCCTAAGGGATCTTCCTTATAAATGAGTTTACACAAAATTATTGACAGACCCCGTTTAATCGCCACCCACCCTCTTCTACACAAAAAAGCCTCAGAGCATTCTCTCTGAGACAAATCTTTTTTTTTGCTATATAATCTCGCCTAACCAAACATCTCCGACTCTAACATTATAAACAGTATCCTCACCGATACTTAATTTTACAGTCTCGCACTTATATGCTTTGTTTTTTATTGCTTCAATATCCTTGTCAGTCCTAAACCCCAAACCAATATCCTCTTGTAGGTCAGAAAGCCAATAATCATCTGAATCTATGGCAAGTTCCCATTTAAATTCTTGAAGACCAAGTTTTCTCCCATACAGATGTGAGGGGAATGCTTTATTATCGTTGCTTTTATCGAATGTGTTATCGTAATAATTTAAGCACTCTCGAAAAGCGACAACAATTTGTGAATTAATAAAGTTCGGATTATAGAGCCAAATTTTCAGATAAAATGGTTTATTTAATCTTTTCATCTGCTGAGACCAAGATTGATAAACTTCTATCATTGCCTCAAGTATTAAACGAGAATACCACATCGGAGGATTGCGTCTAGTTAACCTGTAAAATGGGTCAATCCATAACTTTACATAGTCTCTATTGTTACGAGATAACTGTTCAATGTCCAAATTAATATGACGTAATTTCCATTGTTCAATTTGCTTAATTCTACGCTTCCAACCACGTATTTTCTTTTTATTTGAAAACGGATTTGCCATAATTTCTTCTTGCCCTCCACTATTCAGGAGCATTACTCCATTTATACAGCACTTTCTCAGCAGCATATTTGATAAGTGATATTTCCTTATCTATTATTTCATCATTAAGATTAGGTATGAAATTAGCATCGTTAGGTGCTTCTTTTGAATGAACCAACGAACATCTTATTGTATAAATCCGTGTTGCTACTGACTCAACAATATCTGTAGCTTTCAAAGGAAAAAGTGCAGGATATTTCTCTGAAGGTACTGTATAGTGCCTTCCCCTATCCGTAATTTCTTCAAGCCATGATATAACTTCTGAAGCAGTCATTGAGTTATTAGTTATATACTTTATTATTAAGAGTTCGTTTGGCTTAGGAAACCTTGCTTCCTTTATCGCTCTTGTAAAGAAGAACTCAAGAACCTGATAATAAGCCAAATATTTATGTCTCGGTATCTTAGTATAGTTAGCAAAATTGAAATATCTTAATGGGGTTTCCTCTAATTCAATACCACTTAAACATAGTTGTGTTCTAGTAGCATGCCCTCTTAATTTACTAGCACTTTCAAATCTTGACCTTTTAAAACCTAAGTCTAGATTAATATTACATTCAAATAATATATGTTCAATAAATTTATAGAATTGCTCTGTATTTTCAAACAGTTTATCATTCCATATCTGGAGGGTAATATCTTTCTCATTGTTTCTCGCATGTTCGATAGCACCATAATCGTCCTCTACAATATACTGGTCATAAAAAGTATGCCAAAAAAGGTCACTCATCTGACCAATATGTCCTATCACTTCACCATTCTTTTCTAATGTTATTCCGCCTGTTTGTACATAATCATAGCCTTTAATTAACTTTTTCTTGGTTGATTCATCAGCAAATTCAATCAACACTTCATAATAATTACCGCAATAAGCAGTTGAACTGTCATATCTAAAATAGCAATAAAACATTGCAGGAGTCATATATTTCATGACTTCATCGAAGAAGTATCTATCCTCTGAAACAGTGGTGCTTGAAGCCGCTTGTTTTACTATTTCAACTTGTTTAGCCAAAGAGTCTTCAAACTCAGCGTTCATTGCGATTCCATAATAATTTCTAAAAAAATTAATGTAATCTTCCGTATCCCACGTTTTTATCCATTCCTTTAGTCGCTCATCTTCAATATTTCTGTGTCCGTATAAACCACCACCCATGCATATCACTCCTAACTCATTAACATTACCATAATTACCCATAAAAACAAAGAACCCTTCCGCCATGTTGGAAGAGTTCTGACACCGTCACATCTTGTTTAATCTTTCCTCACGAGTAGTGAACAACACTCCACATGACTCGTATGCGGGAACATGTCCACTGGCTGCACTTGCTTCACTTCAAATCCTCCGTCTTCCAGAACGCGCAGATCCCTGGCCAGTGTGGCGGAATCACAGGACACATAGACAATGCGCTTTGGCTTCATCTCGATCATCGTCTGTAGCAGTGCAGGGTCGCAGCCCTTGCGCGGAGGATCGACGACCATGACGTCGGCGACAATCCCCTGCTCTTTCCAGGCAGGAATGACTTCTTCTGCTGGGCCGACTTCGAACGAAACATTCGTCATGCCGTTCAGCTCTGCATTCTTTCTGGCATCCTCGATGGCTTCCGGTACGATCTCCACGCCGTATACCTGCTTCGCCTTCTGGGCAAGGAATAGAGAGATCGTCCCGATGCCGCAGTAGGCATCAATGACCGTTTCTTCGCCCGTCAATTGGGCGTATTCAAGCGCCTTGCCGTACAGCACCTCTGTCTGAACAGGGTTCACCTGGTAGAAGGAACGGGCGGAAATGGCAAATTTCACATCCCCGATCGTATCGAAAATGACCTCATTGCCCCATAGCAGACGGGTTTCTGTACCCATGATGACATTGGTGCGCCGCGTGTTAATATTGTGGCAAATGCTCTTCACCTGCGGCACTTGTTCACGAATGCGCCGTACCCATTCCGCCTGATGCGGAAGCTCGCTTCCGTTCGTCACGAGCACGACCATCACTTCCTTCGTCTCATAGGCCGTACGTACCATCACATGCCGAAGCAATCCCTGATGGGCCTCCTCATCATAGGTGGAAATGCCAAGTTCCTGCGCCGTATGCTTCACGATACGTATCACATCATCATTCGACGGATGCTGGATGAGACAGCGATCCATGTCTACGATGCGATGACTGCTCTTGGCGTAAAATCCGGCCACGACCTTGCCTTCCTCTATGCCCATTGGCACGGCCGCCTTGTTCCGGTAATGCCAGGGTTCTTGCATACCGATCACTGGCAACACCTTTACGTGCAGCTTGCCGATCTTCTCCATGTTGTCTGCTACCAGCTTGTGTTTCATCGCCAGTTGACCTTCATCACTCAGATGCTGAAGCTGGCAACCGCCGCAGCGATCGTAGATATCGCATGGAGGCGCCACCCGATTCGGGCTGTCTGTCAACCGTTTCATCAGTCTGGCATAGCCGTATTTCTTCTTCAGCTTCATCACCTTCACGAACACTTGCTCTCCGGGCAAAGCCTGCTGAACAAAAAGGGTAAAGCCCTTGACGTGCCCTACCCCTTGACCATCATGGGTCAAGCCCACGATTTCCATTTCATATTGTTCGTTTTTCACAACGGGAAGATCCAGCACAGCTGGCTGCTTCACCCGTTGCTTCTGTCTTCTTTTTGCATTCATGGCATTCCCGATCCTTTATACCTGTGTGTATTCTATCCAAAAATCGTCCCTAGTTGAGTTCAGTGCGGCTTGTTTCCTTCATCTTCTTCGTAATCGGTGCTCTCCGCCAATTCTTCATCCAAAGCGGTCAATTTCGGCAAATCCCGTTCTGAAACCTTCTGGCGCTTCATATTGTAGCTGCATTGTCCGCTCTCATCGACATAGACCTGCAAATGCGAAGGCAGCACACTGAACGTACACGGCAGCGTTCCACCGAATTCGCCGTCCAGATTAAGCTGCGTATAGCCCTGAGCTTCGATCTCGATATGCTTCGTCCGGTAGTAGATCATATGCGAATCACTCAAATGCTCACCGCGCAGGGCAAGCGTAGCAATCCGGATAAAATCGGCCAAATTGCACTTTTTCAGGAGGAGTACATCGAAATACCCGTCATCCAGTCTGGCCTCCGGGGCAAGCTTCTCAAATCCGCCTACCGAATTGCTGTTGGAAATGAGAAATAGCATAAACTCATCGTGCAGCATCATTTCCTCGCTACGAATGACCAGCTCAATCGGCTTCAGCCGTGGCAGCTTCTCCAGCCCCTTCATATAATAGGCGAGCTGGCCCAGCATCGTCTTCAGCTTGCTCGGCACCTCATAGGTCAGCTCGGTCATCGAGCCGCCGCCTGCAATATTTATGAAGTAACGCTCATTCACCTTGCCCACATCAATCGGTCTGCTGTGCTGACGAATGATAATATCTACCGCCGCTTCCCATTGCTTTGGAATCCCGATGGCTCTGGCAAAGTCATTCGTCGTGCCCAGCGGCAGCACACCCAGATGAGGGCGATGCGCACGCTCGGACAGCCCGCTGATTACTTCATTCAGTGTCCCGTCTCCGCCTGCTGCAATGACAATATCGAAGCCTCGCTCAATCGCCTGAGCCGCTGCAAGCGTGGCGTCTCCTTCTCCAATTGTGGCATGGCAGGACGTTTCAATACCGCCGCGCTCCAATCGATCCAGAATCTCAGGGAGCCTTTTCCTCATTTCTTCCCGTCCAGAGGTTGGATTATAGATTAACCTTGCACGTTTTACCATTGTTTATGCTCCTGTTCCATAGGTTTCCCTCATTATATTCTCGGACAATTGTATCTCGTCATCGCCCTGTATATACATAGCTTACCCGCCAGTCGTTGTCCTGACGCCTGCAACCGAGATCGGCATGAAGGAAACACGCTCTCTCCTTCAGGACGATCACCCAGAAAAAAGCTCGTGTAATTTATCCTCCACTCGCTTCTCCAGCCACGTCTTGACCAGCGGATGCGGAAGCAGCGCATGACCGTTATAGCGGTAGTCATAGGCTTTCATCCGGTCGGGAATCACCTTGTTCGTAAAATAGCCCGCGCTCAAAAAGAGTGGGGCGACAATCACCGAATGCTCCGGCTTATGCTTGCGCCACCACTTCATTTTTCTGTCTGTTTGATCTGGCAGCAGCATCGCGACATCGGTCTCATCAAATCCACCTCTCGCCTTCAACTGGGCGGCCAGACTTTCCAGCATTCTGCGCCAAGTGAGGTGAAAGCCCTTTTCGATACTGCCATGGGCCAGAATCAGCACAATCTCCTGCTCTGGCTGCGCGGATAATGCTTTTATTTTATCATACATCATCTCTACAACGAGCGGATCATCGTCCATCGGTTCACAGAAATGGACGCGAGAGGAAAGACGAAACCGTTCCAAATCCGTCTCCAGCACGGGTTCTTCCTTCACCCCGAGCGCCCAGCTGATCTCATCAATATGCGTACTGCCAGAGGCGACAAACAGAGGTACCGTAATCAAATCGGTGACCCCTTGCGCTTCCAGTCGATCAATCCCGTCCTGAATCAGCTTGCCTTCTACCAATTCCAAAAAGGAGCATTCCACCGGCACGTTCCTGGAAAGCTCCATCTGATCGACTGCATTTTCTACTAGATGTACCCATTGCTTGTCTCTCGAGCCATGACTGATTATCAGGACACCTGGCTTCCTGTTCTCCACTGATGCTTCCATAGATGAGCCCTCCCTATGTGAAAAGTTGTTCCTCGGGAAAGCCTGTTCACCGTATGCCCGGGCGGCGATTAGCGGCCCAGACGCTCCAGCGCCATCTTGTATCCGTCGTTGCCATAATTCAGGCAGCGCTTCACACGGCTGATCGTCGCGGTGCTGGCTCCCGTCTCGGCTTCAATCTGATTATACGTATTACCCTTCCGCAGCATGCGTGCAACCTCCAGCCGCTGGGCGAGGGACTGTATCTCATTGACCGTGCACAGATCATCGAAGAAAACATAGCAATCCTCGAGATCCTTCAGTGTCAAAATAGACTCAAATAATTGATCAATCGATTTATCGTTCAACTTCTTTAACTGCATGTATATCAACCCCTGCACTCTCAAACTTCAATTGCTATATCTCATATCATACTTTATTTCACTAAAAGCTTCAAACGTTAAAATGGTCACGCTTTAGAGACTGAAAGTTATTCCCCTGCCATTTAGGCGCCCATCTCCAAAAAAACGGGCTTTCGTCCATACCATCGGGATACGTATCACATACAGTGAAGCAAGTAGATGAAGACCTATCTATTTTATCATGACAAAAAGGATTGTGAAAAGATGAGCCAAATGCAAAGAAACCCACATCGATTGGACGCTTTTCAATCCGCCAAAACGCGCTCCAGCTCTATCGTGCCAGGTGGCTCTTCCCAGTTGCCCCTTCCTACCGGAGGTGGCTTCCAGGGGATCGGTGGATCATCCGGCAGCTTCAATCCCTTCGGAGGGACGGGAGCAGATTTTAGCGGAGGCGGTCTTGGCGGAAGTGTTGGCGGGAGCACAGGCGGCAGTGGCGGAAGCGGCGGCGGTATACTCAGCACCCTGCTCGGAGGCGGCTCAGGAGCAACAGGATCTGGCTCAGGCAGCTTCAGCCTGAATGACATTAAAGGCATCGTCGATCGTCTCGGCGGCGTTGAGGGCATCATGGGCACGATGACCAAAATGAATAAAATGATGCAGACGGTGAACCAGATGAGCCCGATGCTGAAGGTGCTGCTTGGTTCCTTTTTAAAAAAATCTTCCGCAAGCGACAGCGAGGACGAATTTGATGAAGATGACTACTCAGCCAAGCGGCGGCGCCGCAAACGAAAGAGAAAAGGAAAGGGCACCAGGAAGCAGACCCGAAAAGGCCGCAGCAGCTCACGCACAACGCGAAAAAAGGGGAGCACCCCCTACAAGCCAGCCAAGCGTAAACGCGGAACACAGAGCAAATGAGGATGCCCTCCCCATTGTCAAAAAAAATCATCCTTCTTTCGTACGTACAGCGAATCCGGTACGTACAGAGAAGGATGATTGGCATGCTCAGTTTATGACGACATTGGAAGCCATCGGTACGATCTGAATCCAGGTCTTCCCCGGAATCCACGGCACTTCCACCCCGTTTTCATACGCGCGAATCATGCCGCCCCGGTTCTCCCATGTGATCTCCTTCATCTGGCCCTGTTGCAGCATATAGCCCTCTCCCGGACCCATGACATCTACTTCCCGGCGTCCAACCTGATCCGTGATACGGTGAGGGGCTCGAACGATAAGCAGATTATGCGCCTTTAGCCTGGTGCCGGTTTCCCGATCCACATGGGGCTTCCCCGCCATGATGCGCTCATAGACCTCCAGCTCTTCATTGTATGTATAGCCGACCTCATAGCCTGCGATATAGTCCATGTTCACTCTAGTGGCCGGACTGCCCTGGGAGGTGTCCTGCGCATCGCGATAGGTCGCTGCCACCTGTTCCCACTCTTTCCTGAAGCCTCTATCCTCGGCCCCTTCCAAAATCTGCTCCGTCTTCGTATATAAATTGTGCGGAGCCCTGCGATCTTGGCTTCTCCAATAGTACGGGTGATCCCCATATACTGCATCGAGGTGATTGACACCCCGCTTGACCATCTCATTCATCGCTTCCTGGCTCCAGCCAGCATGCACGATCACACTGTCCAGACTGTCCGCGAGTTCCACGAAATAAGGGCGGATACTGCGTACAGGTCCGATGATTTCCGCTTCTTCACTCTGATACGTCGCAATGAAACGGGTGATTTCACCTTCTGCCAGCACTTCATATACCAGATCAGCCTGATGCAGACCCGATTGCGGTCTTGCAGCCGGCGAATTCTCAACCATGATCGAGATCGGTCTTGTCGTCAGCTCCTCGTCCAGACCCTTGCCCGTCAATGGCGCCGTGTACGGATACACCAGCTCCGGTTCCTCTACGGGCTCCTGCTGCACGTCGTTTTCTTCTGTCACTTCCATTTGATTCTGATTCGGTGTTTCTTGTGCTGCGGAATCAGGCTCTCCCTTGCCGCACGCACTCACCAGAAGACTCAGTACGAGCATCACACTTCCTGTTCTTTTCATCCATTGCTGCTTCCGCTGCATACGCCATCCCCCTTCTCGTTTTCTATATGTATACGCCATGACCTGTCCATTTCGCTCATCGATCCACACGATGGATCAGAATCAGCTATGTCCATTAAACCATACCTCAGCCTCCTTGTCCCTAGGAAAACGCTCTCAATTTCACACAACTGTCACCTCTACAAACGTCTATGTGATGTTTTTCACAATGAGAGATTCATTACCGTGCTACTATAAACATATACCAAGCAGGAAGCACAACATGAATCAAAGCTTGGAAGTACATCTCAAGAAGGAGTGAGTGTCATGATGAAATTTCTGAGAGAGAATGTCTATGCGGCGGGTGCACTCCTGCTCTTCCGCTTGTATCTGGGCTGGGAATGGATGACAGCAGGCTGGGGTAAAATTACGGACGGCTTCAATGCAGAAGGCTACTTGATGGGCGCAGTCGGCAAAGCACAAGGGGATCACCCCGCTGTACAGAGCTGGTGGGCAGATTTTCTGGAAGGCTTCGCGATTCCCAATGTTGAATTATTCAATTTCCTTGTACCGTGGGGAGAATTCCTGGTCGGTATAGCGTTGCTGGCAGGCATCTTCACCACCTTCGCTGCCCTGATGGGGGTCGTCATGAACTTCGCCTTTATGTTCTCGGGTACGACCAGCACCAACCCGCAAATGCTTCTGCTGACCCTGTTCGTACTCGTAGCAGGCGCAAATGCCGGCAAATTCGGACTGGATACTTACGTACTTCCCTATATCCGTCAGCGTCTCGGCCTGAAAAACAAATAATAGACTGATTCACTCCCCGATGACAAACCGGACGCCTGTCCACCGTTTGATTCGGGGAGTTTTTTGTACGCATAAAAGTTGAAAAATGTTGAAGACTTCGCTATGATAGAAAAGAGTGAACAGACGGAAAAGAGTGAACAGCGTAATAAAATAAACAGGTGAACACAGTGCCCAGCGTTTACCTCAAGAATGTATTGAAAAGCGTTATAAATCCTAGACCGAACAAAACGGGGTGAGTTCCATTAAGAAAGTAACCCTGCAAATGATTGCAGACAAGCTCGGCGTTTCCAAAGCACTCGTATCCAAGGCACTATCCCATGATCCAGCGGTCAACGACGGCACCCGGGAAACCATATGGAAGACGGCGGAGGAGCTCGGCTATCGCCTCAAGCCACAGCGCAAAAAAATCGCAGCCCACAAAACGGGCAATATTGTCGTCATCGTTCCTCGCGCCTATTTCGATGAATCGGAATACTGGGGCAAAATTATGCGCGGTATCGACAAGGAGCTCATGCAGCACCGCTACAGCATGATTGTCTCCAGTGTAGACATCGACAGGCCGGCCAGCGAAGGACTTCCCCTCAGCATCCAAGAGTCCAAGGCGGATGGCGCGATCGTAATGGGTCATTTGCCAGCCGCCTATATGCAGGCGTTGCGCGCTCGGCACATCCCCTATGTGATGGTCGATGCCAATGTCGTCGATCCCGCTGTAGATCACGTGTTAGCCAACAATTTCATCGGGGGATACCAGGTAGGCCAGCAGCTTCTGCATGCAGGTCACCGCAGACTGGCTTTTGTGGGCGACGCCCATTCATCATGGAGCTTTAGGGAGCGTTTTCGCGGCTTTAGCGAAGCGGTCCAGGAATTCAATCGGGAGACGCTGCATTCGGGATCTGCTTCCCTCTTCCAAATCGAAGGGATGGGGACCTGCAGTACCGGCATGTATACAGAGCCCACATTCGCAGACGCGCTGAAGCACCATCTAACCCGACCAGATCCTGTCACCGCCCTTTTCTTCGCCAACGATTTCATCATTTTTGAAGCGCTGCGCCATTTCACCGACTGGGGGATTCGTTATCCGCAAGACGTCTCCCTAATCGGATTCGACAATCATACGCTAACCCAGTTGATGAAACCCGCCATTTCGACCGTATCTGTACCCAAAACCTCTCTCGGGCAGCGGGCAGCTGAAATGATCGTACATCGTATCGAACAACCTGAACGCACACCAGAGCATGTATTGCTCTCTTCACAACTGGTCGACAGGGAATCGGTTCTCCCTGGCCCAGCCTCAGACTGATCTATCACCCCCTACCACCCTCTATCACACGACTTGCCTGCATCACTCTTCTGGTTCTGTCCTTGATTCGGATAACTGAAGAGTGATGTGCATGACCACCTCCGATTTGTACCACGTTATCCTCTTGCAGGTATCACCTATCACCATATTGCTGAAACCCAGTATTGTTTTGTTCAATTTTGTTTAATTAAAGTTTATGGAAAAGTTTATGAAACTTACTGACATCTTCCTCCTTTCTATGCTACACTCTATCCATAGCGCGGTTAGAGCTGCGTTTAGCATAAACAAAGGAGCGAACACATCATGCCTGTTCAAATGACTTCCCTGATAGACAACTGGTCCTTCAAAGCGAGCGATGAATCGACATGGCATCCGGCCCAGGTACCAGGTTGTGTACATACGGATTTATGGAACAACCAACTCATTGATGATCCGTTCTATGGCACCCATGAACAGAAACTGCAATGGATTGACAAGAAAGACTGGGAATACCGAACGACCTTTGAAGTGGCGGCACATATCCTGTCTCAGCCGCACATTGAACTGACCTTCGACGGTCTGGATACGTATGCCGATGTGTGGCTGAACGAGCAGCATATCCTATCTGCCGACAACATGTTCCGTACCTGGACGATAGACGTGAAGACCTTGCTCAAGCCTGCCGACAACATACTGAAAATCCGGTTCCGGTCTCCCATTCTGGAGGACCTGCCGAAGCTTGCACAGCTCGGGTATGCCCTGCCTGCGATTAACGATGACAGTGAAACAGGAGAGCTGGGAGATCAAAAAGTGAGTGTATTTGCCCGCAAAGCGCCTTATCACTACGGATGGGACTGGGGCCCCCGCTTCGTGACTAGCGGCATCTGGAAGCCGGTCCGCCTGACAGCCTGGTCGGAGGCGAGAATTACAGACCTGTACCTCCACCAGCAGGAAGTGACCGCAGATGCAGCGAAGTTTGTGGCCCATATTGAACTGGAGACCGACCAGGCGATCACAGGCAAATGGCAGCTTGAAACAGACGGATATACATGGGAGCAGGCGGTTTCCCTTTCTCCTGGCATACATGCCATTCAGATGGAAGCCGAGATTCCCAACCCGAAGCTGTGGTGGAGTCGCGGACTGGGAGAACCGCACCTGTATCAAGTCAAGGCCTCCTTACAGCGTGACGGTCAGATTCTCGCGGATCGGACCATTCGCACGGGCCTGCGCTCCATCCGCCTCGTACGGGACAGAGACGATGCAGGAAGCACCTTTCATTTTGAATTGAACGGCATTCCGGTCTTCGCCAAGGGCGCGAACCATATTCCCAATGACAGCTTCATTACCGCCTGCACGGCAGATCGATACCGGCATGAAATTCAAACCGCCGCGGCATCGAACATGAATATGCTTCGCGTATGGGGAGGCGGGGTGTATGAATATGATGTCTTCTACGATCTCTGTGATGAATACGGCATTTTGATCTGGCAGGATTTCATGTTTGCCTGCAGTATGTACCCGGGAGATGAGGCCTTCCTTAACAATGTGCGGATCGAGGCAGAGCAAAATGTGAAAAGGCTGCGTCATCACCCCTCTATTGCGGTCTGGTGCGGCAACAACGAGATGGATACAGCTTGGTCTGCCTATGACCCGAATGCCGGCTGGGGATGGAAGGAGCAATATGAGCCAGTCATTCGCGATCAGATCTGGCGCGACTATGAACGAATTTTCCACGAGCTGCTGCCCGAAACGGTGGCACGGCTCACACCAGATATCGATTACTGGCCCTCTTCTCCCATGCGTGAGCAAACAGGCGACCAGCAGCAACACAGTCACTATGCCTCTGCCGAAGGAGACATCCACTATTGGGGCGTGTGGCATGGCATCGAGCCGATTGAGAACTACAACCGCTATGTCGGTCGCTTCATGAGTGAGTATGGCTTTCAGTCATTCCCGGAAATGAAAACGGTTCGCACCTATGCCGAAGAAAGCGATCTGCAGCTTGAATCTGAAGTCATGCTGGCCCATCAGAAGAACAAACGCGGCAACATGCTTATCAAGGAATACATGGACCTCTATCTGCCAAAACCAAAGGACTTCGCTTCCTTTTTGTATATGAGTCAAATTCTGCAGGCGATGGCCGTCAAGGAAGCGATGGAAGCCCATCGCCGTCATAAGCCGCACTGTATGGGCACCTTGTACTGGCAGCTCAATGATTGCTGGCCGGTCGCTTCCTGGGCGAGCATGGATTATGACGGTCGCTGGAAAGCATTGCAGTATGGAGCGAAATCCGCCTATCAGGATGTCATGCTTAGCTTCGACGCCTCAAATACAAGCCAGTTGCACCTCTATGTGGTAACGGATTTACTTGCGCAAGTAGAAGGCAAGCTGATGCTCACCCTTTATGACGCGGAGGGTCGTCTTTTGCGAGAAGAGCAACAAACCATCCTGGGCGCTGCCAATACGTCAACGCGAATTGCAAACCTTGATCCCTTGGCATGGCTGGAGGAACATGATCCAACCTCTACCGTTCTCGTGGCCACCCTGATGATCGATGGGCAGGTCGTGGATCAAAAGATGCACCATTTCGTGCCAATCCCACAAAGCAATTTGAAAGCCCCTGAGCTCCAGCTAGAGGTCG
Organism: Marinicrinis sediminis; assembly: GCF_042685085.1. Classification (NCBI taxonomy): domain Bacteria; kingdom Bacillati; phylum Bacillota; class Bacilli; order Caryophanales; family Paenibacillaceae; genus Marinicrinis; species Marinicrinis sediminis. The sequence goes on from NZ_JBHUMM010000017.1 coordinate 22,397, forward strand.
TTGCAGGAAGTGGAGGAAGCTCTTTCACCATCACGAGCAGTCATCTGGCTCGACATGTCTGGTTGACAGCAGAGGAAGAAGGGATGTTCTCTGACAACGATTTCGATCTGTTGCCAGGCAAGCCCAAAACCATTCACTTCTATGGCCGGAACATTCAGCAGCAACAATTCCAGCCTGCACAACCTGGACGAGTGGAAGCTACGTCCATAGCAGACTACATGGCCTAAGCCATACTCGCACACCAAACAAAAGGATGCCGTCCGGTCTCACCCGTTCGGCATCCTTTTGCTGTCTGTCCCTATTCGGTTAACGCTACCTGCTTTGTTGCTGCTGTTTGTTTCTGCTTTGTTGCTGCTGTTTTGTTGCTGCTGCTTATTGGCTGATTTGTAGTTGCTTGATGACTGATTGTTGGCTAATTAATAACTGATTGATGGACTCCCTGTCACTCCCAAGTTTACTGCTTGTGTTTCCAGGTCAGGTACTATTCTTCGCGGCATCGCGAATTTTCTCCTGGATCGTCTTCGAACTGACCGTTCAAGCGCTGACCATGGATGAACCCATCTGTGCCTGATACATTTGATAATACTTCCCTTTATGCTGCATAAGCTGCTCGTGATTGCCCTGCTCGACAATATGACCGCGATCCAAAATGAGAATCTGATCGGCATTTTTAATCGTGGAGAGGCGATGGGCAATGATGAAGGTCGTTCGTCCCTTTTTCAGCACCTCGAGTCCTGCTTGAATAATCGATTCCGTTTCTGTATCAATATTCGAGGTCGCTTCATCCAGAATGAGAATCGCGGGATTGAACGCCAGCGCTCTGGCAAAGGAAATCAACTGGCGCTGCCCGGCCGACAGTGTGCTGCCCTTCTCAATGACTGGCTCGTCAATACCTTTCACCAGATTGGAGAGCAGTCGATCCGCTCCTACATCCTTCAGTGCCTGCTCCACCTGTTCCCGGGTAATCGAAGGATCGTTCAGCGAGACGTTGGAAGCAATCGTGCCTGTAAACAGGAACGGATCCTGGAGGACAATTCCCATATGCTCGCGCATCATTTGCCGCGGCATATCTCGGACATCCCTGCCATCAATCGTGATCTTGCCCTCATTCACATCATAGAAACGAAACAGCAAATTCATGATGGAGCTTTTTCCTGATCCCGTATGCCCGACCAATGCCACGGTCTCACCCTGCTTGGCTTCAAAATCGATATCCTTCAATACATATTCTCCCTCATCGTAGCCAAACGACACGTGCTCGAATTTCACATTCCCCTGATATCGCGGCATTTTCTGATCGGATACCGGCTCCCCGGCTTCATCCAGCAGGACGAATACGCGCTCTGCCGATACAATTGCCGTCTCCAGATTCGGAAGCTGGTTCACGATATTCACGATCGGCTGGAACAGGCGGTTGAGATAATCGACGAAGGCGTACAGCACACCCAGTGAAATCGCGCTGGTCGGGTCCGAAATGGATACCCCGCCGAAATACCAGATCACTGCGATGAAGGCAATGTTCCGAATGACGCCTACCAGATTATGTCCCGTGAGGGCATTGAGGCTAAGCAGCTTGTTCCGATAGTGGTAATGCTGCTCGTTAATAGTCTCAAATTCCTGCTCAATCTGCTTCTCTCTGCGGAATGCCTTGATGATCGACATCCCTTGAATCGATTCGTTGATCATGGCGTTAATGTCGCTCAGTATGGAACGAATACGCTGATTGTAATACTTGGCGTACTTGCGGTACACCCATATCCACACGATAAGAATCGGAATGATGACTAACATGATCAGCGCAAGCTGTACATTCAACAGGAACAGCGCGGTAAAAATACCGAGCATGTAAATGATGCCCGTGAAAAAGTTCGCCAGTACGGTTACGTACAGTTCTCGGATGGATTCCGTATCATTGGTGACCCGGGATACCACCTTGCCCGCAGGCAAATTGTCAAAATAGCGAATTGGCAAACGGTGAATATGATCAAATACGTCCGTTCGCATTTTACGAATGATTCGATTGGCGGTGGCCTGCAGAATGTATCGCTGCCCGTAACTGAAGAAAGCAGATATAATCAGCAGGGCAAAGTAAAAGGCACTTAATTTCAATACGCCCTGAATCTCCGGCTGGAAAAACGGATACAGCTCTTCATCACTTAATTTCTGTCCGGTGTAAAGGGTTTCTTCCTCTCCCTTTTTCACCGCAATCTGACCGTTGTCGGTCAATCGTCGTGCCCCTTCATCCGGGACGGGTGCAGGCACAAAATAATAATCCTTCCCGACTTGTACGACGCTGACTTCTCGTCCCCTGTCTTCATTTTCGTCGGCTTCAAAATGATCTTCACGCTTGTAGCGGCTTCCCTGGAATGCAACCGAATAGGAATCCGTTGCTTCGGTCTCATACCATGGCTTTTCAATGCCGGAAATATGCTCGTCAATCATCTGCTTGGCGATAAATGGACCGGCGAGGTCTGTGCCGACGGCCAGCGCCAGCATCAGCAGAGCCAGAAGCAGCTGCTTCTTGAAGTGCAAGGCATAGCGGAACAGTCGCTTGCCTGCCTTAATGTTCGCCCTTGCCTCGCGATCAAGCTCCAGGTTCAGCTCTTCCTGTTCAATGTTCATGCTCACGTTTCATCCCTACTCTCTGCAGCCTGATCCTCCAACAGCTGGCGATCAAACTGTGCTTTATACCATCCCTTATGTTGCAGGAGTTGTTCATGCGTCCCCTGCTCCTTGATTTCTCCGTTATCCAAGACCAGTATCCAGTCAGCGTGCTGCACCGCCGACAGGCGATGGGTCGTAATGAAAGTCGTCTTGCCTTCGCGGGCGCGTCGAATATTTGCTATGATCTCCGCTTCCGTTCTCGCATCTACCGCAGACAAGGCATCATCCAGCATCAGAATTTCCGGTTCGGCTACCAATGCCCGTGCAATGGAAACCCGCTGCTTTTGTCCACCGGACAAGGCAACACCCTTCTCTCCCACCAGCGTATTCAGTCCTTTTGGCAGGAAGTTCAGATCCTTCTCGAAGGCCGAATCGCGAAGCGCCTGCTCAAACTGTTCTGCATAATGGGCATGGCTTCTGTGCCCGAAGGCAATATTGCGTTCCACCGTGCGCGAAAACAAGAACTGTTCTTGCGGAACGTAGCCGTACCAGCGCTTCAACTGATCCATATCAATCTGTTCAATCGGAACACCTGAAATGCGAATCGAGCCCTCTCCTGCCGGGTACTCCCTCAGCAGCTGCCGGATCAAGGTCGTCTTCCCGCTACCCGTCCGCCCTACAATCCCGATCGTCTGTCCCTGCTTCACTGAAAAAGAGACGTCCTTCAGATTGTCGGCAGAGGAAGAAGGATAACGGAAGGTCACGTCGCGAAATTCAATGCGATCCGGCTTCTCTACCTTCACCACATCGGTTGCTTCCGGCACATCCGGCGCATAATTTAACGTTTCATTCACCCGATCCATGGAAGCATTACCCCGCTGCATCACGTTAATGAGTTCGGCAATGGCAAACATCGGCCAGATCAGCATCCCGAGGTATACGTTGAAAGACACGAGACCGCCAATGGTCAGCTCATTGTGAAATACGAGGTACGCGCCGTAACCAAGCCCGATCAAATAGCTGGCACCCACCAACAGCTTGATCGTCGGTTCGAACAGTGCGTCAATGCGCACCACCGAGATGTTTTTATCCAGTACGTCCTGGGTCACATCCGAAAATTGCTTTTCCATCGCGCGTTCTTGCACGTAAGCACGAATGACGCGAATGCCTGAAATCGTCTCCAGCACGCCGTCATTCATATCCCCGAAGGCATCCTGCGCTTTCGTAAACCGCTCATGAATCCATTTCCCATACAAATTGACCAGCACGGTCATAATCGGAAGCGGCAAAATGGCGGCCAGTGTCAGCTTCCAGGATACTACCGTGGTCATGACCACGAGCAAGGTCGCCATCCATACCGTAGAATCGATCAGGGTCAGCACCCCGAATCCGACGGTATTGGACACAGCCTGCAAGTCATTCGTCGAGCGGGCCATCAGATCACCTGTGCGGTTGCGCTCGTAAAACGTCGGCGTCAGCTTCAGGAAATGCTTCATCAGCATCGATCTCATCAGACGCTCTACGAGGAAAGAACCTCCGAACAGCCGATAGATCCAGACAAAGGTAAGGATATACGAGAAGACCGTAATACCTGCCAGAATGAGAAGCGTCTCGGTAATCCGTCCCCAGGTCATAAATCCGGTCTGAATATCATCAATGGAACGACCGATCAGATAAGGCGGAACAATCTCCACCAGACCTGCCAGAATGAGCAGGGCAACCGCGACTGAATACCGTTTCCACTCTAGTCTGAAAAACCAGTTTAATTTTTGTAATACAGCTAACATGGCGTTATCTCCTCTCTAAAAGAAACAAAAAAACATCGCTCGCAAGCGATGCACAGAAATGAAAAAAGAGCGCAAGCCACGAGGATGCGTGACCTACGCTCTAGTATGTATGAGTTTCATACGATATGACAAAACAATAGCCCTATGTCATGTCTACCAGAGAGGTCACATATGATGTTGTTTGTTGTTGTTGCTGTTGTGGTTGTTGAATCATAAAAATGTAGTTAATCATCATGTGACGCTCCTTTCTTATCATCGTATGTCAGATTGACATTGTTTAACTTACCATAGATGGGAAATCCCAGTCAAGCCTAATTTGCAACACAACGCCATTTTTCGTCTTCGTCTTGCGCGGGTTCTATGCTATACCTATGCAGGCAAGGAACGCTTGATGCCCCTATTTTGACAGAGACAGGCTGTTTCAGTAGCCTTTTTCATGTTTATAGAGTGGCATGTGCGTCTTTTATTACACCCTTCAGGAGACTCGCTTTTCCATGCTTGTCCATTGATTTTCCATCAGAGATGAGATATATTAAACCTATTATGTTTAAGTTCTTAAACATTTAAACTAATTGAAATGAATGTAGTGAGAGAGGACGGAGGAGGAGCACAACGATGAATCAAACGACCCTAAAACCGATTCCGGAACGATCCGAGCATCAGGTTTCTCAACTTGTCGCCCGACAAAAAGACTATTTCAACCAGCAACATACCAAATCGATCGCCTTTCGCATCACCCAATTGCAGCGTCTGAAGCATGGCATCAAACAGTATGAACAGAAAATCATCCAGGCGCTGCATCAAGATCTGCATAAATCGGAATTTGAAGCGTATACCACCGAAATTGGCATTCTCTATGAAGAGATCAATTTCACCCTCAAGCATCTGAAGAAATGGGCACGTCCCAAGCGGGTCAAAACGTCCCTCACCCATATTGGTTCCAAGGGGAAGGTCATCCCGGAGCCGTACGGCACTGTCCTGATTATCGCACCCTGGAATTATCCGTTTCAGTTGGCGCTCTCGCCCCTTGTGGGCGCGATTGCGGCTGGTAATACGGCGATTGTTAAACCATCAGAGCTGACCCCGCACATATCGCACATCATGACAGAACTGCTGTCAGAACTGTATCCGGAAACGTATATCGCCGTCATCGAAGGCGGGGTGCAGACCAGTCAGCATTTGCTTAGTCAAGATGTGGACTATATTTTCTTCACGGGCAGTGTCGGTGTAGGGAAGCTGGTGATGGAAGCAGCGTCCAGGCGGCTTACCCCGGTTACCCTGGAGCTCGGTGGCAAAAGTCCCTGCATCGTCCATGAAGATGCAGACATCGAACTCGCTGCCAAACGAATCGTCTTCGGTAAATTCACAAACGCCGGACAAACCTGCATCGCGCCAGACTACTTGTTCGTCCATCACACGATCAAAGATCGACTGATTGCCGCCATGAAGGACGTGCTGCATACGTTTTATGGCGAGCATCCGCTACAGCATCCAGACTACGGGAAGATCGTCAATGAACGTCATTTCAATCGTCTTGCCGCTTATGTGAAGGACGGAGCCCCCATTCTGGGAGGGGAAATGGATCGATCCACACTGAAAATGGAACCAACACTGCTCGATCAGGTGACATGGGATCAACCTGTCATGCAAGAAGAAATTTTCGGACCTGTCTTCCCGGTCCTCACCTATGAACGGATCGAAGATGTCGTAACGGCCGTCAATGCCAGACCCAAGCCCCTCGCCCTTTATTTATTTACGACTTCCTCCGCGGTAGAGGAAACCATCACCGATCGTATTTCGTTCGGCGGCGGGTGCATCAACGATACGCTCATGCATATTGCCACTCCGCATCTACCCTTTGGGGGAGTGGGAGAAAGCGGAATCGGAAGCTACCACGGCGAGAGCAGCTTCGAAACATTCTCCCATTACAAGAGCATGCTCAGGCAAACGAACAAATTTGATTTTTCATTCCGCTATCCTTCCGCCAAGCATGGATTAAAGATCATACGCTGGTTGCTCAAGTAAATACAAGCCTAACAGACCGCTAGCGCCTCTGCTCTGCGGTCTGTTTGCGTATGGGTCCGGATGTTCCGCCCATGCGATGCCGTGCATAGACCAGCGCCATGAGCAGCATCCCTGTCAGATCCGTCCATAAGGAGGCATGAAGAAGCAGCAGCGCACTCGCTAGAACCAGCAGTCGTTCCAGACGATACAACGGACGCAGCATATAATTTTGAATAAAGGTCGTAAAGGCGATGATTCCGACCATAGCCGTACAGATCGCCCAGGCGGTCACATACCACGATGCGTCCGGCACCTGCAACAGCAAATGAGGATTCAGCGCGAAGGCAAAGGGCAGCAGCAGCGCACCCGCATCGTACTTGAAGCCTTGCAGCCCCGTCTGAACCGGCTCAGATTTGGCAATGCCTGCTGCCGCATAGGCCGGAAGATTGATCGGAGGCGTATCATCGGCCAAAATGCCATAATAAAATACGAACAGATGGGCGGCCATCAATGACAGACCAATCTCCACCAGCGGCGGTGCCATCACCGCGGACAGCACGATATAGGTGGCTGTGGTCGGCAGTCCCATTCCAAGGATCATGGAAGCCACCATGGCAAACAGCAGCACCGGATAAATCGGGTCAATGCCAAGGAAGAGATCGGCCTGGGACAGGCTCAGAATGACATTGGACAGATTGGAGCCCAGACCGGTCATCGTCACGACCCCTGTCAAAATACCTGCGGCCGCACAGGCAATTGCTACGCCAATCGCATTGCGCGCACCCAGTTCAAGCGCAGCCAGACCTTCCATAAACCCGAACTGCATCGGTTCCCGGTTCCGTAGCTTTCTGCGTACGACATACGCAGACATCGCCACCAGCAGACAGACCAGTCCCGCTGTCGTATACTCCATCGGCAGATTGAACCAGACATGACACCCATACGCAAGCGCTACAACAATCAGGGCCAGCCCAAACCCCGCTCCCCCGCGCCGCTCCATCGACGAGACGAACCAGGCAAGCAGCACGATCATGACAATGGCGATGTAGGCAGCCTTGGTGGGGGTAAAGCTCTGTGACAAATAATAGATTAAACCGATAATCGGGAGAAATAGAAAGCCTTTATTGCTCAACACTTGCCTGAGCGGACTCAGCTCGCTTTTCGGCAGTCCCTGAATATTTCGCTTCAGCGCTTCAATATGCACCATAACCAGAATCGCCAGATAAGCCAAAATCGAAGGGATGATCGCCGACTTGGCAATGTCCCAATATGGAATCCCTGTCGTCTCTGCCATAATAAACGCAGCCGCACCCATGACTGGCGGCAGCAGCTGTCCGCTGGACGAAGCCGCCACCTCGATTCCGCCGGCTGTCCTGGAAGCAAATCCAACCTTTTTCATCAGCGGAATGGTAAACGTTCCGGTGGTGACGACGTTGGCGACAGAACTTCCCGAGATTGAGCCCATCATCCCGCTGCCGACCACAGCGGCCTTTGCAGGACCGCCGCGAAATGAGCCCAGCAGAGACAGCGCAAAGTGAATGAACATGCGGCCAGCTCCCGTTACCTCAAAAAAAGCACCGAATAAAATAAAGATAAATACATAGGTCGAGGACACATAGATCGGCATGCCGAAGATGCCGTTATCTGTGTTCAATTTCGTCAGCAAATCCTGCCACTCATAGCCGGCATGAATGATGGAGGTAGGAATCAGGTGGACAGAAAAGGGAACCGTCCGATAGCCGATCAGGGCATAAGCCATAAAGACAAGCACCAGGATCACGAGCGGCAGCCCCAATACCCTTCTCGTTGCCTCCAGCACCAGCATGACGATGATCAGGGCGATGACAATGTCCATCCCAGTCGGGTCTCCGGAACGGGAAGCCATTTCCTTGAAATGGGTCAGCATATACCATCCCGCCAGGCAGGCCAGCAAGGTAAGGAGCAGATCATACCAGGGAATGAAGGTTTGTCCGCTGCCTCGCTTATACGGGTAGATGAGATAGGTCAGGATGAGAGCCAGCAGGAGATGAACCAGCCCCTGTTCCGGGATGACACCGAATCCGGCTGTCCATATATGGAACACCGACATGCCGAGGGCAATGAGAACGACCAGCTTTGCCATGTACCCCGACAGTTGCCGATCCGATCCCTCCAGTTCATCGATCTTCTGTTGAAGCTTTGCCATATCCGCCGCTTCATAGCTTTTGGCTTTCCAACCGTTAAACATAACTTTCCTCCTCTCTCCACGCTTTTTTCTCCACCCTTTCTGTACACCAGACACCGCTTGCATGTCATTCGGATGAATCGATCATCCATGAGACCTAACCGCCACTCGTGTCTTACGTGGTGACCAGCTCGTTAATTCTCATCCAGCCCTGCCCATATCTGATGTGACTCACTTCGATCTCGTTGGTTTGTATGGAACAGAGGAGGTCACCATCTCTTCCAGCGGGGGACGAAAATCGTTTCAATCCGCAGCAGCCGGTCTGCATGCTCATCTGATAAATGCAGCGTATATGTATCGATGTGGAGGGTATGTTCGCTGAAGCTGGCCGCCTGCATATAGATGACTTCAAACGGTTTTTCCAAATCCGTAATGAGGTAATATCCATCAACTAGACGGCCCTTTCCCTCTCCCGCATCGGATGCAATACCGGCTCCGAAGGAACAGTTCCAGCTTTCCATCAGCACCATGCGTCCCTCCGCGTTAATCGAATACCGCTCGGTAATGGGGCATTTCTCCACAGAATGGAGGTATGTATGGGACCACCCGCTTTGGGCATGGACCTCAGATTGCCATATGAGCTGTGCGGACTGCTCATCGACAATTCGCAGCACCATCCGCTTCTCGATTGGGTCACTGACGACCATCCCTCCGACAACCAGGAGGAGCAACCCTGCCAACACCCATCGATCCCTGCTGAACGGAGCCGGAGAGAGAAAAAGAGCCCTGCCCTTCAGCAGCGCTCTCCTTCCTCCTGTTGCTTCCTTCACTTCTGAACGCCTTGTTCCTCAAAATATTTCTCAACACCTGCGTGAAGCTCGATCGGCATTCCTTCCCGGGCCGTTTCCAGTGAGATGACTGATCCCTTCTGATGCGCCTTCGCAAGCTCCGACAAGTTCTCATAGAATACCTCTGCCAAGTCGTAGGCCACGTCCTCATCCACCTCGCTGCTGATGACCAGCATTGCGCTGACCGCCACGGTCTGTGCATCTTCATCCAGTCCATAGGTGTCCTTCGGGATCGTATAATCCACATAGAATGGATATTGATCCTTCAGCGCCTGCGCCGTATCGGCCGGAATGGATACCAGCCTCACCTCATGCGTTGCACCCAGTTCCTGCACTGCTCCCGTTGGTGTTCCCGCTGTGATGAAGGCAGCATCCAGATTCTGATCCTTCAGCTTCTGCGCGGCATCTCCAAAGGACAAAAACTCCTCATCAATGTCCTCATACGTCAGACCTGCTGCTTCCAGCACCTGACGCGCATTCGCCTCGGCTCCGCTCGCTGCCTTGCCGACCGCCACCCGTTTGCCCCGCAAGTCTGCCAGATTGCTAATTCCGGTATCTGCGGTCGTAATGACCTGAATCACTTCCGGGTACAGAATGCCAAAGCCTCTCAGCTTGTCAGATGACTTGCCTTCAAACATCTCTGTTCCCGTCGCGGCATAATACGTAATATCATTCTGTACAAAAGCCAGGTCATACTGACCATCTTCAATGCCGTTTATGTTGGCGACAGAAGCATCGGTCGAGACGGCGTTCGCCTTGACGTTGTCTCCCTTGTCAGTGAAAATTTTGGCCGTCGCCACACCCAGGGGATAATACGTACCACTTTGTCCCCCTGTCCCCAGTGTCAGAAGGGTCTCACCTTTTCCGCAGCCCGCTGCCATCAGTGTCAAGATGACGATGAGCAGCCCGATCCAACCTTGTTTGATCCTCTTCATCCCTCTACCCCTCTCTTTTTTAATGAACTTTGCGTTTCCAGTGATCGTCTTCATATATATGAGCGAACAAAATGATACATGCCATATCCACCAAATTTTGTTCGCATTTAGCGCCTGACATCTTATTTTATTGAATATTTTACTTATGAATATGAGTTTGGTTCTTTTTTACTATTTATCCACTTATATATTTGATATATAGTTACTGTAGATGTGAAGAGCTCTTACATCAATCAATTTAGGAGGTAATATATAAATAAAAAAAAGATATTTGTATTGGTTGTGTTTATTTTCATCTTAATCTGCGTCTCAGCTTCGGCTGCTGGGGGAAGTGGAGGATTTATTGAACCCCATTATTGCGATCCCCAACAAAACCACTATGTTTTTGGGAAAGCCTATATTTATGATGATTCTGCTGGTACAAATACCTATGAAACTCGAGCTTATTTAGAATGGAAAAAAGATGGCATACTTATTGGGACAAAATTTGCTAAAGATACTTCCTTTCCTTTTCAAGCAAATGCTGTAACTGAAACGTGTACTCATCCGGCTTTTGGACATAGTTATATAATGAATTATAATACAATAGCTGAAGTAGCTGGTCCTGGACCTGATTGGGGGGCTAGTGGAGTTAAATACTGGTAAAAATTAAATTTAGGAGGAATATTATGAAAAAATGGACTTATGGTTCGTTCTTTTTCTTAGTCCTGATCATTTGCCTATCCATCGGAACGGCTGGTATTCTGGCAGATGATTCACCCAACAAAGAGATAACAAAAGAGCAATTCCTGCAACCAGGTTCTCATGTGACGCATCATCCACCAGTGGCAGAGCTGCAAAAGCCTGAAGTTACAGAAATGCTGAACGAAGCATGGACCTATGCCAAAAGCAGAATGAAACAATCCAAAAAACTTTCAATTGAAGATTGGGCTACGATTGACTACGGAGACATCGATATTGCCTTTACCAATGAACTGACGAGGGAAGAAGCGTTTTCCTTCACCCAGGCGGTGTATCATGAAGAGCGCATCAACAACCGACAATATGGCGATACTTCTGAGGCCATCCTGCTCGCTCCTGAAAAGGATGAGGCTTACCTAATCTGGAAGCGCAAAAATCATAATGTAGTTTACCTTCATCTCGTCTCTACAGCGCAAGCAGATGGCACTCGCACATGGGATGTGAACGGAAAAGCGGTTGAAATTGATGCCTCTCCCGTTCCATAAAAAAATGCCCCTGCTCTCATCCTGAGCAGGGGCATTTCATTTTCATGAAGCGTTAGTTATATGATTCTTTCAGTAATTGGCATTTCAGCGAATTTACAGGTTTCCTTTATCGCGAACGGCGCTGCGTACGGGCACCGGAACGACCGCCGCTTCTCCCTCCGGAGGAACGCCCCCGTTCCGTTCGTTCGGTTCGATCGGATCGATCGTTTCTCGTCCTTGCTTCCCCTCTATTTTCCCCTCGACCTGTCCCGCGGCTTTCCCCGCGCTCAGACCGGGCTGATTGGCTTTTGAAGCCTGGCTTGTCCTGTCTGTTCCCCCATTGTTTATCCTGAGGTTTGCTCTTGGCTCTGCCAGATGATTTTCCCGCATTCCGGCTCTGATTGTCTCTCCGATCACGGCCATAGTCCTGGGATCGACGAGATTGCTGAGTCCGTGGATTGCCTGATTTTCGTTGCGGTCTGCGGGCAGATGCTTCCTGATCAACTTCCGCGTCTGACTCCATATCATCAGACAGCGCCACTTCGACCTTGATTCGCTTGATCTTTTGCTGAATGCCTTGCTCAATGACCTGTAGCGAAGGATGATCCTTCTTCGCCACGAGGGTGATCGCCATCCCTTTGTCGCCCGCACGACCTGTACGACCAATTCGATGGATATAGCTCTCGGCATCCTGCGGGATGTCGTAATTGTACACATGGGTGATGCCTTCCACGTCCAGCCCTCGGGCCGCTACATCGGTCGCTACCAAGAGCTGCAATTTGGCATCTCGAAAACGTTTCATGACTTGCTCGCGCTTGGCCTGGGAAAGGTCGCCATGAATGGTATCCACGAGATAGCCTGCTTCCAGCAGGGCATCATGCAATGTATTGGCGCGCCTTTTCGTCCGGCAGAAGATCATGGCCAGATAGGGACGGTGTTCGTCAATTAAATGCCGTAAGGTCGCCTGTTTAGCCCGATCTGTCGTCTCCACGACAAGCTGTTCGATTTCCTTCAGCGTCACCTTCGCAGCCGCCTGCCGAATCTGGATATCTGTCGGAGATTTCATATACCGCTGTGCCAGCGATCGAATCTGATGGGGCATGGTAGCCGAGAAGAGCATCGTCTGGCGCTTCGGAGAGGTTTGTTCCATAATAGCCTCAACATCTCCCAGAAAGCCCATATGCAGCATCTGATCCGCTTCATCCAGCACAAGCATGCGCACTTTGTACAATTGAATGGTTTCTCTGCGCAAATGATCCAGCAATCGACCCGGCGTAGCGATGACGATATGCGCCCCTCCGCCCAGCTGTTTCATCTGCTTGTCTACATCTTGTCCGCCATAGATCGCCAGAACCTTCAACTTGCTCTGGTAAGCAGCATACTTTCTGCATTCACTCGTAATTTGCAGCGCCAGCTCTCTCGTCGGTGCAATAATGAGCGCCTGCACCTGCGGCATAGTCGCATCTATTTTTTCAAGAATCGGGAGCACAAAGGACAGCGTCTTCCCCGTTCCTGTCTGAGCTTGCGCAATGAAATCCTTCCCCTTCAACAGGATCGGGATACTTTGTTTCTGCACCGGTGTAGGCTCGGTTAATCCGTTAGCCTTCAATACGGCGTTTATTTCTGCTCGAATGCCTAAATCCATAAAATTTGTCATGCTGACACCTCTTTCCTATTGTCCATCATATCATGTGTAGTCCAAAATCACGAATCGGACTTTTCATCGTCAGGTATACCCGTTTTCTCGCATAAATAAAACCTCTTCCGTACGGAAGAGGCTGGTAAATCGGTTCACGTATTGCGTATTCCACAGCTTCAGATCATTGCTCTTGATCAATGTTTGTGATCATTGCTCGTGATCATGATTTGTGATCATGGCTTCTGAACCTGTTCTTGTTCTTCCTAATCAGTCATCGCTGTTCAAAATGTTGAGCAGACGAAGCAGATACAGGAACAGATTGATGAAGTTCAGATACAAGCCAAGCACAGCCGTCGGAATCATATCCTCTGGCACCCCGTGCTTGTACTGGGACACATCATACAGGACAAAACCGGAGAAAATCAGTACCCCGCCAAAGGCAATACCAAGACCTAGCGGTCCGCTATGCAATCCTGGCAGAAACAGTCCAACAAGACTGAACCCGATGAGTGCGATGATCCCGATCATCAGGAAGCCGCCCAGGAAACTGAAATCACGCTGGGACTTGTATGCATAGTACGTAAGTGAAGCGTAAATAATGACCGTCAGTATGAAGGCCGTGTTGACCATTCCGGCGCCACCAGAAGAAACATAATAGGCAATGGCCGGGTAAATGGTAATCCCGCTGATGAACACAAATGTAAACAAGAAACCATACCCGATTCTGCGTTTGCGCATGAACATCGCCGCAATCAGCATGACTACTTCAACGATGACCAGTGGCAAGAACAATGCCGGAGGCAATTGTGTCCCTACCGCGGTTCCGATGAAAGCCACCAGTACAGAAATCGTGAACAGTCTGAGTACTTTGTGAAACGATTCGTTGTAGGCCGTTTGCTCCACGTCACCCGAATATACTTCGTTTCTGTTATATTCCACCGATATATCCCCTTTCTTATTCACCCATCTATCTTCGGACATCTCTGTTATTTTAGCATACATGGATGAGCTTCGACCAGTCGCATTGCACTCGCATTCGGTCTCATGATCCACCTGCTTCATATCTATGTCCATGACTGTGTATATATACGCAGCGAACGTACAAGGGTTTCGATTGTTTCATACCCTGTCAATGTCTGCATCAAACGGTCTTTTTGCGCCAGCAGATAAAAAAGCTCCGGCAAATGACAAGCATTTACCGAAGCAGATGTTGAGAATTCAAGATGATGGGTTTAATTTGCGTTTGAACGCATCGCGATCAGAGCCTTTTGCGCAATGTCATTTCGATAATGCTTGCCTTCATATTGAATGACATCGGCTGCTGCATAAGCTTTGGCTCTCGCTTCTTCAATATCTGCACCCATGCCTGTAATGCCGAGCAATCTGCCGCCATCGGTCACAATCTGGTCGTCTTTCATGGACGTTCCAGCATGGAACACAACCGCCTGTTCGACCTGGTCCAGGCCAGTAATCGGCAAGCCTCTCTCATACTTGCCCGGATAGCCGCCTGCTGCGAGCACGACACATACTGCCGCTTCCTCACTCCACGCCATTTCTACCTCATCGAGACGGCCTTCAACGGTCGCAAGGAATATCTCAAACAGATCACTTTTCAACCGCGGCAATACGACCTGGGTTTCCGGATCGCCAAATCGACAGTTGAATTCAATGGTCTTCGGACCTTGTTCGGTAATCATCAGTCCCGCATAGAGAATGCCTTTAAAATAGCGTCCCTCTTGCTTCATCGCTTTGGCGGTCGGGATCAGGATGGTCTCAATGGCTTCATCCACGATCGCCTGTGGAATATGAGGAACGGGAGAATACGTCCCCATACCTCCTGTGTTCGGCCCCTGGTCACCGTCAAAGATCGGCTTGTGATCCTGGGAAGGCACCATCGGACGTACCGTGTCACCGTCTACGAAGGCCAAAATGGACATCTCCTGACCGACGAGGCATTCCTCGATGACCACTTGGCTGCCTGCCTCACCGAAGGATTGATCCACCATCATTTCCTTGAGTGCCTGTTCCGCTTCCTCGATGGTCTGAGCGACGGTTACCCCTTTGCCTGCAGCAAGTCCGTCTGCTTTGATCACGATCGGAGCTTGCTGGGTGTGCAAATAAGCAAGGGCTTCCTCATATTGTTCGAAGCTCTCATAGGCCGCCGTTGGGATGTTGTACTTTTTCATCAGATCCTTTGTAAACACTTTGCTGCCTTCGATAATCGCAGCGTTCTTGCGCGGGCCAAAGGCCGGAATGCCGGCGTCTTCAAATGCATCGACAGCCCCTGCAAACAACGGGTCTTCAGGACCGACTACAGCCAGTGCAATCTGATTGTCTCTGGCAAACTGCACCAGTTCATCAAAGCTGGATTCCTCAATCGGCACACAGGTGGCAAGCTCACGAATGCCTGCATTGCCTGGTGCGCAATAGATGTCTGTTACTTTTTCACTTTGGCGAAGCTTCCACACGATGGTATGCTCTCTGCCGCCTCTGCCTACTACCAATACTTTCATTGCTTCTTCCTCCTTGAACACTTCTGGTCTGGGGCTCCTGATGATAGAACGCTTACATAACGGTGGCAACAAAACAGCAGGACGGTATCGCTACTGCCCTACTGCTTGGTTGTCTATCTGTTCACAGCGTGTCTGCTGCGTTAGTGCTTGAAGTGGCGAGCTCCGGTGAAGACCATCGCAATGCCATATTCGTTGGCCACCTGGATGGATTCCTCATCACGGATCGATCCGCCCGGCTGAATGACAGCTTTAATACCTGCCTTTGCCGCGAAAGCCAACGTATCGCCCATCGGGAAGAATGCATCGGAGGCAAGGACGCTGCCTTCCGCCTTTTCACCTGCCTGCTCTATGGCAATCTTGGCTGCGCCAACACGATTCATCTGTCCGGCTCCAACGCCAATGGTCATGTTGTCCTTGGCCAGTACGATGGCATTGGACTTTACGTGCTTGACAACCTTCCACGCAAACAGCAGCTGCTTCAGTTCGTCTTCAGACGGTGCACGCTCTGTCACAACCTGTAATTCGGCGGATTCAACCTGCTTCACATCGCTGTCCTGAACGAGCATGCCGCCCTCGACAGAGGAAAGGAGCAATTCAGGCTCTGTATGAGAAGAAATTTCGCCCATCTTCAGCAGGCGGATATTTTTCTTCTGCTTCAAAATCGTGAGCGCCTCTTCTGTAAAATCCGGGGCGAGCACAATTTCCAGGAATATCTCGTTGAGCTTGGACGCTGTTTCTTCGTCGATCGTCCGGTTGGCTGCGACGATGCCGCCAAAGATCGAAGTCGGATCTGCCTCATAGGCTTTTTGATAAGCGCTGGCAATGGTTTCTCCGATGCCGACCCCGCAAGGATTCATATGCTTGACGGCCACTACTGCCGGCTGCTCATACTCCTTCACAATTTGCAGAGCTGCATTGGCATCATGGATGTTGTTGTAGGAAAGTTCCTTGCCATGAATTTGTTCAGCTGTGAGCAAGTTGCCTTCGGATGCCATTGGCTTTTTGTAAAAAGCCGCTTTCTGATGCGGATTTTCTCCGTAGCGCAGTTCTTGCACCTTCTCATAGGTCACCGTCATTCTCTCCGGGAAGGTCTCCCCGAGCTGATGGGACAAGTATTCAGAGATCAGGGAATCGTAAGCGGCCGTATGACGGAATACTTTTGCCGCCAGCTTTTTGCGCAAGTCCAGCGTGGTGTCGCCCTGCTGCTGCATGTCCTGCAAGACAGCTTCATAGTCGGACGCATCTACCACCACCGTTACAAAAGCATGATTTTTCGCAGCAGAGCGAAGCATCGTCGGCCCGCCGATATCGATATTCTCGATCGCATCCTCATAGGTCACGTCCGGCTTTTCAATGGTTTGCTGGAATGGATACAGGTTAACAATGACCATATCAATGTAATCCATATCCAGTTCCTTCATTTGCTTCTGATGCTCTTCATTGTCCCGAATAGCCAGCAGGCCGCTGTGCACAGTCGGGTGAAGGGTCTTGACACGTCCATCCAGAATTTCCGGAAATCCGGTTACTTCTGAGATGCCCTTGACCGGGATGCCATTGTCCTCCAGCAACTTCTTCGTTCCACCTGTGGAAATCAGCTCCACATCCAGCTTCGCCAATTCTGCTGCGAAAGATACGATTCCTGTTTTATCCGATACACTGAGTAACGCTCGTTTGATTGCCACTTGTTTTCCCCCTAAGCTTCCTTAATCCGTACTTTCCGTCCTTCCATGCTGACACGTCCCTCGCGAATCCATTGGATCACTCGCGGATAGATGGCCTGTTCGGCCTGATGAATCTGTTCATGCAAGCTCTGCACCGTATCATCCTGTCTGACTTCTACGACCTGCTGGGCAATGATCGGGCCTGTGTCCACCCCGGCATCCACAAAGTGTACTGTGCATCCCGTCACCTTCGCCCCGTATGTCCAGGCATCCCGTACCCCATCCTTGCCAGGAAATGCAGGCAAGAGAGAAGGATGAATATTGATGATCCTTAGCGGGAAAGCATCCAGCAGTACAGCGGTAATCAATCGCATATATCCCGCTAGTACGATCAGCTCAATTCCCTTTTCCTGAAGCCGCTCTAGGATAACCGATTCGTAGGCTTCCCGGGTGGCATAGGATTTGGGTGCGAGCACCAGTGTCTCGATGCCTGCATGGTGTGCCCGCTGGATGACAGGCGCTCCCTCCCTGTCGCATACGAGCAGCTCTATCTTCACATCGAGCTGCCCGCTTTCCACCTGATCAATCATGGCTTGAAAGTTGGTCCCGCTTCCGGAAGCAAAGACCGCCACTTTGAAATCGTTCATTACAGATCCGCTCCGTTAAAGGTGACTCGGCGATTACCAAAGGTCACACGGCCCAGCGTATGCACCTCTTCTCCAAACTGACCGGCAATCTCCTTCACTTTCTCCACTTCATTGGCGGAGACGATCAGCACCATCCCGATCCCCATGTTGAAAGTGGTAAACGCATCGCGGTCGCTGAAAGCTCCGTCACGCTGCAGCAGCTTGAAGACTGGCGGAATCGGCCAGGAATCCATCTGGATGTCCACATTGACGTCTGCCGGAATGACACGCGGGATATTCTCGATAAAGCCGCCCCCTGTAATATGGGACATGCCTTTGATATCTACACCCTGATTCAGCATTTCCAGAATCGGCTTCACATAAATCTTGGTCGGCGTCAGCAACGCTTCTCCAAGCGTGGTGCCAAGCTCGTCCATATATGTGTCCAACGCATAGCCTTTTTGTTCCAGCAATATTTTGCGTACGAGCGAGAACCCGTTGCTGTGCAGGCCGCTGGATGACAGTCCGAGCACGACATCGCCAAACTGAATGGCAGAGCCATCGATCATGTTCTTGCGGTCTACGACACCTACGCTGAAGCCAGCAATGTCATATTCCCCTTCACTGTACATGCCCGGCATTTCGGCTGTTTCCCCACCGATCAGCGAGCATCCAGCCTGCACACAACCGTCTGAAATGCCTTTCACAATCTGTTCGATCTTCTCCGGAGAAACCTTCCCGCAGGCCAGATAATCCAGGAAAAAGAGGGGCTCTGCACCCTGTACCACGATATCGTTGACGCACATGGCGACCGCATCGATGCCAATGGTATCGTGCTGATCCATGGCAAAAGCCAGCATCAGCTTCGTTCCTACTCCATCGGTTCCTGACACGAGTACAGGTTCCTCGTACTTGTCCTTGTTCATGGCGAATAAGGCGCCAAACCCGCCGAGGTCTGTCATGACTTCCGGACGAAAGGTTTTCTTCACATGCTTCTTCATGCGCTCGACCGCTTCGTTGCCAGCTGCAATATCTACCCCCGCATTTTTATAAGCTTCGGACATATTTTCCCTCTCCTTTTCGTTCCATCCTATTTCCGATTTCGTTCGACCAAGGCTTCATCCTGCATATCGGTTGTGCGCTACGACCTGGAGCCGCTAACCGGAGATTGCTCCTTCTCCAAATACAGCTGGGTCGGGTAATCATGATCGAAGCAGGCCATACACATGCCGTGCTTCGTTTCGTGCGGTTCATGCTCACGGCCAATCGATTGCAGCAGCCCTTCCTTGGAAAGGAAATGCAGGGAATCGGCATTGATCTTCTGACGAATTTCCTCAACCGTCTTCATTGCCGCGATCAGTTCCTCACGGTTCGGGGTATCGATGCCATAATAACAAGGGTTCATAAAAGGCGGCGAACTGATTCGCACATGTACTTCTGTCGCCCCTGCTTCACGGAGCAAATTAACGATACGCAAGCTGGTCGTTCCGCGCACGATGGAATCATCGATCATCACCACGCGCTTGCCTTCCACAACCTTGCGTACCGCGCTCAGCTTCATCTTGACTCCCTGCTCCCGCAGCTCCTGGCTCGGCTGAATAAAGGTTCTGCCTGTGTAGCGGTTCTTGATCAGTCCCAGCTCATACGGAATGCCCGTCTGTTCCGCAAAACCAATTGCTGCCGAAATACTGGAATCCGGCACACCTGTGACAACGTCTGCATCCACAAAGGCTTCCGTCGCCAGTTGTCTGCCCATCCGTTTGCGCGCAGAATGAATGTTGATGGCATCGATGTCACTGTCCGGGCGAGCGAAATAAATATATTCCATCGCGCAGGTCGCCCGTCGCTCTACTTGGGCGAACCGGTCCTCGCGGTAACCGTCCTGGCTCAGTACGATCATCTCGCCTGGCAGGATATCCCGCTCATAGACAGCGCCTACGGCATCAAATGCACACGTTTCCGAAGCAAAGATGTAGGCATCTCCGAGGCGACCCATGACAAAAGGACGCAAACCGTGCGGATCGGCAGCCGCTACGAGCTTGTCTTTGGTCAAAAACAAGAACGCATAGGCTCCCTTTACTTCCTGCAGCGCTTCCTTCACCGCATCTTCAATCCGCTCATGCTGCGAGCGGGCGATCAGATGCGCCACCACTTCTGTATCACTCGAGGTCTGGAAAATCGATCCCTGACGCTCCAGTTTATGACGAAGTTCCTTCGCATTGACGAGGTTGCCGTTCGTGGCAATCGCAAGATCGCCCTCTTTGTACTTGAAAACAAGTGGCTGTGCATTCGCCAGCTTGCTCTCCCCCGAGGTAGAATAACGCACATGCCCGATGGCATTCTCCCCCTGCAAACGCTGAAGAAATTCGTTGTCAAAGACTTCTTTAACCAGGCCCATGCCGCGATGATAATGGAAATTCCCCACATCAGACGTGCAGATCCCGCAGCTTTCCTGTCCACGGTGCTGCAGGGCATGCAAGCCATAATAAGCCAAATGCGAGGCTTCTGAGTGACCATACACCCCAAAAACCCCACATTCTTCTTTCAATTTATCCATCCACAGATCGTGATCGTGGTCTACTCCTTCGTTATAAAAGCGGCCCGTCCATAACGGCGGCTGCTCGGGTGCTTGCCTAGCTGTCTCGTTTACTTTTGCATGAGACATGGAATCGCATCCTTCCATACACGTTCAAGTGCTTGAATTGAAGATTCGACGACGGTGCTTCCATTGACTTGAATTTGCAGGTTTGTTCCTTCAACGGTTCCAAGCTGTGCGACAGGTACGCCCGCAGACGCCAGATTTTGCTTGAGACGATCTGCATGCTCCGGTTTGGCAGAGAGCAGAATACGGGATTGGGTTTCACTAAACAGAGCGATATCTGGGCGAAGTGCCGTCTCTACCGCGACGTTTGCTCCTTTTCCACCGCTGATGCAAGACTCTGCCAGTGCTACGGCCAGTCCACCCTCAGACAGATCATGAGCAGAGGAGACGAGTCCCTCACGAATGGATGCCGATACAGCCTGCTGCAAGCGCTTCTCGGTGTCCAGATCGATCGCAGGCGGTCTGCCTTCCGTCACGCCATGCATAACGAGCTGAAACTCACTTCCGCCAAGCTCCGCTTTGGTTTCGCCGAGCAGGAAGATGACATCGCCTTCTGCGTCAAAGCCTTGCGTCGTAATATGATCCACATCCTCGACCAGACCCACCATGCCGATAACCGGCGTTGGGTAGATGGCTCCCTTCGCATTTTCGTTGTACAGGCTGACATTTCCACCAATAACCGGCGTCTCCAGCTGTCTGCACGCTTCTGAAATTCCGTCAGCCGCTTTCTCGAGTTGCCAGAAGATTTCCGGCTTCTCCGGGCTGCCGAAGTTCAGGTTGTCTGTAATCGCCAGCGGTTGTCCACCAGAACATACGATGTTGCGGGCTGCCTCGCTGACTGCGATCATCCCGCCCACTTCAGGGTCCAGATACACATAACGTCCATTGCAGTCTGTGGTCATCGCCAGTGCTTTTCTCGTACCATCGACCATTACAACCGCTGCATCGGAGCCTGGCTGTACAGCCGTACTGGTGCGAACCATGAAATCATACTGGTTATAGACCCACTCCTTGCTGGCTACGGTCGGAGAAGCCATGACCTTTGCAAGTGCCTCATTGAGGTCTTTCACTTCCGCATAAGCCGATGTATCTATCTCTGCATTTCGCTGATAATAAGCCGGAACCACAGAAGGTTTGTTATAAACCGGACATTCATCAACCAAAGCGCCAACCGGCATATCACCAACCACTTCACCCTTGTGAATCAGTTTCAATCTGCCGTCGTCTGTTACTTTTCCGACTTTGGCACAGTGCAGGCCCCAGCGCTCGAAAATCGCCTTCGCTTGTTCTTCCTTATCCGGCTCGACGACGAACAGCATCCGTTCCTGGGATTCAGAGAGCATCATTTCATACGGTGTCATGCCCTCTTCACGCTGCGGCACTTCATCGAGATACAGCTCCATGCCATTGCCTGCCTTGGAGGCCATTTCAGCGCTGGAGCAAGTCAGTCCTGCCGCACCCATATCCTGAATACCGAGCACGATCCCGGAGTTGATCAGTTCAATGCACGCCTCCATGACGAGCTTTTCCATGAACGGATCGCCCACTTGCACGGCCGGGCGCTTCGCTTCGGATTCTTCTGTCAATTCTTCGGAGGCGAAGGTGGCGCCATGAATGCCGTCTCTGCCCGTCGCAGGGCCCACATAGAATACAGGATTGCCTACCCCTTCTGCTACACCCCGCTGGATCTTGTCATGGTCGATAATCCCCACACACATGGCATTGACGAGCGGATTCCCCTCGTAGCTTTCATCGAACATCACTTCTCCGCCTACGGTCGGAATGCCGATACAGTTGCCATAGCCTGCAATACCGGATACGACATGCTCGAACAAATATTTCACCCGCTCATTTTCCAGCTTGCCAAAACGCAGGGAGTTCAGCAGCGCAACGGGTCTCGCACCCATTGAGAAGATATCGCGGATAATGCCGCCGACTCCGGTTGCCGCGCCCTGATAAGGTTCAATCGCAGATGGATGGTTGTGGCTCTCGATTTTGAACACGACGGCCTGATTATCGCCAATATCGACGATACCGGCTCCCTCACCAGGGCCCATGAGTACCTTTGGTCCTGTAATCGGGAATCGCTTCAGGATGGGCTTGGAGTTTTTGTACGCGCAGTGCTCGGACCACATGACACTGAATACGCCGATCTCCGTATAATTCGGCTTGCGTCCCAGAAAATTGCACACCAGCTCGTATTCACTGTCAGAGACGCCCATTTGCTTGTAGATCTGCTGCTCGGCAATTTGCTGTGCGGTTGGTTCCTTAGCCGTTAACTGCTGCGCCATTTTTTTCCCTCCATGTGTTCAAGATTGATGTAAACATCCGTTTGCCGTCCTCCGAACCCAGTAATTTATGCACGGCTCTCTCCGGATGCGGCATCATGCCCACAATATTACCTTCCTTGTTGCTGATGCCTGCGATATCCTGCACCGAGCCGTTCGGATTCTGTTCATAACGGAATACGATCTGGTTGTTCGCCTTCAGTTCTTCCAATGTATCTGCATCGCAGTAATAATTGCCTTCGCCATGGGCGATCGGAATATCTACGATTTCTTGTGGAGCATAGTCTTTGGTAAAGGCCGTTCCGTTGTTCTCCACGATCAACCGGGAGCTGTGGCAACGGAATTTCAAGCTTTGGTTGCGAAGCATGGCGCCTGGCAGCAAGCCCGACTCCAGCAAGATTTGAAAACCATTACAAATACCCAAAATGTATTTGCCTGCTGCGGCTGCTTCGGTCAAAGCGGTCAATACAGGTGCAAATCGTGCGATGGCTCCGGAGCGCAAGTAATCGCCGTAGGAGAATCCACCGGGCACAATGATCACATCATAGCTGCTCAGGTCTGTCTCGGTATGCCAGACATACTCGACAGGCTGTCCAGTCGTCTGTTCGACTGCCTTGTAGCAGTCCACGTCACAGTTCGATCCCGGGAATACGAGTACAGCGAATTTCATTATAGCCCCTCCAGTTCGAAGCGGTAGTCTTCGATGACGGTATTGGCCAACAGCTTCTCACACATTTCCTTCACACGATTTTCTGCTTCCTTGCGGTCTGTCGTCTGCAAGGTCAGCTCCATATATTTCCCTACACGCACCTTGTCTACTTCCTGAAATCCCATGGAATGCAGTGCACCTTGTACAGCATTTCCCTGCGGGTCCAGGACACTTTGCTTGATCGTTACATAAACGGTTGCTTTAATCATCGAAAAGATGACCTCCTTGGCATTAGGTAAAATGGATATTGAAGTGTTACTCGTTCGTCAGTCGCTTCATGATATCAAGGTAGCGTGCGGTCGTTTCTTCCACGACCTGTGCCGGCAATGCCGGGGGAGGCCCAGCCTGATCCCAGTCGCTTGCAGCGAGGTAAGACCGAACCGGCTCTTTGTCCATGCTATCAATCTCGATGTCCAGTCCATACTTCTCTTCTGACCAGAAGCGCGAGGCATCCGGGGTGAAGATTTCATCGATGAGAATGACGCGGCCGTCCAGCAAGCCAAATTCAAACTTGCAATCCGCAAGGATGATGCCACGCTGCTCACAATAATCACGGGCAAAGGCATATAGCTTCAGGCTTTTCTCCTGCAACTCGGCGGTAAGCTCTTTGCCGATTCTCGCTTCCATTTCTGCAATGCTGATGTCTTCATCGTGTCCGACATCATTTTTGGCAGCCGGGGTAAAAATCGGCTCGGGAAGCTTCTCATTTTTACGAAGCCCTTCGGGCAGTGTATGTCCATTTACTTGACCCGTCTTCTGATACTGCCGCCATCCGCCGCCTGTGATGTAGCCGCGAACGACACATTCGATATCAATTCGCTGCGCTTTGTGTGTCACCATGATGCGATCCTTGAGCAGTTCAGGCTCGGTGATCCAATCACCCAGCTGGTGCACGTCGGTATGCACGACATGGTTGTCCATCAGGTTGGCGGTAAGCTCGAACCAGAATCGGCTTACCTGGTTCAGCACATTCCCCTTCTCAGGAACGGCTGGCTCCAATACATAGTCGAAGGCAGAGATGCGATCGGTGACGACGATGAGATAGTGCGCGCCCAGATCGTAAAGCTCTCTGACCTTTCCTTTATAAAGCAAAGGGGCTTGTACATATGGTTCAGCTGTAGATAAGGCGGTCATGTTTGACTCTCCTTCATATCAGTTCTGCCTCTCCCTCGGGCAGTGTCTGAAAGTTTCACCATCTCTCACGTTCGGTGTTGGTTCATCCGCGATTGCTTCACCCGCGGTTCCTGCGTCCAATCCATTCCTATCCAATCGATCTAGATTAAAATCAGATTAGATTAGATGAGTTCGAGACGTTTGAAGATGGTATCGACATTTTTCAAATGCCAGCTCGGGTTAAAGCAGTCTTCGATCTCGCTCTCACTGAGCTTCTCGGTAATTTCCGAAGTGTTGCGCACGATATCCTTGAAATGCTGCTGCGTTTCCCACGCCTGCATAGCGCGAGGCTGGACGGTATCATACGCCTGTTCGCGGCTCATGCCCTTGTCGATGAGCTTGGTCATGACGCGGCCGGAGAATGGTACGCCGTAGGTTCGCTCCATGTTCCGCTTCATGTTGTCCGGGAAGACGGTCAGGTTCTTAATGATGTTGCCCAGACGGTTCAGCATGTAGTTCAGAAGAATCGTCGCATCCGGCAAAATGACACGTTCTACAGAGGAATGCGAGATGTCGCGCTCATGCCACAGTGGCACATTTTCGTATGCAGATACCATGTGTCCACGAATGACCCGGGAAAGACCGGAGATATTTTCGCATCCGATCGGATTGCGTTTATGCGGCATAGCCGATGAACCTTTTTGTCCTTTGGCGAAAGCTTCTTCCACTTCACGGAATTCGCTTTTTTGCAGGGCACGAATTTCTGTTGCAAACTTGTCCATGGAAGTGGCAATCAGCGCCAGTGTACCCATGTAGTGCGCATGACGATCACGCTGCAAGGTTTGCGTGGAAATCGGAGCTGGTTCAATGCCCAGCTTGCGGCAAACGAATTCTTCCACAAACGGGTCGATGTTGGCATAGGTTCCGACCGCGCCGGAAATCTTGCCGAATTGTACGCCTTGGGCGGCTGCGCGGAATCGCTCCAGATTGCGTTTCATTTCCTCATACCACAAGGCCATTTTCAGTCCGAAGGTCGTCGGCTCGGCATGCACCCCGTGCGTACGGCCCATCATGACGGTATCCTTGTGTTCGATCGCCTTGTCTTTCAGGATCGCGATAAACCGGATCAGATCCTGTTCAATGATTTCATTGGCCTGCTTGAGCAGGTAGCCGAGTGCCGTATCCACCACATCGGTAGAGGTCAGGCCATAGTGCACCCATTTCTTCTCTTCCTGCAGGCTTTCGGAAACGGTACGGGTAAAAGCAATGACATCATGGCGAGTCTGCTGCTCGATTTCCAAGATGCGATCGATATCAAAGTCAGCATGCTCCCGGATTTTCACAACATCTTCTTTCGGAATGACACCGAGCTCTGCCCAGGCTTCACAGGAACAGATTTCGACCTCCAGCCAGGCTTTGAATTTATTTTCCTCTGTCCAAATCGCAGTCATTTCTGGTCTGCTATAGCGTTCAATCATGATTTCATTTCCCTCCGACGAATCTGATTCGGGGCAGCTTCCCCGTTGCTTCTTGTTCTATCGTAATACAGAATCTGCTCACTTGCACGTCACAGACAGGATGGATGCCTCGTTTATCCAGCCATCAGGCCCGGCTTGAGCCTGCGATACCGGTTTGTTCGGACCAGATCTCATGAGACTCGATCCAGGCCAGGGCATCATCGATCTGTGAACACAATACATTCAAGTGACCCATTTTCCGCTTGGCTGCACGTTCTTTTTTGCCATATAGATGAAGCTTGGCTTCCATGCCTTCCGGAAGTGGTTCGCCATTCTCCACCCATTTCTCGATGCCTGTCACATGCTCGCCCAGTATGTTCACCATGACGACCGGTGTAAGCAGGGTGGTTCGTCCCAAACGAAGATTGCAGACGGCCCGTATGTGCTGCTCAAATTGGGAGGTAGCACAGGCTTCCATCGTGTAATGTCCCGAATTATGCGGCCTTGGCGCCAGCTCATTGACATACAACTCTCCCTCTGACGTATAGAACAGTTCTACGGCAATCAGTCCCACCACATCCAGGCTCCCCACGATTTTCTTTGCCATCTCTTCTGCCCGCTTGGCGACCGAAGCGTCCACGCGCGCAGGAACGATGGAAAGGTGCAGGATGTTATGTACATGCACATTTTCCGCGACGGGATACACCGCAATTTCTCCTGCAGGATTGCGAGCAGCAATGACCGACAGTTCTTTTTCAAAACGAATGAATTTCTCCAGTACCAGTTGGGCTCCCGTTGCCTGCAAGGTGTCATATGCCTGCTCCACTTCCTCCATGGAGCGAATAACCCACTGTCCCTTGCCGTCGTAGCCCCCGGTGGCGGTTTTCAGGACGCAAGGCAAACCGAACGCAAGCACCTTTTCCTTTAATTGCGGATAGCTGAAAATCTCGGCATACGGCGCCACTTGCACACCGGCCCCTTCAATCGCCTGCTTCTCTCTAAGTCGATGCTGCGTCGTATATAGCAAACGGCTTCCCTGAGGGACGGCAGAGGTCTGTTCCAGCACCTCTGCCACACCGGCATCCACATTTTCAAATTCATAAGTAATGACATCGGACTGCTCGGCCAGGCGGGCCGCTGCCGATACATCATCATATGCGGCATGAATCTCAATGTCCGCGACTTGTCCACACGGACAATCCGACACGGGGTCCATCACGGCAAACCGATAACCCATATTCCGACCCGCCAGTGCCATCATCCGACCCAGCTGACCTCCACCTAAAATGCCAATGGTTGAACCGGGCATCACACGATCCTGTTTGTTCATATCAACTGATCACTGCTTTCCAGAACTTGTTGTCTTGTCGCTTCTCTTCGTTCCAGCAATCGCTCGAGCACTTCCGGCTCTGACGTGCCTACAATTTGAGCCGCCAGCAATCCGGCGTTCTTCGCACCTGCGGTCCCGATCGCGACGGTGGCAACAGGTACGCCTCCCGGCATTTGTACGATGGAGAGCAAGGAGTCCAGACCGTTCAGATTGGATGATTTGACAGGCACGCCGATGACAGGAAGCACGGTTTTAGCTGCCACCATTCCTGGCAAGTGCGCCGCTCCGCCTGCTCCGGCGATAATAACTTTCAGACCGCGTTCAACCGCTGTCCCTGCATATTCGAACATCAAATCAGGGGTGCGGTGAGCAGACACGACCTTTTTCTCATATGGAATCTTCAGCTCTTCCAGCATGTCACAGGCATGCTTCATCGTTTCCCAGTCCGAGGTGCTTCCCATGATGACCCCTACCTTGATTTCCGTGGACATATCTGATCCCTCCATAGTTGATGTGGTGTATGTTCTTAAACCTGGTGTCTACCCTTTCTTAAACAAAAAAAGCAGGTTGTTACCAACCTACCCTTCACCAAGTCCGTATTCGTTCTGGCCACTTGCCTTGCCGCATCAGCAGCAGTAGAAAACAAAGCGAAAATCATCGCTGACCGCGTCACTCTGTCACGATGGCTTCCATCTTCATTTTCTCGTAGTCCAAAAATTCACGGTCTTTGGGTAGAAACGTTCGGGCCTTATTCCCGAATATATACGAGATTCGATCATATTTGACTGAATATATTCACGTTTGTGTCATGCCACTCTAGTTTATCAGGGCTCACATCACGATGTCAAGCGAGAATACGAACATTGAATTCTATGTGATCACTAAAAGTTCGCTTTTATGTGGAAGGTCATGAGCATTCCTCGCATTTCTGATCCTCTACTTCTCTAATTTCTTCATTTTACCTGTCCAATTACCTGTCGAAGCCTCCCTATATTCTGTCGAAACGATATAGAACGGGAAATAGAAGTGGAAATAGAGCAGGTAATAGAAAGGGTAATAGAAAGGGATCAAGAAAAGTGTCTGCGATCCTATACCAGCTTCATAAACCAGGTTAAGGCGCATACATTATAGGGTTGTACAGTCAACGGAATACGGTTGTATAGTCACGGGTCAGGGTTCTACCATCAACGGGGATTCAGCTGCTATTAGAGCGCGAACACATAGTGGCATAGAATGACGCCGGTTCTGGCTATAATGAAAGATTAGGAATTAAATTGAATCATATGGAAGGATGAGAAGCATGACAGAGAAGGTGCAACTCGTTTATGCGTACTTGACTACAGGCCGGTACCACAGGCTTCAGGGAGAGATTGAGGTAGACGCGATCGCGTATGAGAAGCGAGTTCAGGTGGTTTGGTATACAAAATTTGGACAATATGCGGCAGATGCACATTATGTGCGTGCGACCCGTCAGGGTCGTGAGGTATGGTCGTTTTCCGTGGATACCGCGGAGGACGTTCAGTTCGATGTCGTGTATGAGGTCGACGGAGAAATCTATACAG
Source organism: Marinicrinis sediminis (assembly GCF_042685085.1). NCBI lineage: Bacteria > Bacillati > Bacillota > Bacilli > Caryophanales > Paenibacillaceae > Marinicrinis > Marinicrinis sediminis. The sequence continues at coordinate 51,444 of NZ_JBHUMM010000017.1, forward strand.
ACAATCGGCAGGGTCGTCATTATGATGTACATGCTGGACACCCGTCCACATCGGTCATCCTCGGTAGCCCTCCTGTGAAGGTTAATGAATGGCTGTATCATGTTCCCGGGGTTGTCCCGCAGCCGATACTGGATGCAGATGGCTTTCGGGCAAGTATACTGGTCGATGCAGGGTCAGCCAGCGAGAAAGGTAGCGTGTTCATGCGATATACGACAGATGGTTGGGACAGTTATGCGGAAACGGAAGCCACACACCATGTTTCCACAGATTCGTCTTGCTCTCCACCAGCTTTTAAAGTGTTTCATGTGAACCTTTCGTTGCCGGAAACGGTATCCCGCCTGGATTATGCGATCCGATATGAAGACGATACCCGTGTGTATTGGGACGCTCACAGTGGAGCCAACTATGTGACAGTGCGGTAAAGAGGACGTGAACGTGTATGTATGCTGATGCAGCGATATCCCTTCCCGATTAATAGTGCGTACGAATTTTTTGAGCTCGTCGTTACAGATTTCAGTGCAAAGCTGTTGTTGTATCCAGACTCGTCCTCCCGGAGGATAGATCTTATAGTTCTTCTTCATAAATGTCTAATATGCCTTCTCGAGGACCTGGGGGCATTTCAAATCCTATTTTGTGCCTTATCTCCCATGCGAATCTATCCACTTCACTTAATTTTACTTCAATTTCAAAAACGCTCCGATCCATTTCCTTAAACCCTTCTTTAATAAGGAGTTCACGTTCACTAATATCGAAACTAGTTAGAATGCATCGATTTTTCTCTATATAAAAGATACATTGCTTTCCTTTGTAATAAGCAAATTCTTCATAAACCCAAGCGTATGTAATTTCCTTAGGGTGAACGGTCTTTGCATAACCATAGTGGGTTTTTTCAAACCCAAGTACTAATGATTCTTCATTTTTCGATATTAACTTTATACCACCTACTTCCTCAACCATCCTAGAAACCAATCCTTTATATAATCCTCTTGATTCCATATTTCGGTGTCTAATCATATTATCCCTCCCCATTATCAATGCGCACGAATTTTTTGAGGTCGTCGTTAAAGATAGCAATTAACTTAAATCCACAACCATCTACACCCCAATACCTGCAGTACAGAGCTGTTGTTGTGTCCAAACTCTTCCTCCCGAAGATCGGTCTTATCGTTCTTCTTCATAAATATCTAATAAGCCTTCTCGAGGACCTGGGGGCATTTCAAAACCAGGATATGATGAAATCTCCCATACGAATCTATCCACTTCACTTAATTTTACTTCATTTTGATAAACGCTCCGATCCACTTCCCTAAACCCTTCTTGTTTGAAGAATTCACGTTCACTACTATCGAAACCTCGTAAACTGCACATATCGCCACGTATAGCAAACTGACATTTTCGTCCTTTATAATAAGCCCACTCTTCATAATCCCAAACATATGTAACGTCCTTAGGGGGAATGGTCTTTGCATAACCATAGTGGGTTTTTTCAAACCCAAGTACTAATGATTCTTCATTTTTCGATATTAACTCTATACTATCTTTACTTATGAGCATCCTACAAACCAATCCTTTATACAGTCCTCTTGATTGCATATATTGACGTCTAATCATATTATCCCTCCCCATTATCAACACGTACGAATTTGTTGAGCCTGTTGTTAAAGATAGCAATTAACTTAAAGCCAGAACCATCTACACCCCAATACCTGCAGTGCAAAGCTGTTGTTGTGTCCAAACTCGTCCTCCCGGAAATCAGTCTTATAGTTCTTCTTCATAAATATCTAATATGCCTTCTCGAGGACCTGGGGGCATTTCAAATCCTATTTTGTGCCTTATCTCCCATACGAATCTATCCACTTCACTTAATTTTACTTCATTTTGATAAACGCTCCGATCCACTTCCCTAAACCCTTCTTGTTTGAAGAATTCACGTTCACTACTATCAAAGCCTCGTAAACTGCACATATCGCCACGTATAGCAAACTGACATTTTCGTCCTTTATAATAAGCCCACTCTTCATAAACCCAGGCGTATGTAATCTCTATACCATTTATTTTCTTTTCATAACCATATTTAGTTTTTTCAAACCCAAGTATTAATGATTCTTCATTTTTTGATATTAACTTTTTACCATCTATTCTCTCAAGCATCCTACAAACCAACCCTTTATACAGTCCTCTTGATTGCATAATTTGACGTCTAATCATTTTATTCCCCTCCGTTTTCAAGCTAACCCGTATCATCCCTATTCCAACTGGAGATAGCTCCGCAATGCTCCCTGATTGCTCACCAAATCCTGCAGGGTATATTGGTCCAGCACTTGATAAAAGGCCTGTCCTGCTTCATAAAGCACCGACTTTAATGTACAAACCGGATTAATCACACAGTCTCCATTCCGAAAGCAATCCACGATCTGCAACCCATCCTCTGTAAAACGAACAACTTGCCCAATATTTATATTCTCAGGTAATCCAGCTAATCGAATTCCCCCGTTTCGTCCTCGAATCGTTTCAATAAATCCTTCTTGGGCCAATTGATGAACAATTTTGCTCAAGTGGTTGGAGGAAAGGTTGTAGACTTGTGCGATTTCACCAATACTGGCCAGTCTGCCTGTAGAAACACTTCCCAAATAGATAAGAAGCCTTAAAGCGTAATCGGTATATTGCGTTAATCTCATCGCGCTGTTTCCCTTCTTATGCCAGTCAAAGTCATTGTAGACAGATGACTCCTGATTATGAGTAATTAAAGTCCATTATAGCATGAAGACTTCGAAATTCATGGATCAGCCAAGATAATCCATCACGACAACCATGAAGCTCTTCACCTATTGTCATAGAATGGTCATAAAAGATGTATTTTAAATATACCTTTAATCATGGATGTGCGCTACAATGTTTTGTATATAAGATGTATTTTAAATACATCTTTAAATGAAAGGAGTGTTTGATTTGCGTACCGAAACCATCGAAATCATTAAATCTACAGTTCCAGTACTGGAGCAACACGGTGAGAACATTACTACCCGTTTTTATGAAATGATGTTTGAAGATCATCCTGAGTTATTGAATATCTTTAATCATGCCAATCAAAAACAGGGCAGACAACAAAAAGCGTTAGCTGGCTCTATCTATGCGGCAGCCCAACATATCGATCAACTGGAAAAGATACTGCCAGTGGTCAAGCAGATTGCTCATAAACATCGCAGTCTGGGTGTAAAAGCTGAACACTATCCCATTGTCGGAAAGTATCTGCTCCTTGCTATCAAAGATGTCCTTGGTGATGCAGCTACAGAAGAGATTTTGAATGCATGGGCTGAAGCCTATCAGGAAATTGCCCAGGTGTTTATTCAGGTCGAACAAGAGATGTATGCAGAAGCTGAACAGAGTCCTGGAGGTTGGAAGGAATTCCGTCGGTTTATAGTGGATCGGATCGTCCAGGAAAGCGCCGTTATTTCCTCTTACTATTTAGTACCAGAAGACAAAAAAGAGCTCGCAAGCTTCCAGCCTGGTCAGTATGTAACCGTCAAATTCCCGATACCTGGAGAGAGCCATACTCATTTACGTCAATACAGTCTGTCCGATTCGCCTTCCAAACCCTACTATCGCATATCTGTCAAAAAAGAAACTTCCAACAATGAAACACCGCAAGGCATCGTATCCAATGCGATCCATGCATACTTGCAAGAGGGAGATCTCATTGAATTAACGGCTCCAGCTGGAGATTTCGTACTTAATTTGCAATCTGAAAAGCCTATCGTATTTGTAGCAGGCGGTGTAGGATTAACCCCACTAGTTAGTATGCTCAATACAGTTGTTGAAGCACAGCCAACTCGCCAGGTTACTTTTATCCAAGCTGCTCAAAATAGTGAGCTTCATGCGATGAAAGAACAGGTGAAACAATTAAGCAACCAACATGGGCAGCTTCGTACCTACACGATTTATGATCAACCTACATTGGCCGATCAAGAGCAGCAAAATTATGATGCTGCTGGCTTAATAGATGCAGCTTGGCTAAGAAAGGTCATTGACGATACCGATGCTGAGTTTTATTTTTGCGGACCCGTTCCGTTCATGCGGCATATCTATGCCATTTTAAAGCAATGGGAAATCCCTGCTTCGCAGATACACTATGAATTTTTTGGCCCTGCAGCTGCCATAGAAGGGTAGGTACTCCGACCCTACCCCACACCCTCTTCTTGTACTTCGTACAAATGTCGGGCTTTGGGATAGGGTCTCCGCTGGATGGGGGAAGATTGAGGGGGGCAGGACCTCCGCTGGAGAGAAAGGTTGATGTGTATAAAAAGAGACCGTTCATGATGAACGGTCTCTTTCTGCTTCGGCTTGGCAACGTCCTACTCTCCCAGGACCCTTCGGTCCAAGTACCATCGGCGCTGGAGGGCTTAACGGTCGTGTTCGGTATGGGTACGCGTGGTACCCCTCCGCCATTGTCACCAAACCTA
>NZ_JBHUMM010000018.1:0-8753 GCF_042685085.1 Marinicrinis sediminis
AAAATGTCTCCGATGACGTACCGCCAAATGCTCGCAAATGCAGCATAAAATGGACTCCGTGATTGACGGAGCCCAATGAATACAGTTTTATTATTTTATCTGTCTACTTGACGGGGAGCAGTTCAAAGACGGCAGGCCATTCAGATATATATCTAACAACTCCAGGCTTTAATAGGTATGATATTCGAACCAGGATTCTTGAATCATGGATATTAAAAAGACGTCTTCTATGACTTCCACGCTGATCCAACAGGCTTGCGGTATATCCCAAGCGCCAGCATGTACAAGCCATAAGCAACCAAGCCTGCAGCGGTGAAGATCAGCAGCCAGGTTCCAAAAGGCTGCTGGGCCAGTTTGGCTAGCACCTCATCTATTCCTTTCGTTTCATTCGGATTCGAACGGATAGCAGTACGGAGCAAAAAGTATCCCATAAGTCCAAAAACCAGTCCCCGAGCCGCTACGCCCAGCTTTGCCATCCCGGTGATCATCTTCACTTTTTGCGGATGCACGCTGGCCTTGATCTCATCGGTTAGGGAATGTCGGAAGGATTTCACGAATTGAGCAATCCCGAATCCGATCAAGATTACACCCACAAGACCGACCAGAACCGCCCCAAATGGTTGTTCCAGCAGCTTGGCTGTCGTACCCTGCTCATTGCTCTCTCCCCGCTGGGAAGCCTGTACAACCATCCGCAATGCCTGGAAGGAGAGCCCGAGATAGATGATCCCGCTAATCAAAAAGCCCAGTCGCTGCAACCATCTCTTCCCGTCACTGTTCACACGGTCAGGGTCCCAGATCGCTTGCACCACTCTCCATACTGTCATGCCAACAAGCCCAATCGCAATGGCTGTCAGTAATATACTCCCAAAGGGCTGGGCTGCAATCGCTGCAAGCGCCCCTTTCGTATCCTTCATATCTGTGCCATAGCCCACCGCAGCCATTATGGCAATGATTCCAATCATGGCGTATACGATGCCCTTGGCTCCATACCCGATTCTCGCACAGACCTCCACCCATTTCTTGACCTCTTTCATACTCGCTCCTCCATTGTATGGTTTTGTGGCCGCCTGTCTCCACGTGACAACCTGTTTGCCAGCCGTCATGACTGATCCGCTTCCGAATTGTACAAGCAGCATGATCATACATACCCTGACTGTGTATTCTATAATCAACAGGGACAACACCGCCGAGTCAACAATGGACTGCCTAATGCTTCGAACAATGAGGAGACACGTCAAAAATGCCTTTGACGGGCAAGCCGGAATGTAACATGTCTTAACATGTCTCAACATGTGTTAGCATGTCTTAACATGTGTTAGCATGTCTTAACATGTGTTAGCATGTCCCCGTTTCCATCAAAGGCATTTTACTTGAACATTCATCTTTCGTCTTTCATCTTTCGTCTTTCATATTTGACTATGAACTTTATTCATGTCTATTCCTGTTACGGATTCTCCGTCCAAATCAGGCCATCAGTTCACTTTCGATTCCTTCTTGGTATAGTTCAGATCCCAAATGATCCCGAATTTATCTTTCACCTTGGCGAATTTGGCTCCCCAGAACGTATCTTGGAGCTCCATCAATACGGAGCCTTCCGCCTTCAGCTTTTCATACATGTCCTCAATCTCTTCATCATTGTGCAGTTCCAGCGCAAGTGAAATATGGTTGCCAATCTCTACGTTCTGACCGAGAAATGCATCGGACATCATCAGCAGCAGCTCTCCACTTCTCATTCTGGCATGCATAATGAGCTCATCCGCTTGGGGAGGCGTTGGAAAATCGGCTTCTCCAAACGTCTGGATGCCTTCGATTTCTCCATTGAAAATTTCCTTGTAAAACATCAAGGCTTCTCTGGCATTTCCTTTGAACGTCAAATACGGTGTCGCTTGCTGCTTCATTTTCAACCCACTCCTCATCATTTCTTCGTTCAATCTAACTATAGTATATCTGAACCGTGAATTCAAAATACAGCAGCAGAAAATCTATTCAGACGGTCTGGCCAATATCATGGACTAAACGAATCTGGGCAATCATGTTAGAATAAGAGCGGGCCCAAGTTCGAAAGGTGGTAAGGCATTTGCGAATTAACAAATACATTAGTGAAACCGGGATTGCGTCCCGGCGGAAGGTCGATCAGTGGGTACAGGACAAGCGCGTAACTATAAACGGGGTGTTGGCTGAGCTTGGCAGCCAGGTCGAAGACGGAGACGACGTGCGGGTGGACGGCAAACCTGTCAAATCCCGTCCCAAACAGGTCTACATCGCCCTTAACAAGCCTGTGGGCATCACATCCACCACAGAGCGTCATGTGAAGGACAACATCGTGGATTTTGTCAATCATCCTCAGCGGATCTTCCCGATTGGTCGACTGGACAAGGATTCGGATGGACTCATTCTGCTGACCAACGATGGAGACATCGTGAACCGTATTCTTCGCGCTGAAAATGCACATGAAAAAGAATACATCGTGACCGTGAACAAGCCCATCGTCTCTTCCTTTATCCAATCCCTCTCCAGCGGTGTTCGCATTCTCGGCACGAAAACTCTGCCATGCAAAGTGACCCAAGTTTCGGAGAGAGTCTTCAAGATTATTTTGACACAGGGATTAAACCGTCAAATCCGCCGAATGTGCAGTGCCCTCGGCTACAACGTTCGTCGTCTTCAGCGCATCCGCATTATGAACATCAGCCTGCAGGGACTGCAAGTGGGCCAGTGGCGGGATCTGACGGAGAACGAACGACAGACCCTGTTCAAAAGCTTGAGCTATGATCCAGCCAAGCCCGATCCTCATCCGCCCTCCTCGTAATCAGGAGGGTTGTCTCAATACAAATTCGTGCCCGTCTTCATCCTGGAACTGTACAAAAGTTCCCCACTGCATTGCTTTTGGCTCCCCTTTAAATACCACGCCATTTTGTTTCATTGTTGTATACGTTACCTGAATATTCTCACAATCAAAAACGAGTGAGGCATTTTTCGATTCCACGTCCTCCATCATACCTTCCGGATAAATCACCAGACAGGTCTCCGCTTGGGGCGGCGCCACTTCCAGCCAGTACATCCCTGGCCCCATCGGATGCTCCGCCTTCACTTCGAATCCAGCCTTCTCTGTCCAGAATGCCTTCGCTTTCTGTTGATCCTTCACGTATACAGCTACCGTTGCGATTCGGTTAATCATTCATCCTCTCACCTTTCACTTCGATTTCACTATCGACTGTGAGCATATCAGATCGGTGACGAATCATCTTGTAAAAAAGCGACATGGTTGTCCTTTTTGCGAAAGGAAGAGATCATCCCGGTCAGCCATTCCTTGTACGCGAGCGGCGTCAAACCGAGACATTCCTTGAAGTCCTTGGAGAAATGCGCATAATCATAGTATCCAAACTCATGCATGCAATCATGCAAGTCGATAGAGGGTTCTCGGAAAATTCGCATTCGCACCTGATTGAAACGTGCCACCATCCTTAATTTCTTGGGCGTCAGCGCCGTCCATTGCGCGCACTTTCGTTCAAAGTGACGAACGGAATAGCCACTGCTTCGACCCATCGCCTGTCCATCCTTCACTAGTGGATCCTCATACATGGCAGACAAGCTGGCCAGCATCCCTGCTTCCGATGACTGTAGAGGCGGCCTATCCGCCAACACCTGGAGCAGACGAGTTTGCAGACATGCAAATGCCTCTTCCACTTCTGCCTCGGCCAGCTTCGCTTCGCATTCCTTCACTTGCATATTTCGGTTCAACTCTTCCTGCTCGTCCATCGGGAAACAGACGTCCTTCAGATCCTGCACCTGCATCTGAAAGAGCAACGCCAGTCCCCATGGCTTCATACGCACTCCGAACAACCGTACTCGGCCGGTGGCCTGCAGGCCGTGCCAGCGGGTCAAAGACCCTATTACGAAGGCACGCGGAAGCCGTTGTCCCTGATACACATAAGCATGCCCATAGTGAAAAATGAGCTCGAAGCACCCGTCAGGCCATAACCGCTCCCCTTCTGCCTCCGCTGTATACGTACGGTCCAGATGCCATAAGCACTGGATATAGGGCTGCAAGTCAGCGACAGGCTGCCTTTCTTCATATCGCATGCGAGTTCCCCTTCCTCCTGCTTGCTTCTATGTCATGAGGATGAATGAGTATTCTCAATCATCCCTGGTTATACTTTGTGAGAGTATATTTGTTTGAAAAAGGAGAGGAAGCAATCATGCCTGCTCACCCCAACGAACCATCCCTCGTCTCATCCGAAATTGGAAACCTGTGGATGACCTATCAGGAAAAAACGATGATCCTGCGTTTCATTGAATATTTTCTGGCCCATGTCACGGACGATACGTTCCACTCCATTTTAGAAGATCTCTATGCACAATCCCAGCAAGCGGTCGAGACCATCACCCTGATCATGGAAAAGGAAAAGGCGGCCATTCCTGTTGGTTTCAAACCGCACGATGTGAATGAAGGTACACCGCGACTGTGGGATGAATTGTATGATCCCATGTTTTTGCATATGATGAGCAAAATTGAAATCAATTTGTTTGCCATGTACGTGACGATGTCATATCGCCAGGACATCCGTCAGCTGTATCAACAGCTCACCATTCAATCCCAGCACATATTTGACCGTCTCTCGACCTTCTTGCTTGAAAAAGGGGTGCTCGTTAAACCACCGATGGTCACCATGCCGAAGGAAGTCAACTTTGTCCATGAACTGGATTACTTGTCCGGCTATCATCTCTTTGGCGAATCCAGATCGCTCAACACCATCGAAGTCTCCCTGATTCATCATGCTATTGAGACCAACTTAATCGGGATGCAGCTGATGATTGGCTTTGCCCAGGTCGCCAACAACAATAAAGTACGTGAATATTTCATAAAGGGCATGAAGCTGTCCAAGGATGTGGAAACCTCTCTCGGTGAATTCCTGAGACAGGATTATATTGAACCGCCGGCTACGCATGCGGGCAAAGCCACCCATTCCAAAATTGCGCCGTTCTCCGACAAAATGATGATGTACCTGACCAGCCTGCTGGCTACATTTGGTCTGGGCAGCAACGCACTGGGCAGTGCATTCAGCTTGCGCAGTGATCTCCCCGTCACCATGACACGTTTGGCAAGCAAAATTCTCTCTTTTGTCAAAGAAGGCGGAGAAATCATGATCCAGAATGGCTGGATGGAAGAACCTCCCCAGATCGAAGATCGCCGCCAGCTGACCAAAGCTTGAATGTTCACTCCTTCCTGGGGCACGCTGTGAACTGCGCCATTCCATTTTTTTCTCTGGATGTGATACGATTTAGGCAATGACTCACTGGTTATAGACAGTAGTGAGCAGGTTCACGTTTATTGAAGGAGGAATTTAATATGCCTGATTTTCATACTCATTTGGAGAAATACGCCGCATTGGCTGTGGAGGTCGGTGTCAATGTCCAGCCAGGACAAACACTGGTCGTATCTGCTCCCCTCTCCGCTGCTCCTTTTGTCAGACTGGTGACCAAAAAAGCCTACAGCGTAGGAGCAAAGCATGTCCATGTAGAATGGTTGGATGATGAGATTACCAGAACCAAATACGAGATGGCGCCAGATGAAGCCTTTCATGAATATCCCATGTGGCGAGCGAGAGGATGGGAAGAAATGGCCGAGAACAATGCAGCCTTTCTCTCTGTCACAGCCTCCAACCCTGATCTCTTAAAAGGCATTGACCCGGAACGGATCTCCAATGCGAACAAAGCGGCAGGACGCGCACTTGAAACGTGGCGCAGCTACATGATGGCCGACAAGGTCAGCTGGTCCATCGTAGCGGTGCCTTCTCCTGCCTGGGCAGCCAAGGTATTCCCGGACAAACCGGAATCCGAACAGGTAGATGCCCTGTGGGATGCCATCTTCTCCGCGACACGCGTATATATGGACAGCCCGGTGGAAGCCTGGAAAACGCATACTCAAAGCCTCGATGAGAAAGCAGATTATCTGAACAAGAAGAAATTCAAGAAACTGCATTATCAGGGCACCGGCACGGACTTGACGATTGAGCTCCCGTCTAATCACACATGGGTTAGCGCCGGCAGCACGAATGCGGCTGGAAATCTATTTATGGCCAATATGCCAACCGAAGAGGTATTTACAGCCCCGCTCAAAGAAGGCGTCAACGGCACCGTCCGCAGTACAAAGCCACTCAGCTACGGTGGTACCTTGATCAAGGATTTCTCCTTCACCTTTCAAGACGGAAAAGTCGTGGATATGGAAGCGGCGGAAGGTCTGGATGTGCTCAAGCGACTGCTTGAAATGGATGAAGGCGCTCCCTACCTGGGAGAGGTTGCGCTCGTCCCTCATCGCTCTCCGATTTCAGATACAAATCTGATCTTTTACAATACCTTGTTCGACGAAAATGCCTCTAGCCATATCGCATTGGGCAAAGCATACCCATTCTGTCTGGAAGGCGGCAAGGACATGTCTGCGGAGGAAGTCAAGCAGAGCGGTCTGAACAACAGCATCGTCCATGTAGACTTTATGATCGGATCTGCAAATATGAATATTGACGGAGAACTGGAAGACGGCACGAAAGAACCACTGTTCCGGGACGGAAACTGGGCGATTTAATCGTATTGCTTCCAATCCAGCCACCTTAATAAGCCTGAGCCTGTGAGAAGGAATCCCTTGTCATCACGGCTCAGGCTTATTTAATTGAGAGACAGCATTCCCATTTGCTACGCTTGTATTACATCTATTTATCTATCTATCCATCTCCATGTATGTCTCATTCTATTTATGTTTTCTCCATTTTCGATTTCATTTCTCTGCTTTGTTTCTCTTTTTTTAGCTCTTCTGATTTTCTCTTTCTTTGCTTCACTTCTTGTTGCAGCTCTTCTGATTTTCTCTTTCATTTTATTAGTCTATGTTTTTGTTTCTGCCATCTCTTACTATGTTTCTGTGTCTTCGATTTACTTTTTCATTTCTGTGTCTTCGATTCTCTTTCTTCATTTCTGTTTCTTCATTTCTGTTTCTTCCTCTTTTTGTTACTTCAATACTGTTTTCTATTTCTCTGTTCTCATCTGATTATCTGCTCTGCACCGTTGGCTGTCTCTCTCTCCTTCTGTCCAGCCGCACCTGTCTATACAAGCTGTATGCGCTATACATATGATAGTGCATACTCACAGAGAGGAGTTACACCTAGGATGAAAAATCTGGGCGGAGGACGCAAGATCATGGTTGTCGTACAATGCGATGGCATATTCAAGCGACGATATAAACGAAAATGGAAAGCAAGACATGTCAAATGCAAGGTTGGGCCACAGGGGCCGAGAGGACCCCAAGGCGCAAGGGGTCCTGAGGGCTCGAATGGCTCACAGGGACCCCGCGGACCAGCGGGGCGAAGAGGAGCGCGCGGGTTTACCGGTGCAACCGGACCCACCGGATCGCAAGGACCGCAAGGATTGCCAGGCCCTCCCCTCAACTCGACCTTGCTCGTCACCTATAGTACAACCGATCGCGCAGACATCATTCCAAACGGCATATTGCCCTATACGACGATAAACCCGAGCGGCACCGCGGGTACCGACATGGCCATTGTTCCCGCTACCGGCACCTTTACCTTCAACACAGCAGGGAAATATCTGTTCTACTGGTCTTTCAACTTGCAAAATGCCAGTGCAGATCCTGCCAGCATCATTGTCACGCTCTTCAAAAACGATGATCAGCAAGCTCTGTCCGGCGTACCCAATATAGACGGATTTGCAACGACCGTCGTGAACGGGAGCATCGCCGTCGATGTGGAACTTCCCGATACCGTCACCCTTCGCAATCAGTCCAGCACACCTCAGCAAGGAACGGTTGGCGTTACCGTTAGTCCTGCTCTCACTTCTGAAAATCCTCCCCTGAATGCCATCGGTGCCTGGGTAAATGTCATCCGGGTCGGTTAACCCCATCCTTTCATCAGAGGCACCTCGCAGTATCCCACTACCACGAACGGAGAGGAGTGTCACACATGACACAGCGAACAGACAAACAACGTAAAGAGCGTCATGGATGGTCCGCCACTTGCAGTTTTCGATCAGAACGTCTTCGATCGCAAGGACATCGAAGATCTTGTAAAAAACACAGGTTGTGCAAACCCGGACCTCGGGGCCCAAGGGGATGTCCGGGACCACCAGGACCCACAGGAGCGAGCGGACTGCAAGGGCCAAGGGGACCAGCAGGGAGCCGTGGACCAAATGGTGCAAGAGGCGCTACAGGACCGGCAGGACCCCAAGGTGCACAAGGACCGCCGGGACCGGGATTTGATTCCTTGCTGCTGGTTGTCTATTCCAGCCGCGCACCGAGAAATATTAATGCAGAGGCCAATTATACGTATACGGCGATCAATCCGAACGCCACCGCAGCCAACGACATCACCGCCAATCCGGCCACTGGCGAGTTTCGGGTCAACACAGCAGGGAGATACTTGTTCAACTGGGCCTTTAATGTATCGCCGGCAAGCGGCATAACCGCAAGTACAGCGGCTACCTTATTTCGAAATGAGGACCCCCTTGCCACCTCCAGCGTGCCGAGCATCACTTCCGGCGAAATCGGAGTTCCAGTCGGCAGTATTGCCACTGAAGGAGCCACCGGCGATATTTTCACATTGCGAAATCAGTCTGCTGATGCAAACGTGAACTGCTCCCCGTCAAGTAGACAGATAAAATAATAAAACTGTATTCATTGGGCTCCGTCAATCACGGAGTCCATTTTATGCTGCATTTGCGAGCATTTGGCGGTACGTCATCGGAGACATTTT
>NZ_JBHUMM010000019.1:0-608 GCF_042685085.1 Marinicrinis sediminis
CCCGAGCTGTTTGCTGAACAGGTAGCGTTGTATCCCGATGAGCTGGCGCTTGTGGAAGCGAACCGCCATCTGACGTATCGTCAATTGGACGCAAAAGCCGAACGGCTCGCCCAGCAATTGCGGGATACCGGAATGGGCAGTGAGGAGATCGTGGCCATTGCCGGAGAACGTTCGATGGAGATGGTCGTAGGCATGCTGGCCATTGTGAAGGCAGGTGGAGCGTACCTGCCGATTGACCCGTCGTACCCGCCGGATCGGGTCACGTATATGCTAACGCACAGCGGAGCGAAGGTGCTGCTCATGCAGCCCGGTGTCTCGCTGACCGTTCCAACCTCCATCGTCAGCATGGTGATGGCACTGGATGAGCCCATGAGGGCGGATACTTCGCGGGAAGATATTCAGGTGGATTCACTGGACGCTCAGCGAGATACGTCACCTGTACATCCGCATCATCTCGCCTACGTCATGTATACATCGGGTTCAACTGGCCGTCCGAAGGGGGTTATGGTCGAGCATCGCAATGTGATCAGACTGGTGAAGGACACCACCTATCATCCCTTCGAGCGGGGAGAGCGCATCCTTCAGACGGGCGCGCCTGTATTCGATGC
>NZ_JBHUMM010000020.1:0-4830 GCF_042685085.1 Marinicrinis sediminis
GGCAATAAGCTTGAGCGCGGTTTTCGGTCCCACACCCGGACAACCCGGGATATTGTCTGATGCATCCCCCATCAAAGCCTTCAGGTCAATAATCTGGGACGGTCGGCGTATGCCTCTGCTTTCCTCCAGGTTATGAAGATCAATGGTCTCATAGTTTCCAAATCCTCGTTTCATCAAGGACACACGGGTGTACGTATTGATCAGTTGCAGCGTATCTCCATCCCCGGTCAAAATATTCACAGACGTTCCGCTGGCGGAATACTGCTTCGCCAAGGTGCAATTACATCTGTATATAGCAATATTCTTACCTCCGAATATTTGTTATCCCACGTGAAGTTTATATTTTACACTTCCTCTGCTTTAGAGATCCTAGGCGGTAAAACAACCTTTACTGGAAAATGTTTCGAAAAGCGATGTACTAGTGCCCAAAAGAAATTGCATAAAATAGGAAATATGTAGTCATACTAACAAATGAGTTCCTTTAAAATGTCCTCGGAGGTGATACGCCTGCTTCCATCCACAAAAAACAAAGCATTTCTAGGAGCGTTTAGTAAAGGGAAAGAAGCAGCACTTAGCGGACTACCTCCCGAATCTTGTCCATATAATGATCACAGAACAAAAAACGGTTCTGTAACGTTCAGTAGAGCTTTCAAGAAATATTGGATGTTGGGTTACACCGAATTTGCTACTGATGATGGTTCAACTTTAGAGATCAAAACCAATTTCGAATCAGAGGTTTATATTCCCGACTGAATATTTCTTATCAAATCGAATACTTGACCAGCTACTTTACTTTTGCTCAAATAACTTTGATATGCTTGCATTGCATTTCGAATTAACTCTGGGTAAAGGACTACTCGAGCATCCTGACTCTTAAGTTTAGTGACATCTTCCTCTCTTTTACGCGAGTCCTCCCATCCCCTCAGCGGTTTGCCTAATACACATATAAATTCAAGAGGTTCCTTTGCATTGGTTTCATCAAGAATTTTTTGCATTGCACCCCTGTATTTATCGATCTGTCGTCCTAGTTCCCAGTAATCCACAATGCGGTCAGGACGTTTTAATTCTATAACTATATGTTTCCCAGAAACGCTTTTATATCTTATATCCAGTCTGGCCCTTTTTTCTTCCTCTGTTAATTCAGCATCCAAGGTTCCGAAGACTTTATCAACCCGCTGCTCCATGTATTCAGAATCCGTTGCTCTTTCCCAAGAAGGATCTAACAACCATAAGTGATTAAACAGATGTTCTTGGATAACCTTTTCCAAATCATTAGCATCAACACGTTCTTCCAAAACCCTTATTACTTCTATCCGCTCTTTAACAATTTGATAATAAAGAGAAGCTTCTAAATCATCAAGCCTGCCAAAGACTTCACTTAAAGCGTGTAAATTCTCAACTGAGATTTTGTCTAACGCTTCAAGATTATCTCGGTACTTCAAACTTTCAAATGCCAACACTGCATGACTAAACAACGTCTCTCGATCTTCACTCGAATCAACAGTCATCTGATTTATACGACCAAACAACTTTGTGGCTGAGGACTTGTGATCTGGGGATAATGTCTTAAACCATTGATTTAAAGCTGGGTTCTTTAAAGCTTCATCTTTACCTTTTTGATCCCTCAATTTAGACCATTTATTTTGAATTTTCTTAAGTTGTTCTTTCACCCAATCTCTCAATTCAATGTATCTCGGATCATCTTCTATTATATGTTGCCGACTACTCGTAGCTATGTCTTCTAAATCATCATCATCCAAGAAATCTGCATGTATCTCTCCGATAAGGTAAGAACTATAAATACCAGTTTCATTTATCTCTGATAATATATCTTCCTGTGCAAGTTTATTTCGCACCATAATTACAATCTGATTTAGACTTTCCGAACCGTCCTTTAAATCAGAAGATTCTTTAACCGTACCAATCCAACCCTTGATTTCATTCCCATTTTTAGTAACAGCATTCGGTACATTTTCTGTTGGAACGATGCTTCTAGGTAAATCTACCTGACCAAATGTCCAGATATTTTCCAATCTATTAAAATAGTCCCTGTCTGCGATACTAATTGGAGTTTTATTTACAATGACAGAAAAATCATTTTTTTCACCAATTACACTAAACCTTCTAGCTAACTTCTTTCTCAAAGAAGTTTCAAATATTCTTTTTTGCCTTAAATCTCGTAGAATTATTCTTGTACCAGAAGTCCAATTAATACCATCAGTATTGAGTACGTGCGGATTGTATGTACCTCCAGCTTCCCCAGTGCCCTTTATCTGTTCTTTAAGTTCAGGCAGCGACATTTTCAATGCACTTTTCTCACCATCACGAACAGAATAAACTTCAATAGTATCAGCGATAGAAAAAAGTGATAATTTACCGATTCCTTTCCTCCCCATTACAGGTCGCTTCAGATTCGGTGATAACCGACCTTCTTCTGTTTCTCGTCGAGGGTAGCCAACTTTAAGAAACTTATGATTTATATCTAATTTTGTCATGCCATGGCCATCATCAAAAATGGTTATTATATTACTTTCCCTATCTATTGTTATATCAACTGACTTAGCATCGGCATCCCATGCGTTCGCTACTGTTTCTGCGAGAACAGAAGCAATGTTACTATATAAGTTAATCCCAAGATGGTTCAAAACATTAAGACTGATAGTAATTTTGAATTCATTCCCCAATCATACTACCCCCGCTCTTGATTCGTTTGATCTTTCTCTTTTTCGTTTTTTTAATTTGCATTTCATAATTCTTTAAATGCACCCGTATACTTAACCCTATTATTTCTCCTAACTTAACAGGTACAGCATTACCGATTAGACGACCAATTGTCTTAATGGCTATCGGCTCTCCTGGAGGGACAAACTTATATTCTTTAGGGAAAGTTTGTAAAATGGCACCCTCTCTAAGTGAGATTGCTCTATCCTGTTCAGGATGACCGAATCGCCCATTTCCGAATCCAAAAAACTGAGTTGTCATGGTCGGAGCAGGATCATCCCATACCATACGCCCGTATACACTCGGATAACTTTTCCCAGTGCCTTTTTTATGACACTCAGCAATTAATTCGTCTTCCCAATCCCGCCAAGTGCCGCCAGGCCTAGATGCTTGAATACGTTTCAAGTTCTTATCTGACAAAGAAGATGATTGGTGCAGTGGGTCCATATCATAAATTTCCCCAGCATTAATGGGAGGTAACTCTCCAATCGCTTCACGCACAGTCTTATGGGTGATTTCAAAATCATCTGGCTGGAGCAATTGAATTTCGCCTATTTTTGAGGCCAATAGCACTAAGCGTCGCCTCTGTTGAGGCAAACCGTATTCCGCACAATTGACAATTTGATAACAAACAAAGTAGCCTATGTCTTGAAGTTCCTTCACAAAATTATTAAAAACTTCCTGTTTTATCAATTCAGGGACATTCTCCATAGTGACTAGTTCAGGTGTAGTTTCTCTTACAAGCCTTGAAAACTGTAAAAGCAACCACCATCTCTCATCATTTTGGTCTGCTTTACGGTTGTATGTCGAGAATGTTTGACAAGGTGCACACCCAGCCAACAAATTTATACCATTTTTACGAAAATTTTCTCTGATGTCGCTTTCCTGTAGCTCCTCAACTGACTTCAGTTCAAATTTAGCTTTATTATTCGAGGTGTATGGGTAACTACATGCTGGATCAATGTCTACTCCAAGCTTAACATCGATTCCAGAATTCACCAGACCATGTGTCAACCCACCAGCTCCACAGAATAAGTCAACCGCGTATACTTTACGCTTGGATAATTTCTTCTGTTTTAGTCTAGCAGCTGACATTTTACTTCCTCCTTCGTACAGTTCATTTCACACTTAAACCCTGTTATTATTAGCTCTAACATTTCGACAAAAACACCTAAAACTCCTCTATATTAGAGGAAAATCAAGTGTGGTTTTAAAAGATATTTTCTTAGTTTGTTAAACTGAGCTTACCCACTCACTACCTCACCCAGAACCTTGAAAAGACCACGAAACTCCAATTCCTCAAATTTATTCAAAGTTGCAGAATGACGTAAATTCCAAACACAATCATTTAAATCACATTCTATGGGCACATTTAATCGAATTCGAGCTAGATCTCTTGAAAGATGTAACATATCCAAAAGAGGAATACACGAACATGGCAGATGGATTCGTAAGAGAAAGGCGAAGTTCCTATACCGATGTCGCGACAGTCGAATCACAGCGCAATGATACCATCCCGGAAGAATTTCCAGAAGGCCCTTATGCCTCCACCTTGCGAACAGAATCACTCGGAAAAAGCACGCCCTGGCGCGCAGACCAGCGTCCGCCTAACCGATTTGCCTATGAGAATCGACAATTGCATGCCGAGCTTCCGCGTCAGTACCCGCCCGGTCATCATACGCATACGAAGCAGGAAGAAACAGAGGATGAACACGTAGCCGACACCTCAGGCTCCTAAGCGATGCCTTTCATAATAGATCGGATAATGGATTTGAATTCAAATTCCTCGAGTTTCGGAATCAGCTTGTCCTGATTCCAGCTGTACTGGCACTGATCCAGCTCACACTGCAAAGGCACGTCCGTCATAATGGATGCCAGTTCATACGAGAGGTAGACTTGTTCCCGATTTGCAATCAAGCGTTCCTTCAGCTTCCCTTTTATCTCGTCGATATGGGCATATACCTGATCCAATGAATCATATTCGGCAATAAGCTTGAGCGCGGTTTTCGGTCCCACACCCGGACAACCCGGGATATTGTCTGATGCATCCCCCATCAAAGCCTTCAGGTCAATAATCTGGGACGGTCGGCGTATGCCTCTGCTTTCCTC
>NZ_JBHUMM010000021.1:0-701 GCF_042685085.1 Marinicrinis sediminis
GACATCCCCGGATCAAAGCTTGCTTACAGCTCCCCGAGGCATTTCGTTGTTCGCCACGTCCTTCTTCGGCTCCTAGCGCCTAGGCATCCTCCGTGTGCCCTTACTAGCTTAACCCGTTTCGTGTTTGTTGGGTCTTCCTCCTCTTGCACAAGGGCAAATGTCGGGCGACTCCAAAAACACTACACTTTACAATGTTGGCTTGACATGGAAGTCAAAAACAACACGCTAGTAAAAACTGCGTTGATTCTTACCTAAACTCTTTCGCTATCCAGTTTTCAAGGATCAAATTGGGATTAAAAAAAGCTACCACTTTATTCGTACAATAAAGTACTAGCTTGCCCGGCTTGGCAATGTCCTACTCTCCCAGGACCCTTCGGTCCAAGTACCATCGGCGCTGGAGGGCTTAACGGTCGTGTTCGGTATGGGTACGCGTGGTACCCCTCCGCCATTATCACCAAACCGGATTGAAAGGTTGCCCTTTCAAAACTGAACGCGAGTGAAATTGTCCTTTTTGTGCATCTTGTGCACATTCGTTCTTGTGCCTTGGGCCCCGCAAAAGGACTTGAATCAGCTGCTAAGCTGTTCTTCACTTTTGTGGGTACCTAGAGCTCCATAGAAAGGAGGTGATCCAGCCGCACCTTCCGATACGGCTACCTTGTTACGACTTCACCCCAATCATCTGCCCCACCTTCGGCGGCTGG
>NZ_JBHUMM010000023.1:0-238647 GCF_042685085.1 Marinicrinis sediminis
TACCTTACCAACTAGCTAATGCGCCGCAGGCCCATCTGCAAGTGAGAGCCGAAACCCTCTTTCCCCAGAAAATCATGCGATTTTCTGGACCATCCGGTATTAGCTAACGTTTCCGCTAGTTATCCCTGTCTTGCAGGCAGGTTGCCTACGTGTTACTCACCCGTTCGCCGCTAAGTATAAGAAGTGCAAGCACTTCTTATACTCCGCTCGACTTGCATGTATTAGGCACGCCGCCAGCGTTCGTCCTGAGCCAGGATCAAACTCTCCAATAAAGGTAAAAAGTTTGGCTTGCTCATTTTGTTGCTGGTTGGAATTTTCATTCCGGGGGTTCCCGTCCAATCCATCATGGAAAGGACAATGAAACCTTATTTTGAAATTTGGACAATTTCGCTCGCTGTTCAGTTTTCAAAGGACAAGATGTTTCGTTTGTGTGATGCGTTTCTCATTAGCTGCGTGGTTAGCAGCGAGAAGTATCATAACACATCCGTTTTTGTTTGGCAAGTCTTTTTTCACTCGGTGATGACTTGGTAAAGAGTGAAGAAGAACTTATCCATGTCGCTGTCATTTTCAGCGACGCTTTTTAATATATCACAATCGCTTGCGCTTTTGCAAGTGCTTTTTTCATCCGGTCTCTCGCACATGGCGCTGAGTCCAGAAGATTTATGACGCTTGCTGAGGCAGGATTACATCCTACCACGTTCGCTCCGTTCAGACAAGTTCATCTTTTTCCAGTTTCCAATTCACTCTATACGGAGATGAACTCGATTGTGGGGTGTTCGATAGACAAGCCGTTTGAAGCGGCGAGTAATAATGTATCAAATTATCGGATGGATAGCAAATGAATTTTTTTCCATATTTAAATTCCCCAATTTTCCGTTTAGCAGGATTGTAAACGGGAAGAAGAACTCACTTACCATAAAAGTGAGTTCTAGATGACTGGCGATCAAAAAAAGCCAGGCCCGTTGATCTGACCTGACTACCTGGCTATCTGGCTATCTGGCTATCTGGCTATCTGGCTATCTGGCTATCTGGCTATCTGGCTATCTGGCTATCTGGCTATCTGGCTATCTGGCTATCTGGCTATCTGGCTATCTGGCTATCTGGCTACTATAAGTATACCGTTCAGTTCCTGACTGTCCAATTGGGATGTCTTCATTATCATCAGATCAGTCAGCGTGGCTCATTCATGCAGGTCAAGCATGGCAATAAACTCATCTTCATCTTCTATTACATGAATACCCAGACTCTTTGCCTTGTCGAGCTTGCTGCCCGCCTTCTCCCCCGCTATAAGAAAATCGGTTTTCTTGGATACGCTGCCTGTCACTTTCGCGCCCGCCGCTTCCAGCCGCTCTTTCGCTTCATCTCGCGTCATTTTCGTCAGGGTTCCTGTCAAGACAACGGTCTTCTCAAAGAACGGTGAATCGGATGTCACTGCCACTGTAGCCGTATCCTGTTCCCATTTCGCCTGTACCCCGCAATCTCTCATTCGCATAATGCTCTGGAGAATACGTTCATCCTGAAAAAAGGTCACAATGCTGTCAGCTACAATGTCTCCAATATCGTGTATGGCGATCAATTCGTCCCGGGTAGCGGCCAGCACCGCATCCAACGAGCCAAAATGATGGGCAAGCACTTTGGTTGTCGTCTTGCCGGTGTTGGGTATACCGAGCGCAAACAGGAAGGATGCGAGGTCTTTGGATTTACTTTTCTCTAATGCATCCAGCAGGTTTTGTGCTTTTTTCTGTCCAAATCGTTCAAGTTGCAAGAGCGAATCCAACGTAAGATCGTACAAGTCTGCCGGATCATTCACTCCCAACGCTTCATGGAGCTGAGTAGCTGTTTTAATGCTGAACGTTTCAATATCCATGGCATCTCGGGAAGAAAAGTGAGACAGCCTGCCAATGATTTGCGGCTTGCATCCCAGGGTGTTCTCACAGAAATAATGAGCACCGCGTTCCACAAGCTCAGAGTGACAGGAAGGACATTCTTTCGGCAAGATAATTTCCTCACCGTCCTGATCCTCCGTCACCTTGCCCAGTATCTCCGGAATAACGTCATTGGAGCGACGGATAAACACGAGACTTCCCAGCGCATGTTTCAATTGCTTGCGCTCAATGTCTCCATAATTATTAAGCGTGCAGCGCTGCACAGTGACACCACCAATATCCACGGCTTCCACGGTTGCAACAGGCGTGACCTTGCCTGTGCGTCCAACTTCCCATGATACATGCTGCAAAATCGTCGTGGCTTCCTCAGCCTCAAATTTGTAGGCTATCGCCCAGCGCGGAAATTTCTCCGTATATCCGAGCACCTCTCGGGTACGCATATCTGCCAGTTTAATGACTGCCCCATCGATTAAGTAGTCGAATTCATGCCGCTTGGCTTCTATGTCAACGAGCGCTTCCTTCACCTGCGCCAGATCGTCCATAAATTGCGTATGTGCATTGACCTTGAAATGGTTGCGCTGCAGGAAATCCCTCATTTCCTCATGGTTCTCAAACAAAGGTTTGTCCGTGTAACCGACATGGTAAAAGAAAGCATCCAGCTTGCGAGAAGCCGTCACCTGTGGATTTAAATTGCGCAGGGCACCTGCCGCAGCATTTCTAGCATTTTTCAATGGTTCAGCCGCCGTCTGGTTGTATGCCTCCAGCACAGACAGAAACATCATGCCTTCACCCTGTACCTCAATTGTACCTTCCCGATAAGGGATGGTCATCGGAATGGTTCGTATGGTTTTGACCTGGGAGAGAATCCCCTCTCCGGTCACGCCGTTTCCTCGCGTAGCGGCCTGAACCAGTTTGCCCTTCTCATAGGTTAAGTTCAGGGTCAATCCATCAAATTTTAATTCCAAGACAAAGGAAGGTTCGGGCAATGGCTGCTCGGGATGCTGACGATTGTATTCCTGAATCCGCTTCTGAACTCTTGTATACCAGGCATCCAGGCTTCCATGATTTTGCGCTTTGTCCAGACTCCACAGCCTCGACAAATGCGTATGCTCCTCGAAGCCTTTCAGCGTTTCTCCTCCTACCCGACCGGTAGGAGAATCAGGCAAAACCATACCGGTCTCCTGTTCCATTTTCCGCAATGCATCGTACAATTTGTCATACTCGGCATCTGAGACAACAGGCTGATCCAGTGTGTAGTAATAGTAATTATGAAGATTGAGCTCTTCCACCAGCTTTTTCATGGATTCTAATTGATCGGTCAACGTTTTCCCTTCCTTTCAGCACCTTGCACATGTCATCACTTCTTGCTCATCGTTGTGCGATTCATTCGCAGCCCAGCCTAAATTAGGCTTTCTCGATCGGCGCGAACTTGGCCAGCAAGCGCTTGATTCCTACCGGCGCAGGAAACGCAATTTGCAGTTCTGTATCATCCCCGGTGCCCTTGACCGAAGCCACAACCCCAATGCCCCATTTTTTATGGGCGACCTTGTCTCCAACATTGAAATCATCTGAACTGCCTGAACTGGCCGCGTAGCCTGTGGAAAAGGAAACCGTCGATTTCCCGCCAGCGGCTGTGCCAGAAGAGCGTGACGAACCAAATGAGGAGGCGGCTGCCTGACCTGTTCTGGAACCAAAGCTGGAACTGGAGCCATATCCTCCTCGGCCCAGTGAACCAGAGCGCGTGCCGAAGGCTCCTTCCCTCTCCTTCAATTCATCAGGGATCTCATCGAGAAAGCGGGATGGCATATTTTGAGCGGCACGGCCAAAAAGGGTGCGACTGTAAGCATGGGACATAAACAATTCCTTCTCTGCCCGTGTAATCCCGACATAAGCCAATCTTCGCTCTTCCTCCAGCTCCTCTTCATTATCAAGGGCTCTCATATGCGGGAAGATGCTCTCCTCACAACCTGGCAGGAAGACCACCGGAAACTCCAGACCTTTGGCGCTATGAAGGGTCATGAGGGTTACCGCATCATGCACCGCTCCTTCCTCTTCCTTGTCATTCATCGTATCAATATCTGCGATGAGAGCAAGGTCTGTGAGAAAGGCAACCAGGGACTTGTCATCATTGCGGTTCTCAAACTCCATGGTGACCGACAGGAATTCATCAATATTCTCCAGCCGACCCTTTGATTCCAGGGTGTTTTCCTGCTTGAATGGTTCCCGATATTCCGTCATCTCCAGCATTTTTTCTGTCAGCTCGGTGACAGACAAGTATTCGACCATTGCGCTTAAATGATCCATCGTTTCCTTGAATTTCTGCAAGGCGGTCACCGCTCTGCCGCTTAAATCGGTAAACATTAAATCATCCAGAATAGAGAAGATAGACTGTCCTCTCTCTGCAGCAATGGCTGTAAGTTTATCTACCGTAGTCGCCCCGATTCCTCGTTTAGGAACATTGACGATACGCTGAAAGCTGATATCATCATCCGGGTTGGAAATGAGTCTGAGATAAGCGAGGACATCCTTGATTTCCATGCGGTCATAGAACTTGGTTCCGCCCACAATCTGATAAGGAACATCCGATTTAATCAATACTTCCTCAATGACACGGGATTGCGCATTGGTTCGGTACAAAATCGCATGATCCCGATAAGCGCGACCTTGCTGAACATGGGTACTGATTTTATTGGCGATAAAATAGCCTTCTTCGTGTTCAGAGCTGGCGGAGAAGATGCGGATCTTGTTGCCTGCTCCCTGATCAGTCCATAGATTTTTCGCCTTGCGTCCAGCATTGTTCGCAATGACAGCATTGGCCGCATCCAATATGGTCGCTGTAGACCGATAATTCTGCTCCAACAAAATCACGCTGGCGCCCGGATAATCCCGTTCGAAGTTCAGGATGTTCGTGATGTCGGCTCCTCGCCATTTGTAAATGGACTGGTCACTGTCCCCCACCACACACAGGTTGTGATGCTGGTCTGCAATCATTTGTGTTAACAAGTATTGCGCACGGTTGGTATCCTGATACTCATCCACATGCACATATAAAAATTTATGCTGATAAAACTTGAGCACTTCCGGCTCAGACTGGAATAAATCGATGGTTTTCATAATCAAGTCATCAAAATCAAGTGAATTATTGCTCTTTAGCTTCTGCTGATACAGCTTATAGACTCTCGCGACGACCGTCTGGTAATAGTCTCCCGCCTTTTCTTCATAACGAGCAGGTGTGATCAGTTCGTTTTTGGCACCGCTGATGACCGCAAGCAGCCCCCGCGGCTCAAATTTCTTGGCATCGAGGTTCAGCTCCTTCAGACAACTCTTGATGACAGACAGCTGATCGGTCATATCGAGTATCGTGAAGTTGGATGTATACCCGATTCGTTCGATATCCCGCCTTAAGATCCGGACGCACATGGAATGAAACGTAGATACCCAGATATCCTGACCGGTCGGTCCGACCAAACTGGCCACACGATCTTGCATTTCACGAGCAGCCTTATTGGTAAAGGTAATCGCTAGAATGCTCCATGGCGCGGCTTTTCGTGTGGCGATGAGGTAAGCGATACGATGCGTGAGCACTCTCGTTTTCCCGCTACCCGCTCCTGCCATAATTAGCAAGGGGCCATCGGTTGTCTCTACGGCCCGGCGTTGCTCCTTATTCAATTTTTCAATGGATTGAAAAATATCTGTTGCTCCTTGCATCATAGTTCGAACCTTTCTATCGCTTATTTTAAATGAGATGCTTCTGGATTGCCTGCTATGCCCATCATTCCGTCTTCACTTGTACGGTTTGAAGCGCTGCCTCCAGATTCTCGTAAACAATATTCCCTACAATAATGGTATCGGCCGCTGCAGCAGCCTCCGTCGCGGTGTGCACGTCCACGATGCCGCCACCGTAAAACAACCGGGCGTGGTTCAAATGCTGTGCCACCTCATGAACCAGTTCCATATCTCCAAATGAACCACTGTATTCTAGATAAATAACAGGCATTTGGAACATTTGTTCCCCTAATTTAGCATACGCACTTACATCCGACTGGTCAAGATCCGTTTGGCTGTCTGTCAACCGAGCCGCTTCGCAATCCGGATTTAAAATACAATATCCTTCAGGTACAATCATTTCCCAGGGAATGCGGTGTCCGAATGTCTTCACAGCCTGTTGATGCATGCCAACGATCCAGTCTGGCTGCCTGCTGTTCAATACAACGGGAATAAAGTATAAATCGAAACCCGGAACGATGCTGTCCATGTTGGATATCTCCATCACACAGGGAAGGGAGTACCTTCGTACTCTGGACAGTAGTTCCACGGTATTCTCAAATGTAACGCCGCTGCTTCCCCCGATCATGATGGCATCGGTTCCGGACAAGCATATTCGGTCGAGATGCTCATCATTAATCAATTTATCCGGGTCCAGCTTAAATAAATGACGCCAATTCCTGTATTCTTCTCTGCGCATGGGGCCCCCCGCTTTCACTTGTCTGACTCCCTTTGTTTTCAGTCTAGAGAACTGGGGAATGGGTGTCAATGCCCGCTGACCTGATTGCGGAATCACCTGAAAAATAAAAAAACATCCCTGCATCATGATCCATGATGAGGGACATTTTGTCGTAAACAGATGACTGAACCAGTATGGAAAACCAACCACATCGCAGACTCAGGAAAAATAATGATCCATGTTGTCCGGATCTAGTTCTCCAGATGTCTTGGTCTTCATGTTGCCAACCGCTCCCGCCTGATAGTTGGCGGCACTGCTCATGCCAGTGTGCTGAGATGCAGCCGGGTTCATGCTGCCTCCATTGGAATAGGCCGATGAAGAGGTTTGAACAGGAGGCATCTGCGCGGCAAGCTCTGGCTGTTCATTTTGCATCGACATCTGAATCGACTGGCTCTCGGACATTCTGCCAGCGGAAGACGGCATCGAGTAATTGCTGCCGTAGTTCGGACGGGGCTGCATCTGACCTCCCCCTTGCTGCTGGGCCGCATAGGTGGCAGGCTGACCATACCCTTGTGGCTGCTGGTACGACGGCGCATTCCCGCCTATTGGGGCTGACAGTGGTCGGGCCTGTTGGGAAGTCCCCGCATGCAGATGATCATGCAGCTGCCCCTGTAGTTTAAACCCTGTTTCACTCAGTTGAGCCGATTTTTGCTGTAATTGCTGTGCATCCATCGATTGTGGCGGACTATAAAATCCGATTTGCTCCATCGTCTGGTACAGTTGATTTTGCATGGACAAGGTACGACTGAGCTTTTGTTCAAATAGCTGCCTCACCTGCTGACAACTGGCCTCCAGGCATGCCGTTGTAAATTCACGTGCCATTCGTTTCAATTCATTCAGAATCTGAAAAGCCATGTCCTTCTCCGTTAACTGAAAAGCTTGCGGATTCATGGCACCACTCGTCTGCATCGTATAAGACTGTCCCATTGAATTCATGGGGATCACGCCTCCTTTTCTTCTCGTATTATTGCACAGAGCTGCCTGTTTGACTGGCTTTTTGCTGAATCATACCGAGCATATCCAGATAATCATTAAAGCTGTCATGCGCAAATTGGCCAAACAATTGAGACAGCTGTCCCTGCTGGCAATGCTGTGCCGCAAACATACTGGTTTTCATCAGCATTTCCTCATTCTTCATGCAGTCGGTCAGGTAGGCCACTTCTTTTGTCGTCAGCCCTTGGGAAGATGACATGCCCCCACCTTGTAAAGTCTGCTGCGTATATGCCGATGGCATGGAAGACGTATACATGGTTACAAACCCCTTTCTTTGATCAATGACATCCTTGCGTTTCTTGCAATCGTGAGGTGTACCTTGTCTATCTTGCTTCTGGTTTGGCAAATTTATGCACTCCCATGCCAGCAATAGGGTTAGGAACTGGCTAGGCAAATTCACAAGCTGAAAAGATCAAAAGATGAAAAAATCCCGCTCCACGATTCGGAGCGGGATGTATGGGGTTCATGGATAGATCGGTCTTACAATTTCATCAAGCGGGCAATAACAGACACGGTTTCAGCCCGTGTGGCTCCTTTTTTCGGCAAAAAGAATCCATCCTGATCGCCCTTCATTAAACCAAGCTCTTCTACCATGCGCACATAATCACTCGCCCATGGAGATGTCGTATCCTCATCGAGAAACAAGGATGTATCTGCCTGATCCGTGACGATCTCATTCTCTTCTATTCCTTTGACAAATGTATACGCCTTGACCAGCATAACCGCCATCTCCTGTCGCGTAATCTCGCGATTCGGAGCAAACTGCTTCTCGCTGATCCCCTGTACGATACCCGCCTGATGTACGTTCGCCACGGCACTTGCATACCACTTGTCTTCCGTTACATCCTCAAATGGATATCCCGTGCCGGCCGGCAGGGCCAGAGCTCGGGACAGAAGCGCCGCGAATTCTGCACGGGTGACTGTTTGATCCGGAGCAAATGAGTCCTTGGTTTTGCCAGCCACAATTTGTTGCATAGCTAGCCGTTCAATCTCTTCCTGTGCCCAGTGCTTCGAAATATCCTGAAACGGGGTTGCATATTCCATTACCGCATAGGTGGAAAAATGATCGGTTTCAAACGTCAGTATGCCGTTCGAAAAAGTACCGCCCATGTATTCCCATGCCTTACTGCTTTCATTGTAGTAATAGGCAGCCAGTCGATGTGCCTGTCTGAATCCTTTGTCCAATACGTTCATCTGCAGGACAACCGGCTCTTCAAAAGTCGTGATTTCCCGCTCTCCATCAAGCACCTGATAGTCAAGCGCCTGAGAAGCCATTTTCATCACCGGTCCTGTCAACGTCATCTGATTGGGCTGTACCTGGTTAATGGATACCGTCAGATGACGGGATTTTAGTCCCTCATCAAATGGCTTCGCTGGAAATTGCAGCGTACCAAAGTCCGATCGAATCAGCACTTTTTTTCCGGTGTTGAAAAGACTGGACGGCAAATCCACACTCAAGCTATCATACGCCTCATCGTTTTCTGCTTCCACTTTAATCACGATCTCAGTCGTCTGCTCGTCCTGAATCTGCTCCTCGAGGTCTTCTTCCGTGATATCCATCTTCAACTTCCCGTCTGTGACTTTGGGCTTGCTAGTGTCTGGCTCAATAGGTGGGACCATGATTATTCCACCCGGGAAGCCTCCACCTCCGCTCCCCCCTCCTGCTGGAGCAGCGTCCGTAAAGGGCAGAATAAAGCTCTCGCCATAGACAGGTCCAATGGTGTCTGACACTGAGAAGGCTGCAAGAAGCGGATGGATGGTTATGCGATCCGCTGTACGATGCTGTACCGCAGTCCCATCAAAGGTCAGCGTGAAGGTTTGAGCCATGAAGTCGATGTCCACATAACCGTTCAGCCCTTCGGGTACATCACTCAGATAAATCTCAATGAATGGGGTGAAGTTGCCGCCGGACAGTTCATAGGTGACACTCCCCGTTATTTGACCCGGGGCATTCGCTGATTCAGCCAGAGAATTCGATTGAATGGTCAACTGCGGCGGATCGAACTCTATCCCCGTCGGCGTCACATATGCATCCGAACTTTCCTCGAGGAAGTAATGCCAATACATGAGGATGATGAACTGGTCAGCCTCATTATCATGATGAACAGCATTGCCTTTGAGATTCATCTCGACTGTTGTCTCACTTGTCTTCTGTATTTCCAGTGTCAGACCTTCCGGAAGCGACACAGGAAATACATGATACGGAAGCAGGTCTTCCCCAATCTCTCCGATAAAGGTATCATACATGACTTCCACTTCAATACTTTGTTCAAAGGAACCGTCATCGCTGTCGGATTCCACAAATGTATCCCGATTTTTTGTCAGTTGAGCGGTTGGCCATACGTACACTCGCCATATTCTTTCCTCATCCTCTGCATAGACCCGGTACTGCATTTCTGCGGTGAAATCTTCTGTACCTACAGCTTCTACCTGAACACCATGATCCTCATCCACTTCAATGATCGGAGTCAGCTGAGTTAAATCCGTGCCGTTCTTGACGTTGACGATAATGATATTCTCTTCGTCAATAGTCGTCACAGACATAAAATCATCACCCAGCAATTCTTCAAATCCAAAGCTGTGAATCGACAGATCATAGGTGATGCCTGCTTCGGACCAGGCGTCATTCACCGCCTGGATCATCTGCTGTTGTTCCAAGGCCGTAATCTGACTCTCTTCCCGCATATCGTCTGTCAAATCTTCGATAGCCCATAGATACGCTTGACGGGCATCATAAAAATTGGAGGTTGGCACTAAATAGTTGACCAGCGCGCCATAGGTAACATCTGAAAGGATGTCTCTTCCATCGACACCTGCAATGGATAGCTGGTCCAGTTTCGTGGCCATCTGATAAGCAGCATAGTTCGGTATCCCGCTGTTAACATGAACGCCGCCATTGTCCTCCAGCATATCAACATATTCACTCATGTGCATCGGCTGACCATACTGAATGGGGTTCTCCATGCTTCGGATGATCCGCCCCGTGTCTTCCCCGATCTCCCAATCTCCTTCTATCACCGCTGCAAAAATATCGGAAATTGATTCATTGAGCGCGCCGGATTGTCCATAATAGATTAATCCCGCCGTAAATTCCGTGACGCCATGGGCATATTCGTGAGCCACAACATCAAGGGCGCAACCCAAGCAATCAAATCCTCCCTCGTCTACGCCTGAGCCAATCCCGTAATAGAGCATCGCTCCATCCCAAAAAGCATTGTCTGGCGCATACGCAAAGTTCACGATGGAATATACCGGATGGCCTCTATCGTCAAAGCTGTCTCTACCGAATGATTCATAGAAATAATCATAGACCAGAGACGTATAGGCATAATTGTCCATCGACTCATAGACCGCTTCTGTGACCGTTCCATCAAACGAAACGGGAAGCACGTCATGAAAACGGGCCAGATATTCTTCTGCCGTCGTGACCAGAGAACCGTCAAAAAGCTCCCCGTCTATGAGAGCGGCATTCAGTGTGCGTATGGTTCCTCCACTCTGTTGAAACATGGGTTTTCCCGTATCTAGCAAGTAATAGTGCCCTGGATGTGCGGCATCCAGATCTCCATAGACATCTTCATATACGGATATCTCACCGTCTCTCCAAGGCTGAACGGTTTGCTGTTCCGGCTTCAGTTCAAGCGTATGAAGCATATTGATCAAAGCGACCACTTCACCTGTAAGCGCATCTACATATCCCATGTATCTCCCTGGTTCAGGCTGAACATATCGCACCTCGATCTCATAGACCAGTCGATACTCCTGGTCTGCCAAATAATAGAGCAACGAGGCCTTTTCCTCGTAAAATCTGCTATCTTCCATTTCTTCGATGGTGATCTGCTGCTCGGCTTCAATCTGCTGCTTCAGCGCTTCTACCGCTACCATATCCGGTAGAGAGGCGTCACGAGCAAGTGGCAGTCGAGCCAGCATCGGTTCGGTCGTGTTTTGAATCGCATATATCTCTTGTTGCAGGTTCGTATGTACGGTCAAGTATTTCCCGTGAAAGGGAATCCCATTCCATTGCTGTTGATAGGTATAATGAGTACGTCCTTCATCATCTTTCACTTTTTTTTGCAGCTTCAGATGCTCTCTTGGTTGATCAAATCCGAAGACGGAAGGATGATCTTCTATGTAGGACATAATCTTGTCTTCATACGCAATCCCTCTGGCGATCCTTCCTTCCATATAACGAGGCTTGGATGCCAAAGCATTGACTTTATGACCCCATGCTTGATCAGGAATGAGAGATAGACCCTTCTCATATTCTGATACAGCTGATGCATGTCCCCCTATTGCCGTCGTAAATAGTAGTGCAGTCAGGCATAGAACGGCTGTTAATCGACGCCACACTTTCATCGGAATCATCATTCCTCCCAAATATCTATTTTTTTCTATAACGATCCTATTATAGCAGAGTTATGAGTTATTACTAGCTCTATTTTTTGGGTGAATCTTGTTTCATTTCCTCAAGATCAGCACCTTCAATCTCTTCTATTTCTACTCTATTTTTATCTTTCTCTGTTTCTTTATTTTCTATCATTCTATTCTTCTAACTTGCATATCCCCTTCTGCTTGCTCTCATTCAAGCAATAAAAAAAAGCTGACTCTGGTCTCTGACAGACTCAGAATCAGCTTAAGCTCATTCTTCACGTTTGAAGACAAGGGACGTGACCCGTTTACTTTACTTGACCAGTTGGCCCCGTGTCACACCCAGTTGGTTCGTTGCTTTCAGGGAACGCCATACATGCGTACCAGTAATGTCGCCTCGCATGGCCCTTTCGTACAGATCCACCACTTCTTTTACCTTGTCGCCACTTTCCTCGAGAAACTCAATCCGGTAACGGTTTACACCAAGCTGTTGAAATTGTTGCAAATACTCTGCGCCAGATTGCTCTATCGCATTATAGACGGTATTGCGACAACCTTCATCCACTCGCACGGGATGGCTCATACCGATTCGGTCTTGCAGAGAAACCCGATGTGCCTCACACGGTCTGCCACAGTTCGTGTAGTCTGTCCCTTCGCTCAGGAACGTGCAATACACGCAATGCTCCGTGTGGAACATCGGCAGATGCTGATGAATGACGATTTCCAACCTGTCATTGCGAGACCGCTCCAGCAAATCCATCATCTGTTGAATATTCAGGTCATAGGAAGGAGTCACATAGTCGAGACCCGATTCCAGGAACAAATTGACTGCTTTATGATTGGACACATTCAAGGAAAAATCGCCGATCAATTGCGGCATTTCCTCCCCGGGATGTTCCAGTCTCCTCCTCATGAGGTAGTAAAGCGCGCCTGTATTCCGTACGAGTACAGCATCCGGCTTCAGACGCAAAATATTGTTAAAGTAACCTGTCTCTCCTGGCATATGAATACGCGAAGTGACTAGGGCAATCTTCTTGCCTGCCCTGCGTACACATTCCACTGCAGCGGGAAACTGCTTAATGAATTCAAAATCGGCATATATAAAATCTACCGAGGTCGCCACAGCCGCCTCCACCTGTTCCAGCGTTCGACACAGCACGGTCAGTTCCGACTGCTGAACGGCTGCCTGAGTTGTGGATTTTTCCGCCGCATCCTCATAGACATCCACGGATCGGTGAATATATGCCGGAGGGGTCACCCGCTCTATTTCCAGTTGATCGATGGCCTGACGTCGAAGCTGGTTCAGCTCGCGTATCGGCAGCATCACTTCACCGGTCAACGAGGCTTCCAGCATCTCGATGTAATAACGCGTTCCACCTGTTCGGCCGAGCTGCTCACGGAGCAGTTCTTCGGTCAGTGGTCGCTTCTCTGCCTGTTGCAGCGGAGACTCTGACTGCACCTGAATGGTCATGCCTGTCTCCAAGTCAGTCCACCAGGTTTGAAGTGGCTGATCCACTTCACCCGAGACCGAGACGAATAACGGAAAAGTCCGGTACGGTTTCTCGTGCTCATACGAGGCTCTAAGTCGCTTGTCCAATTGCGGATCGTTTGTTTTCCAGATGCGGTCGCCAACGTGGATCTTGTCCAGATCTACATCCTTGCGCCCCATTACGATTTCTACCCATTCAGCCGCTTCGACTTCACCTTCTGTTTTCTGGCCCTGCTGACGAAGGTCATACACGCGACCTCCTTCTTCAGGCTGAGTCGGATCTCCGGCATCAAATACAATCCCGTCTCCCCGCTTCAGTGGCGCTTCGAGCAAACACATGACGGCATCTTTCCTGATTTCTTTTACATACCCCAAGAATACGCCTCTGCTTTTTGGAAAGGTTCCTTCTACAAGCTGTTTATGATTGGTCCCTTTCAGAAATCCATAGGTGAAGCCCCGAGAGAAGCTTTGTTGCAGCTCCCGCATTTCCTCAATAGTCGGCCTATCGTCCTGTCCATCAAAATAGCGATCAATGGCCTTGCGGTATTTGCTCACAACATTCGCTACGTATTCGGGTGTTTTCAATCTTCCTTCAATTTTAAACGAGGTGACACCTGACTCGATCAGTTCCGGAACCATCTCCAGCGCTGCAAGGTCTTTTGGGGACAACAGGTAGGTGACATCGCCCATTGGTTTCTGCACCCCATCGACCATGAGATCATAAGGCAGCCTGCACGCTTGCGCGCACTCACCCCGGTTGGCCGATCTGCCTCCCCACATTTCGGAGGTCAGACACTGACCAGAATAGGAGACGCAGAGGGCGCCATGCACAAAAACTTCCATCGGCAGCTTGGCTTCATCCCCGATCTGTTTAATATGTCGAATATTATTTTCCCTTCCCAGTACGACTCGCTCGATGCCAAACGGCTTCGTGAACTCCACCGCTTCCGGTGAAGTAATCGTCATCTGCGTCGAACCGTGAATGGGGAAATCGGGAGAAATCTCGCGAATGAGTTTGACCAGTCCGAGATCCTGTACAATGAGCGCATCCACGCCCGCCTCGATGCAGGCTTCCACGAGGCGTTTAGCATTCTCCAGTTCATTTTCAAATACCAATATATTAAATGTGACAAACCCTTTTACACCATACCCGTGCAAGAAAGCCATCACTTCAGGCAATTCCTCAGCCGTGAAGTTCTGTGCCCGTACTCTCGCATTAAATTTATCCACGCCAAAAAATACGGCATTCGCTCCATTCGCAACTGCCGCCTTCAGACAATCCCAGTCTCCTGCAGGAGCCAGCAGCTCGATGTCTGTCCGTTGGATGTGTCTATTATGCATATCATTCCTCCGTACTGCATTCATTTGTGATGCTCTATATATTGTAGCTATTCTCACGAGGTCGGTCAAAGGAAAGAAAGGGCAGGCTCCCAAGCTGCCGGGAATCCTGTTCTCACCCGTGACCAAAATCGCATAAGGATTGAACAGTTTTCTGAATTACAAGCCTAAAATTGTAAATGCTATAATGGGGATATTGAAAACCCTTACTTCACCTGGAGGTGGCAAGTTATGAAATTAGGCGTATTTTCCGTTCTATTCTCTCAAAAACCATTCGAAGAAGCGCTCGATTATATCGCTTCCAAAGGCCTGGATGCGATTGAAATTGGATGTGGAAGCTATCCTGGCAATGCCCACTGCAACCCAAGCGAGCTGCTGCAAGACAGTGCGAAGCGGGAAGCATTCAAAAAAGCAGTGGACGATCGCGGACTGATCATATCTGCACTAAGCTGTCACGGCAATCCCCTTCATCCTCAAAAACAAATTGCCAAGGAATTTCACGACAACATGATCGAGACCATTGACCTGGCATCCAAGCTGGGCATCCCAGTCGTCAACACTTTCTCCGGCTGTCCGGGAGATCATGAGGATGCCAAATATCCGAACTGGCCTGTAGCACCGTGGCCAAACGACTTTCAGGAAATTCTGGACTGGCAGTGGGAACAGAAAATCATCCCGTACTGGACAGAAATTGCTCAGTATGCAAAAGAGCGTCAAGTGAAAATCGGGCTGGAGCTCCACGGCGGTTTTTCTGTCCACACACCAGCCACGCTGCTTCGACTGCGTGAGGCGGCAGGAGAAACCATCGGCGCCAATCTCGATCCGAGTCACATGTGGTGGCAAGGCATAGATCCGGTACAAGCCATTCAGATTCTTGGAAGAGAAGGAGCCATCCATCACTTCCATGCGAAGGATACCGCTATTGATCCGGTCAATGTCCACAAGCATGGGGTAACCGACATGCAGTCCTATACGTTAATGATGGATCGCGCCTGGCAGTTCCGCACCGTCGGCTATGGTCATGATATGAAGACATGGGCAGATATCATCAGTGCCCTCCGTCTCGTAGGCTATGATGACGTTGTCAGCATTGAACATGAAGACGGCCTGATGTCGGTCGATGAAGGATTTACCAAAGCCGTGGAAAACCTGCAGCAGGTACTGATCCGCGAGCCGTTGTCAGAAATGTGGTGGGTATAACCACCCTTCAGGCTGATTCTCTGATTTATAGAGGATCAGCCTTTTTGTTTTTCTGATGGCTTGAAACACAGTCTGACCAATGACATGCAAACACGAAAAAGAGGCTTGTCCCGCACCCTGTGATCGAACCCACAGGATTTATCGGACAGCCTCCATGAATGACTTGCCGTATGATTCGTTATAGTCTGTTCATCCAATTCAGGACCATGAGATAATCCGCGTACAGAAATACAAGAAGTGAGACCAGGCTGAACCCAATCGCAAATACATTTTTTTCACGAGCGGTCAAGGTGCGAACCAACGCCCAGGCAATCACAATTGTAAAGGCTATCATAAACAAATCCCAATATTGAAACTTGCTGACCGTTTCAGCTTTCTCTGCTGCTTCCGCCAAAAACATGGAGGACCCTCCTTTTTTCCCAATACCATAAGTTCTGCTTCTATATATGTTAGCCTGCCAAAGTGCAAGATGCAAGTGCTTTTTCCAACGTTAACAACTTTGTCACCATTTCAATGATGTGAGCGCATTGACGAGCGGAATATAATGAACTTTTTGCAGTTTTATAAACAACCTTGATAAGTTTTATCTGACTCGTGCGTTTACGCTACTGTCCTTTTATGATAACATATGAATATAATTCATACCTATTTAATCGGATTTTTAAATAAAGCGTATCATAGGAGGCATTACGTTATGGCTTATGAAGCAATCTGGACTTCTACACAAAAAATCAACGACGTAGAAAAACAAAAGCTGGAAAAAGACGGACTGGATATTATCCGCACGATTATCGACGACTACTCTCATCAAGGGTACGATGCCATTACGCCAGATGACATGAACCGCTTCAAGTGGGCGGGCGTATACGAGCAAAAGCCTAAAGACGGACACTTCATGATGCGGGTGCGCATTAACTCCGGTGTGATGACCTCTGATCAGGCACGTGGCCTGGCCGGCATTGCCCATGCTTACGGACGAGATCTGGTAGACGTGACCACGCGCCAGGCAATTCAGTTTCACTGGCTGACGGTGGAGAACCTGCCGGACATCTTCCATCGCCTAGAACAGGTTGGGCTATATTCCTTTGAGGCATGCGGAGATTGCCCGAGAACAATTGTCGGGAACCCGCTGGCCGGCATTGATAAGGACGAACTGATTGACACTACGGATATTGTCAATGAAGTGAATGACTTTTTCTTGATGAATCGCGACTTCTCCAACCTGCCACGGAAATACAAAATGTCCATCTCGGGCAACATTTACAACACCGCGCATGCGGAAATTAACGATTTGGCCTTTACCCCGGCTGTCAAGGTTCTGGATGGCCAAGAGGTCATTGGGTTCCATGTTTGGGTAGGTGGCGGTTTGTCTGCCAAGCCTTATCTGGCTCAAAAGCTGGATCTGTTCGTGCGTCCTGAAGACGTACTGAAAGTGGCCATTGGGGTCACCACGATTTTCCGTGATCACGGTTACCGTGAAAAGCGTCATCGCGCTCGCCTCAAGTTCCTGATCGCAGACTGGGGTCCAGAGAAATTCCAGGAAAAGCTAATCGAGCAAATCGGCGATATGCCGACGAGCGGCGAGGATAAAACAGTGGGTTGGAATGCCGCTTATTTCGACGGCGTACATCCACAAAAGCAGGATGGTTTAAGCTACGTCGGACTCAATATTCCGGTCGGACGCCTAGATGCGCAAGAACTGGAAGAATTGGCTCGCATCGCAGATGAATTTGGCGATGGCACCATTCGAACCACCATGTCCCAAAACATCATCATCCCAGGAGTGCCTTCCGACAAAATTGACGCGATGCTGAAAGCGTCCATCTTTGAACGGCTTACCCCGAACCCGAACCGCTTCATGAGCCGAACAGTCTCTTGTACGGGCAACGAGTTCTGCAACCTGGCGATTGTAGAAACAAAAGAACGCGCTAATCGCGTCGCGCAATATCTGGATGAACACATTGAACTGGAAGAGCCGGTTCGCATTCATTTCGTCGGCTGCCCGAACTCATGTGGTCAAAAGCATATTGCAGACATCGGACTGCAGGGCGCATTGATTAAAACAGAGGACGGCATGGTCGATGCCTTCGATATCGCTGTAGGCGGTACACTGGGTGAAGGAGCAAAGTTCAATGACCGTTTGAAAGGAAAAGTGAAGGGCGACGATATCGCAGCCGTTCTTGCTCAACTGATTCAATACTACAAGGAACAGCGTCAACAGGATGAAAGCTTCCACAGCTTTGTCAACCGCGTCGGGGTATCCGCGTTCCAGGAAAAGCTGGATGAAGCGATTTCCCAGCTTGCCTCCTGATTACTAAATCTTGAATCCTCTCACTCCTTCAGGAGTGTAGACAAAATAAAGCTCCAGTATCCCGTCTGCGTGACGAGATACTGGAGCTTTTTCGTGCTTGTCCTGCTGTCTTGCTGTCATGCTTGT
The DNA here is from genome assembly GCF_042685085.1 of Marinicrinis sediminis. Classification (NCBI taxonomy): domain Bacteria; kingdom Bacillati; phylum Bacillota; class Bacilli; order Caryophanales; family Paenibacillaceae; genus Marinicrinis; species Marinicrinis sediminis. Next base: position 18,213 of record NZ_JBHUMM010000023.1, read on the forward strand.
CTTGTCTTTCTTGCCAATCGGGGCAGGGAGATAGCTGACCTTATACCTGTACAAGGGCCTCTTGCGTACGTTTCGTATCTCTTTCCAGTACAGGCTTCAGATAGGTACCTGTGTAGGAATGCGCCTGTTGTACCACTTCCTCCGGGGTTCCTGCTGCAATAATCTTTCCACCGCCGCTTCCCCCTTCAGGTCCGAGATCGACAATATAGTCCGCCGTTTTGATCACGTCCAGGTTATGTTCGATCACCAATACGGATTCACCCGAATCCACCAGACGGTGAAGAACTTTGAGAAGGCGGTCAATATCATGGATATGCAGTCCGGTCGTCGGTTCATCGAGAATATACAAGGTTTTTCCGGTACTGCGTCGATACAGCTCTGCAGCCAGCTTCACGCGCTGCGCTTCTCCACCGGACAGCGTGGTAGCGGGCTGGCCCAGATTCATATAGCCCAGTCCCACATCCATCAAGGTTTGTAGTTTGCGCTGAATACGAGGAATGTTTGCAAAGAAGGCGGTCGCTCGCTCAATCGTCATATCGAGCACATCATGAATGTTTTGCCCTTTATACTTGATCTCGAGTGTTTCTCGGTTATAGCGTTTCCCTTTGCAAATTTCACAAGGAACGTAGACGTCTGGGAGGAAATGCATTTCGATCTTGATAATGCCGTCCCCTTTGCACGCTTCACAGCGTCCGCCTTTCACATTGAAGCTGAAACGGCCTTTCTTGTACCCTCTCACTTTCGCTTCAGGCACGCCCGCAAACACATCACGGATATCGTCAAAGACGCCTGTATACGTAGCCGGATTAGAACGAGGTGTACGACCAATTGGCGATTGGTCAATGTCTACAACCTTCTCGATGTGTTCCAATCCCTTCATTTCTTTATGTTCACCCGGTCGTGTCTTGGCGCGATGTAACTCCTTGGCGAGCGACTTGTATAATATCTCGTTCACCAGTGTACTCTTGCCGGAACCCGATACGCCGGTCACACACGTGAACACATGCAGCGGAAACTTGGCTTTTACATTGTTCAGGTTGTTTTCTTTTGCGCCAATGACTTCAATCCATTTCTCGCCGGTTTCTCTGCGTTTTTCCGGAATGGCGATAAACTTGCGCCCCGACAAATATTGTCCCGTCAGGGAATCAGGATGTTCCATAACCTCCTGCGGCGTGCCCTGGGCCACGACCTGACCGCCATGCACTCCGGCACCCGGTCCGATATCAATGATGTAATCGGCTGCCATCATCGTATCCTCATCATGCTCGACAACAATCAGTGTATTGCCTAGATCCCGCATATGTTCCAGGGTTTGAATCAAGCGGTCATTGTCTCGCTGGTGGAGTCCGATACTCGGTTCATCCAATATATACAGCACACCCATCAGACTTGATCCAATCTGTGTCGCCAGCCGAATTCGTTGCGCTTCGCCTCCGGACAGCGTTCCAGCGGAACGGCTCAAGGTCAGATAGCCGAGTCCAACATTGGACAGGAAGCCCAGTCTGGAACGAATTTCCTTAAGGATCAACTGGGCAATGGTCTGCTCCTTGGCTGTCAGCTGCATGTTCTCAAAAAACTGCACGGCACTGCCGACCGAAAGCTCGGTCACATGCGAGATATTTTCACCTGACACGAGTACAGCCAAGCTCTCCGGCTTCAATCGATGCCCTTTGCACGTCTTGCATGGTCTGGCACTCATAAAGCCTTCGATGAAATCCCGGACCCCGTTCGATACCGTCTCGCGGTATCTTCGTTCCAGGTTGTTGATGATGCCTTCAAAAGGAACCAATGCTTCCTTGGTCACGCCGAAGTCATTTTCGTATCGAAAGCGGATCTTTTCTCCGTCTGTGCCGTAGAGCAAAATTTTCATTTCTTCATCCGACAAGGTTTCGACCGGAACAGAAGTGGAAATCTGATAATGTTTGCACACCGATTTGAGAAACTGCGGATAATAGTTAGACGTGCTGCCTGCCCAAGCTTCGAACGCGCCATTCTCAATTGAAAGGGTTCGATTCGGCACAAGCAGATCCGGATCGACGATCATCTTCAGTCCCAATCCGTCACAATCCGGACAAGCCCCGTATGGACTATTGAAAGAAAACATGCGCGGGGCCAGTTCGTCGATACTGAAGCCACATTCCGGACAGGCAAGACTGGAGCTGAATACGAGCTCCTCATCTCCAATCATATCGACTAGAATCCGCCCTTCTGCCAAGCGCAACGCGGTCTCGATGGAGTCAGCCAGGCGAGTATGAATGTCTTCCTTGATCACAATCCGGTCGATTACGACCTCAATACTGTGCTTTTTGTTCTTCTCCAGCTGAATGTCTTCTGACAAATCCATGATGGTTCCATCCACCCGCACACGCACATAACCTTGCTTGCGTATATCCTCCAGCAGCTTCACATGTTCCCCTTTTCGTCCGGAAACAATCGGAGCGAGGATTTGCAGTTTGGTTCGTTCCGGATATTCCATAATCCGGTCCACCATCTGTTCAACCGTTTGCGAGGTAATCTCCAGTCCGTGAATCGGACAATGGGGACGACCAATGCGAGCGAACAGCAGTCGCAAGTAATCATAAATTTCGGTTACAGTCCCTACGGTAGACCTCGGGTTGCGGCTCGTCGTTTTTTGATCAATCGAGATCGCAGGGGAAAGCCCCTCAATGGAATCGACATCCGGCTTGTCCATCTGCCCTAAAAATTGCCTGGCATAAGCCGACAGAGACTCGACATATCTGCGTTGACCCTCCGCATAAATCGTGTCAAATGCCAAGGACGATTTGCCGGAACCGCTCAAACCTGTTAATACGACAAATTGATCTCTTGGAATGGTTACATCTATATTTTTCAAATTATGCGCACGCGCACCCTTGATCACGATGCTGTCTTTTCCCACCCCTGATCACTCCCTTTCAATTTATGTGAACTTGCAATCAATCCCTGTAGTCCGCTCAGGACTGTGCCTTGAGTTCCAGCAGCGCATCACGAAGCTCAGCTGCCCGTTCAAACTGCAGGTTTTTGGCTGCTTCTTTCATCTCTTGCTCAAGACGTTCAATCACCGCTTGGCGGTCTTTCTTGGACAGCTTGCTGATTTCTTTATCCTGCGTTAAGTAGTCTGCCTTCTGCTCCGCTACTTTCGTCGCTTCAATCACTTCACGGATCTTTTTCTTGATCGTCTGAGGGGTAATGCCATGTGCTTCATTATGGGCAATCTGCAACGATCTTCTCCGCTTGGTTTCCTCTATGGCTCTGGACATGGAATCGGTTATTTTGTCTCCGTACATGACGACACGTCCATCGGCATTTCGAGCCGCCCGTCCGATCGTCTGGATCAGCGATCGATCCGATCGCAGGAAGCCTTCCTTGTCTGCATCGAGAATGGCCACCAGGGAAACCTCTGGCAAATCAAGCCCTTCACGAAGCAAGTTAATGCCGATCAGCACATCAATTACGCCGAGTCTGAGATCACGCAGCAACTGCATGCGTTCCAGGGTTTTGATATCGGAATGCAGATATTTCACCTTGATGCCGATCTCTTTCAGGTAATCGGCCAAATCCTCGGACATTTTTTTCGTGAGCGTCGTAACGAGCACCCGCTCATCTTTCTCCATCCGATCCCGGATCTCGGCAATCAGATCATCAATCTGACCTTTTGTCGGACGCACTTCAATAACGGGATCAAGCAGACCGGTCGGGCGAATAATCTGTTCTACCATCGCCGGACAGTGCTCGAGCTCATACGGACCTGGCGTCGCGGAGACAAAGACCGCCTGATTGACTTTGTCTTCAAACTCCTCAAAGCGCATCGGACGGTTATCCTTGGCCGAAGGAAGACGGAAGCCATGATCCACTAACACTTGTTTGCGAGCCTGGTCCCCATTGTACATCGCCCGGATCTGGGGAAGGGTCACATGCGATTCATCAATCACAACCAGAAAATCATCAGGGAAATAATCAAATAACGTGTACGGGGTCGCCCCTCGTTCTCGGAAGGTAAGCGGTCCGGAATAGTTTTCGATCCCGGAACAGAAACCCATTTCCAGCATCATTTCGATATCATAACGAGTTCGTTGCTCCAGACGTTGTGCTTCCAGCAGCTTGCCTTCTTCCTTGAAATGAGCCAGTTGCTCTTCCAGCTCTCGCTCTATATTGCGAACAGCCAGCTTCATTTTGTCCTGGTGGGTCACAAAGTGAGAAGCAGGGAAGATGGCAATATGCTCTCTCTCTGCGATAATTTCGCCCGTCAATACGTCTATTTCCGTAATGCGGTCGATCTCATCACCAAAAAACTCCACCCGAACGGCATGCTCGCTCTTCGATGCCGGGAAAATCTCCACCACATCTCCGCGAACACGAAAGGTCCCCCGAGTAAAGTTGATGTCATTACGCTGATACTGTACATCGACCAGACGGTGCAAGATTTCATTGCGTGGCTTCTCCATGCCCACTCGCAACGAAACGACCAGATCACGGTACTCCGTCGGAGAACCGAGGCCGTAGATACAAGAGACACTGGCCACAATAATTACATCGCGTCGCTCAAAGAGAGAGCTGGTAGCCGAGTGGCGCAGCTTGTCGATCTCGTCGTTAATGCTGGAATCCTTCTCGATATACGTATCGGTAGAAGGCATGTATGCCTCTGGCTGATAGTAATCGTAATAGCTGACGAAATACTCTACCGCATTGTTGGGGAAAAACTCCTTGAACTCACTGGTTAGCTGGGCAGCCAATGTTTTATTGTGCGCAATAACTAAGGTAGGGCGATTCAGGCGGGCAATGGTGTTGGCAATGGTATAAGTCTTGCCTGTCCCTGTAGCCCCGAGTAGTGTGACATGCTTCTCACGATGATCAATCCGTCTCACCAGTTCGTCAATCGCCTTTGGCTGATCCCCTTGTGGCTCATATTCGGATTCCAACTCGAAACGCTTCTGACTCCATACGATATCTGACATGAACCGCATGTTCCTCCCTTCTAAGTCATAAATGCCGCTCTCGCATTTATCCTTTCTCCTTGCTCTCTATATGAACATACTGCGGAACTTTGAATCTGCAAACGATGACATAAGAATATGTGTTCCCATATTCTCCTATTATACTGAATATGGGTAAAGCATGCAAATGAAGCCGAGCTTTCCATACAAATAAAAAAACCGGACTGTGCTAGCACCGGTTTCATCATACATATAGCCTGTCTAATGTTCTATGTTTACTCCTTTATGGGGTTGCGGTCATCACCCTGTAAAGGGAGGTTGATGCTCATTGGCGGATGCTTTGGATCGGGATTTCCAGCCCGATGCGCTTCGCTTCAGAAACGCGGCCAAGCCGTGCGACTGAAAGGAGACATATCCCGGTGCATCTTCGTCCGGTGACAAGATAAGGCCCAACTGATGATGCTCTCCTGCATAAATGGCTCTTTGCAAAAATCGCACTTCTCCACGGTGATCCTTGACTTCCAGTTTGCAAAACGCAGACTGGGCAGCAAGCGCTTCATGGAGCTGTTCCTTGCTGCGAACGGGTATACCGTTCACTTTCGTCACGATTTCGCCAGCCATGAGTCCAAGCTTGTCTGCCGGCGTACCCGGAATGACCGCGAGAATCTTCAATCCATCTGAACCATGAATAAAATAAGGCGGTTGTTCTTCCTCACGCCATTGTGCCCTGCGAATCATCCATTCATGCACCCCTACGGTCAACAGGCCCGCAATGAGCATGATAATCGGTGACAGCTGAACCAGGAATGAAGTGCCCAGGACAAACAGTCCATATACAGCGAGCATGAACGAAGCCCGTTTCATTTTCTCAGCAGGCAGTCCGGATTTGACAGTTTCGCCGAACCCAATCAGAACGGGAAAGGCAATCAGAGACATGCCATCACTCCATCCATCCCCCACGAGCAGCGGTGACCATGGCAGCTCAAAACCACTTCCCGAGGGAACCAGCAGTAGCAGTGGCACTGGCCAATAGCCATTGACCTGATAGCCGCCCACGATCTTACCGCGCTTCCCTTCCAGAAATAAAGGGCTTTCCATTCGGGCCTTTGGCAAGCGTAAAAAATACCCCTCGATGATATGCAGTACAGCGGTCAACGCCAGGAGAGCGGCCACCGATACTTCTTCAATCTGTCTGGCCCACCATCCCAGATAAGATACCTCCAACAGCTGAGGGAAAAGGAGCACCACGGCCTGCATTACAGCCAGCAAGCCTGCTCCATACGCCATGCACACATATCTCGCCTGAAAAAGGACCATAACCATCGCTAGAATCCAAATGGCAGCGAGGGTGGTAAAGCTGAACCCTGCCGCCAGAAAAGACAGGATGATCGAAGCTATCGCACCTGCCAGTATGCCCCATAACACAATCCGAACGGTATAGGGAATGAAGGCCTGGAGTTTGGTATGAAACATTTTTCGTTCCAGATAAATCTGCCTGCGAACCTGCAAAATAACGAACAGGATCGACAACATATATAACGGGTGCAGTACAAGATGCAGCAGGGCACGCAGTCCCTGTCCCCACACTTCAGAAGCAATTTCCATCATAATGCCTGACTCCTTATGTTCATACTTTTATCCATGCCATGGGCCGTAACAAAATAAAGAGAGGCTGAGCCGATTCTCAACCTCTCTTACTTCGCTCCATACAAGGGTAATTCCTTCTGCAATCCTGCGTTCATTTTTACGGATTGAGACGGTTGTTCATGACCTCGATCGCTTTTTGCAGATGAAGGTCGCTCTCCGGCAAACGAAGTTTTTCAATGTATTTCTCTTCAATGCGGGTGGCTGTTTTTTCATTCACGATGCCATCCATCGGAAGCTGCTCGATTTTTTGAAAAGCTCTTACAGCCAGTTTCGTCTGTTCACTGAAATAGCCGTCCGTCCGGTCGGTTTTGTAGCCAAGCGCGGTCAACATCAACTGCAAACTCCGCACTTGTCCATTGTTGTCATCGTACTGCAGTTCCTCATCCTTGGGCAGGATGGTGGCCTGAAAATAATCAGGCAGTTCCACTTTCACATCGGGCTGAACACCTTTTTTGTTAATGTCATTCCCATTTGGCGTGAGCCACTTCGCAATCGTCATCTTCAAGGAACTTCCGTCTTCTCCCCCGCTATCAAAGGTGGATTGTACGGTCCCTTTGCCAAAGGAAGGCATTCCGACGACTTGCATGCCGGCTGATTCCTGAAGCGCTGCAGCCATAATTTCCGAGGCACTCGCACTTCCTTCATTGATAATCACAACAACTGGGTAGGTCTTGGAACCATCCTTCGATTTTTCCTGTTGTCTCTGACCACTCGCATCCTCGACCTGTACAACGATCTCACCGGCAGGTACAAATTTCTGCACCATGCTGATAACGACGGACAGAACGCCACCCGGGTTGTTGCGCAAATCAATGATGAGTCCCTTCATATTTTGCTTCTCCAGCTCCGCCAACTGCTCCTCAAAACTTGTGCCTGTATTTAATGCAAATTGCCGAATATCCATATAGCCGATTCCATTATCGAGCATCTCAGTGAATACGGTGTTGATATCGATATCATCGCGAACGACAATGATCTCCATCGGTTCTGACTGTGTACCACGCACGATTTCCAGTTTCGCCTGCGTCCCTTTCGGGCCTCGAATTTTGGCTACCGCTTCATTGAGTGTCAAGCCCAGCAGCTTCTCCCCATTGACTGAAAGGATAACATCCTTGGGCAATAATCCCGCTCGCTCTGCTGGTGAGCCCTTGATCGGCGCCATGATCGTTACTTTGCCCTCATCCATGGTGACCTCGGCTCCAATTCCGGAGAACTGGGATTCAAAGACGGTTTCATTGAATTGCTCGGCCTGCTCTGTATCCATATATACGGAGTAAGGATCCTTCAGCGAATCCAGCATTCCGGTAATTGCACCGTCTATGACTTCATTGCCATCCATCTTCTCCACGTATTTATTTTGGATCAGACGATAGGTTGTTGCAATTTTTTGCATCTGCTGCTCGGTCATGCCATTCTGTTTCCAAAATGGCGGCTGTGCTTCCTCCATTTCAGGTACCCCTTGCTGGGAATCATGAAAAACAGAAGATTCCCATGCGTCCATCACATTGGGAATCAAGAGTGTCAACATGCTGCCCGCAAGCATTGAAATGATGACCATCACAGCAACAGTACGTCTGTTCTTGATCATTTCTTTCCACCACCTTAGCCCTTCGATCTCCATAATCTGTTTAGTATATGAGGGGCTCGTACAAAATATGTTTGCTTATGGGAGCTTGATATGAGGCCATTGCTATTTTTCTATGTTAGTTAAAATTGATAAACGATGCTGGATCGATACGTTCTCTGCCTTCATCTTTGCGAATTTCGAAGTGAAGGTGATTGCCTGTCGATCTTCCGGTTGTTCCAACTTCCCCGATCTTTTGTCCGCGATCCACAACCTGACCATTCTTCACGGAAATGCGGCTCATGTGGGCGTAATAAGTCCAGTAGCCGTTATGGTGATCGATAATGACAATGTTTCCAAACGAGCTCCACGCATCGGCATGGATGACGGTTCCAGATGCAGAAGCCACAATTGTAGTGCCGCCTGGCGCTCCGATATCTGTGCCACCGTGAAAGGCACTTTTGGCACCCGTAATCGGATCGACCCGATACCCGAAGTTGGAGGTTTTAGGATACCATTGATCTAACGGATAACCGAACTCTCCGCCACTATTTGCGGTGACGACTTGGTTGGTATTGTTATTTGTATGATTCTTCGTTGCATTTTTCTTTCTCGCTGCTTCGGCTGCAGCCGCAGCTGCTGCTGCTGCACGAGCCCGTTCTTCTTCCTCCAGTTTTCTCTTCTCGTTGGCTTTCTTGGAGATTTGGCTGGCGGTTTGTCTGAGCAGCTCGTCCATCTCTTCCCCATAGCTTTCCAGATGGTGATGCTCTTCCTCCATGCCTGCGATCATGACGGCTTTCTTCTTCTCTTTCAGCGCAAGCTGGTACCGGATATCTTCCATTTGCTGATAATCCTCGGTCAGCGAGGCCAACAGCCCTTCAATCTCCAGCTTTTGATCCAGAACGATCTGTTCGTCCCGCTTGTTCTGTTCCAGAATATCCTTGTCCTGATCTACCAAGGACTTCAAGCCATCAAATCGATCGAGGAAATCAGCAAAGCTCGTCGATTCGAGCAACACTTCCAAATAGGAGACATCCCCGTTCATATACATGATCTTCAGTCTGGATTTCAACTTCTCATCACGCGCTACGATACGCGCTTGTGCATCAGCCAGGCGCGTTTCTGCATCTGAAAGCTGGGTTTCCGTTTGCTGAATGCGCTGCTGCGTCTTTCTTAATCTAAGATCAGTTTCTTCGATTTCATCCATGATTTGATCCAGATCGGCTTCCGCTGTCTGTATCTCCACCTCAAGAGAGGACATCTTGTTCATGGCTTCCTCGGCATTTTGCTTTGCATTTTGCTGTTGTTGTCTGAGCGCGGCAATCTCTTTGTCCAGTTGAGAAATACTGGTTTTGGCAGTACCTTGGTCAGTAAAAGTAAATGATGCGACAATGAGGGCAGCAAAGAGACTCCAGATGGCTACCTTTTTCAAATGCGCTCCTCCTTCTCTATACCTTTAAATATTTGCGTACGGACAATGTGCTTCCCCATACTCCGATAATAATTCCAATCGCCATCAAGAGGCCTCCGACTGAATAGACAATCTCTGAACTTGGGATCAGGCTGATATATAGCAGTCCCGTGTCTTGCTGAATATAATTGAACAATTGATTGTATCCATATAACAACAACAGAACCGGAATTAACGATCCAATAAATCCAAGCAAAGCACCTTCGATGAAGAACGGCCAGCGTATAAAGCTATTGGTCGCACCCACCAGTTTCATAATGGAAATTTCCTTGCGTCGGCTCAATATGGTCAGTTTGATCGTATTGGCAATGAGGAACATCGCCGTGAAAGCCAATCCGACGACCAGAATAATCCCCACCCAACGGATGGTATTGGTGACCATAAACAGCTTCTCGACCATACCTTCACCATATTTCACATCGGTAACGGGCGGAATTTCCTTTCCTTCGTTCATTTGCATGATTTTGTCCGAAATCTCTGCTACCTGCTTCGGGTCCTGCACTTCAACGGCAAAGGAGTCCGGTAGTGGATTGTTGTCCCCATCCAGTCCCTCCACGACTTCACCAAGCTTGTCCCGCAGCTGCAGCATACCCTCTTCCTTGGAGATGAAGGTGACCTTCGTCACTTCGGGGATCGCACCGATTTCATTTTGCAGCTGATTGCGCTGCTCCTGATCAACAACAACATCCAGGAACACCCGAATCTCTACCTGACCCTCGATTTCCTCTGTCATGTGCCCCACATTGAGCGCCAGCAGTAAAAATACGCCCAGGATAAACAATGAAATGGCAATCGCACTTGCAGAAGCAAATGACATCCAGCCGTTGCGGAATACATTTTTAGAGCCTTCACGGAAGTGTCTCCCCAGGGTGCTAATCTTCATATCCGTATTCACCTCTATATTCGTCCCGCACGATCTTCCCGCCCTCGATGGCGATTACTCGCTTCCGGTAGTTGTTCACAATGTCTCGATTATGCGTTGCCATTACGATGGTGGTACCCCGCAGGTTAATTTCCTCCAGCAGGTTCATGATGCCAACGGAAGTCTCGGGGTCCAGATTACCGGTAGGCTCGTCTGCAATAATCACAGCAGGGCTGTTCACAATGGCCCGCGCGATCGAGACGCGCTGCTGCTCTCCGCCAGAGAGCTGGTTCGGCATGGACTTTGATTTATGCTTTAACTTGACGAGATCCAGAACTTCCATCGTTCTTTTCTTGATTTGCTTGCGCGGGGCTTCAATCGCCTCCATTGCAAACGCGACATTTTCATAGACGGTAAGTTGCGGGAGCAATCTGAAATCCTGAAAGATAACCCCGATATTCCGTCTGATATACGGGATTTTACGCTGCTTCAGCTTAGCGAGATTGAAGCCATTGACATGAATATGGCCTTTGGTAGGCTTGACTTCCCGATACATCATTTTCATAAAAGTTGATTTACCAGCACCGGAAGGACCGACGACATAGACAAATTCATTTCGATCTATTTTTATATTAATGCCCTGGATTGCAGAATGATGGTTCGGGTAGGTCTTCCACACGTCTTGCATTTCTATCAATCTGATCACATCTCCTCATCGGGTTACCCATTAATACCTTTCGACACACCGTGCAGAAATCCTCTCAAATTGCGCTAAAATTCCGCGAAATACATGCACTTCTTTCCCTGTTGGCATAGATGATCGCACACGAAGCAGAAAATGGCATATCCGAATAAATCTATCGTTATTATAGCATAGACACCTATTGACAAAATGGTTCAATAGGCCGAGTTTCGACAAGCAAATGTTTCCAATCTATTGGTGTTAAAAAGAGGTTGTCTGACATACATATGTGGCAATAAAGCCAAATGGATGGTGAATGTGCGATGTCCGTATTCAAATGGCGAGCTCAGGTGAAATGGCTCCTGCTCGGGTTGTTATGCATCACGATCTTGGCTGCAGGCAGTCTGGTCGGGCTGACCGTCTACGCCCATTCGCCCAAGCTGCCTAAAGGCATGAAACTGCACGGCCAAGTCATCGATCAACTGCACGTGCAGCAGGTACGTGAGCAGCTGCACCATTTCAATACGACACTCGAACAGCGAACCTTCACCCTGACGCTGTCCCATGCCCTCTATGGCACCAACCTAACCGTAACCGGTCAAGAGCTGGGTTTATCTGTGAATGTGGATGCTGTGATGCGGGAACTGTCCCTGCTCACTCATGGCTCCATCTGGCAAAGGGCCAGACATCGCAAACATTTGGAGGATACGTCACATGCTTTCCACATTCAGTGGAATTCTTCTATCCTCGAAGCGTTCTGGAAACGTCAGTTTGGTGAGATGGAGCAGGAAGAGCCTCTGCCTGCCAAGCGTGTGATCGACCGCTATGATCGCATTTCCTATGAACCGGAAACCATCGCGTGGCGAATTGATCGATCGAGCTTTAAAGAGCAGGTGCGTGAATTGCTGCTTCAACAACTTGAACAGCAACCCCTTCAGCCACCTGAGATTCAGGAGGCTATTTCCATCCCTGTACAGCAGTTCGCACCGGAATCGACAATTCAGTCGCTAAAAAATGAACAAATTGAGCAGAAAGTGAGCCAATACACGACTTCATACACTCGGTCTTCCGCCGGACGGGTTCACAACATTGAGAAGACAGCCGCCACTATAGATAAGATGGTGCTCCATCCCGGTGATATTTTTGACTATCAGGAGGTGATTGATCTTACGCGTTCCACGTACGGTTTTCGGGAGGCTCCGGTCATCGTTAATGGCAAGCTGGTGCCCGGGGTAGGCGGAGGCATTTGTCAGGTCTCCTCTACGCTCTACAATGCCGCTCTGCTATATGGACTTGAAGTGATAGAGAGACAGCCGCATTCCTTGCCTGTGTCCTATGTTCCTCTGGGGCAGGATGCGACCTTTGCGTCCGGCTCTATCAATTTTCGAATTCGCAATCAGACCCATTCCTCGGTGCTGATTCATACAGAAACAGCTGACAAGAAGCTGACGGTCAAATTGTTCGGCAAACGGGACCCCGCGGTTCGTTATCATATCCGATCCGAGATCGTGAATACGTTGCCGCCTCCGGACAAATTCGTCTATCAGTCTTCACTTGGGAAAGGCCAGTCCAGGGTACTGAGTCAGGGGAAAACCGGATATGAAGTGCAGACCACACGCGATCTGTTCAGACAGGGAAATCTCGTCTCTTCTACTCTTATCTCCAAGGATCGCTATGCACCCAAACCCAGACTTGTCGCAGTCGGAGAACAGCCGAAATCATCATCCCGCTCCCCTGCACAGAAGCAGAACAAGCCCATTGTCGAGGATGGTATTTTGGGGCCTGTTTTCATCTCCCAGCCTTAAGCAGTCTTACGCTATTCATCGATGCGGTGCAGGCATAGACACCGACCTATTTCAGTGATGTTTTCCAGTCATTCGCATATACTATTCGATATGCAGGCCGATATACAGGCAGCAAGCACCTCTCGGGTCCAATCCGATTCACACCGCAGATGAAGGGGAGACTAGTTCATACATGAAAGCCAATATGTGCTGGACGATGCTTGTGCTCGCGGGATTTCTTCTCCTGGCCGGATGCCAACAGCAGGTGGTGCATGCCTCCCACATTCGATCCGATACGTTTTCCACCACCATCCATCTACCTGATGTACATCCTCGAGCCGGAGATCGCTTTGTCGTGGAAACCGCCCTTGTCAATCATTCCGAGCGGGCGTATGAAATTCACCACGGGGCTCCACTTATTTTCATTGAAATTGAAGCAGACAACTGGTCAGACACGGAGCCAAAGGTCAATCTGGTCTTGGATATTGAGGCCGTCATCGAGCCGCATGAGGAATATGATCCGGATACAGAGAATTTTATCAACGGCATGAGAACACTGAAACTGGATGAGCCTGGACGCTACTTGATCAGGGCGACTGCCCATTTCTCCGTATGGAATCCGGCTACGGGACGGAGTGAAGGCTTTGCCATTCATTCTGAAGCGGTACGGATTGATGTTCGTTGAATGAAGTCGGCTACAGAAATTGCAGGCAGATAACGAAAAAAAGAAAGAGATCACGCATGTAGCTGCGGATCTCTTCGTTATTTGTCTTCACCTGTCTTGAGTTGTCTTGATCTTTGGTTACTTCTCCTGATCTGTCCGACCTGAGGGGAGATTCCTTCTCAATCCCTCACCTACGTCTACAGGTGCGTGGTTGCTCCCTGTTCAGTCGCGGTCTCTACTTCACGATGCTTGCCTGGCCAGAATGCGAGAGAGCCCAGCACGGATGTGATCGCAGGCACCAGGAACGGTCGTACAATAAACGTATCCAGCAGGACCCCGATGGCTGTAATCAGCCCGAAATGTACGAGCACCTGGATAGGCAGAGTGGCCAATACCGCAAAGGTACCTGCCAGAATGAGACCCGCGGACGTAATGACGGAGCCGGTCTCGGCCACGCCTTCTCTAATCGCTTGCTTGAGCGGCATCTGTTTTCGTTTCTTCCAGATGCTTGACACCATGAAGATATTGTAATCCTCTCCCAGTGCAACAAGGAAGACAAAGGCATACAGCGGTATGAAGCCCTGGATGGCATCGGCGCCCATAAAGTAATGAATGACGATCCATCCCAATCCCAATGCAGAGAAGTAGGAGAGAAGAACGGTGCCCATCAAATACAGCATGGCAATAAATGATCGGAGATAGAGCAGCAGCAAGAGCGCGATCATGATAATGACAACCGGAATGATTCGCTTGGCATCTGCATCCGTTGTTTCTCTCGTATCATACTGTTCAGCTGTTTGCCCGGCAATCCATACCTTGCTGTCGGCATCAGCAATGCCTGCATCCTGTAATATCTTACGCGTCTCTTCCATCAGCAGCGGAATGAAATCCATCGCTTCGTTGCCGTACGGATTCAGGGTAAATTCCACTTCTGCGCTCACAATATCCGGATTGTTTTGACCGGATTTCGGCTCCAATACCTTGGCCACTTTCTCGAGCTCACCCAGCTTCTCCTGAAGCGGAAGATCTTTCCCCTCCGTATCGACAATGACTTTGGCCGGAGCCAGCTCTCCCTGTGAAAAATGCTCTCCGATCAGTTGGAAGCCTTCACGTGAAGGCACGTCTTCCGGAAAAGAGGATAATGTATCGAATGTATATTTGACCTGTGGCGAGAAAGCGGCAAAGCTTCCCAGCAGAACAATCGTAGCCAAAATAACGGTCCATGGCTTTTGTGTAATCCAGTTGCCGATCATGACGCCAAAGCGATTCGGCTTTTGCGGCTTTGGCTCCGGTTTTCCTTTTCGCTGTGCCCGCTCTCTCCGCATTTCCAGTGTGCGCGGAACAAACGGGAAGAAGGATGTCCGGCCAATAATCGCCAGCATCGCTGGAACAAGTGTAATACTGGCGATCATCATAATGAGGATCGACAGACTGAACGGAATCGCGAAACGGTTCAGACCGCCATAATCAGCAAGCAACAGTGCCAGTAATGAAATCACGACCGTAAAGCCGCTCATGGCAATCGCGCCCGTTGATCCGGTTACGGCCTGGAATAATGCTTTTGTCTTGCTGGATTCGACCATCAGGAGCTGTCTGAAACGGGCAATCAGGAAGAGACAGTAGTCGGTACCGGCTCCAAAAAGCAGCACCGTCATGATGGACAGCCCTTGTGAATCGACCACAATCCATTCCTCACGCGCCATCCATCCCAGCAGCGGACTGATCACCCCATAGGCAAACCCGACGGCCACGAGCGGGATGAGAGCCAAAATAGGTGATCGATAGATGAGCAACAAGAACACCAGTACGAGAATGACCGTGGCAATTAGCAGGGAAACATCGGCGTCACTGAACAATCCAGTCGCATCAATCTGGATGCCGACAGGGCCGGTGATGCGTGCACTCAATTCCTCACTGCTGTCCACATCAGCCGCAAATAAATCTGCATTTGTAATCTGATCCACTCTCTCTTGGAATTGATCCATACTTTCCTTCAGTTGATCTACATCGGCTTCCTTGTTGAAGAAAATGGGCAGCACGAAGGTCGAGCCATCCTCTGACAACTGACCTTTTACTGCGGGCAGCGGCAGTTCATGAAGCGGGACGATAAGAGACTGATTCGGAAGTGGCTCCTGCGTAAATGCAGCAGTTAACTGCTGTACAATCTGAACATCTCCATCGGTCATCCCCTTCTCCCGATGAAGCACAATTAACGCCGGTACGCCCGATTCACTCGGAAATTCCTGCTTGGCGATCTGTTCTGCCTGAACCGACGGCAGAGAATCAGCCAGATTTTGCGCATTTTCATTCGTCTGACTGTTTCCTTGCGGAAAAACAGCATTCAGTATGACCACCAATGAAATCCAGATCCCTAACGTGATCCAGCGGCTGTAGGTGCCGCCTACTAACTTGGCTAAGCCTTTTTTCTCTGAAACTTGCTGATCCATGATATCGCTCCTTTTCCCATCCATTCGTCATGCTTTCATTTTCAATATCGATCATTCAGGCTATAATACAAACAGAAGTCAAACTAATTATATATACCGGAAGGTTAATTTTCAAGAGGGAAAGGAAGAGGTGATGGTTATGCAGCAGGAATCCAGGCGTTCGCCAGGGAGACCCAAAAAAAATCCGCAACTGGATCAGCAGACCAGCCTGCTCATATTGCGTACGGCTGCCGCATCTTTTATGGAGTTCGGCTATGAGAAGGTTTCCCTTGATCACATTGCCAAGCAGTGTGGTGTGACCAAGGCGACCGTGTATTACTATTACGCCAACAAGGCCAATCTGTTTACGGAGTCCGTCGTCACCATGTTCCGTAATATTACGCAACACGTCACGCGGTATCTCACCCAACCCAAGCCATTGAAAGAAAGATTGCTGGATATTGCCGCTGTGCAGATGGGGAATGAATATGGAGAGTTTGAGACGTTGATGAAGGAAGCATCCTCGCATCTCAGCGCGGAACAAATTGAGCGAATTCGACAGGGAGAAGTCAGTGTCCATCATGTGATGATAGAAGGATTTCAGGAAGGAATCAAGACTGGGGATCTGGCCGACTATGACCCCATGCTGCTTTCCCTTGCCTTTGCCTCCATGCTCATGATGGGAAATCGGGAGCTGATGATGCAACAGTATGATAATCATCAAGATGCCGCACAGGCCATTGTGGAGCTGTTCTGGAACGGGGCTGGCAAGTAGAGGATAAGAGTATGGATTATTTGGTAGGGGGTTTATCAATGAGGTTCTTTCTTTTCATCTTCACAACGGCATTAGTTGTTTCTGTCGTATTGTTCTAACTTCTTGGATCTCTATTTTCTATAGAAGACGATCTAGGTATGATCCATCTTTTTGGCATGATCATCATCCAAAATGCTTTCATTATTGGGCTGGTCAGCAACATCAAAATGAAAGCACGCTAAATATCCTTACCAAAATATCTTTACCAAAAAAAAGAGAAGCTCCGTCTCCATCGGACATCGCTTCTCTTCACCAGTTCGTCTTATCGCTGGTCGTGCTCTCCTTTTTCTGCGACCCACTGCTTGGTGCCTTCCAGTTGGTCTTGTGCACGCTCTATGGCTTTTGCCACCTGTGGCTTGGCCGTTCCCCCGTAGACATTGCGTGCGTTGACCACTTGCTCCGGCTGAAGCACGGCATAAATGTCATCCTCAAACAATTTGGAGAACTGCTTGAATTCATCCAGGTTCAAATCAAGCAAATACTTTTGCTGCTGAATGCAGTACAGCACCGTTTTGCCAATCACTTCGTGCGCTTGTCGGAATGGCAATCCCTTGTTCACGAGATAATCAGCGATGTCTGTTGCATTGGAGAAGTCCTGATTAACGGCCTGTCTCATGCGCTCTCCGTTGACTTTCATGGTAGAGATCATAGGCGCAAACAGTTGCAAGGCGCCCTGCAACGTTTTGACCGTATCAAACATACCTTCCTTGTCTTCCTGCATATCCTTGTTGTACGCAAGCGGCAAGGATTTCAGCAAGGTCAGCAAGCCAATCAGATGGCCATAGACTCTCCCCGTCTTCCCGCGAACGAGCTCCGGCACGTCCGGGTTTTTCTTCTGGGGCATGATGCTGCTGCCTGTACAGAAGGCATCATCCAGTTCGACGAAATTGAATTCGGTGCTGGACCACATAATCAATTCCTCACTCAATCTGGACAGATGCATCATGATCAAGGAAGCGGCAGAGAGAAATTCCACGATAAAATCGCGATCACTGACGGCATCCAGACTATTCTCATAGACCTCGTCAAACCCGAGCTGCTCTGCGACAAAATGGCGATCGATCGGGAAGGTAGTACCAGCCAGTGCTCCCGCTCCAAGCGGCAATCGGTTAATCCGTTTCACACTGTCTTGCAGCCGTTCAATGTCACGCTGAAACATAGAGACATAGGCCATCATATGATGGGCAAACGAGATCGGCTGAGCCCGTTGCAAATGCGTATAGCCCGGCAAGATGGTATCCAGGTGCGTCCTGGCCTGCTGAAGCAGCGCTTCCTGCAGCTTGGTCAGCATATCTACGAACTCGACAGTCCGACGGCGCAAATACAGGTGCATATCCGTCGCTACCTGATCATTGCGGCTGCGGCCGGTATGCAGCTTGCCTCCAACTGAACCGACTTCCTCAATCAGCATGCGTTCAATATTCATGTGAATGTCTTCGTCACCGACCGAATATTCCACTTCACCCCGGCGAAGTTTACCCAGCACTTTATGCAGACCTTCCTTGATGGTCTCCACATCTTCTTCCGGGATAATGCCACATTTCCCCAGCATGGTCACGTGTGCGAGGCTGCCTTGTACATCTTCCTCCGCCAACTCCTGATCAAAACCGATCGATGCGGTATATTCCTCTACTAACTGGTTGGTTTGCTTCGTAAAGCGTCCTCCCCACAATTTTGACACGTTGCTTGCTCCTTCCTTACCTCTATCTGATTTCGCTTATTTCCCCTGAACGCCCGCAGATACTTTCAGACGCAGCGCATTCAATTGAATAAAGCCTGTTGCATCGTCCTGATTGTAAGCCTGGCTCGGGTCTGCTTCCATCGTTGCGATATCCGGATTGTACAAGCTAACCGGACTCTTCACGCCCGCCGTCATGATGTTTCCTTTGTACAGCTTCACCCGAACGGTGCCAGTGACGTTTTTCTGGCTCTCGGTCACCAGTGCCTGCAAGCAGAGACGCTCCGGTGCAAACCAGAAGCCATTGTACACCAGTGTGCTGTAGCGCGTAATCAGGGAATCACGCAGATTCATCACTTCGCGATCCATGGTCAGGGATTCCATCACCCGATGTGCATGGAACAATACTGTTCCCCCTGGGGTTTCGTATACGCCTCTGCTCTTCATACCAACAAAGCGATTCTCTACCATATCAATCCGGCCAATGCCGTGCTTGCCGCCCAGCTCATTCAGTGCTTCCATCACCTGCAGCGGATTCAATCGCTCCCCGTTAATAGAGACACAGTCCCCCTGCTCAAATGCGAGCTCGACATACTCGGCTTGATCCGGTGCCTCTTCGGGCGATACACTCAGCACGTACATATCCTGATTGGATGCAGCTGTCGCATCAAACCATGGATCCTCAAGTGCACCGCTCTCAAAGCTGATATGCAGCAAATTGCGATCCATAGAGTAGGATTTGGCAGCTGTAGCCGTCACATCAATGCCATGCTGCTGTGCATAGGCGATCATCTCCGCACGTCCAGGGAATTGATCACGGAATTGCGCATTGCGCCAAGGGGCAATGACTTCAATGTCCGGAGCCAGAGCTGCCACGCCGAGCTCAAATCGAACCTGATCGTTGCCTTTTCCGGTTGCCCCGTGTGCAATCGCGGTCGCCCCTTCCTTGCGGGCAATCTCCACCATGCGTTTGGCGATAAGTGGTCTGGCAATGCTCGTTCCAAGCAAATATTGCCCTTCATACATCGCACCCGCCTGAAACATCGGATATATGAAGTCGGCTGCAAATTCTTCTCTCAAGTCATCAATGTACACCTTGGACGCTCCTGTTTTCAGCGCTTTCTCCTCAAGTCCGTCCAATTCTTCCTTCTGCCCGATATCTGCGGTGAAAGCGATCACTTCTGCGTCATACGTTTCCTTTAACCAGGCTAATATAACCGAAGTGTCCAATCCACCGGAATAAGCCAATACGATTTTTTGCTTTGCCAATACAAACACCCTTTCTCCTCTATGCAAACGAGATTTTATTTCCTCTCATCCCTACTGGCCTGCATCCCAATATTCCCTTTATTACTCATATTTCCTCTAAGACTGTATGCTGTATGTTCCCTGCAAGCCTTTCGAAGTGGCTTATCCCATCAATGCAGCCAAGATCGCTTTCTGCGCATGAAGACGATTTTCGGCCTGATCATAAATGACACTGTTGTCGCCATCAATCACACCTTCGCTCACTTCTTCTCCACGGTGAGCAGGCAGACAGTGCATAAACAGATAATCTGGCTTGGCCAGTTCCGTTAATGATTCATCCACCTGAAAGTCGGCAAACGCCTTTTCCCGAGCTGCTTGCTCTTCTTCAAATCCCATGCTCGCCCATACATCGGTATAAATGACATCGGCATCCGCAACGGCTTCCTTGGGATTATGGGTGAGGGTAACCTTGCCGCCATTGAGCGCAGCATGTTCAATGGACAGCTCCGTCACTTCCTGATCGGGCTCATAGCCTTCTGGCGTGGCCACTGCAATGTGCATGCCGAGTTTGGCTGCACCCATCATCAGGGAATGAGCCATATTGTTCCCATCGCCAATATATGCGATTTTAAGTCCTTTTAGCGGTCCCTTCTTCTCCTGGATCGTCTGGTAGTCAGCCAACGCCTGACACGGGTGAGACAAGTCCGTCAGGCCATTGATGACCGGAATGGTCGCCGCACGTGCGATATCAATGACGTTCTTGTGGCCAAAGGTACGAATCATGATGCCGTCCAAATAGCGGGACATGACTTGACCGGTATCCCAGATGGGTTCCCCGCGACCGATTTGCAAATCATTGCGGCTCAAGAACAGGGCGTGACCGCCAAGCTGGTACATGCCGACCTCAAAGGACACCCGTGTCCGGGTAGAGGATTTTTCAAATATCATTCCGAGCGTCTTCCCTTTCAGCGGATGATATACCTCTCCTGCTTCTTGCTTCGCTTTCAGTTCGATCGCAAAATCGATCAGGTATTGAATTTCCTCCGGTGTATAGTCGACCAGCGCAAGAAGATCTCTTCCTTTCAGCTGCGCTGCTATTTCCGGATGGAAGGTAACGGTACTCGTTTGTGGCATTTCAGTCATCGGTATGATCATACTCCCTTCTTCTGATTATGGATCTATTTTTCCGTTCCCAGTACCTGTTCCAGAATGGTCATTGCTTCATCCAGCTCTGTCTCGGTCACGAGGAAGTTCGGCAACAAACGCAATACATTCGGTCCGGCCTGCACGACGAGCAGCCCCTTTTCTCTGGCCTGCTGGATATAGTCGGCCACGGCATGATCAAATTGAATCCCGATCAGCAATCCCTTTCCGCGAATCTCAAGGACATCCTTACGTCCGCCATACCGTTCCTGCAATCTGGAAAGCAGACGACTGCCCAAGTCCGCAACGCGATCGATCAACTGCTGCTGATCCATCGTTTCCAGTACAGCAAGACCGACGGAGGACGCGATCGGGGTGCCGCCAAACGTTGTGGCATGACTGCCAGGGCCGAATGCTTCTGCCAGATGGGCCTTTCCAAGCATGGCACCAATCGGGAAGCCGTTTCCGAGCCCTTTGGCTACGGTGACGATATCCGGCTCGATGCCGTAATGCTGATAGGCGAACCATTTGCCCGTTCTGCCAATCCCTGTCTGGATCTCATCGACGATCATCAATATTCCGTGTTCACGGCACAATTCGGCTACGCCTTGTACGAAAGAGGGCTCTGCCGGATTCACACCACCTTCTCCCTGTACCATTTCAAGCATGATGGCACAGGTACGGTCGCTGATTTTGGACGCCAATGCATCCAGATCATTATACGGTGAGTATACAAAGCCAGCCGGAAGAGGGTGGAAGCCATCTTTTACTTTATCCTGACCGGTTGCCGTCAGTGTGGCGAGCGTACGACCATGAAAAGACTGTTCGAAGGTCACAATTTCGTTTCGCCCTGTTTGAAGCACGTTTTGATGATATTTGCGTGCCAGTTTGATTGCCGCTTCATTGGCTTCAGCCCCACTATTGCAGAAAAAGACTCGGTCCGCATCACTGATTTCGATGAGCTTCTGTGCAAGCTTTTCCTGTTGTGGAACCTGATACAGGTTGGACACATGCCACAGTTGGTCGACTTGCTCATGCAAGGCGGCCTTTACGGCCGGGTGACAATGCCCGAGGTTGGTCACGGCCAGGCCACTCACAAAATCCAGATAAGCCTTCCCCTGTTCATCCCACAATCGGCTGCCCTCTCCCTTCACAAACGCCACCGGTGTCCGTGCATAGGTAGGAAACAGGACTTGCTGCTTCGTCGTCTCTGTCATCTCGATCTCACTCCCCTTGATTCATGGTATCTATCGTTTACCGTTTGTTGCTTATCCCTTGCGAATGGCGGTGCCTTTCGCCCGGCCTTTCAGTACGTCGGTCATGGCGCCAGCTTCCTTGCCGCTAATAATGACCACTTCCGATACGCCGCCTTCAAGGCTCTTCAGTGCAGCACGCACCTTTGGAATCATGCCGCCATAGATCTCGCCACTATCGATCATCGTTTCAATTTCCTGTTCGGTAACGGTTTGCTGGATCACTTTTTCGCCGTTTATAGTCTTCATAATACCGGGGACATCGGTGACGACAATCATCCGTTCCACCCCAATGGAGGAGGCGACTGCGCCCGCTGCCGTATCTGCATTGATGTTGTATCGCTGACCAGCCTGATCAATGCCCAACGGAGCAATCACCGGTATGAAGCCCATTTGTGTGAGCCCATGGATGATGTCTCCCCTCACGCGGGTGACTTCACCGACAAAACCAATTTCATGTGCATTGGCGACGGGTGCAGCTTCAATCAATGCGCCGTCAATTCCGCTAATGCCGAGCGATTGCGCGCCTGTCTGATTGATTTTTCGGACGATTTGCTTATTAATCTGACCGGATAACACCATCTCCACCACGTCGAGGACGTCTTCGCTGGTTTTACGCAATCCTTGAACAAACTCCGTTTCAATTTGCAATTTTTCCAGAATGCGGGAAATGGCGGGTCCTCCGCCATGTACAATGACCGGCATCATCTGTTCTGCCTGCAGTTGCCTGAGCTCCTCGAAAAATGATTCCGGCAGCTCTGCCACGGTGCTGCCCCCGCATTTCATTACAAAATGATGCATTTCCATACTTACCGTGCTCCCTTGCTATATCGATCTTGCTATTGCGTCATGTTTATTCCTGCTATTCCTTAATGACTCTCATTTGACTGTGATTCGCTCGTTGGTCGATGCTCTGTATGGCTAAATGAAGATTCCGTCATGTTATGCCTTCGAATGCTTTCGTACGCCTTCGTCAAGTGCGATATGCTGCATTGATCCGCACGTACTCATACGTCAGGTCACAGCCCCATGCCTTGGAGGCGTACTCGCCATCATGCAGATCCACTTCAATCGTGACGGTATCTGCTGTTTTCAAATATTCCGTCGCGGCCTCGTCATCAAAGGGTACGGGCCTGGATTTTTCCAGTACGCTAAATTCACCCAGTCGTATATCGACTTGTTCGGTAGCGACGACGACACCGGCTCGCCCGACACAGGCAATGATCCGCCCCCAGTTGGCATCTGCACCAAACAAAGCTGTTTTCACGAGACTGGAGCCCATGATGGTCTTGGCAATCGCTCTGGCTGCCTCCGTACTCGGTGCGCCGCTGACAGTCACCTCTACCAGTTTGGTAGCTCCCTCGCCATCTCTAGCAATCGCTTTGGCCAGTACTTCGGCCACATAGGCAAAAGCCTGCTTGAAGGCCAGCCAATCCGGATGATGCTCATGAAGTGGAAGATGCTCAGCCTGACCGCTTGCCATGGCTAAAACCATATCATTTGTACTCGTGTCTCCGTCTACGGTGATCATGTTGAATGTCGCATCTGTCATTTCCTTTAGCAAGGCGTGAAGCCCCGGCTCAGAGATGACGGCATCAGTCGTGATAAAGCCAAGCATGGTCGCCATATTAGGATGGATCATACCCGACCCCTTGGCTACACCGGTAATCATCACCGGTTGTCCGTCGATCGTCACGATCACCGAAGCGGTTTTCTTCACGAGATCTGTCGTGAGAATGGATTGGCAAAAATCTTCTCCCCCGTCGCGATTCAGCACTGCCGGCAATCGCTCGATGCCGGACATGACTTTCTCCATCGGCATCAGTTCCCCGATTACGCCTGTGGAGCTGACAGCCACCTGCTGAGCTGAAATTTGCAGGGCCTCGGCAAAAGACTCTCGCATTTTGCGGGCATCGTCCAATCCTTGCTTGCCTGTACAGGCATTCGCATTCCCGCTGTTGACAATGACCGCTCTCAGTCCTTCGCCTGCAGAGAGACTGTCACGGGTCACGGTTAAGGGAGCTGCCTGAAACAAGTTGGTCGTATACACAGCCGCTGAGACTGCCGGGACCTCACACACGATCGCACCCAGGTCATGACGCTCCGTTTTCTTTAAACCACAGTGCAATCCGCCAGCCAAAAAACCTTTCGGCAAGCGAAGCGGCTCCTCTGGCAACACCTGATACTTCTCCGTTTCCATTGCTTCATTCACCTTTCTCTTCTCCATGAAATTAAGGATATACAGGAGTAAAATCAAGGCCCAGACTCTCGTCCCAGCCCATCATCAGATTCAGGTTCTGGACGGCCTGACCTGCTGCACCCTTCACGACATTGTCAATGACGGACAGAATGGTGACCCGATTCGTCCGCTCATCCACTGCAAATCCGATATCACAATAGTTGGAACCCCATACTTCCTTTGTAGCCGGCCAGTTCCCCTCCGGGCGAATCCGCACAAATGGCTTCCCTTCATAAAACGACTGATAATAGTCGATAAAATCGGACACTGAACGCTTTTCCTGCAGCTGTGCATACATCGTACACAAGATGCCTCTGGTCATCGGAACCAGATGAGTGGTAAAGGTGGTCGTGATGGTCTGGCCCATCTGGTCAGACAGCACCTGTTCGATCTCCGGGATGTGCTGATGCTGATTGACTTTATATGGTTTGAAATTTTCGTTGATTTCGGCGTAATGGACATTCAGTCCCAACTTGCGTCCCGCACCGGATACACCGCTTTTGGCATCTATAATAATGGAATGCGGATCGATCCAGTCCGCCTTTAGAGCCGGAATGAGTCCAAGCAGTGCCGCTGTCGGGTAACAGCCGGGGTTGGAAATCAGCTTGCGGTCGCGTACTTGCTCTCCGTATATTTCCGCCAAACCGTACACAGCCTGCTCCAATATAGCCGCAGGTGCAGCCTCGTGCTTATACCATTGCTCATAAGTCGCCGCATCCTTAATACGCAAATCACCGGACAAATCAATGACTGTTAATCCCGCCTCCACCAGCTGGGGTACGAGCTTGGTGCTCACGCCTGATGGTGTTGCTGTGAATACGATATCGCATTTCTGTTGTATCAATGGAATATCCACCGGATCAAGCTCATCGACTAGCAAATGCTGCAAATGCGGAAAGCCTTCTGTAATCGGCGTTCCTGCATTGGACGATGAGATGACCGAGGTGATCTCTACATATGGATGTCTAAGCAGCAGTCTTAGCAGTTCTACGCCTCCATAACCGGTAGACCCTACCACCGCTGCACGTAATTTTGAAGTCATAACCGTTCCCCTCTTCCCATGCATAATATGTATAATTATACTTACCTCAGTATAATAATTCAATTGGTATTTTCACGTTTTTAATGGACGGCCTTAAAGCCCTCTCCCAGCACTTCTGTCGTGTCACTCAAGATAATAAAAGCATGGGGATCGACCGATTTCACCAGGGCTTTCAGCTTGCTCACTTCGGTCTGACTGACCACCACCATCAACACTTCACGCTTCGTTCCTGTGTATCCGCCATGCGCCGTCAATCGGGTCAGCCCACGGTCCAGATCCTCGAGCACCACTTTTTGAATATCGGTTTGCAGATCCGAGATAATGAACGCGACCTTGGAATAGGACAGGCCCATCTGTACGACATCGATGGTTTTGCTCGTGACAAACAAGCCGATTAAGGCATAAAGCGCCTTTTCCGGTGAGAATACAAATCCGGCGGTAAGAATGACGAGACCGTCCAGGATGGCAATCGCCAGCCCAAGGCTGAGCCCTGTATATTTATGTATAATTTGAGCAGCCAGATCAAGTCCGCCCGTTGAGGCTCTGCCGCGAAACACAATGCCCAAGCCAATGCCGATGCATATCCCCCCATAAAGGGAAGCCAGCAAGGGATCATGAGTCGGCGTCTCCCACTCACGTGTCAGCAGGACAAACAAGGGAAGGATCACGGAACCCACTGCTGTCTTCACTCCAAAACGGCGACCCAGCAACAGCAAACCTGCCACGAACAAAGGGATATTGATCGCCCATTGTACAACCGCAGGCTCCCAATTGAAATAGCTCCGAAGGATGATGGAAATGCCCGCCACACCACCAGAAGCAATTTCGTTGGGATTCAGAAACACATTGAAGCTGATCGCAATAATCGCTGCTCCTGAAATCAGGTACACATATTCAAGTAACAGACGCCATTTGGAATTCAGTGCAAGTGTGGCCGTCATTCTTCTCATGGTATAACTCCCTCTATCATTGTATTTCCATATCGAACTGCCGCATTCCTGTCTGAAAAATAAACATCCTACACATCATGTGTAGGATGTTCTGCTCCGGAAGCAATCTATTCACGGATGATCATTTTTCGCAAATAGGCATCAATAAACGTGTCCAGATCGCCATCCATTACGGCATCCACATTGCCCGTCTCTACCTGGGTACGATGATCCTTGACCATGCTGTATGGATGGAAGACGTAGGATCGAATCTGACTGCCCCAAGCGATATCCGATTGCTCTCCCCGAATGGCTGCCAGTTCTTGCTTTTGTTCCTCGATCTTTCTTTCATACAGTTTGGAACGCAGCATTTTCATCGCGCGTTCACGATTTTGTATCTGTGAGCGTTCAGACTGGCAAGTTACGACGACATTGGTCGGCAGATGGGTAATCCGCACAGCCGAATCGGTCGTATTGATATGCTGGCCGCCTGCTCCACTCGCCCGGTAGGTATCGATTTTCAAATCTTCGGTTCGAATCTCGATATCCCCGATTTCATCATCAATTTCCGGCACCACATCGCACGAAACGAAGGAGGTATGCCTTCTGCCAGAGGAGTCGAACGGGGAGATGCGTACCAAGCGATGCACGCCTTTCTCTGCTTTCAGATAGCCATAAGCATTGTAGCCCTTAATCAGCAGCGTTACACTCTTCACACCCGCTTCATCACCAGGCAAATAGTTGAGGACTTCTACTTTGAACTGCTTGTCTTCGGCCCAGCGGCGGTACATCCGCAGCAGCATTTCTGCCCAATCCTGAGATTCCGTCCCCCCCGCACCCGGATGCAGCTCCAAGATGGCATTGGTTTTATCATAAGGTTCACTGAGCAGCAACTGAAGCTCATACTTCTCCAGTCGTTCGGTCAGTGCCGGCACGCCATCTATCACTTCTTGGGCGGCGTCTGTATCCTGTTCTTCCTGTGCCAGTTCCATCATCATCTGCAAGTCTTCATAGCTGTCAAACAGCTGCTGAAACTGTTGGACCACTTCTTTGACGGCATTTGCTTCCGAGATGACTTTTTGCGCTGACTCGTTGTCATTCCAGAAATCCGGATCACTCATCTTGATTTCGAAGTTCTCGATTTGCTCAAGCTTGAGATCTAAGTCAAAGAGACCCCCTAAGCTGCTCTAATCGATCCCCAAGCTCACGCATTTCCTGCTTCACTTCTGCTTCAAACATGTGGCTCACCTCTTCATTGATTTACGCTCTGCCGCAGCATTGCTTGTATTTCTTGCCGCTTCCGCATACACACGGGTCATTGCGACCGATCTGCTGTTCGCGTCTGACCGGTTTTTTCGGCGCCGGCTCTTCCTTCGGATTGACAGCCTGACCTTCTGCCACAGCTTCACGCTTTACATTCTGTTCAACGACAGATTTAAAGATATATCGAGTGACTTCCTCTTGTACGGTTCCAATCATTTGCTCGAACATTTCAAAACCTTCGAACTGGTATTCTCTCAGCGGATCGGTATTGCCGTACGCCCGCAGATGAATCCCTTGACGCAGCTGGTCCATCGCGTCGATGTGATCCATCCATTTGCTGTCTACGGCGCGCAGGGTAACCACTTTCTCGAATTCACGCATCATCTCCGCGCCCATGGCTTCTTCACGCTCTGCATACTGGGTTTCTACCAATTCGGTAAAGTATTCGATGATTTCCTCTTTTTCTTTGCCTTTCAGATCAGCCGTTTTTACCTGATGATCTTCGTTCAGGAATGTGGCGTTTGCATAGTCTACCACGGCATCCAGATCCCATTCCTCAGGGATCACATCGTCGGCACAGTGAGCTTCGACAATTCGGCTGACGACAGGGGTAACCATGCCCCAGACGACATCGCGAATGTTCTCGGACTCCAGCACTTCCTTGCGCTGTTTGTATATAATCATGCGCTGCTGGTTCATGACATCATCATATTGTAGTACAATTTTACGAACGTCAAAGTTGTTGCCCTCTACCCGCTTCTGGGCAGATTCAATGGCTTTGCTGACCAGTCTGCTCTCAATCGGCTGATCCTCTTCAAAGCCCAGTCGTTCCATTACATTCATAATATTGTCTGAACCGAATCTGCGCATCAGTTCATCTTCAAGGGAAATGAAGAATTGGGTAGAACCCGGATCTCCCTGACGGCCTGCACGTCCGCGCAACTGGTTATCAATACGGCGACTCTCATGACGCTCCGTACCAATAATATGCAGTCCGCCAAGGTCATGTACACCTTCACCCAGCATAATATCGGTTCCCCGGCCTGCCATGTTCGTCGCAATGGTGACGGCCCCTGCCTGACCTGCCTGGGCCACGATTGCGGCTTCTTCCGCATGGAACTTGGCATTGAGCACCTGATGAGAAATCCCTTTTTTCTTCAGCATCTGAGCGATCAGTTCGGATTTTTCAATGGATACGGTACCCACCAGAACCGGCTGCCGTTTGGCATGGCGCTCGGAAATTTCTTCTACGACCATTTTATATTTACTGCGTTCGTTTTTATATACGGCATCTGCCAGATCCTGACGAATCATCGGACGATTGGTCGGAATGATGATGACAGTCAGGCCATAAATTTTATGGAATTCTTCTTCCTCTGTTTTCGCTGTACCAGTCATGCCCGACAGCTTTTGGTACATACGGAAATAGTTCTGGAACGTAATAGTCGCCAAGGTCATGCTTTCATTCTGAATCTTAATCTGTTCCTTGGCTTCAATGGCTTGATGCAACCCATCGCTATAGCGACGACCTGTCATCAGGCGACCGGTAAATTCATCAACAATGACCACTTGATCTTCCTGCACGACATAATCCACATCGCGCCTCATGATGACATGAGCCTTCAGTGCCTGGGTAATGTGATGATTGAGGGTCACATGCTGATGATCAAACAGATTTTCAATGCCAAACGCTTTCTCTGCTTTTTCGACACCTTCCTCCGTGAGCGTCACATTCTTGATCTTCTCGTCGGTGTTGTAGTCGGTGCCCCCTTGCAGTGTGCGTACGAAGCGATCAGCAGCCACATAAAGCTGGGTGGACTTTGCCGCCTGTCCCGAAATAATGAGTGGTGTTCTTGCCTCATCAATGAGAATGGAATCCACTTCATCAATGACGGCATAGGAAAGCGGGCGCTGTACCATTTGCTCTTTGTACAGCACCATATTGTCTCTCAAATAGTCAAAACCGAATTCATTGTTCGTCCCGTACGTAATGTCACAAGCATATGCCTGCTTCTTCTGTTCGTGGGAAAGGCTGTTCAGGTTGCATCCTACCGTCATGCCCAGGAATTCATAGACCTGGGACATCTGCTCGCTCTGTGTGGAGGACAAGTAGTCATTGACCGTGATAACATGCACGCCGTTGCCAGCGAGCGCATTCAAATAGGCCGGCAAGGTCGCCACGAGGGTCTTCCCTTCCCCGGTTCGCATCTCGGCAATTTTCCCTTCGTGCAACACCATTCCACCGATCAGCTGCACATCAAAATGACGCATGCCGAGGGTGCGTTTAGAGGCTTCACGAACGGTTGCAAAGGCTTCTTCTAGCAGATCGTCCAGGCTCTCGCCCTTCTCCAATCGGGATTTGTATTCATTTGTCTTGCCCTGAAGCTCTTCATCGCTGAGCTTTTGCATGTCCGGCTCAAGCTCATTGATTCGCTCCACTCTTTTGTATAAACGCTTTAGTTCGCGTTCATTTTGATCACCAAATATTTTCTTCACTAATCCAAGCATGGGTTGTCCCCTTTCAGCGTTCTTGCCGCAGCATATCCCTGTGTGTTCGATACACATACTTAGTTAGAATATTAACAGTTTGAACCAGTTGATTCAACAGCTTATATTTTGGAAGATTAGAGTAGGTCTACGTAGAAAAGCTTCACTCCCTCGGAGTGAAGCTTTTCATCAGCGCTCATTTATTTAGCAGGTTCGATAACCCCGTACTTTCCATCGTTACGTTTATAAACGACGTTCACTTCACTCGTATCCATGTTGGAGAATACGAAAAAGTTATGTCCAATCATGTTCATCTGCAGAATCGCTTCTTCTATGTCCATCGGTTTCAAGTCGAAGCGTTTGGTTCGAACGAGTTCGAAATCTTCTTCTGCGTCCGGCTCATGAGGGGCAACAGCCGTATTGCCGATCTGCTCATAATTTTCCTTGAACAGGCTCTTCATTCCGCCTTGCTGACGAACTTTGCGATTCACTTTCGTTTTATGTTTGCGAATTTGTCTTTCCAGTTTGTCGACCACCAGATCGATGGAAGCATACATATCTTGACCTTTTTCCTCTGCACGAAGCAGTACACCTGTAAGCGGAATGGTCACTTCAACAATTTGTACATCTTTGATCACGCTTAAGGTGACATGTACATCGGAAGTAGGGGGAGCATCGAAATATCTTTCGAGTTTGCTCAGCTTTTTCTCTACATATTCTTTCAAAGCTGCTGTTACTTCAATCTGATTACCGCGAATATGAAATCTCATGTGCAACTCCTCCTTTACTTGGCTCTATTGTATCATAGTCGAATAGGCGACTTCAAAAAATCTTTACGATTTTTTTGAGGTTTCTGTCCCTTTTCGTCCATTGTGTTACACTGCTCCCAACTGTGAATAAAATCATAGCTTGCAGCCTGGGACGTCTACCTCGATTCGTTTACTCTATTCATTTATATGAGAGACATATAGAGCCTCTATCCTCATACACAGGTTGGATGGGTTTGAATCTGCGCTTCCGAACTTTCCCTCATCTATATGGCACTCAATTATATAGCATTCAATCTGACTCATTTAAAAAAATCCCTGCCTGTGGCAGGGACTAATTTTTGATTATACAAATGTATACTCATTGATTTCAAAAAACATCATTTTGTCAAAAATAATATAGTCTGTTCTACTTATAAAGGGACCGATATTGCTGGTTTTTTGAATTTTGTAATAAGGTAATCCAATACCTGCATCCCGATTGCTATACCAGTCAAGGAACTGATTCACTTCAGTCATGGAAAGATCATATTCCTTTTCTAGACCATTTTGCATTGTAATGACCAATATTGCCCGATTGTCATAATTAGGCGTAGCTGAGACTTCATTTGAATAGGTGCTCTCTACTTGATCAATGGCTGTAACGACATAATAATACGTTGTGCCATTGGTGAGATTTGCATCTGTATACGTGGTGCCAGCTAATGAGGTAGCAACGGTTGTGTATGGTCCTCCGGATGTCGTGCTTCGTTTTACATTGTAACCTATCGCATCTGTTACCGCTTCCCAATTCAACACTACCTGCTGATTGCCGGCATTTGCTGTCAGATTAAGAGGAGCGTCCGGTTGAGCTACATAAGCATCCACCCGATCCAAAACATCTGCCCCATAACCACCGAATGTAATAATCTCATTATTCATTACAGCGGTTCCAAAACCTCTTTTTGCAATCGGCAAGTTTCCAAAGTTGGTCCAACTGTTGCTAGCGGGATTATAGCTTTCAATGGAAGTTAGATTACTGCCATTGTAACCACCGAGCACCAGAATTTGTTGATTATAAATGACTGCACTCATATTGCTTCGACTTGTAGATAAGCTTGATTTGGTTGTCCAAGTATTTGTGGCAGGATCATACATCTCCATGGTATTTACATAAGAACTTAAAGCCTTCCCACCCATTACATATATTTTTCCTGATAACACAACCGAATCCATATTTTCTCTAGGTGTTAGCATATTGCTCGCTGTGCTCCATGTGTCATTCTGAGGATCATAGATTTCAACAACATCTTGATATGTTTGCCCGTTTCCACCACCGATCACATATATTTTATTATTCAGCATAACTGCACTAGCTAAATATCTAGCTACTGTCATAGGAGTTAAAGTTGTCCATGTATTTGTGACCGGGTTATATTTTTCAACGGTGTTTAGGGGGACTTGAGGGGATACATTCGATGTTCCTCCAAAAACATAAATCTCTCCATTATAAACTGCAGTGTCTGCTTGCCACCTGGAAGTAGGCGCATCTGCTTTTTGTGTCCAAGTTTTCAAATTCACATCAAATTCATACACACTATTCAAAACATTTGTGCCATCATATCCCCCAATCACATAAACTTTATCACCGACACTGGCATAAGCGAAGTTTGTCGTCTTTTTCGGTAATTCTGTGAATGTAGTCCAAACATTACTTCCCGATGCTGAAGATATAAGACTGAATAATAACAGCAAGCTAAACAAAAATGGAATGATCACTTTTCTTTTTTTCATGTATACATCTCCTGTCAAATTTTAATCGAGTACTGGAATGAATGAGGCCGAAACTATCACTTCTTTCGGTAGTGAAAAAACCGTCGAGCATGTTTTTCATGAAGATTATGTATTTCCTTATGAACGAGTTCATTCCACCTCCTATTTCAGTATTGTGAACATAAATGTAGGGGACAACGTCTAAATAGTAAGGCAATGGTTTGGTTTTTTCAAGAAATTCCTTCCTTTAGTAAAGTCCAGAAATAAAATAAGGCTTCCCTCCTTGTCATAGCAATGACAAGAAAGGAAGCCTGTTGGGCTAATCGTTCAAAATGAAACCATCTATATCGGTACCTCTCATTTAGAGGATGATGATTACAATTTTATTACGTTAGCAGCTTGAGGTCCGCGAGCGCCTTCAACGATGTCGAATTCGACTTCTTGACCTTCTTCTAATGTTTTGAAACCTTCAGATTGGATTGCGGAAAAATGAACAAAAACGTCTCCGCCTTCTTCTGTTTCGATGAAACCGTAACCTTTTTCTGCGTTAAACCATTTCACTTTACCTTGCATGTAATACATTCCCTTCGTCTTCAAATACGTGAGTTTTGGGTATCCCACAATTTGAATATATCATTGGTCCTGTTTGATGTCAATGTCCTTTCCACGCCGATCAAGCCCAAAATTATCTGAAAATTCGACTATTTACATCTTCTTCTCAAAATGAAAGCTTGTTTTCATTGGTTATGCACAGATTTATCCACATTATCCACAGGTAGTTGCATCGGATTTGCACACAATGCGGGGGTCAGTTGTCCACATCAGGTTAACTTTATCCACAAAAAAAGACCCCTCTGTAGATAAAGGGGTCATGTCTACTTGTGATACACGAACGCTACTTTTTTAACGGCTTCAATGACATCATTTACATCCTCAGCTGTCATACCCGGGAAGATTGGAAGGGTCAGAGCGTGCTGATACCACTCTTCCGCTACTGGACACAGTCCCCTTGCATAACCGAGTTGCTCGTAATAAGGATGCCAATACACTGGAATATAATGGACATGTACACCGATATTTTCTGCTCGCAACGCCTCGAAAAATTCTCTCCTGGAAGCTCGGAATGCCTCCGGATTCAATTGCAATGAATACAAGTGCCATGCCGATTCTGTTTCCGTCAACTGCTTGGGCACAATGAGTCCGTCTATCTGTTCAAATGCAGTCGTATAAGCCTCGGCGATAGCTCTGCGTTGCTGAGTGAAACTGAACAGCTTTCTGAGCTGCGAGCGGCCGAGAGAAGCTTGGATATCGGTCATCCGATAATTGTAGCCCAGTTCCTGCATTTCATAGTACCAGGCACCTTCCCGGTCTATCACAGTTGCATCGCGAACGATACCGTGAGAGCGAAAGCTTCTCAGCTGTGAAGCCACGCTTTCATCGTGAGTCGTAATCACACCGCCCTCTCCAGCGGTCACTGGCTTGACAGGATGGAAGCTGAACATCGCCATGTTGGAAGATGACCCAATTGGTTGCCCCTGATGAGACGCTCCCAAAGCATGTGCAGCATCCTCAATCAACTGCAATCCATATCTGTTTGTCAGAGCACGCAAGGCTGTGAGGTCACAGGGCTGCCCCGTAAAGTGTACCGCCATAATCGCTTTTGTGCGAGATGTAATAGCCTGCTCAACGCTAGACGGGTCCAGATTATAGGTTTGTGGATCAATATCTGCGAATACCGGTCGGCCTCCACAATAAAGGACACAATTCGAACTGGCTGCAAAGGTAATGGGACTCGTAATGACTTCATCACCCTCTGTGATCCCCGCAACATGGCATGCGGCATGCAGCGCAGCCGTGCCGTTCGCAAAAGCGATGGCATCGCCAGCTCCCACTTCCTCGGCGACTGCTTGTTCAAATGCTTCAATTGCAGGTCCTTGTGTGAGATAGGGACTGCGCAATGTATCTACCACATGTGCGATGTCCTCCTCATCCAGCCATTGGCGTCCATATGGAAGCATGGTGCTTCGTATCGGGACACCGCCATGAATCGCCAGCGTGTTCAGATTTGTCATGACCAGACATCCTCTCTGTGATCCGTTCATTCCTGTTTCACGCACGGGTGAAACGTCTGATCCATTCTTCGGTTCTGCGAATCCCTTCGGTTAGAGGGGTTGTCGCTTCCCACCCCAGCAATTGCTTCGCTTTCTCCGGATTACAGAGCAGCTTCTGGATCTCGCTCTGTGGATGAATATGAGGAACATGCTTAATCTCGGAATGATCCTGTGCGATCAGTTGAGCGAGTTCGTTAATGGCTATGTCCTGTCCCGTTCCTGCATGTACGACCTGCCCATTTACGCGATCCGAGTATCCCGCTGAGACAACAAAGTCGGCGCAATCTTCGACATAGAGCAGATCACGGGTCTGAGTGCCATCTCCATATATTTGTATGTCTGCACCTAACAGCTTCTGATGAACGAAAATAGAGACTACGCCACCCTCACCGCTTGTCTTCTGATAAGGTCCATACGTATTAAAAGGTCTTACGA
Organism: Marinicrinis sediminis; assembly: GCF_042685085.1. Taxonomy (NCBI): domain Bacteria; kingdom Bacillati; phylum Bacillota; class Bacilli; order Caryophanales; family Paenibacillaceae; genus Marinicrinis; species Marinicrinis sediminis. Next base: position 53,408 of record NZ_JBHUMM010000023.1, read on the forward strand.
CGACTGCAGGTAGGCCGTACGCATGAAAATAGGACAAAGTCATGCTTTCAGCGGCAATCTTGGCACCTGCGTATGGCGAAGCAGGCTTTACCGGATGTGCTTCTGTAAGGCCAGAAGCCTCGGTACAACGTTCATATACCATACAGGTACTCATTAGAACCATTTTGGTATGATGCTTTCTACAGGCTTCCAGCACGCAGAACGTTCCGACTGTATCATTCTGAAACGTGGTCTTTGGGTCATCAATCGAATCCTGTACGTTAATCGAAGCACCTAAATGGTAGCAAATTTCAAATGAATGTTTCGCAAACAGCTCATCAATCAAAGCCTGATTTTTGATATCCCCGATTACAACAGATTGAAGGAACGGATCTGAGCGGAATTCCTCCAAGTTTTTTTCACTGCCATTCGATAAATCATCGATGACAGATACTGCATGTCCGTCTTCCAGGAGTTTCTTCACGACCCATCTGCCGATAAAACCGGCTCCACCTGTCACTAATACACGCATAGACAATCCCCTTTCCTGGTAATCAGTATAACGCGTCCGAAAGGCCTGTGCACTAGAACGCTTTTACTAGCGGAGGTTGCTGGACAGGCAATTCGCCATCTAAAAATCGATCTACCATATCATTTTGAAAGGTGTTGTAGATCACTCGCAAATGTTGCGGGTGCCAATCGGCAGAGGTAAAAAGCTTGCCAGCCGATTTCTGTGGGATCGCAGATATCACATGTCCCGATCTGATTCGTTGCACAATTTCAATCAAATCCGCTACGACCTGGACCACGGCACGACATGCCACATCATGAATCCCGTCCCCGTACCTCAGATCCGGAACGGAATGATGAATGATATCTCCCCCATCCAGCTTGTGGGTCAACTGATGGATCGTCATTCCTGCCCAGTTGGGTTTCAGGAAGTAGAATGGCCAAAACAGCGTCGTATTGCCCCTGTACCACGGAGATAATCCGCCATGAATATTCCATGAAATCGGGGGGAGCTTTGCCAGCAAGGGAGCGTGAAGCATATGTACGCCATAAGTAAGTACCATGTCGGGTTGCTGCTCCGTCACCCAGTTTTGAACGGCTTCCGTATTGAGTGTTTCAGGACGACAGCGAAAAACTGACAGAGCATGCCCTTCTTCGTCAATGGATGGATCGGGAAACCAGGCCTTTTCTGTTTCTTCTCGCTCCTGAAAATGACGGATAAAATTTTGACGATCCTGCTCATGTAAATCATTTGGCGGCTGTGGAAGCATCGCCTCTCTTTCTTCCACTAACAGCGCATGCAGCAAACCGGCAGAAATCAGCTGATTGGCCACATATCGGTGACGAGGATGGGAACCTGTCATCAAAAGTACCTTCATATCTCAAATGGCTCCATTCGATTGGAATAGGGGCCTTTTAACAGACCCTTCTCGATCAGCAAGTGGATAACCGGTTGCAGATCATAGATGTTACCATGACTCTGGCACTTTTCAGCTATTTCCTGCAGGTTATGCTGTCCGTCCGCATAATTCAATATCGTCAATATACGATTTAGCTGCTTTCTTCCATCTACCAATTGATTGTTGGATTGCCTCAGTATTCCGTTTTGGTTCATATCCGGATACAAGCCATAACGGTCCAGCTTCACCTCGCCATAAGGAGATTGATTGACGTAATAACCATCCAGTTCCAGTCCCAGAAGAAGGTGCTCTATTTCGTCCGCACTCTTCACTAATGCGTCCATTGTCATTACTTCCTTCGTGTCTGCGGAGCTATGATATTCCGGAAAACTTGCATGCAGCATACGTGAAATTTGCCCTACTGGCAAGTTGAAACCAGGAGAGTTATATTGCCTTTCGTCAGATCCATAGTTTGGCGTAAACGGTCTCGTTCGATTTGGGGAGGCTTCAGAGGCAAACAAATGATGCCAGAGCAGGTCAAGTGGGGAATGACCCTGACGAGACTGCTTATAGCTTAATGGCTCTTGTCCGCCCAAACAGGTCAGGATCATTCCGGCATGCATCCTTGCTTTTAAACCTTTTCCAAACTGATGCAGATAGGCAATAGAGCCGATCGTCTCAGGTGCGAAAACAAATCGATACGTAAATCTCCGCTTTTGCCATCTGGACAGGCGTTGATACAGCATGGCCGCCGTAATAGGGCCGCTCAGTTCATTATTTGCCATGGATGGATGGCAAAGATAGGAGCTGATCAGAATTTCTTCCTCGCACTCCCCAGGAAGGATTGCATGTGCATAATTCATTTCACCTTCCACGAGCTCACTATCGATATGGGCATGATAACGTCCTGGTTTTAATTGATCATAGATGTCCTGTGTAAGACAAAATCCCCATCTCTCTTTGTAATAAGACGTGACATAGGGGATAGAATTCGGAAGGACAGGGTTTGTATACAGATGGGATTTTAATTCATCCAAAGTAAAATATCCATCTACCGGAATGCTATAGTTCAAAACATGCAGATTATGAGTGTCAAAGTCTGCAATGACTCGTCCTTGCGGATCGGTCAGAGTGGCTGATCGAATGCGCCATTCTTTCGGAACCTCCCAGTCAAATAGACGGGTCCCGCTCGCAACCGAAAAATGCTCCAGTGGCATCCATTCCGATAAAATGTCCAGGGACTGTCTTAATCCAGGGCCCGTAATACTCCTGCAAATGGGGAAGAGACGATCAAATAATTGCTCGATCTGCCACCGTTCCTGCTGCTTGTGGGAAGACGAAGTCAGGTCAATTCGATCTTGTTCTATAGATGGCCTTTGCATGGTCTACCCCCATTTCATTAACTTGATATCTGGTAAGCTGAAAACTCAGGTGTCAAATAAATCCCACGATACTGGTGTGCCTTTCGATAAACGCTTAGGTACTCGTCTGCCCAGTAGCTCTTCCATATATTTTGGAGCCAGACCCGCTCCCGGGCGGATGGCTCTCACGTGATCCTTGCTCAGTATTTCACCGGCTTCAATGTCTTGCACGATATATAAGGACCTGCGATGCTTAAGGGCATTCTGCTCCGCTTCAGTAGGCCCGTAATAAATATTTCCCTTGCTCTGCCATGCTCGCTTCGTCTCCTGAACAAGCGCGCTCATCTCCGAAGGCTCCATGGAAAACTCGGCATCTACCCCGCCATCAGCACGAGAAAGGGTGAAGTGCTTCTCAATGACGGTGGCACCCAGCATCACACTGCCGACTGCCGTACCGATGCCCATTGTATGGTCAGACAATCCCACCTGACATTGAAAGAGTGCTTTCATATGAGGGAGGGTCATCAAATTCGAATGTTCAGGTGATGCCGGATAGGTGCTCGTACATTTCAGCAATACAAATTGGGTACAGCCCTGTTCACGCAGTGCCCGGACCGTTTCGTCCAGTTCCGCTACTGTCGCCATGCCGGTTGAAACAATAACTGGCTTTCCGGTTTGTGCCACTTTGCGGATTAAAGGCAAGTCTGTATTCTCGAACGAGGCAATTTTATAGCATGGCACATCAAGGGATTCCAGGAAATCGACCGCGGTATCATCAAATGGGGTACTAAAAGGCACGATTCCCAGCTCTAGACACCGATTGAAAATGGGCTCATGCCACTCCCAAGGCGTGTACGCTCTCTGGTACAGATTGTACAGCGATTCACCTTTCCACAAATTCTGAGGATCCTCAATAAAAAAATCACCCTCATTGATATCCAATGTCATAGTGTCGGCTGTATAGGTCTGGAGCTTCAATGCGTGTACACCAGCAGCGGCTGCAGCCTCCACGATTTTCAGTGCCCGCTCCAATGAATGGTTGTGATTGCCCGACATTTCTGCAATAATAAACGGCTCATGGCTCTCGCCCACTTTATGGTCACCAATGGTTATGGTACGATTCATGGCTCCAACCCTCCGCTCAATATTTCTGTCACTTTATTCTGAGTACGTACGTGGTTACTATCCATCATATCCATACCCTTGTTCCGCATGTCCTCTCTCAACTCTCGATCCGTCATCAATCGATGCAGAGATGCAGTCACATCTTCAGAAGTCACAGACGCATGCCATCCCAGAGAGTGGATACCCCCCTGCTTCGCTGCAGCTTGTACGGATTCCACTTGATTGTCGGCCGTTACGGTAATCAGCGAAGGGAGTCCAAGATAACAGCGTTCCCACATCGCCACTCCTCCTGCGCCCAATGCCAGATGAGAGCTTGCCATGAAACGAGCCAATTGATTCGTTTGACAGATGTAGCTGGTGTTTAGCATCAATTTGCATCTGGTTTCGATCGTGCCTCTTGCTGGATTAGACGTCCCTGTCACCACTTGAACATGGAGCCGTGGTTGATCCTGGGCGACTTTCTCCACCGCATCCAGTGCTTTCATGGTTTCTCCAGTTGGATCACTGCCTCCGTAAAACACCAGCAAACGAAACGCATCTGAATCTGATCGCGTGACATCATGAAGTTTCAATTCTTTTCTCGCTTCGAAAAATTCCTTCCTTAATAACACAAAGCCGGGGCCCAGCAACTGCATACAATGTTCAGGTACAAGTGCCTGGTAACGGTGATCGGCATTCTGATGCAAGTTCTGATCCAAAAGCAAGTCACAATCATGCTTCCGGTTAGCCAGATCATCGATTACCATGATTTTTTTCGTGAACTTTCGCATCTCAAGTTCCCATACGATATCCAGCTGATAATGATCCACGACCAACCAGTCCCATTGATTGAAGCTGTCCGGCCTCCGTCTTTCCTGCATCAGGCGAGCGGTATGGACTGCATCAGATAGTGGATCAGAGACGGCTGGCATACTGGCGACTTCAAAGCCTTGTGATTCGAGCCAATCCATCATATGACCTGGCACACGCTGACAAATAAATAGCACCCTGGCCTCCGGCATTTTGCGAAGCACATCTTGTGCAAGTGCAGCACATCGCATCACATGTCCTGAACCTATATTTACAGAAGCATCCGTACGTATAGCCATCTGCATGTCAACAGACCGGCTTTTGCTGAATATGGGCATTCAAGCGAGCGACCTCAGGATGTTCCAGCAAATATTGTACAATCTGAGCAGAAGGAACTTGAACAATATCCGGAATATGTTGAGCCAACGTCTGGCACAATTGATAATCTTCCACGGTATCGACGGTCATTCTCAGATGAGGATGATGAAGAACGTCCGGCACATGCACGTATGCGAGTTTGAACTGCTCTGGATGCTCATAGGCATAGTAGGTGACGTGTTCACGATGACGGGCTTCCGTCCCCCGTTCATGTACGGCGAGCAATGCCGAATAACGCATCACTTCCACAGCCAACCCTCGGGGCAGATCGCGATCAAGTGAGATGAGATCCGCGTCTGTATGTGCGAGTACGCCCATCATTTTGTTGGCTAGCTGAACATCAAGAAATGGACAATCTGCGGTTACCCGTATCACCCAATTTGGTTGATACAACTCCGCACACGCCGCATATCTGGACAACACGTCTTCTTCCGAGCCACGAAAACAGGCCACCTGATTCATCTGGCACCACGACGATATCGCATCATCGGCAGGCAATACAGAAGTGGCCAAGATAACTGCGTCCCCATTTATTTGTCTGCATCGCTGAACCACATGGTCAAGGATGCTGGTTTGACCAAGGGACTTTAGTACTTTGCCCGGCAATCTTGAAGAGCCCATTCTGGCTTGTATAATAATCAACTTATCTACGCTCTTTTCCATAAGCAAGCCCTCACCCTTTCTCCACTGTGATCCAGCGAACAAATCGGTCCAGTACCAGCATGCCATCCCATGGCAATTGATAATGATGGGCTTTGCCGACGGGTACGATCCGACTCACTCCTTGAAAACGGACACTGTCCAGCAATCGCAGCATATCCTCTTCCTCCAGTTTGTGAGAAATTGTCTGTATGGAAGGAGGCAGAACGTGTCCAATTTCACTCATGTCCTTACTGGGATATACATGTAAAATATGCAAGCCCTCACCTGTTAGCGGCTCTAACCGGTCGTGGAAATGCAACGTCCATTCCGCTCCTTCGGAGACAAGCAACCGCTCCCCCTTCAGCCATGCTCGCGTCCGATAATGAACCACCTTCATCGTTTCCCCGGCATCGAAAGGCTGGGACACATGGCTGCGTAACGGTTTCTGTAAGGCTTCAGCCAGTCGCCCCCCAGCATCCAGAGAAACTTGTTTGTCTCCTTTTACAATCAAGGCATGCGGAGACGAGCACGCCAACTGATTAAATAACAGCATATCTTGAGCAATCCTAGTCCAGTCTGCTGTATCCATTTGTGCAGGATCGATTACCGCACAGCTGTATTTGGGTCCGAATATCAATGTTTCACTCTCTGGCTTTCCCGGCAGAGAGGATACAGCATGCACAGCTTCCCTGCCTCCCCAAGCTACACGCACGTCGCATTGAGCGGCTACCTGTTGATTCCATATCGTATCCTTTCCAGGATAGGAGACGACCATAACAGACTCTGACATGACTTGTCCGGCTTGTCCGCACTTCGAAAGCTCAGCAAGAAAAGGGCTGATATAATCGATTTGTCTGCTGCTTAATTTCACAATCGAGTGATTTTTCGTGAGTATTGCCTGGATAACAGAGATAAGACTTAACAGAGGGACATTTCCAGCCATCCAGTGACCGATCATGCCTCTGGGAACGGCGGTAACGCTCATCCCCGTCAAGTCCACCACCTGATCAAGCACCTGCTCGTGACGCAGACCTCGTTTCAAGAAACTTCGCAAAGAATCCGGGTGGATAAAGGTTAATAAATAGGCCAGGCCCACATGGCGAAGTTGACGATGGACGGGATGTTTGGGAGATGCCAAGCGCTGATAAAGCGTGTAGAAAGCTTCGACCATGTCGTTGAACTTCAGGTGCCGCACTTGACGCGGTTGCTGTCCAAAATGCTGAAGCCGCTGCTTGAATTCCTCATCGGACAGGGGTTGTTCCTGCTGCGTTCGCCCCTCTATAAAATGAATGGCATTTACCATCCCAGCGTCACCCCTTCCACGGTTTCAAACGGCCATACAGGTGGAGGTTCCCATGCTTCAGCCTGTTTGGACAGCGGCTTATACAAGGGAGTCCACATCTCGGTTTGTGCCGGATTCTTTTCTGTCATTTTTCCACTGATTCCCTCACGGGTTCTGGCCATATAATGAAAGGTCTTCTCATTGAGCTGCACTGCTTCTGCCATGAAATCTTCAACGGGAGAAAGCAGCCATTGACTCTCTGTGAACCAATAGTGCCTTTCCTGGCCTTTCATATAATGATATCTTCTTGGAGAAGCGAGGAACCGCCAAGCTTCATAAATAGAAGGATAGTCTGAGTTTGAACAGGAGGTTTGCTGGTCCGCCAGGCTTGGAGATAGGCTTAGCCTCTCCTCTCCTCTGGCATTTCCGTTCGTTTGTGCCGCCTGATAAGTTCCGAAAGGCTGCCATCCCAGTAATCGCTTCACTGGTCCCATTTTGTTATTTGCAAACGCCATTACGGCATCCAGTTTGGCTTCATCTCGTGCCCAATGCAAAGCGTGCTCCAACATGTCAGCTATAAATGGAAGGGTCGTCCTTTCCGGATGAAAGATCCCGTCCACAGCGAAGGCTACCCTTGCTTTCGGCTTGAAAGGCATTTCAATCATGGCATAGTGAGCATAGAGGACCCCTTCTTCTTCGGCCACCCAGCTCATTTGGACCGGCGCCTGTTTCTTCCATTGAAACAAGGATGGATCAAACTGAAGTCCCCGTGCCTCATATAAGGTCCGAACTCCCTCTATATCATTTGGCATGTAGCTTCGTATCTGCACCCATTATCTCCTCCGCATACACATCCCCGCATCCGCGTGCCTCAGCCTTTGGCGCCCGGCCTTTAAATCGGAATGCTTTTCCCTTCCTTCCACATGGGCACTCATCGGTCCCCACCCATTCCCCGAGATCATCGGTCAGTACCGAAAAGTTAGGGGAAGAAAGCGGCAGCAACGAAATGAGCTGAATGAGTCCCGTTTCCCCGACTGGCAATGGTTTCAATGTGTGAGGGGCCCTGATGATGACATCAGCAAAGTAAGGAACATGTTTATTTCCTGCTGAACAATCCGGATACACGACGCCCGTTTGTTCTACTAATCCATAGAAATCAATGACCTGAGAAGGTTCAATGCCCCAAAACTGAGAGATTTGCTGGTTAAATGTTTCTTTGTGCACACGCATATGCTCCAGGCGTTTCCAGCCTCCGCTATGAATCAGAAACGTTTGGGAATCAAAGCCCTTCTGCGCCTCATACAATGTCATCAACTGCTCATGGGCCTGATGAAGCAGATAGGTAAATCCATAGGCGATGAATTGTCCCGCTTCTCTGGCTGCTTGCAGAGCCTGCTCGAATCGCTCTGGATTGAGTCTCAGCTCACCGTGTATGTCATCCATAACAAAATGAAATTCCGATGCATAACCCATTAAGGACATGATCGCAGCTCCTCGAGCGGACATTACCTGCTTGCCACGTGCAGTTTGCATGGTATCAAAGATAATATAAGGTCTGCGTTCCACGCCTATATGATCATTCCAAATGGCCTGCAACGATTGACGTTGTCTGGCAGAGGTTCTCTCATCGATGAAAACCTGTGAGGGAACACCTGAGGAAGTGCTGCTGGACTGTACCGTCTTCATTTTCACATCTTTATTCGCAGCGGTTTTTAATTCAAATTCCTTAAAGATGGATGTCGGCAGAAAAGGAAGGTCCGTCAATGCTGCATATTGTCCGTCTCGGGCCTGAGCCTCTACCAAATGACGGTACGGTTTGCAATGCTGGACATGCCACTGAAGCAAATGCCGAAATTCCTTCAACAGATAGGTTTCTTTCTCGGCCTGTTCCATTTCGTAAGGCCTGACTTGTTCCATCAAGCAATCATGTATAGACATTTATATCTGATCCTCTCCGGTAAACCACCATGTCTGCAGCCATGTGTCTAGCTCTTGTCTGGATATGTACGCAGCATTTGTACGGAAGCATGGGTCCAATTGAATACGCTTGAGCATCTCCTCGCGATTCATTTGCATCTGATCAACAGGCCGAAAGGTTCCGACTGTCTGCTTGGTTTTTTCCTCCAGCCAGGCTATCCCCTCTATGGCATCCTCAAATCCACACGCCTGCCAAATGGAATGAAATTTCTCCTCCGCCTTCGTCATATGAAAGCGTGTCACGCTTGCGATGATTCGACCACATGCTTCTCCATGCCATTGCTTTCGATGTTCAACCTGATGCGCAAGGGCATGAATCAATCCCGCAGAAGCCACACTTTGCGCCTTTCCAGCCAGCACACTATTCCACTGTAAGTCCGAACTTGCCGATTGCTTACTTTCCGGAGCAGGTTCCAATCTTGTGCTGGTCAGTTTATCCACGTGTTCTTTGCAATTTCTGATAGCATCCAGTGACAATCGCTTGCTGGCCGGCGTAGCCAGAGGAGACACATAGGACTCCAGTGCATGGGTGAATACATCCCATATCCCGTTCCACAATACCCGATCAGGAGCAGTTGCCACGATCTGCTCATCGAGCAGCACTTCATTTGGCAGTAAAGAAGCATGATGCAGCGGAACTTTTTGACCATCAATGGTCAGTACAGCCGTCTCACTGACTTCGCTGCCGCTTCCTGCCGTACTTGGAATGGCGGTTAACCGATACGGATGACTTTCATTATATGTGATCCATTTTCGCTTCCTTAACTGCGCCTTGCCCGCTTCATCCAAACGACCCAGTCTAACGGCCAGCTTGGCTAAATCAAGCACCTTGCCGCCGCCAAATGCTATGATCCATTTGCTTCGATTCTGGTACACCCATTCCTGAAGGGCTACCAAGGTGTCCCAATCTGCAGAATCAACAAGAAAACAGGATCGTTTAGCTAATACTGGATATTGATGCTGTAAGGAAGGCGAGGTAATCCATATCGCTTCTTCTACTCTCATCATTTCCACCACGACGTCTTTCACCTGGCGGATACGAGGCCATTGAATCATCGACATTTCTTTATTCTCCTCTCCATCGACTTCGAGCTTCGAGGCGTTTCGGTTTACCGCTGTCGGTAAGGGGGATGGCATCCCATGCTTGTATGGTTTTCGGAATTTTATATATTTCAAGCTGCTGTTTACAGTGTTTTTTCATTTCTACTTCCAGCTTTGCTGTCCAGATTACGCCCTCTTTTAGGACAACTGCGGATACGACTTTCTCGTGTGTCATGTTGTCCGGGACAGCAAATACAATGCACGCCTGAATAAGAGGATGCATAAGCAGGACTTTCTCTACTTCCGCGGGTGCCACTTTTAAGCCATCTACGTTTATTTGCTCTTTCAATCTGCCGCTCACGTACAAGAAACCGTCTTCATCCATCCATCCAATATCCCCTGTCGCAAACCAACCATCTGAGAGAAAGCTGTCTGCATGATTCAGGTAGCCCATCATGAGATTGCGTCCGTTCACCTGTATTTCAGAGGTTGTCGCATCCAGTCGAACGGCAACTCCCTCGGGTGCCTGGCCTGCGCTCGACAGCTTGTCAGGAAAATCCCTGTAGGAGATATAGGTGGTTCGGCTCGCCTCTGTCAGACCGTAGTACATATAGATCCGGGTATGAGGCAATACCTCCAACAGCTCCTGTACAACTTCTTCCTCGATCGGCGCGGTATTAATGATGATGTAGGACAAATGACGGCAGGTTTCTATAAATTCCTGTTTATACATAGACAGCAGCACTTTAATCAAGGCTGGTGTTGCAGGCATACCTGTGGCCCGCATGTTTTTAATCCGTTGAAGCATATGCGAGATATGTTGGGCAGATTCGTGGAGTATGATCTGCGCACCGAGCAACACATAGCTGTGAATGTGACCTAATCCAAACGAATGGGTCAGCCTTAACACGGTCAATTCCCGATCATCTCTGTTCATGCCAGACCACTCAATGATTCTCTCAGCTGTGAACAGGATGGAAGAATGGGAAAGCATCACCCCTTTAGGAGCTCCGGTTGTGCCACTGGTATACATAATTAGAGCGGGGTGATTCTGGTTGTCTCCCTCCTGAGTTGATGCATCTTCATCCCATGAAATATCCCTGTATACTTTATTGGAAGGAAAAACAGCTGTGGAGACTGCTGAATCTTCAACAAGTTGCTTTCTTGCGCTGTGCAAAATCAATTTGGGCTGCGCATCTGCCACGATTTGCACCAAAACGCGTGGTCGGCAATCGAGATCTACTGGAATCACGGTAAGACCTAAACACCAGCTTGCAAAATACGCAAGGAGATACTCCAACTCATTTCCAAAACATAACACTACCCTGTCTCCGCGTGACAAGCTAAATGTCTGTTTCAGATAGGTCGCTGCACGCCGCACTTCATCGCTGAACTGCCCATAGCTGATGTCTTCTCCCTCAAGCGCAATGAAAGGGGCATCCGGCTGATTCTGTGCCTGTTCCACCAGCTTGTGCCAAATGGTCATTAGATCTCCACACCTTTGGAGCGTAGGTACGCTTTGATATCCCCAATAGTGTGTATGCGAGTCACTTCTTCTACACTCATATGATGATGAAAGGTCTGATGAAGTGCAACCGCCATGGAAACGGTGGCCAGACTATCCCAACCTTCAATTTCCTCGGGACCATTGTCGTCCTTGTATTCTTCTTCTTCCATTAGAAATATATCCATTAAAAGCTGCTTAAGCTGTTCATCGGCTGTCAACTTGTCCATTTATTCCTTTCCTCCTGTAAGACCATATGGTTTTCTATCTATATATCGGCATCCCCGACTGAAAAATTCAGCATGAACCTTCTATGTTTCGCCCCTATTATACCACACGCATCTGCGAGACCACCCTACCTGCACCATCAAAAAAAACCAGCGACAATCTCTGTCTCCGGTTCTTCACTCTTCAAAGGAGGCCTCACAATCTCCATACCGCTTCCCTAGCTCTTTCCACTGCGTATCCAGCATTTCGAATACATAAACATCATGATAGTTCCCGTACTTGTAAATATGATCGCGAAGGATTCCCACTTCCCGACATCCTTGCAGGAGATGGATCTTTCGTACATTTTCGTTACCTTCCATCACCTCTCCCATTACTTTTTTCATTTGGAGTTGATGAAAGGCATAGTTGTATACGTATGGAGCCAACATGCCGCCGATCAGGCGATGTTTAGCTTCCCCTATATAATAAGCCCAGCTGCATCGACGATGATGCCAGTCAATATGATTCAGGGACACCACCCCAATCAACTCATTCTGAATAGAAATGAGCCAATATTTGTGAGTGGAGTCCTGTTCCACGCGATTAAACCATGCAGTATGCTTCTCCATATCAAAAGGAACGTCAGTGAACATATATTGAGTCACTTCCGGAAGTGTGCGCCATTGTAAAACCTGTTCCAGGTGCTGCTCTTTCAGTTTTATGAATCTGAGCATGACAGTTGCTCCTTGTGCACGGCATGTTTCATATACCACTCATACGTTTTTCGGACTCCGTCCTCCAAGGAAGTCTTGGCTGTCCACCCCAGCTTCTCCATTCTCGACACATCCAGCCATTTTCTTGGGGTACCGTCCGGTTTGTCTGTATTGAATACCAGATGCCCTTCATATTGAACAATCCGTTGAATCAGTTCTGCCAGTTCACGTATCGCAATGTCCTGACCTGTTCCAATGTTCACAAATCCGTCTATCTGCTTACGATCTGCATGCTGCATCAGATAGACACATGCATCAGCCAAATCATCGGCATACAAAAATTCCCTTCGAGGAGTACCTGTTCCCCAGATCTCTACCGATGGTTGATCATTGACTTTAGCTTCATGGAATTTTCTTATCAAAGCCGGGAGTACATGAGACTGCTGCAAATCGAAGTTGTCGTTTATCCCGTACAGATTCGTCGGCATTACAGAGAGGAAGTCGGTGCCATACTGCTTGTTGTACGCTTCACACATCTTGATTCCGGCAATCTTGGCGATGGCATAAGGTTCGTTGGTAGGCTCCAGGATACCCGTCAATAAATGTTCCTCTTTCATCGGTTGCGGTGCGAATTTTGGATAAATACAGGAGCTGCCCAGAAACAACAGCTTGTTCACTCCATAGGTGTAGGCGGCGTGAAGGATATGGGTTTGAATGGCCAGGTTATCATAAATAAACTGAGCCGGGTAGGAATCATTCGCCTGAATGCCGCCCACTTTGGCTGCCGCAAGGAATACATATTCCGGTTTTTCATGCTGGAAGTATTGCGTGACGGCCTGCTGATCCCGCAAGTCTAATTCAGCACGGCTGCAAGTAAGGAGATGATCATAGCCATCCTGCTGTAATCTGCGCATGATGGCTGATCCTACCAGGCCACGATGTCCCGCCACGAAAATTTTAGCTCGTCTGTCCATGATGCAGCTCCTTTACTCATAATAATTGCGAATCGGGAAACCTTCCCTTTCCACCACGATGTCTTTTTGTGCGCTTTCCAGATCAGCCTGCACCATCATTTTGACTAATTGAGAGAACGTCATTGCCGGTTCCCATCCGAGCTTTTCCTTCGCTTTCGCCGGGTTTCCCAGCAACAACTCTACCTCAGTGGGACGGAAATATCGGGGATCAACTTCCACGATAACCCTTCCGGTCTTCTTGTCTATACCCTTTTCATCTACACCGCTGCCTTGCCACTGTATGTCTATATTCAACTCGTGAAAAGCTCTGTCTACAAATTCTCGTACCGAATGCGTTTCTCCCGTTGCAATAACAAAGTCTTCGGGCGTTTCTTGCTGCAGCATCAGCCACATCGCTTGCACATAATCTCCTGCAAATCCCCAATCCCGCTTCGCGTCGAGATTCCCCAGGTACAGCTTGTCCTGCAACCCGAGCTTAATACGAGCGGCTGCGCGAGTTATCTTGCGTGTGACAAAGGTTTCCCCTCTTAACGGTGACTCGTGATTGAATAAGATCCCATTGCATGCATACATGTTGTAGGCTTCCCGATAATTGACGGTAATCCAGTAACCATATAGCTTCGCCGCTGCATAAGGACTTCTTGGATAGAAAGGTGTGGTCTCGCTTTGTGGTGTTTCCTGTACTTTCCCGTATAACTCGCTTGTTGATGCCTGATAGAATTTTACCTTCTCCGTCATCCCGAGGATGCGGATTGCTTCCAGCAGTCTCAATGTACCTAATGCATCCGAGTTTGCTGTATACTCCGGTGTCTCAAACGAAACCTTGACGTGACTCTGTGCTGCAAGATTATAAATTTCGTCTGGCTGGGCTTCCTGAATGATCCGGATTAAATTTGTGGAATCCGTCATATCTCCGTAGTGGAGAAAGAAATGAACATTCTTTTCATGACGGTCCTGATACAAGTGATCAATGCGATCTGTATTAAATGAGGAGGCTCTTCGCTTAATGCCGTGCACTTCATAGCCTTTGCTCAATAAAAATTCGCATAAATAAGCTCCGTCCTGTCCGGTTACACCGGTGACCAGTGCCCTCTTTTTCACTTTCTATCCCCTCCAACTAATGCACGAACGCGTTCAAGTACATGACTTATTTTACTTTTTGAATATACAGGCTCCCACCTGTGTTTTGCTGACATATTGGCAATTGGCTGAATAAAGCCGGAGCATGTTTTGACGCTAGGTAATGATTCCATATCAATATTCGAAACGTATCGTTATATTGCAAAAAGGCTTTTAATAAATAAGCTTCATTCCAGGCTCTTCCTTCCATGATCCATGGCTTGGGGTATTCAAATGGATAAAATATATCATGAAAATGAATGACAACCCCTTTATTTAGTCGAGGCAACACTTGAAACAAAATATCGTTCACATCGCTTCCGATTTTTGAGACATGAGAGCTGTCGATAAATAATATGTCATTCTCCTCTAACGTATCAAAAAGACTGAAGTCCGTATCCTGCAATCTTTGATTGTAGATTTTCACATGATCCTGATCCTCTTTGGTCAAGAGGGAATGAAGACGTTCAGGGTGAGGTTCAATAAAGGTTAACTGAATATTTTTCTGAAAAAAACGCTCATTTACATCCAGCATCACAGCCGAAGAAAACCCTGAACCAACCTCAATCATTCTTTTTGGTCGGAGCTTTCGCATCATGCTATATAAAAAATACGCGTCTGACTGTTCAAAATATAAATTATTGAATCGGTATCTTGTAGGCTCATCTTCAAAATAAGGAAAGTCATGATAGTAGACGCTCAGTTCACCAAGTAATTTCAATTGATTGTTCTCTTCACAATCTACACCAGGGAGAGAGGTGACAGTGTGGTCGAATAGATCTTGCTCTCTGACAATCACATCATGCAAATCAGGAATAGGAGAGTAAAAATGGCCCGGTTCAAACATTTGTGCCGACCCTGCAATTCGATTCAGAAGATGACCGTGATCAAAGTGCTTGCCTTCCATAAATCCCATCGCCGTTAATTGTTTAGAAATTTCATCAAAGTAACTGCTGCACACTAAGATAAAAATATCTTCTTTGTTTTCCTTCCCTAATTGATCTGGACTTAGGATCGGACAGTCATTCAAGGAAGTTCCCCATAATGTACGGTTATTATCTACGAAGTATGCAACGGTAAGTCCAAATGATATATGGAGATGATACAGTTTCTTGGCTAATTCTCCGGTACCGAAAAAGATAACTCGCTTATTGTTTAATTGTTGTACATTCATAGCCTACTCCTTCACAATATGGCATAGAGGGTTTAATGATCGTACGCCAACAAAACCTGTCGCAACTCTCTGGTTGTCATTTTGAGATCTGAGAAGTGTAAATGGTTCTTGTTCTCTATCTGGTGTATATTATGTGCTGCGTCCATATAACCTGGCTGCAGCTGCAAGGCTTCCTTAAAACAGGCCATCGCTTCCCTCTCGCTACCATTTAGTGCCCAAATGACGCCAAGATTGTTCATTGCCGCACCATGCGACGGGTTAATCTGCAAACATGCAACCATATGCTTTTTAGCCTTCAACAGCTCCTGCTTGTACAGATAATAAACACCTCGAAAAAAACAAATTTGCGCATGTTCTTCATGATCGTTAGAAAGTTCCTCATAGGCTTTGTCCCATTCGTCTAATCGAAATAATACCGATACATAATCTGCCACATTTTGCTCATTAGGCAGATCTCGTTTGAAGATACCTTCTCTTAATCGGCTATATGAATAACCGCGCAGAATGTCTCGTTCAGCTTCCAGGCTTTTGCTAATGTCATTGGTTGCGTTATGCTCATGCCTCCTCACCCTAACAAGAGGGTAATCAATATAATGGAAACCGCCCCGTTCCGAGAGCTTCAGCCATAATTCCCAGTCTTCGTTGATTTTCCTCTGGATATTAAATCCATTGAGCTCTAAGACGGTTTGTTTATGTACAATTACCCCTGAAGGAGAGATAACCTGATTTCGAACGATTTCATATCCAAAGGCCTCTGATGGCGAAAGCTGTTTCGCACGAATTGGATTGTGCAACGGGCTCCCCTCTGCATCAATTTGCTGATAGGCACTGTAGCTTAAAATCCAATTGTCAGTATGCACATTTAGCATGGCCAGTTTCTGTCCATGTTTCTCTACCAGCTGTGGATGGGCTGCATCATCGGCATCTAGAAAAAGGATCCACTTACTTTGAGCCATCTTTATCCCACGATTTCTTGAATAAGATACGCCCTGATTCATCGTATTTTTCCATACTTTAATCTGTGGATGCTGCAATGATAATTGCTGCGTTTTCTCAAAGGTACTGTCCGCACTGCAATCGTCAATGACAATAATCTCATCCACAGGTGATGTCTGATTAAGCAGTGATTGTATCGCCTCTTCCACATAGCGCTCGGCATTAAATGCGGGTATGACAGCAGAGATATTCGATCCCATTCCTACTCCTTCCCTCCTGCTAGACAAGCTCTTTCCATGAAATGACCTGTACAGGACCACAGACGCCTTTCAATTCATTCATTATCTGTTTATCGTTGGCGTTTTCCACCGAAACGATTACGGCATCTAATTCTGAACCATGTACCGACAGCCATTGTTGTGGAACAATGTTTATGCCTTTTAACTGCCTGCCCTGCATGTTTGTATTATTATCAATAAAACATAGCACCTCTATCCCTTCCTTCTCCAGATCCTTCAATAGATAGAGTGCTGTATTCATCGTGCCGAAAATGGCAACTCTCTGAACTCCCTGTTCTTTCAATGTACTTGTCACTCCATCCCCATCAAGCAAGAGACGTTCAAGCCACTGGCGATATCGGGCATTGTTCTCCACTTCCGCAGATGAAAGATCAGCATTTATTTGAAATCTATCCGCAATAATTCGTTCCGTTTCCCTCATTCCCATTATGCGAGTATGATAACCTGTAGACAAGCCACCGATTTGAAAGGCCGCCACAGTTCGGTTAATATATTTCATTTTCTCTTGTTCACCAAGAAATACTTCTAATATGAAATTAAAATCCCCCGAGCTCTTGTACTTCAAATTGAACAAACCATATTTATCAAACATTTCTCTGCGAACAAAAAAAGCTTGATGAGGCGGCATATACCCCCGTTTGAAATCTTCCAAAGAAAATTCTCTACCATAAACTTGATCGATTCCATTCATCGCATCGATCCTTAAGATATTTCCGTATACAGCCGCAAGATCTGACTCGTCCATATAGGTGGCCATCTCATCAACCACATCGGAATCCAATAAGTAGTCATCGGAGTTCAGAAAGTAAATAATATCACCAGTTGAAGCTGCTATTCCCTTGTTGAAAGCGTCATAGATCCCTTCATCTGGCTCAGATATAACTTTATCCAACTGTGATTGATACTGAGCTATAATTTCCATCGTTCTGTCCGTCGAACCTCCGTCAACGATGATATACTCGGTATTTGCTCTTATTTTTTGATTCAGTACACTCTTCATGGTTCGTTCGATACTGTCTTCACTATTATAGCAAGCTGTAATAATAGAGACCTTGCTCATTCGTGATCTCCTTTCTACACCTCTTCGCTACTTTCACCACTATCCCCTTAATGTGGAGAACTAAAAATCCAGGCTCTTACAAAATGTTTTCCCTCAAGAAAGCCCATACACTCCAATTGATGTTTCATCATTCCATAATAACTAGATGCAACGAGTATAAACACTTCTTCTTTATGGATGTGGGACAGCACGTCTGGAGAATTTATAGGGATTTGATCGACTTCCTGCCCCCATTTGTTCTGATCGTTATCTATAAAGCATTCAATATCCACCTCAAATTGCTCGAGTACAGGCCTTACATAGTATTGATAGCAATTCCCCGTTCCGAAAATATAGATTTGCTTCTTCTCCAAATCGAAGGAATGAATGTCACCTGATCCTGAATGCATCGCAGCAACCCAGTCCTCAAAACTAGCCGTTGATCTTGTCAGCATGTTGTTTACAAGGGTTGGCAATCGTTTTATCCACTTGTCTGTGTCACAAGCGAGCTCCCAAGATCCTTCTCCTGTCTGCTCCTGATTCGCTGGTACGGCTGTAAATATGTCTTCCCCAGATTTTAATACCCACTCCGGCAGCTTCAGCTCATTCAGTCCCCAGTTGTTATGATTAAAAGAAAATGATTGATGCTTAAACATATACTCAACCAGCGCATACATTTCAACATTGCTTAATGAAGGGATTTGATTCTCCGAAAACTTATGGAGAATCGCACGCTCCGTAGCCGGTGACCAGCTACCTTCATGATCAATATGGTAAATGTTCATATTTACATTTAAGATTTCTTCCTGAATACCGTGTTTCAAACATATAAATTGCAAAAGGGAATCCATATGAACTGGATAGATATCGAATTCTGGGTACCCTTTTGTTTCTATCCATTTTTTTCTGGACATCAACTGAAAATCGCCGCATGCATTCGTAAAGGGATGCACCATTTTTCTGCCAAGCGAGTTATGAGTCCATCCCTCTGTTGCACCAAATAATTCAGAATCTGTTGCGCATGATGTTGAAAACGTTCCCTCTTTCTTGTATTTCCGAATGACATTGTTCTTACAGTACCTCTGCTTCTCTTCAAAATTCATATTTACAGAAATACGATGATCGATATCATATCTTTCCGCTCGGTAGACTTTATCCGACTCGAGCTGTCTCTTCGCTAAATATTGAAAAAGAGATTTTGAAAATAAAATATCAATATTGGTGGCTAAGATGAAGGGTGCCCTTGCTCTTTGCACGCCTACATTTTTACCAATCATTTGATGCAAAGGAAGTTTGTCTGGCTTACGGTAATGCTTATGAATGTCTGAATTCACTTCAATGATCCTGACTTCACAGTATGAGTGTTCCTTATTCCAGTACAGTTCTTCTGCCAATTTCTTCTTTTCATCAGGTGCATTCCATTCTACAATGATGAGTTCAGTTGGCAATTGAAAAAAGGTGGAATGCTCAAATATCCCGTCGATAAACAACTGCATACGCTTAAGAAGTTCTCCACCATGATTGTCATTTCTAGAAACCGTTACGATGCTTAGATAAGGAGAGAAACCTATCACTTCAGCTCCTCCTTTACTGATAGTAGTTCTTTTTTTATAAAGAACAAATCAACTTGTAAAAGTAACCTGCCTCCATGATCATACAATGGCGCACAGATATCGACACATTTAAATCCTAACTGTTCCAT
The DNA here is from genome assembly GCF_042685085.1 of Marinicrinis sediminis. Lineage (NCBI taxonomy): Bacteria > Bacillati > Bacillota > Bacilli > Caryophanales > Paenibacillaceae > Marinicrinis > Marinicrinis sediminis. The sequence goes on from NZ_JBHUMM010000023.1 coordinate 73,061, forward strand.
GTATGTACACATTTCATAAAAATTGCGTCCTTGCTGAATTCGATTCGTGTAAGCCTCCATGATCACCACACTTGTATCTCGCAGCATATTGGTTGCTCCTTCTAGTATAGGGACTTCAAAGCCGTGCGTGTCCAATTTAAGCAAATATGGTGGTTTGCAACCGAATGTTTGTATGGCTTCATCTATCATAACCATAGGGACTTTCTTTGAATGTTCGCTCGCTCTATCCACAACAGCTCCCCCATACTTATCCTTTGTAAGAAGCAAATGGGCGCTGCCAGTATGATTGCCTGCAGCTGCAATCATATATTGGAGTTGTTCTGGATAGTGTTGCTGCAATCGTTTTAGTGCATGCTCATGCTCATCATAAGCTTCTATTAAACAGTAAGCAGCCTTCTCATAATACTTCATTGCCATCGTAGACCAGCTTCCATCCGATGCCCCTACATCTATGACCGTATTGATCGAAAATTTATATTTATTCAGTCTGTCCATCGCGGATGTAAGAGCAGGATCTAATCCCGCTTCGAGCTGCTCGAGCTGCTCGACCATTTTGAACGCATCCCAGAAATGCACATTTTCCTGGTATCCCATATCAAGTAACTGAATGGCAATTTCATTATAGTAGCTGCTAGCAACCAAAATGGATATATTCTCTTTGTTTTCATTCATCAGACATGATGGAGGATAGACTTGACGTCCTTGAAATATGGTATTCCAAACAGCTTGATTGTTATCGACGGAATACTTAATTTGAGGTGAAAGATACTGAACCACTCTTGTTGCTGCTCTTCCTGTTCCAAACATAATTACTTGATGCTCTTTAACAACTCGCAATAGACGTTTCATCCGTATCAATCCATTTCACATTTGTTTAACCGTTGTATATCCTTATGATTTTTTCTCTACTTATTCCGCTAAATTCTAATTGATCTGCAATTTGCTCCTCATAAGAGGCAGATGAAATCAATATACAATCTATGGATAATTCATGAATTCGATTAATATGATAAATGGGGATGCCCCCCAGATGCTTGTTGTCCAGTTCCTTGTTTCGATCCAAGATGCCGCATATATTGAATTTGGAAATATCTATATTTTCGATCAGATCTGTCGTATGTTTTCCTGCCCCATATATATAGACAGCATGTTGGGCATGTAAACGTAATACACCCAATATATAAGTTTGTAAATCAGCGCTCAACAGGTTCGCCCTTAGATCTAAGCTCCTGTTTATTGGCAGGTCCATTCTCTTTATTATTTGGTGTCTATGCTTTATAAAATACTTCTTTTGATATAACACTAAAAAAGGGTGAGTGCCTCGAAGCAAGGATTGCTCGTGCTCTATAAAGTAACCAGCAGATATGGGACTGTAGAATATATCGCCATCTTTTCGCAATGCCTTCATATCAAAAGTGATGACTTCCTCTCCCTTATAATTATACAACAGCATTTGGAGAGAATTTTGCTCTAGGTTCCATCCCTCTTCAATAAAATAAACAAGCTCAGCATCTTCGGCATTAAGATCTATATTGTGCATGTTGCCCATTACACATTTGTAATTCGGATACGTGAGGTTTTCGATGCTTTGATACGTTGAAGAATCTCCAATATTTTGACCTTTCGGGTCATAGGCGATTAATACTTTAGGGAGTGGGTATTCAACAGCATTCGCCGGTAATGTTTTACCTTTACTTCGGTTCTCATATAATTGGTGATAAAGATCCTCGTATAATCGAAGTGTTTTTGAGTGATCGAATCTTTGGCATGCCACTTCTCTAGCCTGGATTGAAAACATTTTCCTTAATTCGGAATCAGTGATTAGTTGCATTAAGTGACACACAAGAGCCTCTATATCCCCAGCATTTCCGATGAAGCCTGTCTTTCCATGAGCCACCAATTCAGGAATTCCTCCTGTATTAAAAGTAACTACTGGCACACCACAAGACAGAGCTTCCATTACTACCAACGGGCAATTATCCGCCTTGGATGGAAACAAAAAGATATCAAGTGTTGAATAGATTTCTGCAAGATCTTCCTCATGATCAATATATCCTGTGTTTATGAAATTTTGGTCTTCTCCCGCTTCATTGTTCGATCCAATATTTACAAAAAGGAAATTTTGTGAGCGTTGATTTAATATTTCTAGAACCTGCTTGATATAATAACCGCCTTTTCTGGGGTCCGCAAATGATCCACCATTCGCTACACAGCCAATCGTTACTTTATTTTTTGGAATTCCCCATTTTCCTCTCATTGCCTCGCGGTTTAAAGGTTTAAAAGTATCGATATCAATACCATTATAAATGAGTTCAATAGGATGATCCTTCAAAACACTCTGTTCAGCTTTCTTTTTTAACCACAAGGATGGAGTAATGATGGTCATCTCAGTCTGCGCATATATTTCCTGCTTATCCTTCCATAATTGGGAGGTGGAGTCATGTCGTATGCGAGCATATGTATCCAAATCTGGACAATGACCGCATCCTGTTTTCCATCGGTCGCAATCGAAGGAGTAAGCACAATGCCCAGTGAATGCATGCATATCGTGCAAAGTCCAGACGATGGGTTTCGCAGATGATACTTTGGCAAGTGAATAAGGATGAAAATAGCCACCATGCAAATTGTGGAGGTGTATTACTTCACTATGTTGGAACAATCTGTTATTGGGCAAGTTCATGCTTCCTCGATATTCGTAATCCAAAAGCCCATTCTCCCTAAAGCGATGTACGTTGAGTCGATCCATATCCAAATCAAACGGATACACATGATCAAGTTCACTTTCTTTATAACCAACAAGCATGTTTGAATGATATTTTAAATCTCTTTGACCTTCACACAAACGCAGGGCAACCTTGGCCGCCCCTCCTTTCAAATCATTGGTGTTGATATGGAGGATATTTTGCAATGGTCTTCTCATCAATATTTCTCCTTGGTTCCTCTAATTAATGTAATTCTTGAATCGATTCGATAAAATTCAACCTATAAGATTGAATCCTTAGATATGAGAATTATACATTACTGAATGGAACACGTATGGGAATTGCTAGACAGGCTGCGTTTCAAAAATTCAATCATTTCATTATTTTCATGAACAATCTTCTTGTTAATCATATCCCAATCACATTCCTGCTCTGTAACATATTTGTGACCGGACACACCTTCCTCGATAAACTGTTCCATGCTCAGAACGTAAGAATCCATTCCGATCTGTCTCATAAAACCACTAATTTTTCCTTGCCCATAGTGATAGTCCAGTGCAAGAAATGGAGTATTGCAGGTAGCGGCAAAAACTACGGAATGAAATCTCATACAAAATGCAAATGTAGCGTATTTAAAGTAATTCACAGCTTCCTGTGGTGTATAATCCTTTGTAATTATTTCAAGCTGCTCAGGGTAACCAAGTTGCTCCACAAGTTGTAAGTAATATTCCCTGTCATCGTCACCTAAATAAAAATTATTCATCGGAAATAAAATAATTTTCGTTCCTTTTTTTAATTCATTTTTCAATGTCATATAGACTTGATGCTCAAATTGCTTCTGTTTTTCTCCATAATCTTCTTCACTTAATCCATCGGCATACATCTTCGGCCATTTACGGAGAGCAAACAATACATATTCTCCGTTAATTAAAGGAGAATCGACCCTATCTTTCATTTTCAATAGATAATACGTAGCTGGATCAATGTAACCATTTACATCTTCTTTTAAATGAGAGAGTTTAGTTGAATACTTTTCCTTCGAAAATGTATCCCTTAACGAGATAAAATCAGCGTGCTCCAGTAATTTATCACAGGCTTTCAAATATCTTTCCTCTTGAAGAGGACCTATGCCACAACCATATACCAGGGTGCGTTTGCCTAGCTCCCGAGCTTTCATAAATATCGCAAGCATATCCACTAATTGCTCAACATCACATAATGGCCCTCCACCAAACATTATCATGTCAAATTGCTCGATTAGCTTCACATTTCTCTTTAAATCTAAGGCAGAAATCAATCTAACATCATTTAAACCCATCTCGAGTAGCGTCAGTCTGGAATAGGTGGTGTCAAAAGAGACTAAGGTTATCTGCTCAAGTGCTATTCCATTCTTCATTAACTGATCAATTATCCCTCCTAAAATGGCCTTGTCCCCTAGTGTTTCCGTACCATACCATCCAACGATCGCGACTTTGTTTACTCGATCCATGTTCATCACATTTTTTATCGATGCTTTAATTAAAATGTCGTCGTTCTCTTTTCTTATTATTCTTTCATTGACAATCGATTCATAATAATTATTCATTCCTTCATAAGTCATGGGACCGAAATAATCGTGTGTACAACGGTCACAATGATTTAATGCATCTTCCAGTATGTGATTGTTATCCCTAAGAAGCTTCAGGTCAAATGGTTCTTCCGATGAGATATTTCTTATTTTTTTACTTTTCGGAAAACAATAATGCAGGTTTCCATAAGGATCTAATGAAACACCCTCACTAGTTTGCCAATGGCACCCTACTTTTCTTTTGTCACCTTTCAGCTGACCAATCAAAGATCTATAAAAAAACTGCTTCTCTTTATTCTCTTCATAATAATAGTTAATATTCTCGAAAAACTTAATGATTATAAGTCTTTCCTCTTCCGAAAACATGAAATTATCAACCAAATCATCATTATACAGACGGTCAATAGAACTAGCTAAACGAAAGCGAATATAGACATTATTTTTCCTAGCAAATTGGTAAACATCCCACAAAGCATGACAATTCTTTTTCGTAACTGTCGTGCTAATTTCCGATACCAATCCTTCTTGATTAAGTATAGAAAAGTTCTGCCATAGCTTATTGAATGTACCTGCTACCCCACGGTTTGCATCATGAACTTCATCTACTCCATCTATAGAAATTTGAAGATTAAAATGAAGTTTTTTTTGCTTCATTTTTTCTGATATCAGTCTTACTTTTTCAACTGTCCATGGCAAGGTTGCGTTTGTAATAATAGAAACACTCTTTAAAGATGGAAGGGCATCACAAAATGCATCTATGACTTCTAGAATATCCTTCCTAACGAATGGTTCTCCTCCGCTTATGCCCACATGCTCTAGCTTTTTAAATAAAGGCTTGTTAAATAATGTATAAATTTCTGCGGGGGTTAAGTCTTTTTTAGCAGCATATTCCGGTTTCCATACATTACACATTGCACATCGTAAATTACATTTATTCGTAATTGGATAATTTACTACTTTGGGATACATGATTCTAGATCCACTTTTATTTTCATTTACATCCATCGACAACTCTACATAAATAGAATCAACGAAATGGACACCTTCAAACAGATCCATTTCATTTAACTGATGACTAATTTCATCGTAATACATGCTTGCGATGATAATGAATACTTCATTTTTCGGTATAGAAAGTACTTGATTGGGATGTAATACCGAATAATTAAGGAATGAGGAACCCCATTTTCCTTTATCGTTATCCACAAAAAACTCTATCTGAGGTTGGACTTCCATCATAAATTCCTTCGCTCGCAACCCTGTTCCAAAAACTACTATTTTTTTAGACCGCCATTCTTCATTATGCCAATTCATAATCTTTTCACTTCCCATATCCCTAACTTTTAAGGATAAAATCTCCTAGTAATTGAGGATTCATGTAGCTCACTCAATTATTTAGTCTGAAATTTATGTTAGCTTCGGGCCTCTTCTTGGATCATCCGAATTCCTTTTTAATCACCAATCTAGATTTATTAGTTTTTCTTCGGAAAACCATTTCTTTATATCAGGAACAGAGATGACCTGATCTATTGATGGAATAGTCGACTTCACGCGTTTCTGAACAAACTCCCCACTTTTTGGTATATTTTGTACAAGGTGGGAATATAGAACATACAACTCATCTAATTCGACCGCAATTTCCAACTCATCTTCCGTCATTAATTCTTCATATCTCTTCTCTCCTGGTCTTAAGCCTACTACCTCTACTTGAACTTTCTTAATTCGATAATGCTCTTCCATAAAAGTAACGATGACTTCCACCAAATCCCCTAATCGAATCACAGGCATTTTTAAAACAAAAACTTCTCCTCCTTCAGCCCTTTCATTTGCCTTTAATATCAGAGAAATAGCTTGACTAGGCGTCATCATATATCGAAGCATGTCCGGGTCTGTAACCGTTACTTTTCCTTCCTCTAATATCTGTCTTTTAAATAATGGAATAACAGATCCCCGAGAGCCCATTACGTTGCCAAAGCGGACAGAAGAAAACACCGTTCGCTTTGCTCCTTTTTGATATTCTGCTGCCGAAATGAGCCTCTCTGCTGTCAACTTAGTAGCTCCGTAGGTGTTTGTTGGTGAAATAGCCTTATCCGTACTAGTAAACAGTACTTTCTTTACTTTTGCTGCAATGGCAGCCTGAATGACATTTTGCGTACCAATTACGTTCGTCAGCACCGCTTCGAACGGGTTATACTCACAAGACGGGACGTGCTTCATGGCAGCGAGGTGAAAGACATAATCGATATTTTCCATCGCTCGCAGCACTCGATCGGCATCTCGAACGTCTCCAATCAGGAATCTCAAATTACGGTGTTCTTTTAGATCTTGCTGCATTTCCCACTGCTTATGCTCATCCCTGCTGAAAATTCGAATGACAGCCGGATCAGCTTCCAGCAGTCTGCGGGTAAGTGCATGTCCTATCGTCCCAGTTCCGCCAATAATCAAGATCTTTTTCCCTTTATACATGTTCTCGCAACCTCTTCAACGTTTCTTCATAGTACACCTGCAAGCGAGGGAAATGTCTAACCAATTGATTGACAAATCGGCCTAAGTGCTCCTTCATGAGGGAAGCTTTTTGAATGATATTTTTCTCGGTCGCAATATTCCCTACCTGTTGATCGAAGGCTCTGACGGCAGAAGGCAAAAAGGTTTGAATGATCTCGTCAAACCAGGTTTGCGTGACAATCGCTGTCCATTGCTCTTCAATTTTGACCATATCATTTGCACATTTCGAAGGCTTCGTTCGACTTCGTTCCGGTAGTTTATCCAAAAGTCTCTGAATCTGTCTCAATGAATGGTGCGCAACTGACAGTCCATCAGCAACTTCCTGACATCTCCGATAAACTTCTGCCTGCTTCGGCGCATAATCCCGATTTTCATATTCGTCCAATAGGTGTTTGATCATACGTTCATCAATGAGCGAAGGATACAAATAAGAATGGGCCTCTTCTGCCGGCAAAGAAGTTGTTCCGGCAATGACAGCACCTATTTTAGATAAATTATAAAACGTGATTTGCGGATATAGTGCAATCACATTTTCGATATCACGCAGAAGCACGGTCATGTTAAGCGTGGTGCGGTTCAATGAACCTTGCACATTTTCCACATATTGATCTGCCCCTGCATACACTTTGTCTGTTATGCTCTGGTCCAAGTGCTTCACATTCGCCGCATAAACTTGATCATTGGGATAACTCAAGTCTTGTCCTATCAACAGAACCGTTTCACAGCCAAAATAAGCTGCTGCCTGAATAGCCGTCCCTGTAACGGTGGCCGTGGAATGAAAGATCACTTCCTCTTCAGCCTCACCTAAATGATAGGCCGTTACAGCATCGCTATTAAATAACACATGGATGAGACCTGATTGTTTCTGATCAATCACGGAATAATGCACGGTAGGTGCATAGAGCAGTGGAGCTTTCCGGGTTTCCGGATCAGCATATACATTTCCATTCACTTCTCCCCCATCAATACTTATTGCCAAATGGGGCTCTATGCCGTGCTTCACCAGAGCTTGAATACTGGAGCCTGCTGATATGATTATAGCATGCTTCTTAAACTCCTTTAACCAGACAATGTCTTCCTCCAATGAAGGACCGGAACCCACGATGATGGCTGGCATGCCCGACATCCGGCCTTCCAGTTCCCGAATGGAAGGGGTCATTAAGGTGGCCTTCAGGTTATAGAGTGCATTTTGGGTCCAGTTGTGCTGATAGATGGTTCGGGTGTCCAGATTGGCCTTGTATTGGAACAAAGTTTCCCTTGCCTGCTCCAGATAATCCTCCACTTCATCGTACGTATGATCCAGATAAAAAGGCAGGGTCACAACCGACAGGCTGTCGTTCACATAAGTGTGAAGATAATGCACCATTAATCTGAACTGATTGGCATCATTCCCAACTGTCATCATTTTCAACCTGGGGTGATGAAGGATTGATGTAATATCTGTATAGGAGATAGACCGTGACATCATTTGCTCATCCGGTTCGTGTATAAAAATCCACTTCTCCGGATACCGCTCAATAAAAACGCGGACATGATATCCCAGCCCAAAACCATAGAACAAAATGTATGGATGATCTTGGACCACTTCGTCAATAGAAGATAGCCATGCTTGAAAATTAGATTCATATTCATGATCATGGTAAAAAGGCAACCCCTCCTGATTGCCTGACCCTTTTACTTGCATATATTCATTTTTACCGGCATCGACTACTTCATTTGCATCATCAGCTATATGGCTTGTCCCGGACAGCAAGTGTGGAAATCTGGCATTCACAAGCTCAATATTCTTTTGCTTCGTCATCGGTTACTCCTGTCTATTGAAAAATGAAAAAGCTGACACATCTATATCCCCTCTCGAGTCAAGTTTGGTGCCAGCTCAAAATTATATCATGCTTCTTGAAATGGTTTATTTCCTTTTATCCAGAAACATGCTTTCTCCGGTGTACATTTGATTGTACGCTTTTTTCTGGATTTTCTTTTCACTGTTCTGCTTCAGCCAGATCCCCGCTTCTGAACGCAACATGGTCATCCTGCTCAGGATAGCCTCATCGTAGGCTTGTGCCTTCTTCAGCGTCTGCTTTTCCTCAGAATTAAGTGGAGTGTACCGGATATATTCTTCTAGCTCATCCAAAACAGATTGCCGATAAGCAATGAAGTCAACAAATTCATCCATTGTCGCATTCTCAAGCCTTTTGCTAAACTCCTCTGTCTTCACAAGAAATGGATGCAGCGTCTTATGCATTCGTTTTACCTGCAAAGGCTGTGCTTTCTGCACGGCTTTGGGCACTGGCCTGAACCCATGTCTCTCTCAATTCAATTAGTTGCTGAAGCACTTCCTCAGCAGGCCCCTTTGTCTTTTTCATGTTGGCCTGAATCAGTTGGTGAAGCATATATTCATAAATTTGGAGCAGATTTTGCGAAATGGGGATGTCAAAATTCAACGTGCCAATAAATTCATGAATAATGGACTGTGCTTTGCACAAAAACGTATTCGCTTTTTCTATGTTTTTTTGCTCAATGCCTTCAATACCTAATTTCACAAAGCGAATCGCTCCATCATAGAGCATAATCAGCAGCTTGTCTGGAGATGCTGTTTGAGCTTGATTCTGTTGATATTTCTGCTGTGGAGATATCATAAGACATTCTCACTCCTCTACTGGAACATTTGGGCAAAAGATGCTGACTGAGAATTAAACCGATTAATCGCGGTTTCCATGGCAGTGAATTGCTTGTAATATTGATTTTCCAGCCGTACCAGCTTATCTAATCCATTATCAATTCGCTGGTCGAGTCTGCGCAGCATATCACCAATCTGACTGTCTGCATTGAAAGAGAAACTGATATCAGAACTGACCATTGAAGTCCCTGCTTTATTCGCGAGATCGTTCAGCGCTACATCCATCACATTGGTCAATCGACGCATCAAGCCATTGGTTTGACTGGTGGCAGAAGTATCGGATGTATCTCTTGCAGTAAATAGGTTAACCACTGCATCCAAATCGTCCTCAATGGCTTGTCGCAGCTTGTTCTCGTCCTTTAGAATCAGCTTGCCACCCTCAAACCATTGCCCCGTCTCAATACCGAGGGATGTGATGTCGATCTGATCGGCGCCTGTACCGAATAATGCCGTTGTTGCGCTCCTCATGTCTGTAGCCGCTTTTGAGAGAATAATATCATTTCGCAGCAATCCACTTTTTGCTTTCTCTTCCCACAGTTTTATGTCCGTTTCCGTCATTTCCTTCTTCTGATCTTCTGTCAGCGGCAGAAATTTTCGGTGACGTTCTTCTTTTAATTTCGAGTTGAGTGAAGTCAACACCTCATTATAATCACTAATAAAAGATTTTAGGGTATCCACAATCTTGTCCGTATCAGCAGTAGCGGTGATGGTTGCGGTTCCCGTTGCATTGACATTGATCGTATAGCCATCATAATCAACTTTATTCGAATTACTGGTTACCATCGGTCCACCCAGATCTTTGTTGATCCAATACTGAGCATCCACGCCACTTGCTGCATCTACCGCCACATTAAACGTGGAAAACAGATCCCCTGAGAAATTCAAGGCTAAAGCACCAGTTTCTTTATTGGTAACCGTAATCGATTTGGACGCGGTATCAAATGTCGCTTTCACTCCGGCCCCAGCTTCGGAACTGATCTTCTTTAATACGGTAGCCACATCATCCGTACCCGTGAAATTAATAACGGTTCCGTTAACCGTGACGGAATTATCTGCAATCCCCAGCTCGCTCATGGTAGTCGTAGATTTGACATCGACCCCGCCTGTATATTGACCAAATGCTTTCTTCGCAGTGGCCACCTGGTCTACCTGTAACACGACTGGATTGCCCGTCGCCTGATTCGTCGCTGTTACGGTTCCAACTTGGTCTCCGGTTACCACAGCTTTTTTTGCCAATGAAGTGAGCGTATTGATTTGGTTAAACATCTTCTCGTTTCGAAGTGAAACGAGCTTCGTACTAAACTCCCTATACTGCTCCCGCTGCCATTCCACTTGTTGTTTTTCCTGTTTGACCCGATCTACAGGGATGCGATGGGCCTTCATTAAATCGACAACCAGTGAATCTATATCGAGGCCAGTGGAAAAACCGCTTATTCTTAGCATATATTCATGCACCCCCTATATCTTCTCATCAATTAAAATTCCCGCAATCTCCATCATCTTGGCGACAAGATCCAATGTTTTTTCTGGCGGGATCTCGCGAATCAATTCGCCCGTATCCTTGTTCAAAACCTTCACCGTAATCGCATTCAGCTTCTCATGCCGAGAGACCTCGAAAGTGGTATTTGGTCCTTGTAACGCCATAACCGCTCGATCGATTGCTTTGATCAATTGTTCTTCCCCCACAGGAATTCTGTCCCCTTGCAGTTCAGCAAGTTTCAATTCATACCCGGTCTGGATGTTGGATGTCGTCTTGATGTTTGCGCCGGAATGCTCTGTGCTGCCTTCTGATCTTGCAATCAGACCAGAAGTGAGTGGCTTGCCTATGTTTCTGGATATGGAAACATCACCATTCATACGCTCATTCCCCCGTTAAGTCATGTTACTTCTTATATCGGTGCAGGAATGCGCAGATGTTATAGATGCCATCAATTTTTAATGATAACGGAAAGCACACTTATATCGAGAATATCATTATTCTTTAAGGCATTTGTTATCACTTTGAAAATCTGTGTATTATGCTCGTACGACTTGGCAAAAGATTGAATCAGTTTAACTAAATGTTCCTCACTAAAAAACTGCTTGTAGTGTGCGCTCATGCCAACCATGTGAAGTTTGACCAGCATAAAATGCACCACCATTTTCAAGTACACATCCATCACATCTTCATGATGATTCAATGGAAACATCGTTCTGAACATATAATTAACCAAATAATTTTCCAGTACATATTCATGTTCTGGAATGAACGAGTCATAATACTGACTTTTGGCTTGTACATACCTTTGCTCGAGTTCCATTGCTTCATTAGATCCGTTATACCCGATTCCATTGAAACAATCTTCTACACATTGAGCGTATCTGACTGAAGATACACCATATTTAATTCTCTCCACAATCAAGGGCAACACCAGGCGAATCTGGAACTCACAATTTTTATCCACCTCACCCAGGGCATCTTTCAGATCTCCCCTGTCTAAGATGCCCTTGCACTGCTCAATAAAGCCTGGAACGATCTTGTGACCATGCTGATCAGCCTGAGCCACAATGTTTTGCAAGAAGACCCCAAGCATAATCAGCCGGTCCTCAATGGAATACCTGCGATCCTGCAGGGTTTGAATAGCCAGTACTCTCATTTCCCACAAATGTCTGCGATGATCTTTAAACCCTTTCGTTTCAACTTGCAAAGTCGGTTGATTTCTCTTGTCTTCCTCTACCATCTCTTGATTAAAATCTATACCGTTTTTATTCAATATGGCCAATCTGGCTGCTTCCGGACATGACACACTTAATGACCTTTCCATGACAAAATCGAATTGGTTGGTAACACGCGGATATGTATGACAGGTGTGGGACAAATAATCCTCCCCTATTTTCAACTGAATTTTGCACAGCTTATCCTCGTTGAGAAAGGGGCAACTTCCACAGCTATCCAGCTTTACGGTAGCGTATTGTAATTGACTGCTCTCTGAAGGTTCTTTTTTGATCACGTAACTATCCATTAGAAGGCTTAGCTCTTCATCTTCTACATTCTTGTATTTATGATAGGTCTTCACATCAATCGGAACGGTCCAGCCTGCACAGCATGTATCTTCACAATCTGAACCAATACATGCAAATTGCTCGTAATAAGCAGGCGATAACTGAGTAATAGGTTTAGCTTTCATGTTCCAACCAGCCTTTCTAATCTATATTCATACGTGTCTGACGATTGATAGAAAGAGACCTTAAATTTCTAAGGTCTCTCTTTCATGATTCTTTCCAGATAGACAAGGAAAGTGATAATATGTATATCGACATATTACTCCTTTTTTTTAAGTTAAGCATTGTGTTAAATTTTACCTAAAAATAGAGTCTCAACATCACACCATTTTAGCCTCTCGCTTGCAACAAAAAGAGACCCTAGATAAACTAAGGTCTCTAATAAGTCACTGATTTGATTAACGAAGCAGTTGCAATACGCCTTGCGGCTGCTGATTCGCTTGGGCCAGCATCGCTTGTGATGCCTGCAAGAGAATATTTTTCTTCGTCAGATCAACCATTTCTTTTGCCATATCCGTATCACGAACACGGGATTCTGCAGCAGACAGGTTCTCAATGGTGGTTCCCAAGTTGTTGGACGTATACTCCAGACGGTTCTGAACCGCCCCTAGCTTCGCACGCTCAGTTGAAGTTGCTTTAATTGCCGTTTCAATGACTGATGTAGCACTTGCGGAGGTCAATCCTTTAATACTTGTAGTTGTAATTCCGCTAATTTGAATTTTAGTAGAGTCATTATCCAAAACAACAATGCTAGCACCAGTTGTGATAGCCGTACCATTAAATTTCGTATCATCAACAATGCTGTCAATTTGTTTACCCAACTGATTCAACTCAGCATCAATGTTTGCCTTGTCTTCAGTAGAGTACGTACCGCTTGCTTTTTGTACGTTCAGCTCTTTCATCCGAACGAGCATAGCAGAGACTTCGTTCATTGCACCTTCAGCGGTTTGGACGAAGGAAATTCCGTCCTGAGCGTTACGCTGTGCTTGCTGAAGACCACGGATTTGACCTCTCATCAATTCGGATACAGACAAACCTGCTGCATCGTCTGCTGCACGGTTAATCCGAAGACCGGAAGACAGTTTCTCCATGCTTTTACCAGAAGCAATGTTGTTGATGGACATGTTACGGTGATTGTTCAATGCGGTAATGTTGTTATTAATTCTCATGATTATTTCCTCCCTGAATGTGTGTTTTCCCACTTCCATGTGGTTTCAGTTTTCCAAGGTCGGCCGCCCTTGAAAAGCTTCTACTTTATTTATCGTCAAGCCATTCGTCATTGTTTATAGCTTTTTGAAATTTTTTAGCGCATCCACAGTGGCTTGTTGTTTAAAGGAAGCTTCGTTTTCTTCTTTTATCGCGATGTAGATTTCCTTGCGATGAATGCTTATGTCTCTCGGCGCGTTCACCCCCACCTTCACCACATCGCCTTCCACGGACAGGATCGTGACTTCAATGTCATTCCCGATCATGATAGATTCACCCGGTTTTCTGGATAAAATAAGCATGGGATCCCCTCCTATTTCTCTTCCTGCTGACGCAGAAGAAGATGCTTTGTCATGTAGGATGATTGATGCAACACAAGCTGCTTTCCACAGCGGGTATGCACATTCAACACCAGAGGCGCCAACAAGTTAATGGTCGATTTGGAGAAGTCATTCTGGGCAGTGACGATGCACTTCACCAGCACTTGTTGCTCATCCTGAATGTCCAGATCCTGCTTGTCCGTTTCGGGCAGTACAAAGTCATACTCCGGGTAAAATACAAATGGGTTGGTGACAATCAAGGCCAAGGCTGCTTCCTCAACGGACTGCATATACGCAAAGGGGGTTTCTTCGATTTCCACAAATACAAAACGATGAAGATGCTCAAATCCAGGAATGCCTTGGGAAAAAGTGTACACTTCCTCATCATTCACTTCTAGCACGCCAAATTGCGAGGTTTCCACACGCATCGTCTCACTCCTACCGCAGTTTCATAATTATTCCGATTTGGTTCCATTCTGAATCAGGAAACAGAAAGACTATAGACTCCATGTCTATAGTCTTTCTTTCCATTAAGCTAAGCGATTAATTTCCGGCGGGGTAATGGTCAGCGAGGCTTGTTGCTTCACATAGACGTTGACCATTCCCTCCACATAGTCTATGGTTGGTTGATTCGTTTGCCAGTCGATTTGAACCGATCCCGGCTGAACGGCAACTTCCGCTTTATGCAAGGTGAAAAAGATATCCACATTGTCATAAGAGGCCGGGCCATAAATATCTAGTTTGGTCCCTGTATCCATCGCATTCTCGTAGGCAATCTCTTCAATTGTATTTCCTGGCTTCGTAATGGCCGCCATCCGGTTTCCATCCTCTACTTTTTTGGCTATCGCCTGAAGAGCAATCGAGGGGATCTGTGAATAAATTCGTTCCATAAATGGCATGGGTTTGCCGCCTGTCAAGGCTTCATGCGCTCTGGATTGATCGATTTGCATTTCCACCCTGGCATTTTGAATTTCGAGTTTTGCTTGTGTAGTTTGAATCGATAATTCAGCCGGTTTTTGTCTAATTTCTATTCGAGCCGCCTGGGACTCGATCCCGATTCTCCCTTGAACCTGCTGCATACGAATCATCGGAAACGGTATCATCTCATTAGCCCTACCTTAAGAAATCAACCAGGGTGGGGGTAATGATTTTCGCTCCGACAGAAAGCGAGGCCTGGTAGACACTTTCTGCAATCTTGGCATTAATCAGCAGTTCTTCATACTCTGCATCTTCATTTTTTGATTTCAGCTCCATCAGATTCAATTCGAGCTCAGACAATCGGTTTTGCATCAGCTCCACACGATTCACTCTTGCTCCCACTTCCGAACGGTAAGTAAGTATTTTTTCCATTCTCATATCCAAATGCTGAATTTGCGATCCTATTCCAGCATAATTCCCACTACCCAAGTCCGTGATCAAATCATCCAGCACTTTAAAGATGTTGTCTGCATCCCCGGGATTCCCAAATACCTCATTGCCAGACATATTGACAGACACCTGAACACCCAAACCAATGGTAAAATCCACGTCACCCGAATCAGTTACAGCAAGTTTGGCGTCAAAGGAAGGATCTTGCACATTGTACGGCGTCTGGTCATACGTTTGTCCATTAAACACATACTTGCCATTGATCTGGCTATTTGCAATATCAATGAGCTGATCCTTCAACTGTTCGATCTCTTCCTTGATGCCGTCGAGGGCCACTTGCGGATTTGTTCCCGTTCCTGCTTGAATAGACAAGTCTTTGAGACGATGCATGACGTCCCCAGCCTGCCCCAGGACGGTATCGGAGAAATCCAGCCAGGACAGGGCAGAATCGACGTTTTTCTGATACTGTTCATTCGCCGCCAGTTCAGAACGGTATCGCAAGGAATAGGTGATACCTACCGGATCATCGGACGGTTTGTTGATTTTACGGCCTGTAGAAACCTGATTTTGATAGTTATCCATCTTGTATAAATTCTTGTTCACATTACGAATGAGCTGCGTGTTCATCATACTTTGCGTGACTCGAAGCATTATATCCCTCCTTTATCCATCATGGACGTTATCTGCCAACCACACCGGTAGAGTTAATAAGTTTGTCCAGGAGCTGATCATACGTGGTCATAAACCTGGCAGCTGCTGAATACGCATGCTGAAACTTGATCATGTTGGCCATTTCCTCATCCAGAGAAACGCCACTGACTGATTGTCTTCGCATATCAACCTGGTCCACAATGACCTGCTGATTATTCACCTGCCGCTGAGCTTCCTGCGTCTGCACCCCGAGCTGACCAACAATCGACCTAAAGTAATCATCTATCGTTCCTTCACTGATGGTTCCACCGGTAAAGGAGAATTTGGTTTCTCTGAGTTCCGACATTAGGGTCGCCAGGGTATTGTTCCCTTTCACCACTTTTTCCGTTCCACTGCCATCCACCATCGTGCGCATGGAAGATGCGATCAGGGTGGAATCCGCTGCAATGGCAGGATTCAAGGAAATGTTCGAGGCGGTGATGGTGCTTCCACTGCTGGCTACAAAGAATTCATCTCCAGCCTGCAAAGGGTCCGTTGTCAAATAACCGAGCTGATGCAATTGATTAAGTCCGTTCACCTGTACGGTCAAGTCACTGCTCAAGGTCCGGGCAGCTCCTGTATACGTAACCCCATCCAAAGTCGTGCCATCCGGCAATACCGACCCAGCCGGAATGGTGATGGTGATTTCTCCGGTGGCAATGCTGCTAGCCATCGTATCGAGCTGAGCCATATAATCCGCTACAAACACATCGCGGGAGCGCAACATGCCGAATACCTCTCCTCCCTGCAGATCTCCTGAAGCATAGGCACCTTCCAAACCCGCTGCATCTATCGGAGTCGCCGTATGTCCCGTCACCAATGCCGTTCCACCAATACTCACATTATATCCCTGCTCGGTGACGACAACGTCTACGTTTGCCACCTTGGACAATTCATCTACCAGCATATCGCGCTGATCCCGGAGGTCATTGGCGTGATCGCCCAATCCTTCAATCTTCTGAATCTGCTTGTTCAGATTGGCAATGCTGACCGCAATGTCATTGATTTGCCTCGCCTTTACATCAATGTTCTCTGATAAATCACCCTGCAAATCCTGAAGCTGCACGTAAGTGGCATTAAAGGTATTAACAAGAGCGAGGGCGTTCTCACGCACAATTTTACGGCTCGTTATATTGTCCGGGTCATTGGCCAGTCCGGACCATGATTCCCAGAATTGATCCAGTACAGCTCGCATACCCGTATCGGAAGGCTCATTTACAATAGCTTCCAGTTTTTCGAGCGTGTCCCGCTGAATTTCCCAGCTCCCCAATGACTTGTTTTCATTCCAGAATTGATGATCCAGGAACTGCTCGCGTATACGCGTGACGGAATCATATTCAACCCCCGTCCCCAGTTGACCTGGATAGGCACTCTTCGTCATCCCATAGGCTTCTATCGGGATTGCGCTCTGCATGTTGACGGTTTGTCTCGAATAGCCTTTGGTATTGGCATTTGCAATATTATGACCCGCTGTATGAAGCGCAGCCTGCTGGGTAAACAAGCTTCGTCTGGCGGTTTCCAATCCGTGAAATGATGATACCATCGCTTCTTCTCCTTTGCCGTATAATGACTTCTGACTTCCCTATCGCGTCCCTGTGACTTCCCTATGCCTTCGTATCAAAAATGCCTTTGCGCTTCTGATCTTTGGAAGAAGCGGCCGGATTTTGGTATACCACGTCATCCTCATCGGAGCCAGTGAGCAGGTCCAGAGAAAAATGAATGAACGCCAACGATTGCTTTAGCAGCTGCTGATTCAGATCGTTCTTCTCCTTTAGCTGATTGAGCAGAGCGGCCAACCTTTCCTGCCGCTCGCCCAGATCCGTTCTGTCCTGTTGCTGAAACACAAACTTCAAAAGTTGACTGAGGGTCATCCCTTTTGTAATCGGCAAATTCCTGCCCTGCATATACTGCTCAATCGCCTCTGATTTGTGTTGCTCAGCTTCCACAATCGCCTTCATCAATTTCTGTTCTTTTTGAACCGTCTGATTCAATGCGGTCACATCATTATTCATAATGGCCTCTTTTTTCACTTCAGCCAAAGTCATCAAAGCCTGGTGAAGTTTGATCAGTTGGTCCAGACTGGCGATAATCGCTTGCATGTTCACTGTATTCACCTAATTCCGATACGGATTTTTAAAATACTGCAGCATCTTTTCTGCGACTTTCTCAGCATCTACCTGGTACTGTCCGCTCTGCACCGCTTCTTTCAATGCTTCCATTTTCTCGCTACGGTTTGCATGCTCAGATCCCCGCACTTGCAGGAGTTCCTTGGCCGCTTCGGAAATTTGAAGAGAGTCTTTCGCTTTGCCCTTTTTCCCTGTTGCCTGTCCTTCCGTTCCTGCTTTTTGATTTTGATAGCGCTGAACCGCGCCTGTCCGATGCACATCATTGATTTTCATTGCCTACACCTCGTTCTGCCCATAATAAAAGACCGATAATCTATACTTCTCTTATCGGTCTTTGCTTGACGTATGTTAATAGCTATTTGTTGGAAGCCATGTTGGGCCGATTACTTGTCATCCTTTTCCCGGATGGTGTAACTGGCATGATCATGACTTGACGATTTCTGGCCATTCGAAGACGGATTTGCCGCTTGGGTCAGTTTTCTTACATCCCTCGTCAAACGATTGCGGCAATTGTCGCACATGCCGCCAGTTTGAATAATTTCTCCGCACACTTCGCAAGGATAACCCATATTGGGTGCATCCATAATAGAAATGCGTCCTTCCCGAATAAATTTGGAGATTTGTCTGACCGGTACTTCTGTCGCATCGCTCACTTCATATATATTAGATCCTTTATTTTCACGCAGATAATGCAAGCACTTTTCATATTGTTGTTCGATTTCACGAATACAATTTCCACACACATCTCCTGAGGCCCGATTGTACAGCCTTCCACATCGCGGACAATTTGCTGCCATTAAGTTCATTCAGGACCCTCCTTACTCTATCAATGATGAGGACTGTCTTCTGTAACACTTTCATTATACGTGAAACTCTCCATTGTTAAAAGAGGAAACTTGAAACGTCCTTCTTTTCTCCCATTTTCTGTTGCTGATTAACTGACTAAAGAACTAGGATCTTGCCAGTGTGAGGGCAAAGACCGGAATCGGGATCTTCTTTCGAAGCGTGACCGCTGCTTCATGCAGAGTACTTCCTGTTGTATAGATATCATCGATGAGAATCGCGACGGGTGGTTTCTGTCTTCTGTTACGCTTCCACCAGACAATACACCTGCGATTTTCTTGCGGGCAAATCGCAAATACACCAGACAGGGCTTGCAATCGTTCCTGCCGTGTACGACTGCTTTGCTTCTCGAGATGAACCGGTCTTTCTAACAGTGAAAACATGGGTAGCCCTTCATGGAGCGCCAATGCTTTCGCTAAATGCTCGGCCTGATTAAATCCTCTCTGCTCCAAGCGCTCTCGACTAAGCGGAATCGGAATGAGAAACCTTGGATGCTGCAGCAAGGCCGGAAAGTCTGCAATAAGCCGTTCATACGCTCGTTCCATTAAATAAGCAAAGCAGGGGCGCCACTGCTCGTTTCCAGAAAACTTGTACTGTTCGAGCCAATGCTGGAAGGGTTCTGCATAACGAACCGCACTTCGCTGAGCAGTAAGGGCATACGGCCCCACCAATCGACGACAATCCGGACATTCGATATCCCGACCACATCGCTTGCACTGGATGGCTTGCACCCAGGGAATTTCCGCAATACATGTCGTACAGAGGCCACGACTCTGTTTTTTCGCTCTGCCACATGCGAGGCACTCCGGCAACTTTTGACTCATTAGCGCTTCCATCAGTTTCTTCATCGCAGGTACCCCTTTCGCTGGGCCAGCCGATTCATATCGGTGATCTGACCGATTGCCTCTTTCATCGATGCGGTTGCCTGAGTGGAACAGAAATAGACCCTTCCGCAGGGATCTGACGGAGACCGACCTGCACGACCCGCCATTTGCACGAGAGCAGCTTCATCATATAATGAACTGTCCGCATCCAGGATGCACACATCACTTTTGGGAATGGTCACCCCACGCTCTAATATGGTTGTGGTTACGAGCACATTCAGTTCCTTGTTCCGAAAAGCGGTTACTTTCTCTGCTCGCTTCGGATCTTTGCTGGATGTACCTGCGATCGCATATTGCGGAAAGCATGTACGCAAATCTTCAACAAGATCTTCCACAAATCGAATGGCAGGTGAAAACAGAAAAAGCTGAGCACCCCGTTCCATGGATTGCATCAGGATACGAATGAGCATAGACGGCACTTTTCGAGATCCCACCCAGCTTCGAAGTGATTTCATTCTCACCCGTTGTGGAACCGGCAGCGGATGTCTGTGAAATCGGACGGGAACCCTGACGGAAGGCATTTGACCTCTCTTCGCCTGCTTCCTCATGGATGCAGGCGGAGTGGCCGAAAGGAAAATCACTTTGCCCGACGTTTTTCTCGCCTGCCTGGCTGCAAAATAAAGTCTTTCATCCTGATGATAGGGAAAGGCATCCAGTTCGTCGATAATCAGGAGATCAAATGCTTCGCGAAAACGCATGAGCTGGTGAGTTGTAGCCAGTATAAAATCTGATGAACACCAGCTATCCTCACTTCCTCCATATAGCGCAGCAATACGCACTTCAGGGAATGCCTTGTCCATTCTCGGCTTCAATTCCAGAATCACATCCCGGCGTGGAGAAGCTACCGCTACCCGGCCATGCCCGGCCAACACGGCCTCAATGAGCGGGTAGATCATTTCCGTCTTGCCTGCCCCCGTTACAGCCCAAATCAAAAAGGAAGAAGATGCAGGAGATTGCAAGAATGACAATCCTGACTGAACGGCCTCCGTCTGTGCTGGACTCAGGCTCCATTTCGCAAGTTCCACAGATGGGAGGTGAGACCACGTAACCGGCTTCTCACCTTGCAAGGTCCCTTTGATCAAGACGGAACAGGAACGGCATCGTCCCATCGTCAAGCATCCCGCACAGGAAGGACATGCCGCTTCACAGCTCGCACAGTGTGTCCACTTCAATTCTTCTCCTGCAGAACCGCATCTGGAGCAAATCAGTCGGTTGCGTTTCACCCTCCCTCGCCAACCTGTATGAGTCTGCCCAGCAATCCCTTGCTCATAGCTAATCTCTCCCCGAAGATACAGACATTGGATCCATCCTTTCCATGTCAGAGTGGTTTGCGAAACGGGGAGCCGCTCCGCGATCCATCGTTCACACTCGGTGTCCAGCAGTCCTCTGCCTGCAATTTCGCGGGCAAGTTCTTGCAAGATGCAATCAATCTGCTGGACTGTCATCGATGGCTCCACCCCCAGCAGCTTCCTCCAATCGTTCAGTAAGCTCGCTTTGCGTTGGGAACGGGTTGAATTGGTGTTCTGCAGCGATGGATGACCTGGATGAAACAGATCTGTCTGCTTCCTATCTGAAGAGACTGATGCGGGGAATGATTCCGGCATGGCGGGAACAGCCTTACGCTCACCTGTCAGTTGTGCCTGTCTCTTCAAGTAATCAGGATAAATTCGGCTCCAAGACTGTTCCTCTGCCCATATATTCATTTCCACGGCTGTATGATGCAATTGCCAGTAGATCAGGTCCACCGAGAAGCAAATACTGAGCATCGGCTTGCGATGCCCATTGCTTAGAATCAGGTCATATCCCGTCCCTCTCATGTCCTGCTCCCCCTTCTGAATGATGGCATTAAAAAAACACACCTCTGTCAGGATGGACAGAGATGTGCTTCATCTCAATTTCAATACGATACGCTCATGTAAGCGGTTCCGATTATAGGTCACGGACACACCCACTGCTTTAAATTTTCATGTGCTCTGAATTGAATCTGCACCATTTCTTCATGAGGGGTTCTGGAAATCCATTGCACCGGATAGCGCTGATCATGAATCTGATACGGAACCTGAGCCCGATTCAGTATTTTTGCCGCCATCCAGACTACTTCTTTCGTAACAGGGTGTTCATCCTGTTCCACCATCAGTGTCATACGAATGGGGGTGCCACGCGTCCAGTTCCACACCAATACCATGCGCAAAAACCACTCCAGCTGAAGCTGCTGTCTGGGTATCCATAGTAGATAATGCTTGCTTGCACGCTGCTCATGATGAAGCAAGTGATGCAAAAGGTGAACGGTCAGCATCGCAGTCCCATATATGCCAATGATCCAAATTAACCCTACGATCATGAGGCTCTACCTCCCTTTACCACCCAGTATATGCGATAGCGCAGGGGGAAGTGCCTCATGCACCTGGAAGGGTTCTATCTAGCTACTACAGCGTAACCCACCCATTTTTGACGGCGTTGATCACAGCTTGGGTGCGATCATCCACTTCCATTTTCTGAAGAATGCTACTTACATGATTTTTCACAGTTTTCTCACTAATATATAAATTCTCTCCAATCAGTTTGTTGCTCTTACCGGTGGCCATCAGACGCAACACTTCTGCTTCCCGTTTCGTGAGAGGACTTTCTTTCATAGTACTATAACCTGAACTGGCCTCTTGCACATATTCCGCTGTGGCTGCGACTCCATCACCACCGAGATAGGTCATTCGTCGGAGTTGGTTAATCAGCTTCCCGGTTACTTTGGGATGAATGTAGGCATGGCCTTGCACCACTGTACGAATCGCGTTAATAAGCTCGGAGGCCTCCATGTCTTTGAGCAAGTATCCGGTTGCGCCCTTGCGTAACGTTTCAAACACATAACTCTCATCATCATGAATGGACAGGATAATGACTTTCATCTGCGGAAAGATTTCCCGAATCTTCTCTGTCGCACTGACGCCGTTTTCGACCGGCATGTTGATATCCATCAGCACGACATCCGGTTTGAGTTCATTGCAGAGCTCCAGCACGTGAATGCCATCTCCACATTCGCCAATGACTTCAAAATCATCTTCCATGTTGAGAATGCGCTTTAGCCCTTCCCGAAACAGGGCATGGTCATCGGCGAGAACCAGCTTTACGGTATTAGGGGTATGTATCGATTTCATTCTTCTCCCGCTCCTTTCTTGCCATTTTCGGATTTTATCGCTTCTTCCTCGACTTTCAGAGGAACGTCAATCTTGATTTTGGTGCCGGTTTGCTTGCTCGACTCAATCTTAAAGGTTCCTTCCAGGAGATCCACCCGCTCTTTCATTCCCATTAAGCCGAAATTGTCTCCCTCGGATATTTTGCGTTCAACCAGCTCTGGATCAAATCCGACCCCATTATCCGCCACGCTGACCTGGACCCGATCCTGCTGGTACGTAATCCATACTTCTACGAATGTCGCCTGGGCATGCTTGAGCACATTGGAGAAGCTCTCCTGTACGAGCCTGAACAAAGCGACCTCCATTGCCGACGGGAGTCTGGCCTGCTTGCCGTGGAAATCAAACTGGGTACGGATCTTGTGCTTATCCTCAAAGTCCTGCACAAATTTCCGAAGTGTGGGGATCAACCCTAAATCATCCAAAGCCATTGGACGCAAATTAAAGATCATTTTACGAACTTCCTCCAGGTTGTCCCTTACCTGACCCTTCAGATCATGAATTTCGACCTTGGCCATCTCATAGTCCTGCTTGTTCATCATGCGCTCGGTAATTTCCGTTCGCAAGATCAGATTGGCCATTGATTGAGCCATGCCATCATGAATCTCTCTGGCTATTCGTCTTCGCTCTTCTTCTTGAGCTAAAATGATCTTTAATCCCAGCAGCTGACGATTTTTAGCGGATTCCAGGATTCTGGTCACCTGATTGAGATCACCAGACAAATATTCCAGGACCACATTCATCTGAGACGCAACGGTTTCCGCACGTTCAATCGTTTTTTCTACATTTCTAGTCCTTTTTTGCAAATCATCTCTTCTGGCTTTGAGGTTGATCTCTTTCTCCCGATAAATGAGGATGTCCATCTGAATTTTGGTCGCAGTCTCATAGGCTTGTTTAATGTCCTGCTCCTGGTAACGCCCGAAATCCCGGCTCACCTCGGACAAACGAATACGAGCCTTCCGAAAATCCAGTTCCAACTGGTCTACACGGTCAATGGTGATTTTCGTTTCCTCGATCACCTTCTCCAGCTCTTTATTCAACGAATCAAGCTCAGAGCGGGCGCTCTCGCAAATCTCAAAAATCTGATATCTGCTATTGTCCATCACTTCTACCGCATTTTTGATCACGCGGTCGATCGAATCTGCTTGAACATTCACGTCGCCCGTCTCCTCGCTCTTCATAATATGCTTTCGCACCGCGGCAGCCCCTGCACGCGGTACGAGACATAGGCAGTCCTGATTATCATGTTACCACAATTTATCGACATCGGGGTATGCTAAAAGGACTAATTACTGCAGGGTAACGGCTTTAGTCGCCTGGTCCCATCCGACTTTCCACCCAAATGTTTCGGCAATGAATCGCAGCGGAACCATCGTACGTCCACTCATAATTTCAGGGGCAATCGGAGCTTCAGTCGCGATACCGTTTTTCACCATTAAGCGGTTGTCAATCCACATATCCAGCAAGTGTTCCCCCTTGATCACGGTGATTTTGCTCGTCTTAGGGTCCCACCTCACCTGTCCACCCAAGGCGTCCACGATAAACCGAATGGGAATTAGCGTATGACCGTTTTTGACAACTGGAGCCTGATCCAGCACCATTTGCTGGCTGTCTACCTGCAAGCTCTTCTGGTTAATCTTTACATAAACCTTCGGGTATTGCATAGCCGGCAGTTGGCCCTGCATCATCCAGACGAGGTTGTCGAAAGCGATGGTGCCCTTGAGCCCCCGGCTGTCCTGTCCATTTTCCGGGTTAACGACATACAGTCTTTTCAATTTAATCGGATAGGTGACATTCAATTTACTTAAATCTGCCACCGCACTTTTCCAGCCACTCCAGTCCAGATTTTGGGTGAATTCCAGGTAATGACTCTTGCCACTGGCATCTACGATCTCGCCTCGTACCCAGTTGTAGCTCTGATCGCCATAGATGCTTGCTTTTAATTGAAGGGGCTTGCCATCAATCTGGACACCCTTGTCTTCGTTGAAGGAGGCATAGACGGCTTTAGTCCCTTTGCCTGCCGTAAAATCATAGTCAATTCGCAGCGCATCGGTCGGGTTGCTGCCGACAGGCCCATTAGCTGTGACGGAACCATTCACTTCAGATGGCGTTACGAGCTTGGAAATACCAGGCGTCGGACCGTCAAAGTCAAGAAACGGCTTCTCCACTCCGGTCGGCAAGGTCAGCATGGTACTGAAATCATCATACCTGGCGATCACACGTCCCACACCTTGATTGTCTGAAATGGTGTTCACCTTAAACCCATTTGAAGTCGTCTGGCCATCAAATCCGATCCACTCCCATTGCACTAGGTGATTCGGAATCGTTTTCTTGATGCCGTCTTTTGTCACGGCCTCGAGCGACACTTGATAAGCATTCCCTTCAGTCAGGACATAAGCACTGGCTGGCTTGAGCTTGACGGAAGCGAGGTCCTGTTTGCCAATGACACGGATCTGCTTGGTTTGCACGGCATTTCCTGCCTTGGCAGAAATCGTGGTGGTGCCAGCTTTGGTCGCGGTAAAGGTTTGCCCAGAGAGACTGCCGATAGGCTGGCTCTGCGACCACTGGACGGTTGTTTTTGAAGTATCAATCGGGTTGTAATATTGATCATAGGCCCGATATTGATACTGGCTGGACTCCCCGATGAACAGCATTTGGCTGCCGTCTATGAGGATTCCGCTCACTTCACCGTCAGGTGCTTCTGTATAGACGCCAATCCCGTTAATGACAGAACGTTGGGAGCTGAATTCCGGTGTGTTGGCCAGCTTGGGATCGAACGTACCGAGCGGTCTGGACACCAGCGTAGTGGACCCGCCACCATCCAAATTCATGCCTTTCTCAATGCCCATTTCCACCATGAGCTGCTGGAACTCTCTTACGTACAGACCTGCGCTATCTCCCGCATGATCAGCTGTAACCAGGTACACGTATCTGCGATCCGCAGAGTACCCGATACCAGAACGTGAGCGATTGCCGTCTATGCTGGAGATGTCTCTGGAAAACGCCGACGGCTTTCCTCCTTCAACCAACAAGGTATGCCCGCCAATCAGCATCTCGAAATCGGCTGCATCATACAGATTTTTGGGATTGGTTGATTTCATGGCATAATCAATTTGAATCGCTTGCCCGACCTGGAGACTGGTTTTCACATAATCGACCGCTGTTCCGGCCGCTCTCAGAATGTAGCCATCCTTAGGTACGAGCATCTCCAGTTTTTTTCCAATGGAGATTTGCTCAATCACTCCATTTCGTACGAGTACTTCTGTCGGCGTTGTGGCTCCATCATTGCCTCGATCGATCTGGCCCCAATCAGACGTATAGAGATGAATTTTATTCTGATGACTGTGCTCGGTGACACCGCTGACGTTTTTATACCAGGAATAGGTCTGATTGATTCCTGCGAGCGGAAAAGCCGTTCCATTCGCAGCTTTGACGGTTCCGGTAAATTGATACTGGTCAATCACCGGTTTGCGGTCCTCTGTCAGACCGAACGTGTAAAGACCCTGAACCGGAGAAGGACTGGTGATGACCTCTCCATTCGAGATGGAAGGACCCAGCGGTGAACCTTCCGCAGAAAAGGAAAAGAAATCTGCGTTCATGCCAGCAACGGCTGAGGTTTCCTTGGCCATATTCAACACGGTATTCGTTTTGGTCAGTTGCCCTTGTCGTCCTGTCATAACATCCAGTTTGACATGCGGATTCTGCAGGTCCACGACGACGACGTTGGCTTCAGCCTGTACGTTTTTGCCGTTTCTTTCAAATGTTCGCACATATTTTTTCAATACAGCGCCTGCCGTAATAGGCGATTCTTCTACGAGTTGAAGGACAGGCTGCTTCGCGGCTGCTTCTGCCTGCGTTGCAGAAAACAAGCTTCCCCGGAGGATGCCTTCTGCTCCTGGACCTGTCGTTTGCAAGGCAATCAGGGTGCTTAAGGCAATCACGGCACCCTTCCTCTTCCATTTTTGATTGTTGTGCATGTATGATCTTTCTCCTCCCGTTTTTCCTTCCAAATCTGATATCGGACTGCACGATGAAATATGGGGCCTCTATCTCTCTACTCATATAGACTATAGAATCTATGAAAAGGTTTCGTGCAAAATTCAGGAATTGTGAGGGAAGAGGAACGAGAAAATAGACTTGGCTCATTCTGACCAAGTCTATTCTCTCATCTATTAAATTTGGAACGAAGCTTTAAGGAAGGAGCTGCTGAATAACTTGAGCGCTTTCTGCACGCGTGGTCCACGCTTTTGGATTAAAGACTTGCTCCCCTTGTCCAACAAGCAATCCCAGTTCTACAGCCTCATTGACCGCGACCATGGCCCATGGACTGATGGACGTTCGATCTGTGAAGGCATTATCATCACCAGATAGCGTCTGCTGTCCATATTTTCGCTCATAGGCTCTCATCAGCATAACCGCCATCTCTTCTCTGGTAATTTTCTCCTGAGGAGCGAACTGGTCCGCTGCTCGGCCTTCAACCAGTCCTGCCTGATAAGCTGCTGCTACATCAGCCGCGTACCACGCGGTATCCTTTACATCCTGGAAAGGATGATCTGCCACATATTTCAGTTGGAGGGCTCTCACCAACAAGGCGGTGAATTCCGCACGCGTCACAGCGCGAGAAGGAGCAAACTCCGCATCACTTACGCCATATACAATTTGTTGTGCCGTTAATTGACGAATGACATCATAGGCCCAAAAAGAACCTTTAACATCCACGTAGTCTTTTTCATATGTGAAAATGCCATATGGGCTAAAATGAGAGACCTTTGCCGTCAGCCAACCATCTTTTTTGTCACCTGGCACATAGGTGGCATTGCCCATCTCATTGATCGTATACATGTACGTCAGCCTGTCCTCCGTATCCATGTCGATTCGCATAGAAAGGGTAAGGGCTGGTGTGAAACCGGTCAGACGGAGTGGGTCCCCTTCGTCCGTTTCTACGAATAGTTCAAAGTCAATCACTTCTCCAGCTGGCGTCATCTCTGTATTTCCTTGATTTTCCGCTGCTGTTACCACACTGATTTGTTCATCTTGCAACGATTTCATCTGAAGTACAATTTCTGCCTGGCTCCATTCATTTGAATGTAGGAGATCCAGATGTTCGAGCAACAGTTTCCCTGGGATGGTCAATTGAAAGGCCGTTCCCTGAATCACCCATTCTACATTTTCTGCAATGGCATCTGTATCTGCCGGAATGCGCAACACTTCCGTTGAATCATCTAATTCAAGTGTAATGCGGCCGTTGCTGTCAGGCTGAAGATCTTCCTCGGTCAATATCCACTCTGCACCCTGCGGGTCACTTTCCTCACCTTCTGATCCTGATCCATCCGGGATACTTCCCCCTGTAGAAGGAGATCCATTTCCGTTACTGCTTCCATTTCCTCCGTTATTTCCTGTATTGCTCTCAGGCTTCTCATATACATACTGATAGACGGAACCTGTCACAGTGTCCAGTCCGGCAAATACCGAGTTATCATCCATCCAATGAAACCCATAAACATCTTCTGTAACGCCTGTGCTGCTGAGATCACCTTCAAGCGAATAATAGAGACCGTTTCCATTCGTGTGACTCGTCATTGTCAAGAGGTTCGTAATGTCAATCTGCGTGCCTTGTGGTGATTCCACATAGACCGCTTTCGTTACAGATGGATCTGCATCATTGGCATCGTCATAGTAAACGGCTCCGGTTACGGTTTGCGAGGTCTTGTCAAAGTGAAATACGACACGATCTGCCGCAAGCGCCAGTACAGGCAAAGCCAGACTGATCACAAGCATCACAGCAACCGCGCCACTCAATCTCTTCCATTTTGCAGATGCATTCACTCCTGTTCCTCCTCTTCCATGATTCATTCAGTTTAACTTCTCCTGGAAGTCTCCCCATACATACCCCGCAAGAAAAAGTTTGAAACGGGAAACACAAAAAAAACACCAGTCTATGAACTGGTGTGAACGAAAAGATTCCTAGTATGTTCGTTTTTCCAAGTCGGATTAATGTTCACTTTGATGATAGGTGATATACCAGTCTACAAAACGTTTCAAACCTTCATACAAGGAGGTCTCTGGCTTGAATCCCGTTCGCACGGTCAAGCTGTCTATATCAGCGATCGTCGCCCTGACATCGCCAGGCTGCATGGGCTTCATTTGCTTCTGAGCAGGAAGACCGATAACTTCTTCCAGAGTCTGAACAAAGTCGATCAACCGCACGGCTCTCCCGCTTCCAATATTGTAAATGCGAAACGGCGCAGTGCTGATATCCGGTGCCCATGTGTCCGACTCGAGCCCTTCATAGTGGGTTGACGGATACGGTGACAGCAAGGATGACTCTGGAGGCAGTGGCAGCAAACGAACCATTCCCTCCACAATGTCATCGATGTAAGTAAAGTCTCTCACCATATTCCCCTGATTGAACAATGCAATGGGCTCCCTGCGCAAAATGGCTTTTGTAAATAAATAAGGGGCCATGTCCGGTCGTCCCCATGGTCCGTATACCGTAAAAAAACGGAGACCGGTTGTCGGCAATTGATAAAGATGACTGTATGTATGTGCCATGAGCTCATTGGATCGTTTGGTTGCGGCATACAAGCTGACCGGATGATCGACCGGTTGGGCTGTAGAATACGGTAAAGAAGAATTGGCTCCGTACACAGAACTGGAGGAGGCATAGATGAAGTGCTTCACCTTGTGCTGTCTGGCATGCTCCAGCATGTGAACAAATCCGGCTACATTCGCTTCGATGTAGGTGTGAGGCTGTTCCAAACTATATCGCACCCCTACTTGTGCAGCCAAATGAATGATAAAGGAGATGGCATGCTGTTTAAATAAATCAGTCATTCCTTGCGCGTCATTGATATCCCAGGGAAAGAAGTGAAACTGAGGATGCTTTCTTAGTCTTTCCAGCCGAGCCTGCTTGAGCTGCGGATCATAATAGTCATTGAGATGATCGATGCCGACGATCTTCATACCCATTTCAAGCAATCTCTCTGAGACATGCATGCCAATGAAACCAGCACAGCCTGTTACGAGCACGGTTGATGGAATAATAAGCACGCCCCTTCCTTCTCAAGTTGCCTTTGTATCCATCATATCATTGATCTGCCTTTGTCTACAAAGTATAGCTGTGACATATGGAGGTGGCATGCATATGTCATTATGAATACGTGTTCTTGTATGTTCCTTTTCAAAAATAAATGCCGCCAGTTGTTGAACTGACGGCATGGCTAAAATGTGTTATTGAAGCAGATTGTAGACTACTTGCGCGCTCTCGGCTCGCGTTGCATGCCCTTGCGGGTTAAAGTGCTGTTCACTGTGACCATTCATCAGACCGAGTGAAACAATGGTTTGTACACTTTCTGTAGCCCATGAACTGATTTGGTTCACATCGTCAAATGTCAGCTCCGCTGCTGACACAGAGGTGTGGCCCGTCCGTTTTTCATAGGCACGAAGCAGCATAATCGCCATTTCCTGACGTGTGATGTTCGCATCCGGAGTAAAGGTACTCGTCGATGTCCCCGTCACAATGCCAGCCTGGACAGCTGCTTCTACCGATCCTGCGTACCATGCTCCCTCCGCTACATCTGTGAAGGAGGAACCTTTGCTCTCACTCTTCAAGCCCAAAGCTCTGACCAGCAAGGATACGAACTCGGCACGGGTAACTTGCTCGTTTGGCGCAAAGCGATCTTCACTTTTGCCGGAAATGATCTGTTTGGCTGCCATGGATTGAATCACCTTTTGGGCCCAGTGTCCCTCCACGTCCGTAAACTGCTTGTTTAATTCCAGTACTGCGTACTTGCTGAAATGATTCACTTCAACCACTAAGGTATTCCCTTCCCACTTGCCGCCTACATACTCCAGTTCTCCATCATCACCGATGTAGTAGACGCCTGCTACATCTTTATTCGCTCCAGGCTTGGCCTTTAGCTTGATGGTAATCGGTTTCGAGAAGGTAGACAATTTCTTTTCCTGGCCTGTTTTTGTCAGAATGGACAGGTTCAGCTCATAGACATCTCCTGCCGCCTTGATTTGGGTATGGCTGTTCTGTTTATCTTTAAGCAATGCTTGCGTCTGTTCTTCTGCCACAGGTTCGAACGAAAAGCTGATTTGTGCATCCTGCAGCTCTTCTTCCGTCACCATTCCCTGCAGTTCTTCCAGTACTTCTCCCGGTATATCTGCAGCGAATTCATCGCCTTCGAAGGACAGTTTGCTGTTTTTATTCAGGCTTTTTGCTGCCGCCGGAAGCAAGACTTTCTTGTCTCCCTTTCCAAGGCTCACTTTTACTTTCCCCTGATCATCCGTTTGAAGACTGTCTTCCTTGACCAGATTCGTGCCTTCTTCCTTTTCTTGCTCTTTCTCCTCATTAACTACTGGAGGGATGAAGACTCCAGTACCTCCTCCTCCACCACCACCTGTGGAAGTTTCAGGTTGGATGGAGATATTGTTGATCTTCCTATAGTCAGTCAGATAAGTGTGAGTAGGGTAGACCACATATTCAGATATCGCTACCTTCATTGTATAATCATGACCTTCACTGGCTGGCAATATGATCTCAGAACCACTTGAATCCTCAGACATCACTAAAGTATATTCAACTCCAACTTCCAATTCTGTCGTGGTATCAAATGAAAAGTAACTCAAACCCTCTTCCGTTGTAGAGTAATAAAAATGGACCATCGTATATTCATTTCCGAATTGATCTGTCAAAGTAAGATCATCTGCTGTGAATTCTGAATCGATTTGAGTAGAATCGTCATCGCTGTATGGCAGTTCAATTTGTACTCTCGATCCACCGAACGTTTGTACAGAAGGTACGAAACGTACAATTTCATCACCTTTATGAAGCTGATATTGGTTTTTTCTCATATGCTCACTAATCTGAAGCTCCTGAAAGTTTCCTGCTCCATATAAGTACTGAATACCACTTTTTTCAGATTCCTGACCCGCTTCATCCACTGCAGACACTTGGATTTTATTTTTTTCGCCTTTAATAATCGGGACGGTGCTGAAGTCAAAATAACCTTCTTGAATTCCCTCTGCCACTCTTTCATCATTGACGTAGACATGGTATCCACTGATGTCTTCCTCACCTGAGCCTATCCACTCCATAACCATCCCTATCAATGGTCTATCAATAGCCTGATATTCTCCAGACAGCAGGGACGGATGCAATGGAGCAGGGTTTCCGAT
Source organism: Marinicrinis sediminis (assembly GCF_042685085.1). Classification (NCBI taxonomy): domain Bacteria; kingdom Bacillati; phylum Bacillota; class Bacilli; order Caryophanales; family Paenibacillaceae; genus Marinicrinis; species Marinicrinis sediminis. The sequence continues at coordinate 105,359 of NZ_JBHUMM010000023.1, forward strand.
TGTAATGAAGTTGTATAGGTAATCTGTCGCGTAAAAAACTCCATTTGAACTTATATCCTGTACGATGATTGCAATAAAATATTTCTGGCTCGCTTGTAATGGAAGGGTAATCTCATTACCTTCACTCACTTCTGACATTTTTACCGAGTAAGTAGTACCTGCAGTGATTTCATCATCTATCCTAAGCGTAATCATGTTGTCCCCGATACGCAGTTCTATAATTTCATATTGACTTCCATTCTGATCTTCAATTACAAGATCATCCGCAGTAATGCTGTTGTTGATAATTGTGCAGTCTATCTGATTCTCACAAGGCATCCACATCGTGATGCTAGAACCGAAATCTCTCTCATCTAAAGTCGAGATAGAAGCTGTGAATGTAATAAGTTTCTCTCCAGGCTGAAGCTGATGGCCGGCATCATATCCATCCATATGAAAATCTACCGATTCAAATTCATTACTGATAAAAATAGATAAATCAGATGGCTCCGATTCATTACCGCCATAATCAATGGCAGTAATTTCAAAATAATACCATTGTCCCTGCTCAATCCCGTAATATCGATAATCCAAGTTTTGAATCGTATCCGCTACTTTTTCTCCATTGACGTACACATGATAACCAGCGAGATCAAACTCCGGTGACTCTTCCCAAAATACGCGAATATGATCAGTATAAATGTCATGTGTATCTGATAGTTGAGGCGGTGCGGGCTGAGGGTCATGGTTATATGTATAAACATTTTCGGTAACACTGGAATTCAAGACGGTTCGTTGATCTTGTAAATCCTCAACAATAAACGCATCTATTCCATACTGATCAACAAGTGTCTTATCGTATACCGTGCCTGAGACTGTATAGAATGCTTCTTTTCCTAACTCTTCCGGAGTCAAACTGAGATCATGAATCTCATTTTGTTCTCCATTAACCAGATAACTGACACTCGGTACTCCTGAATCACGATAAATGTCCTGATAGATCGCACCGTGAATTTGTCCGGTATGGCTATCGTAATATAACTTAACTTTCTCAACCGCCAAGGTAAGGATCGGCATAGCGAGCGTAAGCAATAGCAATACGGATAACGCTGCACTTAGTTTCTTTACATTTAATATCCTTCGCAATCTGTTCTCCTCCTAGGTTAGTGTTCTTCTGTTCCACATATAAACACGTTGTCACAAAATGACTAATCCATGTTACATGCGTCGTATTTCCTATTATACACAATTCACATGCACATTCTACTTCTTTTTATAACATATGCCATTTTTACGAGAATTGAGATTTTCATTCTGTATCTGTTCAATTTCAACAGCATTCACTGAATGGCGGATACAAATGAAACTGATTTTATGAATGGTATCTCGCTGTTATTTTTTCTTGCGCCACGATACTTCGTTCTCTAATGTTAATTCATATAAACACATAAGGAGCATCATCATCAATAAGGGATAAGCAAGCGGCAGGTCCATCCAGGCATGCATCAAGAATCCCAGCGAAATAAGCGACAAACAGGAGTTAAATAGATCCGAAGCTTCATGCTTGTTTTCTACCTGTTTACGTAGTCTTCTCCACCATCCTGATAGGACATGGACAAGTGGGATTGTAATTAACGCAACGAAACTCAATATCGCAAGCAGACCTGCGTCAATCCACGTCTGCAAATAAAAATGATGTAGGTATTTGACATAATACCAATCAGGCTGCAAGGATATCCATCCATCCGCACCCACACCCCACAGCCAATTGTCCTGGATCATACGCCATCCATCCTGCCAATAGCTCCAGCGAGTAGACCATTCATGATTAGCAGTGAAACTTTGTCTTAGACGAGCCCCAAACCAATTTTGATAGAGCACACTAATCGCAAGAATCATAACCGGCAAGCTCGTAAGCAGGACAACTGGTTTCCGTTTACGCAAGTTGGAATAGTCGATGATGAGCCATGCAACCAACAGAAGACATAAAATCAACCAGACTCCACGCGATGATGTCCAGTATAAACCGAATCCGTTCCACAGAATAAGCAGCCCATCTCTCCATCTTTTTGTACGAATCCATTGATACATGCTGATCATAAGGCTGGATAATAACAAAATAGCCAAAGCATTTGCATACTCTAGCGTTGATTCCAATCGATGATCCCGCATTAGCCCAAATAAAAATCCCCACAGCACAAACACAGCGCCTAACCAGGGCCATTGATAAAAAAGGCGTCTTCGATAGACGGGCGTTAAAAGACTAAAGAGCATGATCATGGGCAAATAAAATGTAATCTTTAGCGCTTCCAAGACGGCGCTATGTCGATCCAGTGCGAAAATCACACTCACCCAGTAGCTTGTCATCCATAGCAACAAGAGAAAGTGAAATAGGTGAAGTTTTATTCTTATCAGGTAATAAGAGACTATACTGAAAAGGCTTATCCCCAACAAACTACCTGCAACGATATATGGCATGGGTTCATAATACCCCTTCGACCAAATTCCGACCCAAAAATACACCGTTAATATGATAAATATATACTTGTCCTTCACTTGTACACTAAGTTTATGATCCACCCAGGCCAATTCCTTTCGCCGTTTTATACAGTTTACCACAGAGCCACCACTCTTTTGCTAGACAGGACATTAACAAAAAGAGAAATACGAATAAAAAGACATGCCCATTTGAACTGGACATGTCTCTGATAAGAAAAATTTGAGTGATGCGGTTATTAAACTCCCGCGTCTGCTTTTAGTGCTTCAGCCTTGTCTGTACGCTCCCAAGGGAGGTCAAGATCGTTGCGGCCAAAATGACCATATGCAGCCGTTTGCTGGTAAATCGGACGGCGAAGGTCAAGCATCTTAATGATGCCGGCAGGACGAAGATCGAAGTGATGGCCAACCAGCTCAACAAGTTTCTCTTCACTCACTTTTCCGGTACCAAAAGTATCAACGCTGATGCTGACAGGCTGTGCAACACCAATGGCGTAAGCAACCTGCACTTCACACTTCTCGGCAAGCCCAGCGGCTATGATGTTCTTGGCCACATATCGAGCTGCATAAGCGCCAGAACGGTCTACTTTTGTAGGATCCTTGCCCGAGAATGCTCCGCCTCCGTGACGAGCATATCCGCCGTAAGTGTCGACAATAATCTTGCGGCCTGTTAAGCCTGCATCCCCTTGAGGACCACCGACGATAAAGCTGCCTGACGGGTTAATGAAATATTTGGTGTTCTCGTCAATCAATTCTTCCGGTACGATTGGACGAATCACCTGCTCGATCATATCTTTCTTGATCTGATCAAGGGAAATCCCCTCATGGTGTTGAGTAGAGATAACAATTGTATCTACACGCACTGGTTTGTCGTGCTCATCATATTCAATTGTAACCTGTGTTTTTGCATCTGGACGCAGGTATTCGACAATTCCTTCTTTGCGTGCTTCTGTGATTCGGCGAGCCAGTCGATGCGCAAGCGAGATCGGAAGAGGCATTAGCTCTGGTGTCTCGTTGACTGCGAAACCGAACATGAGACCTTGGTCACCAGCTCCGATCGCTTCAATTTGGGCATCAGACATTTTTCCTTCACGCGCCTCAAGTGCCGTCGTAACCGCATTCCCAATCTCCGGTGACTGCTCATCTATAGATGTAAGCACGGCACAAGTCTGATAATCAAAACCATACTTGGCACGAACATATCCGATTTCTTTAACCGTATTGCGAACAATCGACGGGATGTCGACGTAAGCAGACTTGCTTGTGATCTCTCCTGCAACAAGTACCAATCCGGTCGTTACGGAGACTTCACAGGCCACACGTGCATTTGGATCATTTTTCAAAAATGCATCCAATACGGCATCAGAGATTTGATCACAGATTTTATCCGGATGTCCTTCAGTTACAGACTCTGATGTAAATAAACGGCGACTGCGTGGTAAAGCCATTATTTTAACCTCCTATACCTGTACGGTTTTTATTTTATGTAAATCTTCGATGTCTAAACAAAAAACGAACCTTTTCCAGCTGGAAAAGGTTGACGTCTCCACGTGCATTGCCTTCAAATCAACAGTTTATATGAAATGTCGAGCACTGTCAATGCGATGAAAACATCCTGAAACCCGCGTTATTACTCATTCAAAGCAAGCTTTCTTGCGCGCGTTGGATCAGTCTGGCGGTAATGGTTCCTCCTACCGCTCCTGCATCTCGAGCGGTTAAATGCCCCCAATGATCTTTTTGCATACGTGGCGTCATGCTTCCTGCCGAATACCCAGAATGAGTACCCAATTCATCTGCGAATTCAGAAGAATAATCAGAGACCGATTTGGGTTGTGGTTTGTGAACAGGAAGACCTAACTCAGCAGCGATTTCGTATTTCAAATCATACAGCGCTTGCGCGCAATCGGGAACCACCTTTGCATTTGCCATGGGATTCATCTCCTATCGATTGGTGGAATGACAAGCATATTAAGATGCTTGATCTTAGGGTGGGATGATCGACAAGCAAATAATCGGTTTAAATGCTGGCACCACCTCAAATGAATGCCAGTTAAGTGAATGAGATGAATGAGTGCGAATTGCAAACGGGAGAATGAAGATGTATATTCATAATTTATTGCAAATAAAAAAAGCTCTGCAGTTTTATGTGCAGAGCTTTACCCCGGTCAACATGATGGCTCTACTTTGGATTACCTGATGCGTCCAGATGCAAGTAGCTACCTACCACCATGACGATAACCTGATTCTTGTCTCCTTCATCGGCGCGAATACCACGGCCTTCTCTTGGAAATAACAATAAATGATCCCGGGGGATGACAGAACCCTTTTCAATATTTTGCCCCTCTGTAACATCGGGAATGCCATTGGTATCATTGCTCACGGCTTTTGCCTTGCCAACACGAAGCGTAAACTCCGTTCCTTCTCCTGCATAAAGTGTCTCACCAGGCTGTAAGGTGATAATTTCCAGTGACGCAGATCCTCCTCCACCTTGTCCCATTTTTTTGACGATTTCATCCACTTGGTCTTGCACGAGTTTTTCAACTTGTGTATCCACATAGCCTTTTGTAACCAAGGGATCATTGACAGACCCTGGTGTCTGTGCGCTGCCTTCTGCCTTGGAAATAATGTTGGAGGACCCGATCCATACACCCATACCGATTAACACAGCTCCGATTACGGTTTTTCCAATCACCTTTTTCAAACGAATTCCCTCCATCATAAGGAATAAACAAGCTCTATCCAATGAGACGTCTTCTATCGGCTGATAGTTGCGCTCCTATCTACAAATACTTGTCCATTTTCTGATTGCGCAGTTCCTTGAGTAAGGATTTAATGTCCTGGGCTTTCTCTTTTGTACAGATTAACGTAACGTCTTCGGTATCGATGACAATCAGATCTTCGATGCCTAGTGTGGCGATCAGCTTGCCGTTACCTTCAATAATGCATCGTTTTGTATCCACACTGAGAATATGATTGCCTTTCATGACGTTCCCATTTTCATCTGTATCATTGATTCTTTCTAGCGCCGTCCAACTGCCGACGTCATCCCACCCATGATCATAAGGAATGACAAAGATATGAGGTGCCTTCTCCATGATGCCATAGTCAATAGACTGAGAGGGCATTCTCTTGAATTCAGCTTGAACGATAGATGCCGTAGATTTATTCCCCTCAGAGATGGCGATTTTCATCGATTGCAGGACTTCATGCACTTCAGGCATCAACTGCTGGATATAGCTGCGAATGACGGCGGTACGCCAAATGAAGATGCCACTATTCCAGAAAAAATGGCCTTTCTGGACATAAGACTCTGCTGTTTCTTTGTCAGGCTTCTCAACAAACTGCTTGACTCTATGAATCTCAATCTCTTGATGTTCTTCTACTTCCAGACTGCTCTCTATGTATCCGTATCCGGTTTCTGGATAGGTGGGAGTAATGCCGAGCGTGACGAGAAAAGGACCGGATTGCGCCTTTCTTGCAGCAGTCTCAATAATATCAATGAATTGATCTTTTTTATCAATAATGTGATCCGAGGGCAATACGACCATAATGCTGTCCGGATATTTCTGTTCAATGATCAGTGCCGCAAGACCTACACAAGGTGCTGTATCTCGCCCAACTGGCTCAATGATGAGGTTTTCTTTGGGCAAATGCGGAATTTGTATGCGAATCAATTCGGCATACATTTCGTTGGTTACGACGAAAATTCGAGATATATCCAGCAGTTTGCTCAGTCGTTCCGTTGTCTGTTGAATCATCGATTTCTGACCCGAGATATTTAGAAACTGTTTGGGTAAACGGGTTCGACTCTTGGGCCAAAACCGCTCGCCTTTTCCGCCTGCCATGATCACAGCCGTTAAATTCATAGAAACCTCCACCTCACTCATCCCCATAAGCCTGACGTGATGTATTTACCGGGTTTGGGTGTTAGACTCATCTCGAATCATAATCGATTGAGAACTGTTCACATACCATTCGAGTTGCCCGTCCGAGTTTTCTCTTTGAGCCAGCTCGATCTTTAATGTATAGTATCTCATTCCTGATTGGAGAAAAGCAATGTACATATTTTCCTCATTTTGGACGCGATCAATATAGTAGATGGTACCAAAGCCTGGCTGTTGTTCGTATCGAATACTGCCGTCGGGCTGCCGCACTTCAATAACGGCGAGTGGTCTGTAATTCTGTAGCAGTTTGATTTTCTCCGAGTTGAATTCTCCCGATACCAACGGCCCGGATTGCATAGGGTATTGCAAATCTAACGAGGTCATCAAGGTTTTTGCTTCAGCGTAGCGCACATACCATTGTTCTGTCTTGCTTTCCTTTACGAGCTGTAACCCCTCGATATCCACGCCTAGCCTCTCCAGATCGGTAGCACGGACGTACATTTCATACTGCATATCATGCATGGTTAGAACGGGATACTGTCTCCCGGAAAAAGAGGTCACCATTCCTTGAAAATAGGAGGCCTCGATCGTTTCGTATTCGGTCATATCCGGGATGGAAGTGGGCGGTGCAGAGGTCATATTGGAGACATAAATGGTTTTGGTCGAACCTTCCCAAACTACATCCGAATGAAGAAGCTCTCCAATTCTGGAGATAGGCAAATAGGTTCGATTTTGATAAACGAGAGGCGGCTCCTGCAATTCCACCTTCTTGCCATTGACTTGAATCGTAAAATCAGGTCGCAAATAAGCTTCTATTTTATCCAGGCCTTCCTTGGCATATGCGCCTGCGGTAAAGGCAAGGATGATAGGGATGACGAACAAGCCTCTCTTTTTCATAGGTTTATGCCTCTCTCTCCTGAAGCGATCTATTGATAATTGACAATAAAGTGGTCGTTCACTAATGAACGTTTATTATAGAGAAAACGGTTTCCCTGTAAATCTTTAACGGTACCTCCTGCTTCCTCTACAATGATTTGTCCAGATGCGGTATCCCACTCCATCGTGGGCCCAAGACGAGGATACATGTGGGCTTGTCCTTCTGCTACTGCACAGAATTTTAAGGAGCTCCCTCGCTGGATACGAGTAAACGTTACATGCTGTTCTGATAGCTCATTCATATACGCCTCTAATTCTGGAGAAGGGTGGGAGCGGCTTTCTACTAGTATCCATTTCTTCTGTTCCTCTGGCTGCTTCGTACGAATTCGAACAGGCTCTCCTTTTTCATTCCACCGATAAGCGCCTTTCCCCTCTTCCGCCGCATAGGTCACATTTGTCACCGGCACATAGATGACTCCCAATACCGGATAGCCCTTGTCAACAAGCGCAATATTGACTGTGAAATCCCCATTTCGCTTTATAAATTCTTTGGTGCCATCAAGGGGATCTACAAGCCAAAAGGTATTCCAATTACTTCTTTCCTCATAAGAGATGTTGTTCCCTTCTTCTGACAGAATTGGAATATGAGGATATTTTATCGAAAGACTTTCCGCAATAATTTCATGCGAGGCTTTATCTGCAATCGTGAGGGGAGATTGATCTCTCTTTGATTCAATTTGAAAGTCTCTTTCTCCGTATATGTCCAGGATTGCCTCTCCTGCCTTTTTGGCAATATCTATTATTTCTTTCTGTTCAATTGCTGACATCATGTCCCCCTCCAGGCTCACTGGGTATGAGGTTTTTTATACGCAGGTAGTCCATGATTTGATGAATTGCTTCCTCTACCGTGCATCGATCTGTCTCTATGATCAACTCTGGTTCCACCGGTTCTTCATAGGGCGCTGAAATGCCGGTAAAATGGTTAATTTCTCCCCTGCGGGCTTTCTGGTACAGCCCCTTCGGATCACGCCTCTCACATTCATCGAGCGAGCATTTGACATACACCTCGACAAATTCATTTGGACTGAATCGCTCCCGAACCATTTCCCTGTCTTCTCTATAAGGAGAAATAAAGGCAGACAATGCAAACAAACCTGCTTCAACAAACAGCTTGGAAACTTCCCCGATCCGTCTAATATTCTCCTTGCGATCTTCAGGTGTAAATCCCAAATTATTGTTTAGCCCGTGGCGTACGTTATCGCCATCTAGCACATAAGAACGAATCCCGTGCTGATACAATCTTTTTTCTAGTGCAGTAGACAGTGTTGATTTCCCAGCGCCAGACAAACCCGTGAACCAGACCACACAGCTTTTATGCTGATTCAACTGGTGCCGGTCCTCTCTCGAAACCTGATTTTGGTGCCATACAATATTTTTGAACTCTATTTTCATGCTGAAACCCCTTTTCTGTTCTACCTTCAATATGCATTTCGATTCCGAAAGCCATTGCGTATGGTTTTACATATAATTCGTACGTCAAACAGGAAGGACCAATTTTCAATATAAAACAAATCATACTGTATTCTTTCTTCAATAGAGGTATCCCCGCGAAAGCCATTGCTTTGCGCCCAACCCGTAATCCCCGGTCTGATCTGATGCTTCACCATATACTTCGGTATTTCTTCCTTAAACTGATCCACAAAGTACGGTCTCTCAGGTCTAGGGCCAACTACACTCATATTGCCAAGCAATACATTGAAAAACTGCGGCAATTCATCAAGACTGGTTTTTCTTAAAAGAGTGCCAAACCTGGTTACGCGCGGATCGTTCTCCACCGTCCATTTCGTATCAGAGTGAAGCTCGGTTTGGATTTTCATGGTGCGAAATTTAAGCATATGGAATTTCCTTCGATTATGCCCGACTCTCTCCTGTCTAAAGAACACCGATCCCCTTGAGGTCGTCTTCACACCTATTGCGATCATGATGAGAAGCGGCAGTGTGACGATGATGGCAGCCAGACTAAATCCGATATCGAAGGCTCGCTTGAGAAACCGATTTTTCAATTCATCTAGCGGAATATCCCGCACACTAATTAAGGGGATGCCAGCGAAATTAGTAAAATATGGCCTGGCGGGTAAATAATCATAATAGTCAGGAATAATCAATACCTTGACGCCTGATTTTTCACATATTTCGATAATTTGCCCGTACTTATAATGAGCTTCTAGCGGAAGCGCCACCACTACTTCATCTATCAACTCTTCTTCAATAATCGTTGACAGCTCATCCACTTTGCCCAACAGGCTTGGATATCCTTGCTCCTCTAAGCGCACAGCGTAATCGTCCAGAAAGCCGACCACTTCATAACCAAGCTCCGGAAATTTGCTGAGGTTGTGATAAAAGCGCTTGCCTAGCGAGCCTGCCCCCAGAATCAACACAAACTGTTTGTTGTAGCCTTTCACCCTGGCCCTGCGCAGCATGACTTTGAGGACATATCGATAGATGGTAATAATGAGTATATTGCCTGTCAAAAACATCCCCAGAAACTGCCTGGACAGGTTGAGTTGCTTAACAAAAAACAAAAGGCTGAGTAGAACCAGGAAGCTTAGCACATGAACCTGGATAATTTTATATAGCTCATATGAGAATCTTCTCTTGCGCTTGGGCAAATAAAAATCCACTAAAAAACCCGTTACCACTGCGATAATCCCGTATACCACCGACCATGCGAAGTACACCGAAAACGGAAGAGGATTCTCGAAAAACAGGAAGCCGCTTTTGAATTTGAGCCACCATGCGAGCAAGAATATAAACTGAATGGCTATGAAATCGACTAAAGCATAAATTTGAGACAGAAATCGTGAGCTCTGCCTGATCATGAGCATCCCTCCCTTTCACAGCTAGCTGGAGACGGATTCTCCTGCCTTATTCGCTCTTCATTAATCAGAACATTTTTTGTCGTTTAAATCAATAGTTTTTATACTTTCCTGATATACGAAGTCGATGTTTGACAACTCTATGAAACTGATTTTTTAGGTATCTTGAACAGGTTGCCTGCCATCGACAGGGCACATTTCAGGATGATCGCTGTATAGACGGCAGCTGTGACAGGAAAGGAATACTTCCGGGCCATATTTTTTTTGTAGAATAACAGCATGGCGCGGTGAAACTCCCAAATAAGCTTATAACGTTTCTTTTTAGAGCTGGCGCCTTTGTAATGCACGACTTGTGTGGCAGGATGATAGCAGATTTCCCATCCTGCTTGCTGGATCTGATAACACCAGTCCAGATCCTCTCCATACATGAAATAATCCTCGTCCAGCAAGCCTGCTTGTTCAATAACTGAGCGTCTCACTAACATAAACGCTCCTACCAGCGCGTCTACGGAATGCGTCGAATCTAAATCCAGGAAAGATAGATGATAGCGTCCAAAGCTATGTCGATTCGGAAATAAGCGATCCAGCTTCAACATGTAAGTCAAAGAAGCAAACGGAGTGGGGAAGCCGCGATGGCACGCTTGATCCAGCTTGCCGTCCGGCAGTATGACTTTACAGCCAGACGCTCCCGCTCCAGGGTGGTTTTCCATAAATGCTACCATAATCTGCAGGGTATCTGGCTGAATCACCACGTCAGAATTGAGCAGCAAAATATATGTTCCACACGCCCTCTCAATCCCTATATTATTAGCTTTGGCAAAGCCTAAATTCTGCTTGTTGGCTATGACAGTGAAATTAGGGAAGGCCGCCTGAATCCGAGGAACGGACTGATCCGAGGACGCATTATCGACGAGCAGCACTTCATACTGGTATTCGGTCTCTGACTGTGTCACAGACTCCAGTGTTTTCATCGTCATTTCACAGGTATTGTAATTCACCACAATAATACTCAGGTCCACGGTTCCCTCTCCTTCATCTTGATTCTTCACACATACTCCTGCGCATTGTGTCTATTTCTGATACATCCGCTCGTCATAATTTGTATATTCTCCACTTACGATTTCATTCACCCAATCCTGATTGTCCAAATACCAACGAATGGTTTTCTCGATACCCAGCTCGAACGGTGTCTCTGGATACCATCCTAATTCGGTGGTTATTTTGGTCGGGTCAATGGCATAGCGCAAGTCATGTCCCAATCGATCCTGTACATAAGAAATCAAGCTATGATTGATGTGGTTAAGGTCCGTTTTGAGCAACGTCTGATATTTCGGTTCCCGCATCATAATGTCAGAAATAGTGTCAATGATCCGTCTTACAATCTGAATATTCTCTTCTTCATTAAATCCGCCAACATTATAGACCTCCCCGCTCCTCCCTTTATGGAGTACCAGGTCAATCGCTTTGGCATGGTCTTCGACATACAGCCAGTCCCGCACATTCTTTCCTTCTCCGTATACAGGCAGCGGTTTGCCCTCCAGCACATTTTGGATCATAAGCGGAATCAGCTTCTCCGGAAAATGATAAGGACCGTAGTTATTGCTACACCGTGTAATATTAACTGGCAAACGATAGGTTTCCGCATATGCCTGCACAAAAAAATCTGCGCTGGCTTTGGAGGCCGAGTATGGACTTCTTGGGTCAAGCGCAGTTTGTTCTGTGAAGAACTGGTCCCCATAGGTCTTCATGCTCACACGATCCTTGACTAGCCGCTTCATTTCAGCATCATGCAGCACAAGCTCGCGGGCTTCATCAAAAGTTTTGGCAAGCGACCCATATACTTCGTCTGTCGATACCTGCAGAAACTTGACACCTTCGCGGTATACGGGATAACCGTCTTTTTCTTTGCCTGCTGTCCATGCAGATTTCGCCGCTTCCAGAAGATTCTGTGTACCCCGTATGTTCGTTTCTAAAAATACTTGAGGATTCGCAATGGATCGATCCACATGGGACTCCGCAGCAAAATTGACGACATAGTCGATCTCATGCTGTTTGAAAATTTCAGCGATGCATCCTTGATCCTGAGTATCCCCTTTAATAAAGGTAACTCTGGGATCGTTGAGCTCATCCTGAATCGTGCTCAGATTCCCTGCATACGTCAGCTTGTCTACAATCACGATTCGAATTCCTGCCGTATACTTGGCGAGCATGTACTTTACAAAGTTGGCTCCAATAAAGCCGGCTCCGCCTGTTACCAGGTAACGTTTCATATCCATTCCCCCCTTTGTTTCATTTCTTCCAGAAACCGAACAACGGCATCCTGCCAGTGCGGCATTCTCCTGCCGATCCTATTTTCTGCTTTCGTACTGTTCAATTTGCTGTATGGCGCCCGCTTAGCAGGGAGCTTGAAGTCATCTGTTTTACCGCGTTGAATGATGCCCTGCCACCCAATTTGCTCAAGTACATATTTGGCCTGGTCATACTTGCTGGCCTCTCCCTGATTGGAGAGATGATATAGCCCGTATGCATCCGATTGGATCAAATCCCAAGAAAAAGCAGCCAGATCCTTGGAATAGGTTGGAACCGATACTTGATCATCCACCACGATTAACTCTCTCCTGCTCTTGGACCAATTCAGGACAGATTTGTTGAAGTTATGATTACCAATCCCAAATACCCACGAAGTGCGAATAACAAATACTCGATCATAGCTGCTCAATACAGCTTGCTCACCTGCCAGCTTGGATTGTCCGTACACGTTAAGCGGATCTGTTGGGTCGGTTTCCACATATGGCTTCTCGGTTGTTCCATCAAAAACAAAATCAGTGGAAAAGGTGACGAACACAGTTTTCGTGCTCTCGGCAAGACGAGCTAACTGCCTGGGGACTTCTCTGTTCAACAGAAATGCTCGATCTGATTCTTCTTCTGCCAGATCGACATTGTTATATGCCGCACAGTTTATGATGTGCGTAACAGGATATTCTCTTACTATTCGCTCAGCCTCCGCTATATCCGTAACATCGAGGGTCATATATCCATCAAAAGCCTTATAATGAGTCGGTATAAAGGGGATGTTGTTGTCTACGAACAACTGCTGAAAATCGCGGCCAAGTTGTCCATTTGCTCCTGTTAGTAATATCAATGACGTTTCTCCTTCTTCTGCTCTATCAACTGAGCAAGAGTTGGCAATTGCTTGTCTTTATGAGATAATCGCAACTCTTCTTCAGTGAGATCATACTGCTCGAGCGGCCAATTAATGCCAATTTCCGGATCACGATATGTAATCCCTGCGTCATAATCAGGGCGGTAATAGTCAGTGCATTTATACAGAAATTCCGTATCATCCTCTAATGTCAAGAAGCCGTGAGCAAAGCCATCCGGCACATAGAACATACGTTTATTTGCTTCAGATAAAAGGACGCCACGCCAATTTCCATAAGTGGGGCTGCCTTCTCTCAGATCTACCGCTGCATCCCATACACTCCCTCTTGTTACTCTCACGAGCTTGCCTTGTGGGTTCTTGGTTTGAAAGTGCAATCCCCGCAATACGCCTTTCTTGGATTTAGAGTGATTATCTTGGACAAATTCCACATGGAGACCGATCTCCTCAAAATCTTCCTTATTATAAGCTTCCATGAAAAAGCCGCGATGGTCCCCAAATACGGTCGGCTCAATGACAACCAGTCCGTCGATACCTGTTTCAATTCTTTTAAACTTTGTCATGCATCACACCTCATCCATTCCTTTTGCAGCTGTGATCTCATAATAGTCATTGCTGATCCTCTCAAGCTCTGTATCTCCAGCTAATGCCTTTAAATACTGACCATAGGCTGTTTTCTCCAACGGGCCAACAAGATTGAGCAATTCTTTTTTTGTGATATATCCCATTCGGAAAGCTATTTCCTCAATGCAAGCAATATAAAGCCCCTGTCTTTTCTGTACAGCCGCAACAAAATTGGACGCGTCAAGCAAATGATCATGTGTACCCGTATCCAGCCATGCCATGCCTCTTCCCATATTGCATACATGAAGTGTACCCTCTTCCAAATACATGCGATTCAAATCGGTGATTTCTAATTCCCCTCTGCCGGATGGCTGCACTTTTCTTGCCTTGTCCACGACGGTCTTATCATAGAAGTAGAGCCCTGGAATCGCGTAGTCGGATTTCGGTTGATTCGGTTTCTCTTCCAGGGAAATCGCCTTCCCGTTCTCATCAAATTCAACTACCCCATACGCAGTAGGATTTATCACGTGATAGCCGAAGATCGTAGCTCCATGCTCTCTGCGTGCAGCCTCCTGAAGCATGCCGGTCAAACCATGACCTTGAAAAATATTGTCTCCAAGTACCAGCGCGCAGGAATCATCACCGATAAAATCCGCTCCGATGATAAATGCTTCCGCTAATCCATTGGGATTATTTTGCACAGCATAGGAGAACTTCAGTCCATACTGCTCTCCATCACCAAACAGATCCTCGAACAAAGGGAGGTCTCGAGGTGTGGAGATAATTAAAATTTCTGTAATCCCCGCAAGCATCAATACAGATAAAGGATAGTAGATCATTGGTTTGTCGTATATGGGAGTCAACTGTTTGGAAATTGCCTTTGTTATCGGGTACAGTCTTGTCCCACTTCCACCTGCTAAAATGATGCCCTTCACAAGGACGCCTCCCCTAATTTATTTGCTCCGCTTCCATAATAGAATCGTTATGATAAACCCAAGGTTACGTAAAAAACCATGTTTTTTGAAGCCATATTTATATAGTAATCTCATTCTAGCAACTCTGCTTTTCTGAGGAAGATATATATAGTTTTCTATACACTTTATTTGACCCTCATTTAGTTTCCCTCCAAATCTCTTAGACAAACATTTGCCCTGAGCAAGCGTTCGTTTTATCGACTCGCTTGCGTTCCTAAACTTCGTCATAAATAATTTTATCCCATACTTCTTCGCCCCAACACTATTCCTCCCGTGCTGTCGATATAAAATAGTGGGACAATTAATATAATATATCCTGCCGAAAATACTTGCTGTCAAGGCGAGCCACCAATCATGCATAATTGCTTGATTTGGAATCGGATGTGCCCGCAGTTTCAGCGGTCTGTTAATCATCAACGTACAGCCCGTAACCACATTTTGTATGAGAATTTGATGAAGCTCGCTTAATTCCGGATTCAATTTCTGATATTTCAAAAACGAATTGGATAATAAATGTAATTTTTCATTTACGACCATCAAATCAGTATGAAGCAATAGTGGTTGATTAGGAGCTTCGTTTTCAAGCTGGAGCATCTTCTCTAATGTCAGCTCCACTTTATTATTTAACCACACATCATCCTGATCACAAAACAAGATATACTTGGCATCAGAGCTGTTCATTAATCTAGAGAAGCTTTGACTAGGTCCTAACGTATTCTCTTCATCTTGTAGATACAATACCTTTTCCGAATATTGTTTACAAAAATCGTTAACTATACCCGTGGTTCCATCAGTGGAACCATCATCCCGGATAAGCAATCTCCAGCCCTGATAGGTCTGCATTAGAATGGACTCAAGAAGCTCTGGCAAGTATTTAGCTCCGTTATAGGTGGATAATAATATATCCACCCTATGCTCTCTATTGCAAATCCAATGACACTCTTTGATTTCATCGCTCATATCCAATTCTACCTTCACTGATAGTCTATATCCCGCTTTCATAATTGATAATTTTTGTCCACTAGCCAGATAGTTTTGCTTCAATTAAACCTAAATCTACTCTTTCACTATTAGGCAGTCTTATGCATCTAGATTCCATAATGGAAAAGCCCAGCTTCCGAAGCTCGTTTTCAATATCAGGCATTGTCCCGTGTAGATGAGCGTCTTCAACCATTTTTCCTTCAGAGTAGTTCCACAGCCTATTTGAGTTTTTTTCTAGGTCAATGGTGAGGAGCAAACGTCCATTTTTCTTTAGAGATTTCCTCATATATAATAAAATTTCTCTTCTAATCGAAGACGGCATATGCTCAATGACACTAATTGAATACCAAACATCCATACAATGGTCTGGAAACGTTTTTTCATTCATGGTTACATTTAGTGAAGTGATGTTTGGATTTAATTGGGAATAATCAAAATATCCCCACTCATTAGTGTCGAATAATTCATTTACACTTCTCAAAAGAGTATGATTATCAATCGTTGTGACAGTCGCTTCTTGTTCTGCCAGCAAAACAGGGAGCGGCGAAAGCCCCGCACCAAAGTCAGCAACTTTCTTTCCCTTTGTATAACCTCTGAGTTTATTAATTAGCCATGGATATTCATATACTCTTGGAAAATGCTTCGTGTACCAACCGAATAATTCCCGAGATGATTGAACAACCTTATTAAATTCTCTTGGAAATTCAACACTCCCTACTGCTGCAAGAATGATTTCAGAAGACATATCGTTAGGAGCTTCTGTAGAGATAAGCAAGCTTTCTTTGAGTAATTTTCTTACTTCTCGTTCATTATAAGGTGGTCTGCCTTCCTTTTGTCCATAAAGGATATAATGTACAAAAGGATTTAAACCTTCTCGAAGCACGTCTTGGTTGCACGCTAAATAATAATCTGTATCAAAATACTCAGATGGGTTGCGTTTTTCTTTCACCCCATGTCTAATATAATGAACAATGCGATTACTTCCTGACGTTTTCACATTGGGATTCATAATCTGATAGTATTCTTCATCGAAAAGACCCGATTGCTTAATTATGCGATAATCATGTATGAAGCGAAATATTCTTCTTAAAGGATTCCGATTAGAATTTTTATTCGTGCTAGAAGCCGAGCTCTGGTCCATTTGGTTCCCATATAAATCTTCATTTTCTTCTATGTCGAATAAAGCGTCTGAGACAGCTGGCCATTTTTTTGCCACCCATGCCATTCCATCGCTATATTCCTTTTCTAAAGATTGTTTTATTTCCTTATTCACATAATTCGAATTCACTTGTTCACCTGTAAATACACTTTTCACTTCTTCTACAAGCATTTTCTGTGCATTGACATCTAAAAACGCATTACATCTCCTTATTAGCTCCACTGCAGCAATGGGTAGACTCGTATTCTGTCTGTCAATCCCTTTTAATTCCGACTCGTCTATATTTACAATTTTCAAAAAGTCACCGATAATATCGGCTTTATATGGTCGTACAATTACGTTCTCTTCTCCCGCTATTCGACACCATACCTTCAGACTAGACGCATAATCAATATTCGCCTTCACTCTCTCATGTTCCAGAAAGTCTGAGATACACAAATTCTGGCCATAGATGGGATCTCCGATACGGCTATTTTCGACCTTAGGATTAATAACACATTGCCTGTAAAAGGACTCCAGGAACTCATCATGTTTACGAAGGTAGACAATGATCTTTAAGTTCACAACTTTGGCCATAGCCTGCCAAAACAATTTCCCGACTTCACTAAACTGAGAGGTATAATTATAGAATCCCTCGCTTGAGACTAAGATTGTATCCGAATGAACTAGAAGAACAGCTATATTTTCGAAAAATCGCATGAAACTCAACCAGTCATGATTCAGCACCGCTTGCAATAAATTTTGATGGCGGTTCTCTATCACATCTTCTGGGTATATAAATCCTTGCTTTATTAGTGTTGTCCTATTCTCAAATAAGTACTTCTGAAGAGAACTGCTCCCTGTTTTAGGTGTTCCAATATGCAAGTATACTTTTTTCTCTTGAAGATCCGGTATTTTATCTATTAGCAGTTTAGCAAAAAAGTCCTTCCAAAAATCCATATCAAACTCTATGTCACACGCATAGTAATCTGTGTCGCTAATTTTAAAAAGCTTAATGACACTTTCGAATTTACCACTGTTACTAAGAACATGAGGTAAAGATTTATGAAATGCCAGCATATGATTGGTATCATGATGCTCTTGCTTATTCGAATATCCAGAGACAAGCAATCTCTTCTTAGTTTTACTGATCATTAAATCAATAAGATTATTGAAATCCTCAGCATTATTCTGATGAATCAACACATCGAAGCAGGTTACATATTCCTGAGAGGGAATCTCATTATTTAACACACTTCCCACTCGAAGAAATTTCCAGCCGGGCCTTGTTTGTTGTGCAATATTTAGCGCTTCTTCACTGGAATCCAATCCAACATATGATTTAATCTCTAGATCCTTCATTAACTCTAGATCACCGCAACCGATGTCGAGGACGCTGTGATGTTCGATTTCTAATCGCTGTAAATAATCCCTCTTAGTACGTAGATTATCTCCTCTGCTCCCGATCCCAGATCCTAGCTCTGGAAATACACTGTAACGGTAGTTCCAAAAAATTAAATTATCAAAATGCTTCTGAATAAATAAATTTGCTTTCCTCACCATTTGTTTATACTCAGCTGTTGAGTTTGGATCGAGATTAAGCAGCCCTACCGTACTTAACTCTGCATGATAGTGGAAAACAATAGGAACACTATCCTTGGTGAAATTTGCGTGTATAGGATAGTTAAACTTTCTGTCTAAATGTTCAATAGGAATGTTAAGTTCATGAATAGCCATACAGAAGCTAACTTGATCTACGTGTACACCCCTGCCCACTTCATGCAGAAACTTATGTTCCAAGAGCCACAATGCCCGTTTTTTCCACGTCTGAAATATTTGCTTAATGAAATGACGAGGAATGACATATAATCCACCATTAAAGTTAGCGGAATAGGTCCATCCCTTATCAAGATCCGTTAACCTATTTTCAAACACAGTGAAAATACCTGCTGCAGAGAAGATTTTATCCAATATACTTATTTCAGGATTAGAGAAGTCAACAATTTTACCGCTCACACAATTTGGATCCATCTCGCAACTGAAATCTTGTGTAACAATCATGTCAGTATCCATTAGGATAATCATATCCGCTTCCATCAATGCTTCATTCGATAACTGTGAAATCTTATTGCAATACTTACCATCACCAAACTTATCTATTTTTTTTAACCGAACCCCTAATGACCCCAACTTACTTAAAAAAGCCTCATCGACCCCCTCTATATACTGCACCCAGATATGAGAGGGCGGGACGCTCGCCATTTCAAGAAGTGAATGAACCCACAACCAGCATTGGTAATGAAATCTAGGGTTAATATCTACTACACATGAGTAAAATGTTTTCACGCTCTGGACACCTTCTTTTATTATCAAATGCTTAATTCGTGCTAATCATAAATAGTGGGTTGAGGAAGTCAAGCTATATTACTAATTTAATATTCTATGCTTCTTCATATAGTCAATAATTATAGACGTTCTATTAGACCAACTATTCTCATTAATGAAACACTTTGTTTCGCTCTCTGTAAATGGATAATGATAACGAGTTTCTCTCGATTTCTTAAGGATATCATTTAATTCTTTATCGTTAGTATATAAATTAACTTTTCCCTCAAATCTACTAGTTTCAGTACTTGAGACAGCAATAACGGCTTTATTAAAACTCAAATAATCATAAATTTTTACCGGGTCAATTGTGTCTAATAAATCCCCTTGTTTAAAAGGATATAGACCAAAGTCAAACTCCTTAATAATCAAACCCAGTTCATCCTTGGGAACAGCATCAAAGTAGAAAACATTTGGATGGTTTAATACTGGGAGTTTATTATGTCCAACTATAACAACTTTATTCCTATCATCGTGATTGACTATCTGCTTAATAACACTAAAATCAAACCAATGATCTATCGTACCAACATAACCAAATATGAGGTTCTTATCATTCTCTTTAATCTTTTTTATTTCATGAGACAACCTATTATTAGCGGCATTTGGATCAATCATGCATATCGATTGATCCAAACCATTTCTCACTAACTCCACTGACTCTTCAATTAATTGAATCTGTTCATAAAGATATCGCGAGGATGCCAATATAAGATCAGCTCTTTTAAGCAGCTTTTTTTCATTTTTTTCGATTAATTGCTTCATTAAATAATTTTCAACTAACTTCCCGTGTTCATCCATTTTATCGTAAATAATACTTTTTTTCGTTTTCTCAATTAAGCTGTAAAAAATGGGACTCCCCAGCCATATTAAGTCTGCTTGTTCCATTATCTCCTTCAGATAAATTTTCTCATAGATTAAATTAAAACCCACAAAATCAACAAGCTCAAATATTTTGGGTAACCTAAACTTCCCACTCGGTCTCAGTACTCGTAGGTTCTCACTAATATTAAAATCTCTTGGCTTGTAATCATCGTTTTTGTAAACGAGTGAGTTAATAATACTAATAGATGGTTCTACAAAACAAACCTTATAGTATTGTGATAATTCCTCGGCAATATGCTGTGGACGCTGCTTGAGGAAATCCCATCTTATGGGGGCGAAATAAACTATATTCATAGAATCCCCCTACTGAATTCCATCTCTATATTTATGAGGAACCCATGTTGTTTTCCATTTTTCCTCAAAATACTGTTTATTATCTTCAAATATCTTGCGGTATTCCTTATTTTCCAGTTTATCGAAAGATACACTGCCAAAATGATGAATAAATACGTCCTCAGCACAAGCAATCTCATAACCATAGTTTAATGCTGCAAAAGAATAGTCATCATCTTCAAACATTCCAACTTTGTAATTTTCATCTAAGAATCCAATATGCTCAAATACTTTCTTAGGTATAACCAAACAATACATTGCTAATGCCTTAATATGATCGTATAGTTGCCCCATATGTTGTGCGGTATATCGATATGCGAACTCATCCATCTCTTCAATTGAATAATAATCTGTATTGATCATAGCTTCATTACCAATTGAGTTAGTTACAGGCCCTACCAATCCAAGGGCAGGATTATTATCAAAGTGCTTCAATAAACCTGTTATCCATCCTCTAGTCACTACAGTATCATTATTGAGCAGGATATAATAATCTCCATCAGCGTGTTTCAAACCAATATTATTACCGCCCGCAAATCCATAATTACTATTATTAAGAATTACTTTCACCTTGCTGTGCTGCTGTTCGATTTGTTTCAAATATTCTTTTGTATGATCCTGTGAATTGTTGTCAACAATAATCAATTCATAATTTGGATAGGCAGTTTTATTCAAAATACTATCTATACATTGTTTTGTATACTCAAGCTGGTTGAAGGCGAGCACAACAATTGATACTTTCGGGAATGCCTTTGTTGAATATTCTAGAAATAACTTCCCTCTATGTTCCCAATCGTTCTCCTTAGCAAACTCAGCACAGTCGATATCAGATGCTAGGCTATCTCTACCCTCTAGGCACATACTTACATACTCCAAAAATTCCTCATTCTTATTGGAGAGATAAACATACTTATCTTTATATGGCATCAACTCAGGAATTTCTGTTGCTACCACTTTCTTCTTGGCGCTTAAATACTCGTAAAATTTAACAGGGTTGGTTGCCTTAATTAGACTAGTCGATGTGTCGAACGGAATTAAACAAACATCAAAGCTATCAAGATACTTAGGAAGTTGTTTATATGGTTTCTCACCTAATAATTTTATATTAGAGTGTTGACTTAGCCTATCGTATCCTTCTGTAACATTCCCAATAATAACAATCTCTACATCCGATAGATTCCGTGCCAGATATTCAACTTTATCAAAATCAAACCAATGAGCAACAGCTCCATAGTATCCCACCACTTTTTTCTTTTGGGCATACGATTTTCTTCTAAACGATTTATGAAAGAACTCATACTCCGTTCCATTTCGAACAATTTGCACACAATTATTAAATTCCCCCGCTTTTTCAGCAAGGTAGTCTGAACTTGCTATAATACTGTCACTGATATTCAACAGTTCTACACTATTGTTGCTAAGTTGTTTATTAGTAGTGTCTTTGAAGCCCGTAAAATCATCCAAATAATCAGTAACAATTTTAAATCCGTATTTTTCCTTTAGTAGCTTTGCACCTATTACCCAGTTCGGGTATTCTACCACAACAATACAATCTCTTATTGCATGCTCAATCACTATTCTTTCAATTTGATCATACACATCTATTGAACTTAATGGATTTAACTCATAAATATTTTTATATTCATCGCTTGAAATATTAAATATTTTCAAAAACTGATCGTTACTTTTTTCAATCTGTTCTTGTGTGTGAAAATTTGCGTTAAAGTAAAAAACCCTATGTCCATCTTGGGCAAATGCATTTGCTAAATGCTGAGGCCTCTGATAGCGAAAATCATAATTAATAATAGAAAGTAGAATCACATCATACTTCTCGTACCTCCCCTTAAGATCGACTGACTGGGAGCTAGGATATACAATTTGATTATCTGAAAATGGCTCGATTGTCTGCAACTTAGGTATTTGATCAGTCTCATTAGTTATATATTTACTTATGTCCTTTTTATTATTGAAATGATTACATTCCTCTAGAATATCTATAATCTGATACAATGGATTGAATCGATGTTCCTGAATATAAATATTTTTGTTACGACGCTTTAACAGCCATTTGAAGAAGCCTTTCTTCTCATTCATATCCCCTTTAAAAACCTGGTGTTTTATTCTATAATTGAGATGCACTAACTTAAATAGTTTTGTTCTAGAAAGGTTAATTAATTGAGCCAATGCCCGTTTAACGGTTTCTTCAATGAAATTCATTTGTTTCAACAAATCTTCATACTGCATTGTAATATTTGTATTACTTCCCTTTAAATTATCGATCACTTCATAAGTCTGTTCTATACTTGTGACTATTTTTTCTAGCTCTTCACTTTTGTGATTAGTCTCTTTCTTTATCTTTTTTAACTCCATGTTTTTCTTCAGTATTTCATTTTTGGCATCCCGTATTTCTTCTTCATTTGTTTCTAGTTCAGCTCTTACTTTATCTAACTCCTCACCAGCCTCAGCAATCTCCGACTGCTTATTTTCCATTTCAGTTTTGATTCTAACTAGATCTTCATTCTTTTTAGATATTTCCTTTTTAATATTACTTATCTCAATATCCTTATCCTTTATCTCATTCTTTGCGTTCTCTAACTTTATTTGTAGAGATTGAGATTCCGTTTTTATTTGAAGCAATTCTGTCTCTTTTAATTTTGACTCTTCACTTAACTGCTCCAACTCGGTCATTATTTGTTCATTCAGGGCACTTCTTTTTTCCAATTTTTCTAATTGAAATAATCTAGTGTAAAAATTATAGCTATCAATACAGTATGTTTCACTAGAATTTCCTTCTAACATGTCTTTTGTGTTTTTGTAAAATGATGCTACTCTCTCGTCAGTATACAATAACAATTCATTATATGACGACTTACTATGTCTGAGGGATGGCTTGATACTGTTTATGATTTTAGTAACTCGATCCTCATCGTAGTTAAGTCCAATAAAATCAGCAAGCTCTTTAATAGTACTCTCTGTATTTTCTATCAGTGCATCATACTCTACTGGTTTATTCCTACATCCCTTCGTATACTCCAGTACATTCATCATGTAGTAATACCATAATGCAATTCCGTACTCCTTATTTATTTCATTTCTCTTATGTAACGAATTGGCGACATCAAGCGGATTTCTTAAGGAAATAACATAACTAACGTCAATATCTAATATTTCGAATATCTCTTGCCACAAGGGTAACAATATACAAGTTCGTGGATCTTTCCACCCCCAAACAATGGCATCACTAAATTCCTTTTTCACCAGCTCTACAAGCTCTTTTTTATACTCAATAATGCTTGGTTTTCTTAACCAGTCCTGTTGCATGGGTGCTATACTATCCCAACCACGATTCATTTCTTGTAATATCTTTTCATGGATTTCGACAATTCCTCTGTGTTCCCAAAATCCTTCTGGATTATCTTCTCCATACGAAACAATATCTTCATCTCTACCTATCTCTAGTCCTAGCAGATGTAGTATTCTCATCAACATTGATGTGCCGCTTCTATGCATGCCGAGTATACATATTGCTTTTTTCATCGAGAATCTCCCTTCAAATGGATCTAACTTATCTAACTATGTCTTTGATCTTTCTCATAAAGGTGTACAAGTGGAATTTCACCAGTTAAAACAATCTCTGGGTTATCACGAATGTACTCCTTGGTAGTAAATTCTTTACATGGATTTTTACCTTCATATGCCCCATATAAAAAATAGTGTTTCAATGGCGTTATTTGGGAGGGGCCAGTTTCTAAATATATCTTTTTATAATAATCATTATCAAAAAATTTCAGGTTTTTATTTTTATATTTAAAATAAAGTAATAAATTTTTGATTTTTTTAATTTTACTGTGACCATGGCTATTATATAGATTAAAAATACTTTCTTGGTCTACCAATAAATTATCATTATTTATTGTTAAATCTGGGTAAAATTCTGTTGAATGGTTGTATTTTCTCAATATATTTTTTAATGCTTTATTCTCTGATTGCAAATTATTTATTTTAAAATTATTTCTCTGTTCTAATGACACAAACCCATCTATTTTTGTTAACAGCCGATCGAGTTCCTTATTGTATTCATTAACCAATTCTATATAAAAATCTATAGATATCTTATCGCTGTCTGGAAGTCGGATAGGTTCATCACTCACACTCACTTTTTGGAAATGTTCTTCACTCTTTAGGTGATTATTAATGTATTCGATTTCATTATTTACCTCATTGGTATCATCTTCGTTAAACTTCATTTCTATACTAAACTTCTTTTTGTTAATTTTGTTTATCACGTTATAGAATACGTGAAGTCGATATGGGAGTCCTCTACTTTCATTAATAACACCATTAAGGTATCTAGGGAACCGTCTATTGTACTCCAATAAAAACATGACAGCACTCTCATCTAAAGATTCATTAGCTATTGAATGATTTAAGTCTTTTACATCCAACTTTATTCCACAAGTTTGAAAAAAATCTTCAAATAAGTCCCCATTCTTAAAGTTTTTTCTATCGAAAGGTCTAACTTTAACTTTATCTGAACCGTACACATTTATATACTTCTGTAATCGAAAACTATATAACGGGAACGTCCTAGAATAATTCTGATGCACGATGTTCTCACCACCATGCTTTACATATTCGCTCAATACACTTGGAAAAAATGAATTTGGATTCCTGGCATACATAATAATCAATACATCATCAAAATGTTCATCTGTAAACTTTTTAAGGTTCCTAACACTACTTTCATCAATAAGAGTTAATTCTTCACCTGAAACAATGAAATTATGACATGTACAATTCTGAATTTCTTTTATCCATAGTTCCTTTAATTTATTCTGCTCTTCTATAGCTCTTTGCTTATCATATATACCACGTTGCCTGAAAATTTCATATTTGCTTGGATCATCTAAAAAGATAGGGGGAAAGCTAGTACTATGGTTATATGGTTTGATTTCTGGGTAGTACACATCATTTTTCAATAGTTTATTTCGAGAATTACCTAGTACTTGTTGTATAGAGGTAGTTCCTGTTTTATGCATACCGATGTGTAATATCAATCTTGTCATGGATACAATCACTCCTATGATTTTTCTTTCACCTTTCTCATCTCATTCATATAACAATCACAAATGGATTGAGTGTCGCCGATTCCTCTTATGGTCCCTTTCTCGAGCCATATAACTATATCAGTTAGTGTTCTAATATTGTTAATGCTGTGCGAGACAATAATAACGGTCTTCCCACTCTCCATCATTTCCTTCATTTTCTCTGAGCTTTTTATTTTAAACTGCTCATCTCCAACGCCTAATATTTCATCCACAATTAATATATCGGGATCAATCTGAGTCGCTATTGAAAATCCGAGTTTGGCCCTCATTCCCGATGAATAGTTCTTCACTGGAGAATGAATAAAATGCCCTAGCTCAGAAAACTCCACAATCTCATCAAATTTGTTATCCAAATACTCTTTAGATTTACCGAGAATAGCACCATTAAGATAAATGTTCTCCGCCCCTGAGAAGTCAGGATCAAACCCTGCTCCAAGCTCCAATAAGGGAGCTACTGCACCATTCACCTGTACTTTCCCCTGAGTTGGCTTCATAACCCCAGAAATAATTTTTAATAACGTGCTCTTACCGGCTCCATTATGACCTATAATTCCTATACGCTCTCCACGCTTGATTTCAAAACTTACAGAATCAAGTGCACAGAAATTAGAGTAGCGCATCTCTTTTTTCAGCACTCTAACAAAATACTCTTTGAGATTGTCCACTTTTTCATTCGAGAGTCGAAACTGCATCGTAACGTTTTCAACCTTCACATCTACATTTGTCATATCGTATCCTTCTTATATGTGTAGGATAAATTTATCTTGATTTTTTTCAAATACAATAACCCCTATAATCATACTAATCAATGCCAAAACCAAACAAATAGTAAGATTTGCAATCTCAATAGATGTGCCATCGTATACGACTTGTCGAAATCCATCTATGAAATAATACACGGGATTTAGTACTAAGATAAACTGATATTTATCTGGTATAATTGTTGGAGGATAAAAAATAGCCGACGCATACATAAGTGCAGTGATAATTACCCCATACAAATGCTCAATATCCCTGAAAAACACCGTAATGGTCGCAAGGATTAGGCTGACACCACAGCAAAAAAAGAACAGCAACATTAAATATATTGGAGCATACATGAGATACAAGGTTATGTCCGCGCTTGTGACAAGCATAATTAATATTAGCACCAATAGTGAAATTAAAAAAAAGATAAAGTTAGACAATACTTTCGACAATGTAATAATATATTTCGGGATATATACTTTCTTGAACAGATTTGCCGAAGATATTATGGAGTTCATGGACATGGTAGTACTTGTAGAGAAAAAACTAAATAGCAATGCTCCACTTAATAAATAAACTGGAAAGTTATCAATCGTTCTCGCAAACAACGTAGAAAACACAACCGTCAGAATAATCATGTTAAGTAAAGGATTGATAAAACTCCATAATATTCCTAAAACAGACCCTTTATATTTCTTTTTTACATCCTTTTTAACAAGAATCACGAGCAAATAGTAGTACTTTATGAAAGTTCTTATATAATTTATATATTTATACATTATAGTTTCCACATTTCTTCTCCCCTCTACAGAAAATCACAAAATCGTATATGATCCGCATATATATTTATTCTAGCATTTTATCTGAGGTGAAGAGCAAGACTATTTGTCCCCTTCTTGTTGGTCTCTAACAGAATCCCATACGAGTTACTTCCATCTTAGCATAATCGAACAAAGACAACTATACCTCTATTCCATTCATCTAAAGATGAGTTATCAATATCCATCATTGCTGTTCTAAATAACGACTTACTTTGTAACTGGCTATTTTTTACTCTCTTTTGAGTCCTCGAGTATGGTAGAATATTGGTGGACTACAATTGAAGGGAAGAAGTAAATTGTCGAAAAAAAAGCAACCGTTTGCTGAACCTGTTCCGGGAATGTTGTGGGTAATCCTAGTCCTTTCCGGGTGTTTTTTTATTTGGTCACCATTTCAGATTGCTCTATTCAATGGAGGTTCTATCAATTTTGAGGGGCCTATCTCTTATGCCGTAATATTTACTTCAATCATTTGTTTTGTAACTGGAATATGGATACCGCTGAAGCAGCTGCCTCTGTCTCCCAGTCATTTAGGACTGGCAATTGCATCATTTCTGCTTCCACTTTCCTATCTTTTATCGAAGCTGAATGCGGCTTCACATTATTTATCAAATACGTTAGTACTCATTATGCTCAGCGCTACCTTTTTCTATATCATTGCAATTACGGTAGCTAGTCATGAGAAAGCAAATCGTCTCATTCAACATCTTCTAATCTCCAGCTTCTATCTGATCGTCTGGTTTGGTTTATGGCACTGGTTTGGAAACGGTCCATTGGCCAGATTCTTTTTCGGATGGTTTGCAGCCTTCAATGATTTGGGCGTTTATGTAGATGCGGTAATGACAGACTCCAATGGACTCCGATTAACTTCCGTATTTCAATACGCCAATACATATGCAGCGTTTTTAACTGTCGTATTATTTGCCTGCCTTCATTTTATTACCAAAGCAAAATTATGGTGGGTTCGCGCTCTGCATGGATTCATGCTCGTGCCCATCTTTATTTCATTTTGGTTGACTTTATCCCGCGGTGGATTGGTCATCCTGCCTGTTGTGCTTGTTATTTTGTTAATGTTTCTGAAACCGGCAAAACAAATCGTATGGATCCTGCAGCTCATGATCAGCCTGATTTCTACTGGGCTTATTCTAAAACCCGTTACTGAGATTGGCCTTGCTATGAATAATCAATATAGCGGGGTTGAATTTCTCAAAGGCTACACATACGTATTGGGCCTGTCTATTCTCGTCGGATTTTGCTGCGCCTGGCTTATGGAAAGCAAATTTGCGAGACTGACTCAAAAGTGGTCCAACCTTAAATGGTCTTCACTCTATTTACCTTTGGGCACCGTCCTTTTTGGCGGATTATTGCTGTGGGTTATCCTGAGTACCGGACTGAAGACCGTATTGCCTGACAATGTGCAGACCAGATTGAAGAATATCAATTTTTCCCAGCATAGTGTGCTGGAACGTGCTACTTTTTATGAGGATTCTCTCAAGCTGGTCGCCGATTATCCGATGCTGGGCGCAGGCGGCGGTGCCTGGAGTGTTCTTTATGAGAAATATCAAAACAATCCATATACAAGCAGACAAGCCCATAATTTTTATTTGCAGTATTTAGTGGAGACGGGTTGGGTTGGCTTCCTCATCTTTCTGAGCTTTGTCAGCTATATTCTATATCGTTATATACGGATGTACCGGCATCAGGAAGAAGCACACCGCAATGACTATTTTCTCTATTTTATTATCGTGGTTTCATTGCTTGTCCTAAGTCTCATTGATTTTAATATGACCTATGTGTATTTGTTGATTCTCGTATTTTTCTCTCTAGGCGGGATTACAGCTTCATTTAGCAGTACGAAAGCGAATGTACAGGTTGCCTCTTACAAGAAATATAATTACATGCTGACTGCTATAATGGTCATTGGCAGTATCGCAGCCACTATTACGGCAGGATTGTTCTTAAAGGCAGAGCAATCATACTATCAGGCAACCGAAATACTTAAGAGCGGCCAAGTATCCATTCAGGAAGTTACTTCTCACGTTGATAAGGCGCTATCCATTCGCTCTTCTCATCCTTATTACGCATCTTTAAAAGCTTCGTTCTTGCAGCAGGTATACGAACAGACTGCAGATCCTAAATATATTATTGAGGCAAAGTCCTTATTGCTGGAAGTGCAATTACTTGAACCGTACAACAAAATGTTATTCAAGCAAACGATGTCGATATTAATCAGTCAGGAAAACTACAGAGAGGCGTTGGCACTGAGTCAGGAACAGAGATCCAATTACCCATGGGACATCTCCTTGTATGAACAAGAGCTAGAACTTTTGTACAAGCTTGGGTCAACCGCTTACGACCAGGGCCAAGAAGAAGAGGCCTATCCATATTTTGAGCAAGCTTTTATACTTAAAGCAACCATTGAGAAGAAACAAGCCCATCTTGACCAACTTCCTGAAGAACAAATGCAAGGCAGACCATTTGAATTGTCGCAAACCACAAAGAATGTGCTGGGCAAAATGTATTATTTCACAGGCCAATATGCCCTAGCTGAAGCCATACTCGTTCAATCGTTTGATACACCGCTCTCATCAAGCAGCAATCTGGACGGAGCCCTATGGTATCTGGCAGCTCTTTTGAAGCAGGATAAAGAAAACGAAGCGCTGGAGGAAGCATTTATCGAGATGAATTATAATTATGAACAGCAAGTCAATAATTTACTAGAACTAAAGCCCCTAGACCCTTAATGAGTCGTTTTAATAAGAATTAACTAATAATCCCAAATTATGAAGATGAATTCGGTTGTTAATCCTATGCTGGTAATACAAAGTGTTTTAGAACAGAAGACAATTACTTCAGATCTATACTGGCTCTTCGCTCTATCAGGTGGGTTAACAAGACTATCTCTTACCGCTATCAAGAGAATCTCACATGGCTCGGACAGCCACAAGAATATTGCTTGACCGCTGTCCGAGCCATGTGAGGCTGGGTAACTAAGCGGTAAGGTTTAGTATGCTCGACGCGTCGCGAGTTCTGGAATACACAGCTTGTTAGCGGTCATGTACACCATGGAGATCAAGTTATCTACATTACGTTTGCCACGTGCCCTAGGCTTAGCAGCTTGAACCAGCCTTTTTATGCTTTCCAGCAGTCCATTTGGCATTTTGGAATGGAACCATCGAAGTATACACTCTTTATGTTGTTTCATTGTCTTGGCCACTTGTACCATCGGTGGTAATTTGGGAGCGCGTAGCCCAACCAATCCATTCCTGCAGGTACATATCTGCAAAGATGTGCCGAAGATGCCAGAATTCCTGTAGGGCCAGTTTTAGACGGTACGCACGTCCTGTCTGCAAATTTCCGTCCCTGAGGCGCTCCAAAGTGTTCTTTTGTTCTTCGTTTAACTTGTTTCCGTTTTTCAACCAGATATATTTGCTTTTATTTAGTGCCGGATGCTGCTTCTGCTCAGTAATGCGCACATCATCAAACGCTTCATTGATCAACTTCATGATGTGGAATTTATCGAATGAAATCTGTACTTGTGGGAAGTAGTCCTGGATGCCTCGAATGTAGGCCGGAGACATGTCGCAACACACTTCCTCAACTTGTGCGGTATCCCTGCCTTTTCCAACAAGGAATACCTTGAAGCAGACGAGCGTATCCATCCCTTTACCTTCTGTTGCGAATAGAATCATCTTTGTATCGACATCCACAAAAAGGGTGATATATCGGTGTCCACGACGGTAGGAGGTTTCATCAACGGCTATGCGCTTTACTTTGCCATATAGACACTCAACATCGCCTTATCCACGTAGTGGTGCAAGATACGCCACATCCGGGTATTGTATTCACGCACTTCCCGTGCAGCAGCATTTACAGGCATCCCAGCCATCAATCGCATGGCCCAGGCTTCAAATTGGTGGGTAAAATGAGAAAGGTGACACGGGGACCCGTGTCACCTTTTTACCTGCATTTGTGGTACTGCATGTTTCGCATTTTACTCGCGGTACAAGTGCATGCATATAGGTTTTCCAATCCCAGAGGTCCAGATGCCCCACCGGAAGCCACAGGGTTGGGCGAGGGAGGTACATAAAAATTTTGCGCCGCGCAGACCGTTCAAGATTATATAACTTTATACTTAAAATAGTAGCTACAATGAAGATGTAAACGTAATAGATACCCATGATCAAACTGGAGGAATCCCAATTCATTAAAATTGTTTCACCGAAACTTTTCACTCATTTCCCCTCGTCTTTTAACTATAGCGTATAAAATCAATCAGGAGGAATGAATCGAGTCATGTCCACGAATATAACAAAAAAATCAGCCATCTCCAGCTTGCTTTTTATCACACTTATCGTCACGATGATGCTGTCTTTTTCTATAATGCTACATAGAATCTAGACAGCAAAAGGAGTATTCATAGTTGTATGACGAATAGAAGAAGGTTTCCTCGCTATACTGCATGGGGGGAAATAGACTGTGATTTTATATGGAGAGGCGGACATGATAAGCTGGTTAGCAACGCGAAGTCCTTATGCTGCGCTGCTTCCGCGAGTACTCATGCCCGCAGAGGCTCCAAGTCAAATCGCTCTATCAGTCTTTAAAACGTTATTTTAACCCTAAATATAGCGAAGAGCCAAAATAAGGAAGTTCACTCCCTAAGAGAAAGCTCGTCTAGTACTGGAAATGTTGAAGGAAAAAAAGTCCGTTTCCCAGCTGGCATCGGAACAGGGTATTCACTCGAATGTCTTCAACCGGTGAAAAGCTGATGCCATTCAGAACCTCTCTCAGCTCTTCGTAGATGATCGGAAAGGCATCACGAAAATGAAGCAAGAATACGAGAATCATATCAAAGAACTCTACGCCGAGGTCGGGATACTGACGACTCAATAGTCGTCGCTCAAAAAAATTTGGGCAATGAACGTCCCCGTAAGAACGTATAGATCTCATAGACTGGCATCACCCCAACCTGCCTATCACGATACAAGCAGATCTACTCAGCCTCAATCGTAGCAGCTTGTACTACAAACCGGTGCCTCCCTCCCCGGAGGAAATCCGCCTCAAACACCGGATTGATGAAATATATACACAGCATACGTTCATGGGTTATCGAACGATTGTAACCATTATGAATCGTGAGGGGGATGTCATTCATAACAATACGGTAAGGATCTACATGCGGGAAATGGGCATCATGGCTGTATATCCCGGTCGAAATCTGCAGCACCGAATATATCCCTATTTACTCAGAGGCTTGAAGATCACCGAACCCAATCAGGTCGGTCTGGAGTGTAGATATTACCTACAGTACGCCCATCTAACAAGTTCCCTCAGTGGAATAAAGTTACTTGAACATGTTTGTAATAAATGTAGTTTTTATACAGACATGTCCTTTCCCTGCTGCGATGGGGAGTGAGCCGAAGCGGCGGTGACTTGCCGACACTGGCAAGGTGACGTAGTCCGTGGGAAACGGGACTTGCGGCGAAGCGATTACGCCAAGATGAGTCTTTAGACTGAGCATGGGAAGGTTGAGGAACACGAACCTATTAAACCGCATCTGAGGGTTGAAATGTCACCCCTGCCTACATCGCTTAACAGGCAGTACACGGACTTAATTTCCGTTAGCCGCATTGACTGAATTCACAAATGTCGGTTAAACATCTAGGTTAATTGACAGGGATTCATGAGGAGTGCACCGCTAGATCGTGATGTCCGCGACGACTTGCAGAAAGCAAGGATAAAGACTGCGATAGGCAGCCTAACCCTTGTGTGAAGTCCAGCATGTGAATTTGGGAAAGTCTGCATGGATGCCAAGGGAGTGAGTTCCCCGATGCTATGCAGGATGACGGAGCCTCCGTAGTAGTCCGAGATCGGGAAAGCCGGTTACATGGCGAAGGGAGGCAGTTTAAGTGGTTTGCTCGGCCTATTAACTGACCCTAGTGAGGTGAAGACCTTTGATAATCAGTGAAATGCAAAGCAAACTGGCGACATGGGCAACAGAAAACAAAGAACGTAAGTTCGACCGACTCCTAAGACTTATTGCAAACAAGACTTGGCTCAACGAAGCGGCTAGCATTGCTCTGGCCTCAAGTGGTGCCCGAACACCTGGTGTAGATGGCATCAAGATGAACAGGATGGAAGAAATGCTTGATCTTGAACTAGACAATCTACTGCATGAATTGCTGACGGGAACGTACTGTCCGCGACCTGCGCGGCGCGTATATATCCCAAATGCTAACGGCAAACTTAGGCCGTTTGGCATTCCTTGTCTTCGAGATCGTATCGTGCAACGTGCGATGGTCATGGTTATGCAACCGATCTGGGAGAGCGACTTTCACCCTCAATCCTACGGATTCAGGCCTGCGCGAAGCGTCCATCATGCCATTCGAACGATCAAGATGCAACTACAGGATGGAAATGATCGTACAGATGCAACTGCAGGTCGATGGGTCATAGAAGGCGATTTGGCCAGCTACTTGGATACCGTTCATCATCGGTTGCTGATGAAGGCAGTCCGTAAACGCATCTCCGATCATCGCTTCCTTGCATTACTATGGAAAATCCTAAAGACAGGGTGTGTAGATCGCGGATTATTCCGAGCCTCTAGTGAAGGAATTCCACAAGGCGGTGTCATATCACAGCTCCTATCCAATATTATGTTACACGAATTCGATCAGTGGATGGAAGCGAGGAGTGTTACGGAGACGAACACAAGTCAGTGACTGACAAAATGTCGAAAGCGTAGGGACGTCATCAAAACCAGAAGGGAGTCGTTGGTCTAGGATAAGTCTGGAGGAAACCTGCCTACTGTCCAGATGGTGACCGGCATGAAGGCCGCGTGAACGTAGCACAGGCTTTTGTACGGAACGTGGGAACCTACGACTCTGATGCTAATGGAAAAATCCAAGTGGAAACCCCGTAAGGATGAAAGTACAGATGCAGAGTATAGGGCGGGATAGCCCGTAGTAGCAATGAACCCACTGAAAAGGTGGCGGAGCCAAGGGGCTGTGTTATCCAGTTCTGAA
Source organism: Marinicrinis sediminis (assembly GCF_042685085.1). Taxonomy (NCBI): domain Bacteria; kingdom Bacillati; phylum Bacillota; class Bacilli; order Caryophanales; family Paenibacillaceae; genus Marinicrinis; species Marinicrinis sediminis. Next base: position 139,588 of record NZ_JBHUMM010000023.1, read on the forward strand.
AATGAGTCAACCGCGAAAGTGGGAGGAACAAATGGACAAAGCAAAGTCGTATGAAATCTCAAAGCACAAAGTATGGGAAGCATATGAGCTCGTCAAAGCCAATAAAGGTTCGGTAGGTGCCGATGAGGAATCGATCCAAAAGTTTGAAACCAATCTGAAGAAAAACCTCTATAAAATTTGGAACCGTATGTCCTCGGGAAGTTACTTTCCTCCGCCAATCAAAGCGGTAGAAATACCGAAAAAGAATGGCGGCGTAAGGATATTGGGAGTGCCGACCGTTTCGGATCGCATTACGCAAATGACAGCTAAACTGTATTTTGAACCGATGGTGGAGCCGATTTTCCATCCAGACTCCTATGGGTACAGACCGGGAAAATCCGCTATTGATGCCATACGAGTCACAAGAACCCGATGCTGGCGATACAACTGGGTGTTGGAGTTTGACATCAAGGGTTTATTCGACAACATCGATCATGAGCTACTTATGAAAGCAGTAAAGAAGCATACGGACTGTGTGTGGGTTATTCTCTACATCGAAAGATGGTTGAAAACTCCGTTTCAAATGAAGAATGGAGACATCATAGAAAGAAACTCCGACACACCGCAAGGCGGAGTCATCAGTCCGGTGCTTGCCAATCTGCTCATGCATTACACGTTTGATAAGTGGATGGGTATTGAACATCCAAGGAATCCGTGGGCAAGATATGAAGATGATGCAGTCATTCACTGCCGGACGAAAGAAGAAGCTGAACAACTGCTAGAGAAGCTCAAAGAGAGGTTCGCTCAATGCAAACTTGAACTGCATCCGGAGAAAACCCGAATTGTCTATTGTAAGGATGATGACCGTAAAGGGGATTATCCCGAGATCAAGTTTGACTTCTTGGGATACACCTTTCGACTAAGAAGGTCGAAGAACAGGCATGGCAAGTTCTTCATCAACTTTACACCGGCAGTAAGCAACAAGGCGTGTAAAGCGATGAGGCAAACGATAAGGGGTTGGCGCATGCATATGAAACCCGATATCACGATACACGATTTGTCGAGGATGTTCAATGCATCGATAAGAGGATGGCTCAACTATTACAGACACTTCTACAAGTCACAATTGTACCCTGTATTTCGTCATATGAACATGGCGCTTGCCCACTGGGCTAGAAGGAAGTACAAGAAACTGGCGAGACACAAGACGAGGGCGATACATTGGCATGGCCGATTAGCACAGAATCTTCCTGAACTATTTGCGCACTGGCAGTTAGGTGTACTGCCTGCGGCTGGATAATGGGAGCCGGATGAGCCGAGAGGTTCAAGTCCGGTTCTGAGAGAGCCTGAGGGTGCGATTCCCTCGGGCTACTTACCTAGTGGTGGTGGTCAAAGGAACTAAGGCACACGCTGACGAAGTGCGAGAAGCATGTCGTTCATTTCTAGAAGATCGGCTGAAAGTCAATCTGAATATGGATAAACACTTATTACGCACGTGAATGACGGATTTTTTTTCCTTGGTCACTGAATTATTCGCAAGCGTGGAGCCAAAGGACGAATGCGACCTGTATCTTCTATTCCTTGGGATAAATACCGCCGTTTCACAGAGAAATTAGTCAAGCAACTGTCAGGGAATTTCGGTATAAACACCATGGATTTGGTCGAAAGCCTGAACCGACAACTTGCGGGATGAGCAAACTTCTTTCTATACACAGACCATACCGCGACGATATACAGTAAAGTAGATCGCTCGGCTTTCTGGAAACTCTGCTATTGGCATGCACGAAAGTACAAGCGCGGATTCCGATCATTGATGAGAGAATATGTCCGATCCCCAGAGAAAGCAAGGCTAAAATCTGGGTAATGCAAGGTTGAAACAGCCTAGGATTCTATGGAGAACTACCGCTGAGAAGTCTAATAACTAGCCGTAAAAGCTGGTTCACATGGCGCACTCCTGCGGAGAACCCATACATCCTGCGTTCAGAGAAACATCGTACAATTGAATCCTATTATGACGTAGTCTCCTCTGCATTGAGCAACACTTAAATGGAGAGCCGGATGCGCTGAGAGGTGCAAGTCCGGTTCGGGAAAGAAAGATGGGGAAATAGTCCGACTACGCCCCATCTCTTATTCACTTCGCATGAAGCGCGGTTGGATGAATCTATAAGCCGTCATGGACTGGTTTTGCCGTTACATCATCGTTTGGCAGCTAGATCAAAGCCTGGAGATCGGATTCGTCATGGAGACGATGAAACGGGCATTTAGCAAGGGACAGCCCGCAAGAAACAAGACGAGGCGTAGAGAAGTATATTAACTTGCACAATCATTATTTGCCTCATCAATCGCTCAATGAGAATACGCCATTTGATGTGTATAACCGTCGAGTAGCATTATCCCCAAGTGAATAAGCTCCCGCGCCTCCGCTTGGACTGCGTCCTCCATGAGAGGACATCAATAAGATGCACTATAATCCATTAATCCCATCTAATCTGATCATTGATGTTACACAATCTGTACCTACTCAAATAACATTGTACCTTTTTTCACATCTTAGCTTTATTAAAAAACTGTCTTGACATCTTGTAGCACCATAACTATATAACATCCTGCTGGACATGAAGAACCTGGAGAAACGATCCATTAACCTAACCAAACTCGCTGCTTATATAAAGACTAATGATGATGAGATGCTTCATCTAATCGGATTTACAGTTGCCAATTGCAGTTGCTAATGTAAAAACACCTACAAAGATACTCCCAAATCTTACGAGATGGTGTTAGTATCTTGAAGGTGTTTTGAGTTGTCTCCTGCTATGTAGTCAGTCCTAACCTTAGTACTCTACAGCCAATCTACTGTACGCTCTCCAATTAACCGCTTATAGCCATTCAATTCAATGTGAACTCTAAATTTAAATTGACTACTCGAATCCATTTTAGAATACAGATCTGCAACGTCTAATACTAATGTTTCCTTCATTAAACCAAATTCCATGTCTTCATGAATATTATAGGACTTCGAATATTCTGCCGCTCCTTGTTTGAATTCAACCGTAATTTTACTTTCTTCTGGAAGAACCTGATAGTATTCAAAGCTCTTCCACTCCATATTGAAGCTAATCGTCTTTCCAGGAAGGTCACCTTTAATGTTATACACGCTCAATGTATTAGGAAAAACATCCATATTTACCATGATGTTACTAGCGACTTTACCGCTTATCGGAATCAGCATTGCGCTTGCATTTAAATACGTTCCTTTATCATCAAGCTTTTCACCTATAATAATCGCCGTATTTGAGGTTGTCAGACCATCCGGAACAACTGTCCACATTCCAAGAAGCACTTTGCTAAGGGGATTTACCTTTTCCTCTACCTTACTAACTTGCATAGGGAAGTATAATTCATCGTTGGTCATTAACTGTGCTGCAAGCGTCGGAATATTAGATTGTCTGCGTTCTAAATTCTCCACCTCAACTAATGCATAGATAAGTTTGCTATTTCCTTTAGTCAAAGTATTAACTGTCTTCACCGTTACATTTGCTCGGCTTCCGATATTATCAATTTTTAATGTATCTCCAAATTCAATCGAGTCAAATTGTGTGACAACCGTAGAGGATTTGAAGTTTTGTATAAGTGCCTCCGTCTCCTCAAGTTTTTCGTTAAGTGTCACCATGATCTCATTAGCATTGTAGGTATACGGTATTTTGGTATACAGAGATACTTTTACGTTTTGTCCCGGTTCAATTCCAACAATACTGTCATGTTGTACAAGCACCGTTTGATCATGATTGACACTCACCTGATTTAATTTGAAGGATCCTGTAAGCTGTGGGATAGGCAAGTACTGAACATCTTTATTCTCTATTGTGAAGCTTGCATGTACTATGTCTTCATCGGCAAGCGGCAAACGCTCTACTTCAGCTAAAGTAACTCCATATACACCGTTTTGATTCGTGTATTCATACTCTATGCCAGCTGCAATTGATTCGGTTGTCACTCTATTTGACACCATTGTTTTGAATTTCGCTACGGTATAGTTCTCACTTTGGTTTTCGTTTACCGTTTGAATGAGAATTTGGACATTCTCTGTCTTCACTTCATTCGGTAGCTCTGTCTTGAGTATCAGCCTCTGAGTAACTAGAGGAGATACCGAGGTAATATCTGCTTCTGCTTCAAGCACATACATTAAGCCAGTATCAGACTTCAAAATATATTTATATTGTGGAAACTTTAAATTTTGCTGACCAATGTTCTTAACATCGAGGCCAACCTCAACCTGATCCAGCTTATCTGTCATTATTCGTCGTGTTACACCAGAAACCCAAGCTTCCATTTTACCGTTATCCATACTTATAACTTTCTTGTCAGAAATAGGATCCTGTATTTCCTTCTTTAACTCGATCTGCATCGTAGTCAACGGCAGTTCTACCTCACCATCTTTCCGTGTAATCACCAACCTTGATTGTGCATGATGAATATTAGGTGGAGTTGAACCCGTCAAAATGAAGTTTTCCGTCATCATTGGCTGCAGACTCATATTCATTTCTCTATCTGGTGTTAAGTCATACAATAATCCTGCTGTTGTCTGTATGTAGAATTTCATTTCAGGTAGCACAACACTGCTTTTTCCATTATTCTTGGCACTAAGCTTAATTTGAACCGCATTTTTGGACTCCAGGCTAATAATTTCGCTGCTTGTTACCTTAACATCAAATTTTCGGCTTTGATTAACAATTGTAACAGCTTGTTTTAACGGCATAACAGTTGCATATTTATTAGGGATCGCCACACTTCCCAACACACGCTCATAATTGGCCATTGAGAAATCCCACTTGATAAACTGAACTTTTAAATTTTTTATATTTACAGAAGAATCAGTGTAAGCATAAAAAGTAAATACTTGACTTGATTTAGGGTTTATTACATTCTTGTTTTTGTCAGATTCGATTAGTGAAACCGGATAATTCACACCATCCATTGATTTTAATTTCACCCAATAATCAATAAAGTTAATTTCCTGGTTAGAGAAGTTCTGAATTTCTGCATTGAAGCTGACGATTTGTTTGTTTTCTGCTTGAAAAGCTAACATATTTGTAAAGATAACTTTAGCTTTCTGATTATTGAATAAAATTGATCCTAATTTTAGTGTGTCTGAAGCCGAATAAGCCTGCTGTGCGACACTAAATGATCCAAGTAAAGTGGTTGCTAATAATATAAGCACAATTGTAATACTACTAATCTTATTCAATAGTCTATAATTGCCTTGTTTTATTCTATGCTTTCTAGAAACTCCTGTGTTAACATACTCTCTAATCATTAAATGTGCCTCAAACCTCTCCAACTGATTTTCTTTGTTTCGCATTTCCTCTTTCATCTACGACTCTCCTTTTTATTCACTTATATGTAATAGACGCTTAAGTCATCTATTATGTTTCTGCTTATTTAAATCTTTATTAGTTGAGAGTAAGTTGGCTAGATGAAACTTCTATTATTCACCTATAAGTTTTCTAGTCAATCTATAGGATTAACAACTATCTATACTATTTATATTATTAAAGCACAAAAAATCCCCGGTACCAACCGGGGATTTTTTACTACTTGATTTTAATTATACTGATGGGTTAACTTTTACAGTTACTTCCATTTGTTTGTCGCCAGCAACAACTGTTACCTTATACTCTTTACCAGCTTCAAAATTATAAGTTCCTGTAACTTTAGTCAACACATTAGTCTCTTTATTAGTTACAAATACAGCTGCATTGTTTACTACATCGCTGTAGTTTTCAACACCAAACTGATCTTTAATGATGAAGGACAATGAGTTGTCTGTATCAAAGAAGTCAGCAAAGCTGTAAGATGCATTTGCATTGATAGCAATCTCAGTCTTGTCATCTTTCGACTTCAACTCAACTGCTTTTGGAGCATCTTTAGATACTTTTACTGTTACTTGCTTGTTCAACAGATTTCCAGTTGGAGTCTTAATACGAACATTTACAACTGTTTCTTTGTTTTCATCCGTATCTTGTGCAGCTAATTTCCAATCAGATCCATCCACAGCTGCAACAACAATGCTAGTGTCGACTGGAACTACTTCTACAATTGGATCTTTGAGTGCAACTTTATTTCCGGAAGCGTCAGTACCCATTACAACCACTTTTTTAGCATACTCGTTTGAGACAATACCAGCGGCTTCGTCAGCAATAGTACCAACTTCTTCTACGGAGTAAGTCAATGCAGCATCATTTTTAACAGTCGTCAAAGTTACTTCTCTGCTATCAATTACTTGATTGCTTGCATTTTTCAGCTTCACAGTAATTTTCGAACTGCTGTTAGCTTTCAACGCAGTGAACGTAACTCCTGCATCGGCAAAAGTTGTAACATCTGTATCGTTCGGTGCAGCATACGCAGTAGCATCGGAAGTTTCAAATACTACATCATTGTCAGAAGTTTTGATTTCTTCGCCATATTGATCCGTAAACTTACCCTTAAGAGTCAAGTCTGCGTTATAAACAGCATGCGTTACGCTAGCGTCAAGTGTAAATGCAGTCGGTTTCTGAGCTTCAACCACGTTAACTGTTGTAGAAGCAGTTTTTCCTGATTTGTTAACAGTTACCGTTAATACTGCAGAACCTGTTTGACGCTCTGAGCTTATATTGACAGGTAACAACCTAACAACTGCTTTTTCACCGTCTTTCTCGACACCAGCTACAGTAAACTTGCTAGTATTTCCAGAAGACAAAGTAAATTTATTGTTAGTATAAGCCGTTACAATATCTTCTGCCTTCATGTCATTACCATATTGGTCTTTTACTTGAAGCTGAACTTTATAATCAGTTCCGCTAAAACGACCTTCAGGCAAAACTAGAGTAGGAACTTCTGCTGTAGCAGTACCGTTAACTGTAAATGTAACACTGGAGGACTCTCCAGAGCGATTTACAATTACAGTCAATTTTACTTCTTGAGGTCCTTCAAATGAAGGGAAATCAATAAGAATGTTTTTATCTGCATCTAAGGTAATATTTGTTGTAACGTCTGGAGTAAACGCTGTGCTGTTTGAAGAGATAAAAGTCAATTTACTCAAATCAGTAACTTTAATGTCATTACCAAATTGATCTTTAGCAGTGTAAGGAAGTTTATAATCATTCACACCAGCTTCAAGAGCAGTTTTTCCGTCTTTCAGTTCCGGAGCTTGAATCGTTACATCCTCAACTACTTTTTGATCTTTTACTTGAACAGTTTTACGAGCACTGTTTCCGTTTACTTTATCCACAATAGATACTGTAATTTCTTCTTTAGCTTCTGGCAGATCGGAGATTTCTAAAACTCCATTCGCTTTACCGCTTGAATCGCCAACTTCAATCGCTCCTGAGCTAGTAGTCGCAACAAGATCGGATTTGTTAATAGAAGATGTAATATCTTCGCCATACTGGTTTACAAGCTTATAGGCAACTTCAGCATCTACAACTCCACCAGCTGGAAGTGTAGTCTTGTATGCTACATCTTCCAAATTAACTGCGTCGATTCTTTCTGGTGCTACAGTGAAGGTTTTAGTAGTGTCTTCAACGTTCGCCACTCCTGAAACTGTCACAGTATATTCACCAGCATCCAGGTTAATGCTGCGGCTTAGAGTCAATACGTTTTTCGCTTCATTCCATTCGGATTTAAGCGCTACAGTATTGTCGCCCTTTTTAACTGTTGCTTTCACATTAGCAGTATCCACAGCTTCAGTGAAACTCACTTCAAACTTCTTAGCTCCTGCAAGAGTAATCGCTACAGCTTGCTCTGGATTCTGAACTTCGTTTACTACATAGGAAGAAGATACAAGCTCAGAACGAAGAGCTGGTTGTGTGTAGTCATCAGAAGAATCGATAATGCCAGCTTTGATTGCAGCTGCAACATAGCCTTTTGCCCAATCAGAAACTTTACCTGTTACTTCAGCATCAGCGTCTACTTCAAGACCAAGAATGTCAACCAATACTCTTGCCATTTCCTCTGTCTTTACGTTGTCACTTGGAAGGAATTTGCCGTTGCCGTAACCTTGCATGAAACCAGCAGCATTAGCAGCTTCGATTTCCTCGTAGTACCAAGCGTCAGCGCTTACGTCTGTGAAAGAATTTGTAGAAGGCTCAGCGTCTACATCAAGACCTTTCAAAAGACCACCTACGCGAGCGAACTCAGCGCGAGTCATTTGAGCGTCAAGATCTGCATCACCGTTCGCTCTACCTGCGAAGATACCTTGTGCTTTCAGTGCTTCAAACTTTTCCATTGCAGTCATTTCGCTTGCTGCGCTAGCGGAACCAGCGAATGCGGAAGCTACTAGGGATGCTGCAAGTACCAGAGATAAACTTTTTTTCATAACCTTTCTTTCTCCTCCTCGTATATCTTTCGGTTTGTGAGAGTCTTTCTTAGATAAATCAATTGGATAGCTCGGTTCTCTCATTGTCGAGTCACCCCCTTTCCAGAGTTGAGCACCATATATATTGTAAAAGAAGTCTGCAACAGCGTGACCGTTACAGAAACTAGTTAACTAGATTCATAGACCGATGAACACCACTATAACATTATACAATGGCACTTATTCATCGTAAAGAGTTTATTGAAAACTTTTCCTAACCCTCTTTGTTTTCATTCACATCTTATTAAACGCGCCGGTTTCGAAAAAGTTGCGGAGGTTCCAAAAAAGTTTTTAGTTACCGATTAAAAGATTCTTTTTCTTACCCCAGATATCTGCCAGAAACCCGTTTCCAAGTCCTAACACGGTTACCCCTTGGCAACACCTCAGTCTCTTTCTTTTCCCGACTACGATTCCTAGTATACACGTTGCCTTAGATTTCGTCATTGTTAAAGATTTTCCAAGCCTGTCGCAATCTACCCAATCAATCCCTGTTGACAATAGCAAATGGAGTCTCATTTCTTGTACAACCTTATTGTTCCTCCAGCCAACGTTCGGCCACATAAGAACTGACGACTTTCGCACCTTCCGGGTTCACATGATTCACATCGCGAAAATGATTTGGGTATGTGAGCAGTTCCTGGGGTAGTACCACACTGACCGCTCCTGTGAGCTTCGCAGTTTCCGCTACGTGAGATTGGAAAGCTTGCTGCTCATCCGCATAGTGCACAGCCGTATACGTTTCGAAGGCCTCACTTCTTGGCAAACGGATGACCACCACCTCCAGGTCTCGCTCAGACATGGCTGCCAGCATCTCCCCGAACTTATCGGTTCGGATTCCCTCGATCTCATAATTTTCAAACCAGCGCTGTGCGACTTTCTTTGCATACGCTGGCTCACGATATTCCTTTGGAGACCAGGTGACGGGTGGCAGCCCGCCTTCATACACGGGAGCCGCTTCACGCAAATCCCCGCTCTCATACTTCTCCAGCATCTTCTTCCAGATGCTGCGCATATCATAGGACTTCAACATCCAACCGAGCAAGAGATCGCCATAATTTTGCGTATTCATGACATCCAGACGATCCTGGAGGCCTGCGAAAAATTTAAACTTGATATCCGAAGCCGCTTCCAGGTTGTTGAATTGATGCTCATTTACTACGATTAAAACTTTTTTCAAGCCGGGCATCGACGCTTCATAGTGATGGTACAGCTTGGCCATATCATAGGCAGAACCCCCGCTGATGCTGAAGTTGAAAATTTCTTCTTCGTTCATACCAGCCGCATCCGCCAGTAAATCCGGACGTAATGCATCCAATCCGAGCGAATCTCCAAAAATAGCCACTTCAATGTTTGGTGCATGCGTCGCTTCAAAAGAAGCTTCCAGCTCTGCCAACTGTCCGATAAAGCCTGGCGATTTCCCGTAGAAAGCCAGATTGCGGAACAAAGTCAGCTCCAGCAGAACGAGCAGCACCAATACACCGACTATTCCCAATAGACTGCGCAGCCTCCATCTTCGCAAGGCCCGTCCCTGGCTTGAAGCAACGGTTTGTCTAACCACGCCATCATCAGGCCCATCCTCATGATAAGTGTGTCTGTTCTCTTCATCATGCGACTTGCTAGAATTGGAAGTAAATGAATTCATACGTTTCTCCCCTCTGCAAGTAAAATAACAGCAACAGCAAGGCCGTATATACCGCACTGCGGATAGGGAATGGAGCAAAATGCCACCACTTCGAAGCGAGCTTTTCATGATGGCGCACCCCATATTCCACCACATGCAGCACAGACAGCGCTGCAACACCGATCATAAATGGATGCTGAACTAACGCCACTGGGTTCACCTGGAGCATCAGTCTCGTCATCTCCATGGCCTGACCAAAGCTCTCCGCCCGGAAGAACACCCATGTCCACATGATGATGTGGAAAAAGACAAACACGGCTGCGATCCGGTACACGCCGTTTAACCGCATCTTTTGGACACCGTGCCATCTGTTGAGCTTCAATGACCAGCGATGGACAATGAGCAACACCCCGTGCAAGCCACCCCATAAAACAAAGGTCCACATGGCACCATGCCACAATCCTGAGATCAGCATGGCAGCCAGCAAATTCAATTGAACGCGAACCGGTCCCTTTCGATTGCCGCCGAGTCCAATATATATATAGTCACGAATCCAGCGAGACAACGAAATATGCCACCTGCGCCAGAACTCAGACGGATTTGCACTTATATAAGGGCTGTCAAAGTTAAGGATAAGGCGAATGCCCATCATCCACGCCAGTCCCAAAGCCATGTCACTGTAGGCAGAGAAATCAAAATAAATTTGAAAGCCAAATCCGTATGCAGCCAGCCACGCTTCAACAGCAGTCATCGTTTCTTTCGCAAATAACGGATTCACATAACTGGCCAGTGGATCAGCCAAAGCAATTTTTTTGAGCAGGCCAACCATAAACAGACCCATCCCGTATTTCATGTCGGCAAAACGGATGCGTTTATCCTTCAGACCTTCCAATTGAGGCACCAACTCATCTCCCCGCATAATCGGCCCTGCAATGAGCTGAGGGAAGAACGATATGTATATCCAGAAACGAATAAGCGAACGGGTCGGGATGAGCTGTCCTCTTCTCACATCGATTAAATAGGAGAGAAACTGGAACGTATAAAAGGAGATGCCGACTGGCAGGACAACAGAAGTCGCCCACGCATCATACACCCACACTGACACACCGGTAAGCTGCTCCCACGTATCAAATAACAGAAGCGTATACTTAAACAGAACCAGATTGCCCACGTTCAGCACAATGCCGACCCAAAACCAGCCTTTCCAGCGCTTCATGCCATGTACACAAACGAAAGTCAGTATCGTCATACTCACGAATACCACCAGCATGCCAAGCCCCGAGGCCGCATAAAACAGCAAATTGCCAATTACCAAGAGCGGCAGGCGAATCGACCGGAACGCATAATAAAGCAAGAGAAGCACCGCAAAAAAAACAATGAAATTAGGGGAATGAAAGACCATCTGCGTCCTCCTTGAAAAAAACCTCACGCTCAATGAAAGCGTGAGGCCGATCTTCATCTTCTATTTGTTCTTCATGCTTTTCATTTGCTATTTCATTAAGCGAGTACCGATAAACTGACTTGTTTTAATACCCGCTTTTCTGAGCAAATTCAGTATCGGCTTTCGCGTTTTGCTGAAAATGCCAATCGCTTCTGCGCCAATATGAAGCGCCAGTATCAAGATGGGAAGTGCGATCAAGGAAATCCACAACGCCAGTTGACTTAATACAATCGCGGACAAGCCGAAGAAGATGGCAATGCCATAAATCAGCAATACGGTCGAACGATGGCTGAAGCCTAACTGCAACAGGCAGTGATGGAGATGGCTTTTATCTGCTACCGAGATCGGTGTACGATTTAAAATCCGACGAATAATGGCAAAGAACGTATCCGAGAGCGGCACACCAAGCACGAGAAGCGGTACGACGAAAGATACCAAAGTCGCTTGCTTGAAACCGAGAATGGACAGGGTCGCCAAGCTGAATCCAAGAAATAGCGATCCGGAATCACCCATAAAAATCTTGGCCGGGTGGAAATTGAAGAGAAGGAAGCCCAGAATACTGCCCAGCAGCAATGCGCAAAGGACAATCACCGTCACATTGCCCATCATCACAGCCATGACCAGCGTTGTCGCTGTCGCAATAGCGGACACCCCCGCAGCCAAACCATCCAGCCCGTCAATCAGGTTGATGGCATTGGTCACACCGACAATCCAGAAAATCGTAAGTGGAATACTCAGCCATTCACCCAAATTTTGAGAAGATGCAAATGGAATATTGACAAAATCCACCTTGAGATCAAATCCGAATACCACAATCAGCGCAGCAGCGAGCTGGCCGAGCAGCTTCACTTTCGGTGACAGCTCCATTTTGTCATCCAGCGCACCCACAACTACAATAATGAAACCTCCAAGCAGGACCGCCCAGGCGGCATTCGCCTTATAGCCATCCAAGGCTGGTATCATCATCAGAAACGAGGCAGCAAAAGCAAGATAAATCGCCACACCGCCAAGCCGAGGCATAATTCGGGTGTGCACTTTCCGGTGATTCGGAGCATCGACTGCACCGACCCATACTGCGAACCTTTTTACAAAAGGCGTTAAAATGAGCGATACCGCAAAAGCAGCCGCAAAGCCTAACACATATAATAAAACATTCATTTCTCATCCACCTCTAAATTTTCTCCGGTTTGAACAGGAATGGTTCCATCTCATCTGTACCTGATCGTTTATCTGTCATTTATACCTGACAAAATCAGATTATACGCTCCTTGAGACAGAAACTCCACATTCATTTTGAGGGTTTTTGGCGGTTTTCAATCGATTTTCATGCAAATACTCACTGCTTTTTCATGTTCTCTTTCTCGCGGATGACTTTCACAGCAAATTTCGGTAAAACAAGCATGCGCTTATACCGCTTTGGCTCCTGCAGCAACCGGTACAACCATTCCAGCCTCAGTCGCTGAAAAGGCTTTGGTGCCCGCTTCAGCTTGCCGGCAATCACATCAAAGCTTCCGCCTACTCCCATCATAACGGGCACAGCGAGCCTTGACTTGTACTTGGCGATCCAGGGTTCCTGATTGGCTGCCGCTCTGGCCACAAACAACAGATCAGGTTTAGCCGATTGAATTTGCTCAATGACCGCTTCATCCTGCTCATCTTTAAAATAACCATCTCGTACCCCTGCAAAACGCACGTTAGGATATTTTTCTTTCAGCTTTCGCTCTGTCTCCATCACAATCTCAGGTGCAGCGCCAAGCAAGAATACGCTCCACCCCTTATCGTTCCCAACCTGCATCAATTCATGGAGTAAATCAAATCCAGCGACCCGTTCCGCGACAGGCTGTCCAATTTTTTGCGAAGCCCATACTGCGCCTGCGCCGTCTGGCACCACCAGATCAGCCTGTTGCATAATTCTTAAAAACGCCGGCTTTTCCACCGCTTCCATAATCATGATCGGGTTGGCTGTAATGATCTGATGCGGATCTCGTTTCTGCACAGCCTCCGTTAAATAAGCGACCGTTTGCTCCATACCCCATTTGCAAAAGGGGACGTCAAATATGCGTACCTGTGGCAACTCACTTCTCATGTTATCATAACCCTCACTTCATTAGACGAAAAAAATGGTAAATTTGTTTCGCTGGCTGTCGAGATTTTTCCCTTAACTCTTCCAGCACAGGTTTCCTCTTATGCTTCCAATCGCCTTGAGACCTGAGCAGATCAGCACTGTTCCCCGCAAATTGACCTGCATCAAATGCATCGGTACGAGCAAAGGGTGCCATGTCAATTTGTGAAAGGAAATGGCCGATTTTCGGGTCATAGGAGATGCCTGCCATTGGGACATGTTGGGAAGCCGCATAGATGAGTGCATGAAGCCGCATACCGATGACCAACTGACAAGCCGCCACCTGCCTGACCATCTCCTCAGGGTGTTCGGAACCATGGAACATCTCGACTTCCCTGGCCTTCACATCTTGTGCCTGACATATCCGGTAATAGGCATCCCGCACGTATTCAGACGCCCGTTCATCTGAAGGAAGATGAAAAGGCAGAAAGCGATACTGCAAAGGCTGGGGCACCCGCTTCTGAAGCTCGAACATGCTCTGTGCCAGCTGCTCCAGTTCCGATCGGTCCTCATTCCAGTACCGCACGGAAATCCCAATCGTGTAACTCCCGCTATCAGCCTTCAAGGAACGATCGTCGATATTCTCCTCCGTAACGACTTGCTCCTTCATCAGCGGCATGCCCATCACCGGATCAGGTACGATCTCGATATCTCGACGCACCCCGAATTGTTCAAGCAACTGCGCAGAGGCCGGATCACGCACAGAGATATAATCTGCCTTATTAAACGCGTTTCGAATCTGCTTTTGAAATAAAGGCCGTCCAACCGGACCAATTCCTTGCGAGTAAATGAATACAGGCTTTTTCAGCCATTTCGCCAACCGCATGATCATCAGATAATAAGGAATCGTCTTCCAGCCCGTCACATCCTGTAGCAGGCTGCCTCCCCCGCTGATCAGTCCGTCAGATTGCTTCATCGCCTTCCACAGGGCTTTCGGATTCATTCGCGGAATTGCCTCCACCCCATATAAACGAGTCGTTTCCGCTGGATCATTGGACAGAACGACCGGAATGACGCGCAGGCTGTCGCTTTCCTGCTCCTTCAGCGCATAGAGGATTGAGTGAAGAACTGCCTCGTCCCCGCTATTTTGAAAGCCGTAATAGCCAGAAATCAGGACTCGCCTAGTTTGAGCTTCCATTGCTTCCACCCTTTCACCACAATCAGCTCCCATGCGAGAATCAACAATAGACTCACGAGCGCTCCAAGCAACATGCCATACCCGACTCGAATGGCCGAGATATGAAGAGGTGTATGCAAATGCGTGAATGTATTGACCATCGATAGCTGGCCAATGACCGCAAATACGAACAAATACAGCCCGCTGCGATATTTCATGACCATATAGGCCGCAAAGATAAACAACGGATGTGCAATGAGAAATTCCTGAGTACGCGGACGCACTTGCAAGGTATTCTCCAGGAACGTACGGAACTGCATTTCAAACGGCAAAGTCTGGCCTGCATTGCCTGCACGAGACAGGTAATACAAGATCACCACGCCCAACAAGCCGGCAGCCACGACATAGATCACTTTGATATTGGCAAACAGAATACGCTTGAGCTGGGTCATCGTCTGTGCCGTCCCTCGCTGATGAGCGAAGCCTACATAATACACACCGACAATCGCGATGGGGGCCAGCTTCAGCAAGCTGACACCGCGGAACAAATCAATCCGCAACCAGTAGGTCATACCGCTAAGCAATCCGGCCATATAAAAGAATGCCGTACCCGTCAACATGCAGGCAATTAAGAACTTGATGAACGCTTGCACGTAAATAGAGGCCGAGGAGCGGTTTCCGCTGCTTTGTCCGTGATGCTCACGATTCATTTGTAACGAACGCATGATCAGAATGACACTTAACGAAGGAGCGGCAATACCCACACCGAGTGCCATCGCCTGTAACAACAGTTTGGACGACAAAACGTACAAGCCTGCTGTACCCACCAAACCAATCATAAACACAGGCAAAGCGAGCACGGAGAAAAAGCTTCCTGCCAGCAGACTGATGAGCGCAATGCCTCCAATGAGCAGGATCAACTTCAGCGGCTTGTCCCACTTGGAAGACTGTCCTTCAAATGGCTCAGCCTGTCCGAGCTCGAATCCGGCTGACTCCAGTCGTTTTACTGCGCCATGTTCCCCGGAAAGGGCAGTTTGAAGGTTTTCCAACGTATTTTTATAAGTGGCATTGTCGATATCTCTGGATACATCGGCATTCAAATAGATCATTCGAATATTCCGATCTTCCACTGCAAGTACGATACGGTCTGCCAATCTTTTCGCTGACTGGCTTGTTTCTCTCTCCATAATGGAATGAAGGCGCACAACCTCATAATCGGTCAAATAAGCCAGCTTCTCTGTCCCTTTTTGACCTGGCTTCGAGGGGTCGGTCTCAATCAGGCCAAATCCAACCCCGTACTGTGCCATAAAGGTGGCCAACGAAGTGAGCGTACCTTGCTCAGCTTCCCCCTGATAACCGGTTACCGCATCGCCACCAAACACAATCCAGTCGATCTCATAGCGAGCCAGTTTCTGCACCAACTGCTCCAATTGGGCCGTGTCCAGCATACGATCATCACTCAGACGCATCACAATCTCAAACCCGGCAGACTGAAGGTCTGATACGAGTTGAAAGTCCGGTGCCATCGGTACGATTCGCGCAGATTCCAGTGTTTCCTCAATGATGAGTCCCGGTGTGCCATTCGGCCACTCCCAGGGACGGGTATCAATGCCCCGGTTCCCGAAAGCTTCCTCGATCACAGGCAACAGCCTCTCGTAGCTGGCTTCATCCTTGAACAGGACGTACGTAGACTGTGTCGCTTCAATGCGTGGGTCTCCGAACATATCGGTTACCTGTTCCTGACTGTAGACCTTTAACAGATGCTGATTCTGGAAATCGGTCAACGAGTTTTCATACAGTGCGAGGGTGGTGACACCGGATTGCTTCAGTTCCACCAGCTTGTCCGCAATGAATGGCTCAGGATTCGATTCAAATTTGGCAATGGTAAGCAGATCGGTATAGTCAAAGACGATCTCTACCCCTTTGGATGACTGTTCAACATTTAACCGATTCGCAATCAGCGGCAGCGAGGCGATCATCCCCAGGATGACCAGCCCCCATAACAATCGCTGTACAGGCTTGTTCCACTTTTGAAGCATTGACACGATTTCCACTCCTATCATTCCCTATTGATACCGATGGACGCGCATGGTGAAGGCTCATTCATGCAAAACCTCTTCGAAGACACGACCCTGAGGACGGCCTTCAAAGAGGTTGCATCATCACTTTGTCCTAATAGACGACAAGTGCTTTCATATAGTTGAGCGGATTGGGCATTATGTGCTTGTTGAAGTCATATCCGTGACACGCTTCATCACATAATCTTCGAGCACCTGCATCGTTTTTGCACTGTCCGCTTCTGAATCTCGACATACAGAAAAATAAATTTTGATTTTTGGCTCCGTACCGGATGGACGCAGGCAGAACCAGGAACCATCGGCGCACTTGAACTTGAGCACATTCTCACGCGGAAGACCATGAAGACCCTGCGCATAATCTTCGACCTGTGCCACTTGCAGAGGACCGATTTCAGCAGGCTGCTGCTGGCGCCAGTCGTCCATAATCTGCTGAATCAGCTCCATCCCGCTCTTTCCTTTCAGCGTGATGGATTGCAGCTTCTCCTTATAATACCCATGCTGCGCATACAATTCGTTCAATACATCGACCAAGCTTTTCCCCTGTGCCTTATAGTAGGCAGCGGCCTCTGCGATGAGCATCGATGCAATAATTGCATCCTTGTCACGCGCGTATGTCCCGGCCAAATATCCGTAGCTTTCCTCATATCCAAACAGGAAGAAGTATGATCCATCCTGTTCAAACTGTGTCATTTTCTCGCCAATGTATTTAAATCCGGTCAAAGTGTCCATCGTCTCAACCTGGTAATGCTTCGCAATGCTGGCACCCAGTTCACTGGTTACGATCGTTTTAATCAGCATGCCGTTCTCAGGCAACGTGCCGCGCTCCTTCATGCGACTGAGCAAATATTCTGCCATGATTGCACCGGATTGATTGCCACTTAGAATTTGATAAGCACCGGACTGATCTTTGACTACAGCACCCATCCGATCTGCATCCGGGTCCGTCCCAATAATCAGATCGGCATCGTACTCCTGAGCATCACGCAGTGCAATCGCAAAGGCGTCCCGTTCTTCCGGGTTTGGAGACTTGACCGTGGAGAAATCCGCATCCGGATCGGCTTGCTCCGCAACAGAATGTACCTGTTTGCAGCCAATGGCCTTCAAGATAGGTGGCACAAGCGTACTCCCTGTCCCATGAAGAGCGGTAAACACCACCTTGAGATCTTCGAGTGCAGCGCGATCCTGATCGGTCATCAAACTGACTGACGTAACCGCCTCTATGTATTTCTCATCCATCTCCTCGCCAATCCAGTGCAACGATCCCTGTTCCTCGGCCGCTTCCCTGGACAGCTTCTGGATAGAAGAAAATGCTGCAATCTGCTGAATCTCTGCAATGACCGCTTTTGCTTCATCCACAACAAGCTGACCACCATGCTGATTGTACACTTTATAGCCATTGTATTCAGGTGGATTGTGACTGGCTGTAATGACAATGCCAGCCTGAGCCTTCAGTTCCCGCACGGCGAACGAAAGCTGTGGAGTTGGTCGAAGTGCTTCAAATACATACGCTTTGATGCCCCCGGCGGCCAAAACTAACGCAGCCTCCAGTGCAAACTCCGGCGACTGATGTCTGGAATCATATGCGATCGCAACTTTCGGCGTCTCGACATGAGCGAATTGCTTGTTCAGATAGTGGGTCAAGCCCTGGGTTGCTTTTCCAACTGTATATTTGTTCATACGGTTCGTCCCGGCTCCAATAATTCCGCGCAGGCCGCCCGTTCCGAACTCAAGTTCCTTAAAAAAACGATCTTCAATTTCTTTCTCATTGCCTTCGATACGGCGAAGCTCCGTTTTGGTTTCTTCATCAATCGCAGGGTCATTCATCCACTGTTGATATTGATCCACAACCGTCATGGACATACTCACTTCACTCCCTCTATATATTTAAAGCCCGAGGCTTCTGAGCTCACGGCTTTAGAGCTCATACCTTCTGAGCCCGCGGCATGAGAGCTCCCTGCACCCTTGCAGGGCATTCCCGATCCGCTGCTACGTTCGATCATAGAGCGCAAACATAAGCTCTCCTTCTGCCACTACTTTATCTTCGACTTTAGCCACGGCTTTTCCTTTGCCTACCGGACCTTTCACCCGCGTCATTTCCACTTCCAGTCTCAGCGTGTCCCCAGGGACGACCTGTTGACGGAAACGGGCCCCATCAATGCCTGCAAACAAGGCGAGCTTGCCTTTATTTTGCTCCATGCTCAAAATGGCAACCCCACCAACCTGAGCCAGCGCTTCTACGATCAATACACCGGGCATCACCGGATGTCCAGGAAAATGACCTTCGAAAAACGGTTCGTTGATCGTTACATTTTTAAGACCGACTGCCCGCTTGCCAGGATCCACCTCTACAATGCGGTCTACAAGTAAAAAAGGATAGCGATGGGGCAAAATCTCCTGAATTTGCTGTGCATTTAGCATACTTGCTCATCTCCTTCGTTTTTTTAACAGAATTTAATTTGGATTTTATACGAATGACTGAACGGACAAGGGAAGCTATGTTACAGATCCTTGCAGGCTGTCGCATAATTTCACAACAGGACTGTTACACTATACCTGTCCCCCTCATGACCTGCAGTAGTGAGGGTTGATATAAGAGAGCATATTTATAGGGCGATCTGGCATCACGCATAGATGTGCAAGTCATTGCAAGATCTGTACAGGGTACTCCCTATAAATATGCTCCTTAGCTTATTTTAAGCCAGCTTGCTCCGTCATGGGCTGTGCTTCTCTGTTTGAGTACGATTCATCTGCTGTACCTGGTTCCAATACCGATATGAGGCGAAAAAGGACAGTCCAATGGCTGCCCAGAGCACGATTACGCCCCATAGGGGCTGAATCAGAATGAGCACAATTGCCGTATACAGCAACACCGTCGTTGCCTTCCCAAGCTGATTGGCAGCAGCCATCCGCTTGCCCTGAACATGCAGCAATAGTGATCCGACAATCATCCCGGCATCTCGAATGAAAAAAGCAGCTGCTGCCTGCCATGGAATGAACTCACCCATGAACAGGGTAAATACGATCGCCAGCATCATACACTTGTCTGCCAGCGGGTCCAGCATGCTGCCCACATATGTAATCAAACCATACTTTCTGGCCACGTAGCCATCAGCCATATCAGTCAGGACCGACAGCGCGATCGTCATGATCGCCAGCCAGTAGGCTTCGAAAAAAAACAACCCGATATATACCGGAATCAACAGAAAGCGGACGAGAGTCAATAAATTAGCTGCATTCATGGCATTTCTCTCCCGGGTAAGCTTCATTTTCTTCTAACATTATACATGTCCCTAAAATAAAAGAAAACTCCCGCGACATCCATGATGTACACGCAGGAGTTTGGTTTCACCTTCATGCTTGCTGTCAATCGGCAAAAATTAGATCGAAAACATGCTTCCATGTACTCATCTTCCATACATCTCCCGCATCGCCAGCTCCGATCACCACGTAGCCGACATACAGCCCCGCCATCAAAGCAATCAAGCACAAAGTCGGGACAAGCAGCCGCTTTCCCCATTTGATGCCCGGATGCACCCTCTTCCGCTGTTTCTGAGTGCCATCACTCTTCTTGTCTGCTTTTTGCTTTCCCTGTACTTTCTGTTCTCCCTGATTTTCCTGTCTTCCCTGCTTATCTTGCATTTCTTGCTTTTCATGGGCGGTAGACTTCTGTTCAGGCTTTACCGTTTTTTGTTCTTGTTCAACCATGACTTCAACTTCCTTTTTCAACCTTACGCACGTAAGTTGTTTGCTAAGTTCATCAATGTATCGGACGAGGACAAAGCTCTCGCATTTAACTGATAAGCTCGCTGTACAGAAACCAGCTCCGTCATCTCCCGGGTCAAGTCTACATTAGATTGCTCCATAAAGCCCTGGTGAATACGAAGTCCCTGCTGATTCATCCATTCAGACTGGGGGAGATTCAATAATGCAGCTTCCGTTATGACCCCGGCCATGGGCCCATTCGTCTCTGGATCTTCAGGCAGCACATACAGATTGTCACCCGAGGCAATCAGACGCTCCGGCTTCTCCACCTTCACCATCTTCAGCTGACCCACCTGAACAGGCGGTTGACCGGATGCATCATCGTACGCTTCAATTCGACCACTGTCGTCGATGACGATTCTTCGGTCAGCGGGCAATACGATCGGGTTGCCGTCTATGCCAACGACAAAGTGTCCATTCCCGTCGGTTAACGCTAGACCCTGATTCGTATCGGTGATTTGCAGATTGCCGCCTCTGACGAAGCCTCTCGTATCTTGCCGATTGCCATCAGCATCAAAGCCCACCACCTGCACTTCCAGCATGCCCGGCCCTTCAATCGCGAGATCAAAAGGCTGATCCGTCTGTTGCAGTGTTCCCTGGCTAAAGTCTGTCCAGTCCACACCCAGGCGGCTTCCAGACCCCATATTCAAGCCAATTGGGGTCATTCTTCCCGCTTTCTCAAAATCATCCGTCTGACTTTGATAACGAGTGAGCAGATCATGGAAAGTAGCGTCTTTTCGCTTGTATCCAGCTGTGTTTACATTGGCAATGTTATGGGACAGCAGATCAAGCTTTCGCTGCAAAGCATGCATGGATACTTGCGCGTTAATGAGTGAACCATTCATATCGATATCCCTCCCGTAGGATGCTCGGTGTTAGACCCGTCCGATTTCACTGACTGTCTTTTCCAGGCTGCGATCATAGAACTGAATCATCTTCTGATTGGCTTCATACGCTCTAGTCGCCTCCATCATCTCGACCATCGAGCGAGCGGCATCCACGTTCGATCGCTCTGAATATCCCTGCAGCACCTGCACCTGACTCGTGTCTGCTACAAATGCAACCTCTGCATCCTCGCTGTCCAACCGGTACAGTCCATTCCCTTCCAACACCAGCTCGTTCGGATTGTTGATCTGTGCGATACCGAGCGCAAGGGGATCTCCGTTCTCATCATTGATAGCTTGTCCCGTCGCTTTGTCAACGAGCAGTCCGCCTTCAGATACCGCAACTCGATCCATCGTATAGGCGATTCCGGCTGCATCAGCACCTAACACGACCGATTCCCCATTCCGATTCAGAACAGGCGCACCACTGGCATGAACCAGCATCCCTTCATTCGTCAGTTGGAACTGGCCGTTGCGAGTATAACGCTGCGTACCATCTCCTGCTTCTATTGCAAAAAAGGCCTGTGGCTGATAAAGCGTATCTCCATCTTCCGTAACAGCTTGTCCCGAAGCATCGAAGGCATATGCCGTACCGTCCACTTCTGTCATATGCGAGACGAGAGCAAAATCAGTCGGACGTCCTGTTTGTTCCAGATCGCCCTGCATAAACTGATGCACCAGTTCTTCTGCATATACCCCATTATGAAGCGTGCCAATCGTCGAATTGGCTCGCGAAGCCGGCTCATCCCCGATCAAGTGAAGAAGCATCTCCGGAAAAGAGCGCACCATTGTGTTCTGTGCCTTGTATCCGGGCGTTTGGATATTCGAGATATTCGTGGTAATGGTGTCATGGCGTCTTTGTTGGGTAACCAAGCCGGATGCAGCGGTATACAGTCCTCTCAGCATATGCGGAACCTCCTACTTCTTTTTCGATACTTTGTCCAAATTGTCCAGCATCAGTCCAGTCCCTTTGACCACACAATGCATCGGATCTTCAGCAATTAATACCGGTACCTTGAGTTCCTCTGCCATCAGCTGATCCAGGCCATGCAGCATGGCACCTCCGCCAGTCAGAATCACACCGCGATCAATAATATCTGCCGACAGCTCAGGCGGGGTTCGTTCCAGCACACTTTTGGCCGATGAGATAATAGAGGAAATCGGGTCCCATAGAGCGTCCCGAATCTCGTTGGAATAGATCGTCACCGTTTGCGGCAGGCCGCTGACCATATCACGGCCGCGGATATCCATTTCCTCCTTGCGGTCATCCGAGTAGACGGTCGCGATTCTAATTTTGATATCCTCTGATGTCCGCTCGCCAATAAGCAGCTTGTATTTATCTTTAATATATTTCATGATCGACGTATCGAACCGGTCTCCGGCTATTTTCAGAGAGGAAGCCGTCACAATGTCCCCCATGGACAGCACGGCTACATCGGTCGTTCCGCCACCGATATCCACGACCATATTTCCGCTGGGCTGAAAAATATCCATTCCTGCTCCGATGGCAGCAGCCTTGGGCTCCTCCTCCAGGAATACTTCCTTCGCCCCGCTCCGCTCGGCAGCCTCCCGAATCGCCTTCTGCTCCACAGAAGTAATGTTGGTTGGTGCACAGATGAGAATGCGCGGACGGCTGTACCACTTCTTGCCGCCCACTTTCTGGATAAAGTGCTTCAGCATGATTTCTGTAATCTCGAAATCGGCAATGACCCCATCCTTCAGCGGTCTGATCGCTACAATATTGCCAGGTGTTCGCCCCACCATCCGGCGCGCTTCTTCCCCGACTGCAAGCACTTTCTTCGTCTCGCTCTCAATCGCCACAACGGAAGGCTCGTCCAGTACAACCCCCTTCCCCTTCACGTGGATTAGTACATTTGCCGTCCCCAAGTCGATTCCAATGTCATTTGCAAACATCCATCTTATCCTCCCTATCTATCCCTCAGCCCTTGCTGCCTATGTATTCAGCTTCCATGGTCACAGTCCACTTCGCTTTATCATCCGTTCGTATCGCATTTCCATTATGTATAAACGCTGATTTCTGCTGCTCGTCCCTTTGCTGCATGGAAACGGGAAAGTATAAGCAGCTTCCTTATACTTTCCTACATCATAACCTAAAATTCGATATGTTTGTCAATAATCCTCTTATTTTCTCGCAAAAACTTTGTACGGTGTTCAACCCATGTTCAAAATGAGGACATGAGACCCGAAAGCATCAAGGAAGCGGTATGTGGAGCGATGAGTATCCTCTGGAAGAGAACGGTCTGCACAGGCCTGCATTATTTGAGTACGAGGCTTTCATCTTTGCTCGGCGTCTTTTTCTTGTACTTGATCTTCGTTGCTTCTCCTCCCCTAAGATGACGGATAGACTTGTGGTATTCCAGAATGGTCTTGACCTGGTTGGCTAATTCCGGGTTGATCTCGGGCAATCGTTCAGTCAGGTCCTTGTGCACCGTGCTCTTGGACACTCCAAATTCCTTGGCAATGGTTCGGACCGTATGCTTGGTTTCCACTAGGCAGCGGCCGATTTTTATGGTCCTTTCCTTGATGTAATCGTGCACTCCCCTCGCCTCCCTACTCGAAGATATTTGCTACATTATATGAGTAGGAAGGCTAGATATTCTTTGTTTCCAAGCCTGACAAGCTTTTTTTCTTTCATTTATGGCTGATTTCTCACGCTTATACCTCATCACTGCGTCATCGTGATGGATACCGGCCTATCAAGACATCTATCTGTTGATCTATCTTTGTTTCTATCACAGCAAGACAAGCTTTTGCTATACGCAGGTGCATCGAAGAATCCGAAACAAAAAAAAGACTCCGGAAAAGTCCAGAGTCTGATTATGCCTCGCGAATGCCTCACGTAAGCTCGTGAATGTCTCATGCAAGCTCGCAAATGTCTCGCGGAGGACGTTACATCGATTCTTCTTGCGATGCGGAAGCGATATAAGTTTCCGGATTGACGGGCTGACCGTCCTTCAGGATTTCGAAGTGCAGATGAACCCCCAGATCCTTCTGCAGTTCATTGCGTCCCGCAGAGGCCAGCACCGTACCCTGATCTACCTGCTGATCTCTCTCAACCATAATGTTGGCCAGACTGGAGTAAATGGACTTGACTCCGTCTTCGTGTGTGATTTCCACCAGGTTGCCAAGGTATGGCACCTGATCCACTCTGGTCACGGTACCACTCATGGCGGCGATGACTTCAAACTCAGTGTCATCCTTGCTTGTCAGAGAGATGCCGGAGCTGGGCATAAACGTATCGTCCAGCTGAATCATCGCGGACTGTTTGACCTCGGCTTGAGCGGCAGGATCATAAAACGGTGTCGCCACCTCCATGATCGTCATGTCGGTAACCGGATACTGCATCAGCTCCGCTGGTGTCGTGACAGGCAAGGCCTCATTTTCACCCGGCGCGGTCACATCCAGTTCCTCGTTTTCTACCAGATTGAGACCGAACTCATTCTCTGTCATGCTGTTAGGCTCCGAGCTTTGATAGGCCCACATGATGCTTAAGATGATAGCTGCGGCTGCCATGTAAGCTGCCGGGAATGCCCATTTTTTCCCGAAAAACTTCTTCCATGCAGATGCAGTCTGAGGTCTTGCATCTTTTTTCGTGGCTGTTTCTTCCGCTTGCTTCTCTACCTGTTTTTGTTTTTGTTCATTCATGTTTATATCACCTCAGCAATCATTGTTGCCACTCGGTGATCTTTTATACCTTTGCCCTGCTAGAATTTTTGCAGTTCGGTCCCCTGATAGTAGTACTTCAGAATCTCCTCCGCACTCTTCCCAGCACGTGCCATACCTTCTGCACCATATTGACTCATACCGATACCATGCCCGTATCCGAATGAGGTAATCTGTACATGATTCTGATCATTTTTCCATTCAAAATCCGTGGAGGGCAATCCCAACTGTTCACGTACCTCTCTGGCTGTGAACGTCTTCCCTTCAATCCGGATTTCACGAATCCGGTGTCCGGCCGTCTCAGAGAGAACCTGGTAATCAGGAGCGGCCACTCCTCCGCGCTGTGTCAGCGGCAGACCGAGTTTCTCTCTCACCTCTTCATACGGAAGACTGAGCTGCTGTTCATACTTTGGGGATATGTCCACATCCCATGGACTGGCCACGCTTTTCAGATAAGGGACTGCCTGACTCCAGTAATCCTCTGCATTTTCCGTATAGCCATTGCTGGTCGAGAAAAAGGCCGCTTCAATCGGCTGATCCTCATAGGTGGCAATCCAGCCTCTCGTTTCATTCACGGCCCGGGTCAGCTTGTTCATGTGAGCCGTATATTGCGTTCCCCACCTTTGCTTTAGTTCCTCCTCACTCACAAAGGCTTGATGCCAGACCGTATCGGTCACGATTGCGCCTTCCACCGGAACCTGACTGTTATCCTGATGATGTAATCTGCGAATAATATACGTTCTCGCCGCGATCGCTTGCGCTTTCATCGCTTCCAGCTGAAATGAAATCGGCATTTCAGCTGCCACGACCCCTCTGACATAGCGTTCCAGGGACAATGTGTCGATGCGTTTTTGTTTGGTTACATAAACGGTCACCTCTGGGTCGCGATCTTCCTCGATGAGCACCATTTCCGTGACAGCTTCCTTCGCTTGCTTCCCCTGTATACCGGTCTTTCCTTGCTCGAACGGATCGGTATGCTGGACAATCAGAAACGGAACCCCAATCGAGATCGTCATCAGGAGCAAGACCCATATCCATCCCAGTCCATGCAGACCAAGGCGACGCCGTTTTCGCCATTTGCGTTGTCTTGACGGTCTCTTCCATTTCATCGCGTATTCACAGCTCTCATCCCTATTCCCTTTCTCCTCTATCCAGCTTCTCTACTCACGGTATGCAGTCTGGTCTGTCTTTCTTCCTGCTTGATTCTGCATGGCCGAGGTAGTATCCATTTTATGTACACCGCTGATAGACTAGAACGATCTTTCGTATGTTTATAGATTCAGGAGGGAGGAAGGTACAACAAAAAAACCGCCCCCATGGACGGCTTCCATTCACATTCTGATACAGTTGTCGTTCAAGCCCAGGAAGGCTGTGGCTGCAAAATAGCCGGGGTTT
The DNA here is from genome assembly GCF_042685085.1 of Marinicrinis sediminis. Classification (NCBI taxonomy): domain Bacteria; kingdom Bacillati; phylum Bacillota; class Bacilli; order Caryophanales; family Paenibacillaceae; genus Marinicrinis; species Marinicrinis sediminis. The sequence continues at coordinate 166,063 of NZ_JBHUMM010000023.1, forward strand.
CCAGCAGCTTCGCAGTCTGCTTCTCCCGTACAGGTTCTGCCCGCTCCACTTTCCCACCGAGCGCCTGAAACTTTTCGCATATCTGTATATATCCTCGGTCAATATGATAAATGTCGCTGATTTCCGTCTTTCCTTCCGCCACGAGTCCAGCCAGTATCAAAGCTGCACCAGCCCTCAGATCCGTTGCACAGACCTTCGCACCAGTCAGACGCTGATTGCCGGACACAATCGCGGTATTGCCCTCGACTTTAATTTGCGCATTCATGTTCTTGAACTCAGTCACATGCATAAAGCGATTCTCGAAGACGGTTTCCGTCATCATGCTCGTGCCATCTGCAATGAGCTGCAAAGCCATCATCTGGGACTGCATATCCGTTGGGAATCCTGGGTAAGGTAATGTCTTGACATCAATCGGCTTTAACGACTGATGCTCATCAACGCACACCCGGATACCATTCTCATCTACCTCGACGGTAATGCCCATTTCCTGCATCTTGGAGACAACCGGCTTCAGATGATCAGCAATGGCTCCTTCCACATATACATCTCCACGTGTAATGGCCGCTGCAATCATAAAGGTACCTGCCTCAATACGATCCGGAATGACCGTATGCGTAATGCCATGCATTTTCTCGACACCTTCAATGCGAATCATGCCGGTTCCGGCTCCGCGCACTTTGGCCCCCATCCCGTTCAGGTAATTGGCCAAATCCACAATTTCCGGCTCCTTGGCTGCATTTTCAATCAGTGTCGTTCCCTCCGCAAGCGAAGCGGCCATCATAATATTTTCTGTGGCACCGACACTTGGCACATCGAGGTATATTTTAGCGCCTTTCAGGCGACCTTCTACCTTTGCTTCAATATAGCCATGACCGAGGTCAATCTTGGCACCCATGGCTTCAAACCCTTTCAGATGCTGATCAATCGGTCGTGTCCCGATCGCACATCCGCCAGGGAGTGGAATCTTTGCGTGTCCTTTTCTGGCAAGCAGCGGACCCAATACAAGAAATGAAGCTCTCATTTTGCGAACCAGTTCATATGGGGCTTCAACCGTTTCCAGGTGTGAGGCATCTACAGTGACGGTCTCATCTTCATATGTAAGATGTACCCCAAGGGATGTTAGAACCTTGCTAATTGTCATGACGTCATCTAGTGGCGGTGCTTCATGGATAACACTCGTTCCTTCTTCGCCTAATAGAGAAGCCGCAATAATCGGAAGCACTGCATTTTTCGCACCACTGATCTTGACCTTCCCTGTTAGTCGGTTACCGCCGCGGACGATGATTTTGCTCATAGTCGTTCCCTCCGCGCAAGTTTTTTATTTCCAGTTCATTTTTTTGCAATGTTAAAGCTTTCGTTGGTTTCCATACGTATGAGAGGGTGTTACTCCTCATTGTTCTCCTTTCAATGCCAATCTATTCCTGCTCGGTTCATTTTGCGACTCGCGGAGGAAACCGTATGATGGATTGAAAGTGAACTATTGAAACAACCCTTTGATCGACGATGACCAGTCGGCGTAGCCCAGGACAAACTGAGCAAATTGATAGCCTATGATCACCGCCAGCATCACCTGTAGCATCTTCGCCTGTGCTCCCTTCGGATTGCGAAGGAAGACATCGAAGCGCACAGACAGGAGGGCCCACCACGCGCATACAATGGAAACCAGATGGACGAGGATATACAGAAGGCCGACCTGTGCAGCCTCTCTTGCCAATGTTTCAGCCATCTGTCTCACCTCTGTCCATGACCTTGCCTGCTCTTAACCTTTTCCCATGTAAAACAGTGATCTTATGCATCTTCGTTCACCAGCCTGTAAATAAGGGCTGAAAACTCGGCACGCGTCGCATTGGCATTCGGCCTGTAGGTACCATCCTCATAGCCGGAAACCCAATCCTTGCTCTTTAATTCCGTAATGGCTTTAGCGGCCCAGTGGCTCACAGATACATCTTTAAATGGTTTTTTTGAAGCGGTTTTCCCTTTCAGGTTCAGGGACTTCATCAGCATGATGGACATTTCAGCCCGCGTAATGGGTTGATTCGGTTTAAAGCTCGCATCCGGATAGCCGGATATCAAGTTGGCCTCGACCGCTCTGCTCACGGAGCTATAGGCCCAGTGGGTAGGCGAGAGATCGCGGAAGGCGATCGTCGTTGGCTTCTGCAGATTCAGTGCTCTCGCGAAAAACACGACTGCTTCTGCCCGCGTTACCTGTCCGTTAGGCTTGAACTGATAATTGTCATACCCATTTACAATATTACGCTTCGACAAGTCCGAGATATAAGCTTCCGCCCAATGTCCCGAAATGTCTCTAAAACCACCTACCATTTTCGCCGTCGACAGCTTCAGGTAATACGTCTGATTGGAAAAGGACTGACTCGACGTAAGACGTATCGTGTAAGTTCCCTTATTTAATACCCTTTCAAAGTTTAATTGACTCATCTTTTGATCAGATAATTGCATAGACAACTGATTCTGACTGCTGTCATACACGCGCATGGCCATCAATCGATCGGTCGGAATGTTCGACAAATTCAGCTTTACATAGCTTTTTTCCTTCAAGGAAAACTCGAAATAATCCACGTCATTTTGCGGGTCAATCGTACCTTCATAGCGATAATTGGCCGTCAACTTCGTCGCCTGGTAGGATCTGTCATTCGGCTCATTGGGATCGACGACCTTTTGATTATATTCGACAGCAAAGATATATTCTCCTGCGACAGGATAGGAGTCCTTGGAGTAGGTGACATTCGTGATTTTGACATAATATTTCCCCGGCAATACATCTTCCAGCGTCTTGTATTCCCCTTCGCCGTCGTTGCCAAAGTCCCGATAGTCGAACTTTTCCCCTTCTCTTGCCACGGAAAAGGCCACATCCATTCGATACGTATCTGGCAGCAACTTCAGCTTCAATGTACCCGGCTGATCGACATTGATGACAAACCAGTCGACATCATTCATTTGATGGAATGTGCCTTTAATCGTCATATTTCGCGCGGGCATGGAGTACGCCTTGAATTGCTGGTCATTGTTCTCGAACTGGTCGCTGTAGATGTTGAACTCCGGGGTGAGGTGATAGACGATCGATTCATTGAGTTTCGCGTTCTTCGCCCTGACCTCTACGTACATGTCATACGTAATGGAGAAGGACATGGGCTTCGTGACATCCTCAAACAAATGAACGGTTTGGCCCGCTGCTGAAATGACCCGAACCTGAATTTGACTCAGGTAGGACGGTGAGGCTGTCTTCAGCTTCAGGCTCACCTTGCCTTTATAATCCGAACGGATATGATACCAGTCTTTGTCTGATCCTCCGGACAGCACGGCCGTAGACATCGTCGACATGCGCAGACGCTTTGCAGACTGAATCGTCTCATTTTCCTCGAAAATATCCGCTGCCTGTTCGGCCACAAGCGCTTGATCCACACGAAGCAAGCCATAACCCGTTCGCTTATCCCAGCCTGGATCTCCAATATCTTGCGCGGTCTGCTTCAACAGATTACGTACCTGATACGGACGTAACTGCGGGTACTCGGCCCAGATCAGCGCAGCTGCGGCCGCTACCTGGGGCGCTGCCATGGACGTACCGGAACGCTGTTCATATTCCCCGCCCAAGGCAGTGGAATACACATGGTAGGGTGCAACCAGATCCAGCTCATCCCCGAAGCTCGATTCTGCCAAGATGCCGTTGCTGGAGCTTACCCCTCCTACAGCCATGACCGTCGGATAGGCAGCGGGGTATTTAATATCATCTCCGTCATTACCGGAAGCCGCCACCAGCAGCACGCCCGAGCTTTCCGCATATTGCGTAATGTCTTTCAGAAAAGGCGAGTATTTATATAGACCGAGAGACAGTACAATGATCTTGGCCTGGTTTTCCACCGCATAGCGTATACCTTGACCGAGCTTGTTCTCATCACCAGATCCGTCGGCTTCCATCACCTTGACTGGCATAATTTTCGTGTTCCAGAGGATGCCGGTCGTCCCCTGTTTATTATTGCCCGCAGCGGCAATAATGCCGGCTACACTCGTGCCATGACCGTTATCATCCATCGGCTGGGCACCTGCGTCGACCAGGTTTACCCCGGGCGCCAGTCTGCCGCTCAGCTCAGGATGGTACAGATCTACGCCGGTATCCACCACTGCGATCTTGATCGACGTGTTAGATTGAACCGTGTCCCAAGCTTTTTCCATTCCGATCTGTTTCAAGTAGGATTGCTTGCTGTACAAGGGATCATTCGGTTTGCCCAAAATTTCTACGGGATGATTGGGCTGAATGTATTTCATCTGTTCTGCATGCAGCCACGTATACAGCCATTCCTTGCGCTCTATGTCTGACTGCAGTTTCACCGTGTAAGCCCCAATCTCCGGAAAAGAGTCTATCAGTTCAACCTCAGACCAAAATGCCTCCGGAACGTCTCCTTCCCAGCCAACAATGAACTCCTCGGCTTCCAGAAGAGCCGTCGGAAGCTCTTGAGGTATCGCCGATACTTGACGTCCGACAGATGACAGCAGAGTGGAAAGCGCTAAAGTCAGTACCAGCGTCCAGACTACGGTGATTCTTTGTTTCATTCTATCCATGATGGCATGCCTCTTTTATTTTGAAGTACGTAATGCTCTGATTCCGTGCATGGCTCCACATTCAACCCGCACACTCGATGCATATTCATTGTATATTTCACAATCCCAAACAGCAATGACATTTTAGTGGCAATTCCGTGGCCATAACTTTCCCTCTCGCATCAAAATCTCATCTTATCTCATCTTGCATTTGTTATGTAGCGGATCATCTCTATACCTTTTACTTCAATTGCTTACAAAAGGTTTCGATTTTTTTACAGGTCATTTTTTCCAGTAGCCGTAAAATTCGCTCTGAGTAAGTGTACCACGGGCTTTCAAAAAGAGAAAAGTTGATATTCGCCTAATTTGGCGCGTGCCGGGGCTTATTGGATAAAATAAAAAGCAAGGTCAAGCCTTTACACATCGTGAGACCTCCGCACCAGCGCTGGCGAGAGCTTACGAATATGTTCATGACTGACCTTGCCTTTTTAACGGTTGGATTTAATTGTCATTCATTATCGGTTCGTAAAGAAATCAAAGGATAGCTGAAAGATATCTGAGATCCAGCCAATGATCCATTGCGGGAAGAGCCCCAGCAAGACCGTCGCGGCTGCACAGAACCAGATAACGGTCTGTAAATACCCATTGCGAGCCACATCCTGTCGCTCACTGTTCGAGCGCATGAACATCTGTCTGGCAATGCCAAAATAATAAAAGTAGGAGATGACGCTCGTTACAATCATAATGACCGCCAGCCAATACGTCTTCGTATGCAGGGCACCGAGCAAAATGTACAGTTTACCGAAAAATCCGGCTGTAATCGGCAACCCGGCCAAGGACAAAATGAGAACCAGGGTCGCAACAGCCGTCCATGGCGCGCGGTAGTAGAGTCCGGAGAAACCACGCAGTTCCCCGTGTCCCACCGACTGGCTCATCAGCATGATCACGGCCAGCATTCCGATATTCATCAACCCGTACGCGACGAGATAATAGATGAGCTCACTCACTCCGGAGTAATGAAGCCCCTGAAACTGAACCGCAAGCGGAACGAGCAGATAACCTGCATTGGCGATTCCTGAGTAGGCCATGAGCCGCTTGCTGTTATGCTGACGCAGCGCCATCGTATTCCCGACAATCATCGCCACCGCAGCCAGAATGAGCAGACTCAGGAACAAATCATCAGAGATCATCGGCTCCTCTACACCCCGATACCCTACACCGAGGTAAGCGTTGTATACGATCCGAAACAGCATGGCAAAGGCTGCGCCCTTGGAGATCACCGCCAGAAATGCCGTGACTGGCGTCGGTGCACCCTGGTATACATCCGGTGACCATGCATGGAAAGGTGCGGCCGCAATCTTCACTCCGAAGCCGGCCAGCATCAGGAAAAAGCTCAAATAGATCATCGCATGGAATGATTCATCCAGCTTTTGCAGATGGACCGACAGTTCAGCCAGACTCGTGCTTCCCGTCATGCCGTAGAGAAAAGACATACCGTACAGAATAAAGGCTGAAGCTATACCGCCCATGACGACATATTTAAAAGCCGCTTCATTGGACCGCTTGTCAGATTTCTTCATCGCAACGAGAATGTACGAGGTGATGCTCAGCAGCTCAAGTCCGACGAAGAGCGTGATCAGATCGCCCGATGAGGCCATTACGAAGGCACCCAGCACTGCCGGCAAGTACAGATAATAATATTCTCCTTCATGTCGAATGCCTTCCTGCCGGATGCTGCCCATGCTCATCAGCACAATCAACACAGTCCCAGACAGAAACAGCAGCTTGAACAAATGGGCGAAATCATCAATCCGGTAACTCTGTCCGAGCAATATGATGGCTTCTTTCGGCTCATTGCCCCCGAGAGACAAGATGGACATCACGGTGAAGATACCCGAGACGAACAGCGCACCCAGTGTGAGCCAGCCTAGCCATTTTCGAGACATCCGACCCGGCATCAGCAGATCGATCAATGAAATCAGCACGGCTGCGATAATCAGTGTCAGCTCCGGGCCCAAATACGTTAAATCAGATGCTTGTAATCGCACAGGCTTACCCTCCTATCCCTGATAACATCGTTTGGATGGCTGGTTCCATGACATGGATAAGCCAGTACGGATAAATCCCGATCAAAATGATCATGCCAGCCAGTATAATCATCGGCAGCGCCTCAGCAAAGCGAGCGTCCTTCATTCCCTCTGTAGCTGAGGATGTTGGTCCGTACGTGATCGCCATGATGGCTCGCAGCACATATACGGCAGCCAGCACAATACCAAGCGCTGCGATAATCGCCAACACCCGCATTTCTCCGAACAGTCCGATAAAGGCCAGCAATTCCCCGACGAACCCGGACAGTCCCGGCAATCCGAGAGAGGCCAGACCCGCCAGCAGTAGCAGTCCGCTCATGAACGGTGCCGATTTGGCCATTCCGCCCAATTGACTGAGCTCTGTCGTTTGGGTGCGTTGATAAAAGCTCCCCACGATCAGGAACAACAGGGCGGAGATCAACCCGTGTGAGATCAGTTGCAGAACCGCCCCTTCATATCCGGCAGCATTCATCGCGGCCAGTCCAAGCAGCACAATCCCCATATGACTAATACTGGAATAGGCGAGCACGAGACGCAGTTCCTTCTGTACCATGGCCAGCAACGCACCGTACAAAATATTGATCACACCGAGAATGGCGATGACCATCGCTGCGTCCTGAGCCTGTTCTGGGAAAAAACCGTATCCGAATCGCATCAGACCGTACGCACCCATTTTCAATAAAATGCCTGAGTGAATCATAACCACCGCAAACGGCGCTTCCGTATGCACTTTGAGCATCCATGTATGGAATGGGAATATCGGCAGTTTAATACCAAAACCGATAAGCAGCAGCAGAAACAGCGTCCATTTCATGCTCTCACTCATATAGAACGGGTTTTGACTGAGACTTTCCGGGTCCTGATTCACATACGCATCCGGATTCGTCAAGTTGGAGGCGATGACAGACATGTCTGCATGGTACACCATTTCAGCCTGCAATGGTTCATCCCCGGTTTTTGGCAGGGTTTCTACAGAAAAACCGGCCGTATTCACCAGCAGCAGAATGGCAATCAGCAAGATCGCCGAGCCCACCCCGTTATAGATAAGAAACTTGTTGGCCGCTTTCTCGCGATCCATGAAGCCCCAGATACCAATCAGAAAGAACGTCGGAATGATGGCCATCTCAAAAAAGATAAAGAACAAGAAGAGATCCTTGGCCAGAAAGACTCCGAACATGCCCACCTGGAGCAGCAAAAACAGGATATAGAAGCTCTTCCACCGTTTCTTGATGTACATAGCGGCAAAAGCAGCCATAAAGCTGACGAGTGCCGTCAGGAAAACAAGGGGCAGAGAAAGTCCGTCTACCGCCAGATGATAGTCAAACTCATAGGCAAACGAAGAGACATTCGCCATCTCTCCCTCTATAAAAATCTGGGGAACCGCTTCCCGATTCAGCGGCACCTCGATCCAGGTCCTCTTCTCCTCATATTGAAACCCTGCTTGTTCCGGCGCATAGGAGGTCCATAAGATCAGGGTAAACAGCAAGGGCAGAAAAGCAGCCGCCATCCCGATTGTTTTAATCCATTTTCCTTTATCCTTCGGAATAAAGAGGAGAATCAGTATTCCCAGCAGCGGAGACAGCGTAATCCACGACAACAACGGCAGATTATCCAAGGTCGATAAACCTCCTTCCAGCAACAGCCAGCATGATCACCATGATCCCCAGCAGGACAAGCAGTCCATAGGTTTGGACCTGACCATTCTGCGCTCTTGTTCCCGTCTTGCCTATCCAGACTGCAAATGCCGCTGAGCCCCGGACAAAACCATCAATCACCATATGGTCGAACCAGGCCAATCCTTTGCCCAGTCCTTTCAGCGGACGAACCATACCATAGTCATAGGCTTCATCCACATACCCTTTGCGTGCCAGTACGCGATGCACCGCTCCGCCTGCCCGTACCAATGGATCGCGTTCATGCGCCCTTCCATACAGTCTGTACCCGACAAACAGTCCGAGCAGCGCGACGGCATTGGAAAGCACGATGACCAGCACATTCACATGCTCACCCTCTGCACGCGTAGTGAGCCATTCACCGAGCCATAGATTACCTGGCATATAGAGCGCACCAGCCAGTACGGCGAGTACCGCGAGCACCATTAACGGAACCGTCATCACTTTGGGCGATTCCTTCACCTGAGAGACCGATCCATGTTGATTCTCCCTTCTTGACTGTCCAGTAAAGACGAGGAAGAACAATCTGGACATATAGAAGGCTGTAAAGAAAGCCGCCAGAAGACCAACGCCAAACAGGAACGGATTGTGATGATAGGCCTCGACCAATATCGCATCCTTTGACCAGAATCCAGCAAATGGAAACACACCAGCCAGGGCCAGCGTTCCAATGGCAAAGGTCGTCATCGTCACCTTCATCTTCTTGCCCAGTCCGCCCATTTTGTAAATGTTCTGTTCGTGATGCAGAGCCGTAATCACACTGCCGGCTGCAAGAAAGAGCAGCGCTTTGAAAAAGGCATGTGTCGTCAAGTGAAACAATCCGGCCGTATAAGCCGCTGATGAGCCAAATCCAAGCGCCATCATCATGTAGCCCAACTGGCTGATCGTCGAATAGGCCAACACCCGCTTGATATCATTTTGAGCAATCGCGATCACCGCAGCGAAAATGGCCGTAAATCCGCCTACATAAGCCACCGTATCGAGCGCAATTGGTGCCGCGAGGAAGATGTCGTACGTCTTCGCTACAAGGAATACCCCTGCAGCCACCATCGTAGCCGCATGAATGAGCGCACTGATGGGGGTTGGGCCCTCCATCGCATCAGGGAGCCACGTATGAAGCGGAAATTGACCCGATTTACCGACGGCTCCGATAAAGATCAGAATGGCAATCCAGGTCGTGACCGTCTCGGAGATGCCTGCTTGATTGGCATAAAATCCATTATGTATGGCCGTAAAGCTTAGATTGCCTCCTGGCAGATGCCACAACAATAGCAAGATACCGATAAACAGTCCGACGTCGCCAATCCGAGTGACGATGAAGGCTTTCTTCGCCGCTGCCCTCGCACTCGGTTTGTGGTACCAGAAGCCCACCAGCAAGAAAGAACAGAGCCCCACAAGCTCCCAGAAAATATACATCTGAAGCAAATTTTCTGACAACACCAGCGCCAGCATGGAGAAAGTAAAAAGTGAAATATAGCCGTAATAGACCACAATCCGCTCGTCATGCTTCATGTAAGCGGTGGAATATACCTGCACCAGCAAGGCAACGAACGTGACCACGACCAACATCAAAGCATTGAGATTGGTCACCTCAAACCCCATATAGATCGAAACATCCCCAAAACGAAGCCATTCAAAGCCGTTCCAGGTATAATCCTGCGTCTCCGTGCCCAGTCTCTCCCAAAAAACAAGCAGGGACAAGATAAAAGAACCCGCGATTGCGGCCACGCTTATACTTTGACCTGCCATTTTCATTTGACGTCCCATAGCTGTCAACACGATGAATGAAAGAAGCGGGAAGAGAGGGATGAGCCACGCATATTGTGCATACATATCCATTTGCCTGTCACCTCCATCCCTATTTTTTCATCATATTCATATCGACCACATCGGTCGTTCCCTTGTTCCGGTAGAGCAAGATGAGAATAGCCAGTCCTACGGCTGCTTCAGCCGCTGCGATCGTCATATTGAACAAGGAGAAGATCTGCCCGCTCAAATTGGCATTGGGTCCATATTTGGCAAAGGCAACAAAGTTAATATTGACCGCATTCAGCATCAGTTCAATGGACAGCAGCACAATGACCGCATTTTTCTTGGACAGGGCCCCATACAGACCAATGCAGAACAGAATGGCACCCAGCGTCAGGTAGGAGCCCAGCATTTGTTCCATTATTGTTCCTCCTCCCGCTTCGCAATCACAATCGCACCGATAAAGGCCACCGTCAGAAGGACGGAAACCAGCTCGAAAGGAATCACATGCAGCGTGTACAACTGCTCCCCGATTGCACGGGTATTGTCCTCGGCCATCACCGCTTCATGAGGCGGAAATACCGTTTGATTGAACACATAATACAAGATGCCAAACAGTCCCGCACAGCCGACCAGCAGCAAACCATGATGCCACGGATTGCCCGTTCCTTCATCCCGCGCCTGATGCCTCGTCATCATAATCCCGAACAGCATTAGTATAGAGACGGCCCCCGCGTAAATCAGAATTTGCACGAATGCAATAAATTCCGCATGAAGCAGAACGAAGATCCCGGCCAGACTAATGAAGGTAAAGGCCAGCGAGGTGACCATATGCACAACCTTCGTGAGACTCAGCATCATGACGGCCCCTGCGATCGTGCACACAGCCAGCAAAATAAAAGCGATGTATTCCCCACTCAACGTTATTCCAAACACTTCACTCACCCCTTCTTCGCCTTGGGCGCAGAGGAATTATTCTCCTGGCGGATGTGCGTGTTGTTCCCCTCCAGCCATTGCATATCCTTGAACAATTCATCCCGGCTGTACGAAGCCAGTTCAAAATTGTTGGTCATAACAATGGCCTCCGTCGGACACACTTCGGTGCACAGATCGCACAAGATGCATATTTCAAAGTTAATATCATACGTATCGATCACTTTTCCTTTTTTCTCCGGATCGGGATTGGCTTTCCCTGTCAACGTGATACACTCCGTCGGACAAATTCGCGCACACTGATTGCAAACGATGCATTTATCGGGTTCAAAGTGCTGCACGCCCCGAAAACGATCCGGCATCTGAAGCGGCACATCTGGATAGCCGTAGGTGATTTTTTTCTTCGTCAAATTCTTGAATGTCACCCCGAGGCCTTTCATAAGCCCTTTCATGGTATTCCCTCCGTCCTGTTCTTCTGGTTAATTCAGCAGTTCGATCAAGATCGCAGTCAAGAAAATGTTCGCCAGCGCAACCGGCAGCAATACCTTCCAGCCCAGTCCCATTAAGTGATCCACGCGAATTCGCGGCATCGTGGCCCGAATCCAGAACAAGCTGAATACCACCATGGAAAACTTCAACAGAAACCACAGGATGCCTGGAATAAAGGACAAGAATTCAAATGGTGCATGCCAGCCGCCGAGGAAGAGTACCGTCGTCAAGGCCGCAATGGCGTATACATACACATACTCACCCAGCATGAAGAAGGCAAACCGGAATCCACTGTATTCAACGTGATAGCCAGCCACCAGCTCCGACTCTGCTTCAGGCAGGTCAAACGGTGTCCGATTCAGCTCTGCCACTGCAGCGATGATAAAGACGACAAATCCAATGATTTGCGGCAGGAAGTTCCAGTTCCACAAACCTCCGGATTGTCCTTCCACAATGGTCGTCAGATTCAGACTGCCGCTAAGCAAGATGACGCCGACCACCGACATGACCAGCGGAATCTCGTAGCTGATCATCTGGGCTGCCGAGCGCATACCACCGAGCAGGGCGTATTTATTATTGGAAGCCCATCCACCCATCATAATCCCGATCGTCGTAATGCCAGATATCGCCACATAATAGAGCAGGCCTACATTTAATTCCGCAAAATGAATCGAATCGGTGTACGGAATCGTGGCCAACACCAGAAAGGACGGTACAAATGAGATAACCGGAGCGAGAATGAACAGCGTCCGATCCGCCTTGTGGGGGATCGTATCTTCCTTGATCAGCAGCTTGAGCACATCGGCAACCGACTGCAATAGACCCAGGGGGCCGACGCGATTCGGTCCGATTCGCAGCTGCATCCAGCCTATCACTTTGCGTTCAAAATAGATGGCATAGGTGACAAATCCGAGTACCACAAACAATAAGATCGTAGCAAACATAAAAAAGATTCCTGCATTTGTCCAGGTCAGGCTTTCCTGCAGCATCTCGTTCATCAGCCATCCACCTCCCCGACTACAATATCAATACCGCCAAGGATCGTAATCAAGTTGGCCATCGTCTCCCCTACCAGAAGCTTGGGCAGAATCTGCAAATTGACAAACGATGGTCTTCTGAATTTAAGCCGGAACGGTTCAGCCTTGCCTTTGGACACGACATAGCAGCCAATTTCTCCACGCGGAGATTCGATTCGGGCATACACTTCTCCTGCAGGCGGACGAATCACTCTCGGTACCTTCCCCATCACCGGCCCTTCCTCCGGGAACTGGGCAACCGCCTGCTCCAATATCCGCAAGCTCTGTCTAATTTCTTCAATCCGAAGCTGGTATCGGGCGTAGCAGTCTCCGACCGTGGATACCGGCACATCAAATTCGAAGCGATCATACAGACTGTAAGGCTGTTCCTTGCGAATATCCCACTTCACCCCTGTACAGCGCAGATTGGCGCCACTCAGGCCATAATCTATCGCCGTCTGGGCATCATACGTGCCAATTCCTTTCACACGTGAAAGGAAAATTTCATTACCGCTGACAAGCTCCTCGTATTCTTCCAGCTTTTCACGCATATAAGGGATGAAATCCCGGACTTTCTCAATCCATCCTTCAGGCGCATCCCATTTCACGCCGCCAACACGCATATAAAAATACGTCAGCCTGGCTCCGCAAAGCTCATTAAACAGGTCAATGATGATTTCGCGATCCCGAAATGCATAAAGAAAAGGGCTCATCGCCCCGATGTCGAGCAAGTAAGTTCCCCACCAGACCAGGTGACTGGCGATTCGTTGCAGTTCCATCACAATCAGCCTCAGGAACTCTGCACGCTCCGGAATTTCCAGTTGCATCAGGGTTTCCACCGCATGACAAATCACATAATTGTTCGTCATGGCTGACACATAGTCCATCCGGTCCGTATACGGAATGATCTGGGTATAGTTCAGGCTCTCCGCCAGCTTTTCCGTTCCCCGGTGCAGATAGCCCATGACAGGGGTCGCTTCCTTGATGATCTCCCCGTCCAGCTTCACGACAATTCGAAATACCCCATGGGTACTGGGATGCTGAGGGCCAACATTCAATAACAATTCCTCTGTTCTAAGTGCCATGCTTACACCTCCGGATCTGCAGGTTCATAATCTTTCCTGAGCGGGTACCCTTCCCAGTCATCGGGCATCATAATGCGCCGCAAGTCCGGATGTCCCGGAAAATCAATTCCCAGCAAATCATAAATCTCGCGTTCATGCCAATTGGCGGTAGACCAGATGGCGGTTACCGATGCAATGGATGCCTGTTCGCGATCCGCTTTCACTTTCAGGCAAATCTCATCGGCAGTGTGCACATTCACCAGATGATAGACCGCCTCCAAATGGGATTCCTGATCGACCCCCGACAAATTACGCAAGAAAGTCATCTTCCACGGTTCGGTTTCCTTGAGCCACCCGGCAATCTGCAACAGGTTTGCTTCTCTGATCGTCAAGGTCGGGATGTGATAGCCAAGTTCGTTCACCACGTGATCCTCAATGGCGTCCTTTCCGAACTGCTCTTCGATGGCGGCAACCAGGCGGTCCAGCTTCGGCTGGTTAGGCGATGGTGCCTTGGGTATTTCCTCTTCCGCCTCTTCCTCCGCTTTCTTCTTCTCCCTTGCCGCAGCCCGGGCAGCCCGTGCTTCTGCGGCCTTTCTTTTCTTTTCCTCCGGATCGTCTGCAGCAGCTGGTGCAGAATCGGATGGAGACGATGCTGGTGCGGTGTTTTCTTTGTTCGATTTGGAGGTATCAGAAGATTGCTTCACTTCCGCTTCGGTCGAAGCTTCCGGTTTCTTGTTCTCTTCGCTCACTGATCGGTCACCCGCTTTCCGGTCTTGGCCTCATAGCGAATCTTCTCTTGCAGCTTGTTGATGCCATAGATTAACGCAGCAGGATTGGGCGGACAACCCGGTATGTATACATCGACAGGGACAATCTGATCGACGCCTTTGACGACCGAATACGAACGCACATAAGGCCCTCCAGCCGTGGCACAGGAGCCCATCGCGATCACCCATTTGGGCTCTGGCATCTGGTCGTAGAGTCTGCGCAGCAACGGCGCCATTTTCTTCGTTACCGTCCCGGCTACAATCATCACATCAGATTGTCTCGGAGAGGTACGGAAGATGACGCCAAAGCGGTCGAGATCATAGTGAGACGCTCCGGTACCCATCATTTCAATGGCACAGCAGGCCAATCCAAACGTAAGCGGCCACAGGGAATTGCTGCGCGCCCATGCTTTCACCTGCTCCAGTGTGCCGAAGAACACGTTGCGCTCCAGTTCCTGTCTCTCTTCTGGTGTAATCGATGCTAAATTGAATTCCATTGGAACACCTTCTTTTTCCATGCGTATATAAGTCCAACCACCAATAAGGCTACAAATATCAACATCTCGATCAAGGCAAACAAGCCGAGCCAATCATACGCAACCGCCCAAGGGTATAAAAACACGGTCTCCACATCAAAGATGACAAACATCAGGGCATACAAATAATACCTGGCGTTGAAACGGATCTCCGCTGTCCCTACCGGTTCATTCCCGCTCTCATAGGTAGTTTGTTTTTCCTCCGTTGGCCGGTTCGGCCGGAGCAGTCGTCCCACTGTCAAGGCCGCGATGGGCAGCAAAATGCCCAAAGTCAAAAAGATCGTGACGATCACATAATGGTTTACATAGGCCTCCACTTATTACCCTCCTTACACGCTGTTCTCTCTCCTCATGTGTACGCAATGAATCAACCGGACATGCTCCCTCGCTTCCAATGTAAGCGCTTGTCTTCCAATTCAAAAAAATAGGGTGCCCGTCTGCTTTCATCACGATTCCTTATGGGAATGATCAGTGTTTTTAATATCGTCACAATTATAACAAAAGCAGACGGTGATCGTCTAACTTTCTTTTCGTTTCATGTTCTGGCTGCTGGGGATTCAATCTACGATGTCAATCGAACCGTCTTCCTGCCCTTGCTTCGCAAGCAAAGCCTCATCCAACGCGACCTGTCCCCTCGATTGAATGGCCCGTATGGCGGTTTCGATACTCTGCTTACCCGCTGTAACCTTATTTGTTTCCTCTTTGAAAATTATTTAATATCTCGCAAATTGACATCCATATGTTACCATGAAGTAGTTATTTTAAACAACTTCAAACGAGTTTACATAATAAAAAACACGGTGAGCATGGCAGATCATCTGCTATGCTCACCGTGTTTACAAAACATGAAAGACAGGAAGCGATTACTTCCCTCCAGCCACATTTATCCGATTCATTGCTTTTTGCAGCGCAATTTCGGCTCTTCGGAAGTCAGTTTCCGATTGTTTGTTATTCAGACGCTGCTCTGCACGCGCTTTCGCAGCTTCTGCACGTTCTACGTCGATTTCCGTTGGGAGTTCGGCAGATTCAGCGAGAACAACCACTTTATCTTTGCGAACTTCCATGAAACCGCCGTTCACCGCAATGACTTCTTCTTTTCCGTTCAGCTTCGCACGAATCGGGGCAATCTTCAAAGGGGTCACCATCGGAATATGGTTGGGCAAAATACCGAGTTCCCCTTCGACTCCTTTCACGAGCAGCATATCGATTTCTTTCTCGTATACTTTTCGCTCAGGCGTTACAATTTCCAACAACATTGTACTCATTGAAAGTTCCTCCCGGAAAGTTTCACTGCGAAACTTTTCTCGAACAGTCCGTATGATCAAGCTGTAGCAAGTGCCTCAGGATGATCATACAGACCTATATTCAAGAGAAATTACATGTTTTTCGCTTTTTCTCTTGCTTCTTCGATGGTACCTACGAACATAAACGCACCTTCTGGAAGATCATCGTGCTTGCCCTCCAGAATTTCCTTGAAGCTGCGTACAGTCTCCTGAACCGGTACGTATTTTCCTGGGAATCCTGTGAACTGCTCAGCAACGTGGAACGGCTGAGACAGAAAACGCTCAATCTTACGAGCGCGAGATACAGTCAATTTGTCCTCATCAGACAATTCGTCCATACCGAGGATGGCGATAATATCCTGAAGCTCCTTGTAGCGCTGCAGAATACGCTGTACGCTTTGTGCTGTTTCATAATGCTCCTCACCTACTACGTCCGGAGCCAGAATACGAGAGGAGGAAGCAAGCGGATCTACCGCAGGATAAATCCCTTTCTCGGAAATCTTACGCTCCAGGTTGGTTGTAGCATCCAAGTGAGCAAACGTCGTAGCCGGAGCCGGATCCGTATAGTCATCCGCTGGTACATAGATCGCCTGAATGGACGTAACGGAACCTTCTTTGGTTGAAGTAATCCGTTCTTGCAACTGACCCATTTCGGTCGCCAGCGTCGGCTGGTAACCTACCGCAGAAGGCATGCGGCCCAGAAGTGCGGACACCTCGGAACCTGCCTGGGTGAAACGGAAGATGTTGTCAACGAACAACAACACGTCTTTATTTTCTTCATCGCGATAATATTCGGCCATGGTCAAGCCCGTAAGTGCAACACGCAAACGTGCGCCTGGCGGCTCATTCATCTGTCCGAAAATCATCGCGGTTTTGTTGATAACGCCGGAATCCTTCATCTCATGATAAAGGTCATTCCCTTCACGCGTACGCTCACCAACCCCTGCAAATACAGAGATACCGCCGTGCTCTTGCGCGATGTTGTTAATCAGTTCCTGGATCAATACGGTTTTCCCTACACCCGCACCACCGAAGAGACCGATTTTACCACCCTTGGCATACGGTGCCAGAAGGTCGATAACTTTGATTCCTGTCTCCAGAATTTCCGCACTGGTAGACAATTGCTCGAAAGAAGGAGCAGATCTGTGAATTGGCAGTCTCTTCTCGTAAGCCACTTCTCCTGCTTCATCAATCGGCTCACCCAATACGCTGAAGATACGGCCGAGTACGCCATCTCCAACTGGTACGGAGATTGGAGCCCCTGTATCTAATGATTCTGTACCGCGAACCAGTCCGTCGGTAGAGGACATGGCGATACAACGAGCAACATTGTCACCCAGATGAACGGCCACTTCCAGCGTCAAACTGATCGCGGGCTCATTTTCCGACGCTGCTTTTTCGATTTTAATAGCATTTAGGATTTCTGGTAACTGACCACGGTCAAACTCAATGTCGACTACAGGTCCCATTACACTCAGAACGCGCCCTTTATTCATCGTTTTCCCTCCTTAAAGAGTTCCTCTATCATTACCCTTGAGCGTTGGCACCCGCCACAATCTCGGTAATTTCTTGTGTAATCGAAGCCTGACGAGCACGGTTATACACTAACGTCAATGAAGAGATCATCTCAGATGCATTTTTGGTTGCATTCCCCATCGCCGTCATACGCGCGCCGAACTCACTTGCTTTTCCTTCCAGTACCGCACTGTAAATGAGCGTCTCTGCATATTTCGGCAGCAAATCATCCAATACCGCTTCGGCAGATGGCTCATATTCATAGTTGGACAGATTGCCCTGATCCGATTCCACTTCGCCCAGTGGCAAAATTTTCTTTTCCACTGGAATTTGGGTTAACGGATTGACAAATTCATTATAGAGCAAATACAGCTGATCGAATTTGCCTTCCTCAAAGCTCTGCACCGCTGTACGAGCCACCGATTTGATATCGGCAAATGTAGGGGAATCCGGCAATCCGGTTACTTGCTCCAGAATCGCAATATTGCGACGCTTCATGAAATCTCTTCCCTTACGGCCCACGACGAAAATTGCATACTCATCCGCAGACTGATGCCGCTCCTGAATCGTCGTCATCAGCTTGCGAAGCACGTTCGCATTGTATCCGCCTGCCAAGCCGCGATCTGACGTAATGATCAGATACCCGGTTTTCTTGATTTCACGCGTTTGCAGCATCGGATGCTTCACATCCGAACTGGAAGCTGCAATACTTGCAATCACCTCGCGAATTTTATCCGCGTACGGTCTGGAAGCCTCAGCCGCCTCCTGAGATTTTCTCAGCTTGGACGCTGCGACCATCTCCATCGCTTTCGTGATCTGCTTCGTATTCTGGATACTCTTGATCTGTCGCTTTATTTCGCGCATACCTTTTGCCATACTCGTTCTCACCACCTTCGGGTCAGAATTGTTTATATGAACGTTCGTCTATAGCAAATATCGAGCCTGCTATGAGCAGGCTCCCATGTATCATCCCTGTCGTTCAAAAAAGGGGCTTCGACCCTGATTAGCTGGATACAGCGAAGCTTTTCTTGAACGTTTCAATTGCAGCGATCAATGCTTTTTCATTGTCAGCCGTAATTTCTTTTGTTTCTGCAATGCTTTGCAGTACTTCGGCATGGCTGGAATCCATAAACGCCAGGAATTCTTTCTCGAAACGCTGAACATCCGCAATTGGAATCTCATCGAGGAAGCCCTTGATCGCACTATAGATGGAAACAACCTGCTTCTCAACCGGCATCGGCTGGTTAACCCCTTGCTTCAGGATCTCAACCGTTCTCGCACCCCGATTCAAGCGCGCCTGAGTCGCCTTGTCCAGATCAGATCCGAACTGGGCAAACGCAGCAAGCTCACGATAGGAAGCCAGGTCAAGACGAAGCGTACCGGCTACTTTTTTCATGGCCTTGATCTGTGCAGCACCACCGACACGGGATACGGAAATCCCGACGTTAACGGCCGGACGCTGACCGGAGTAGAACAAGTCAGACTCCAGGAAGATCTGTCCATCGGTAATCGAAATGACGTTCGTTGGAATATAGGCAGAGACGTCACTCGCCTGAGTTTCAATGAATGGAAGAGCCGTCAGGGAGCCTCCACCCAGCTTGTCGCTAAGTTTCGCAGCTCTCTCCAGCAAACGGGAGTGAAGATAGAACACATCCCCCGGGAATGCTTCACGTCCTGGTGGACGCTTCAGGAGCAAGGAAAGCTCACGATAGGCATTCGCCTGCTTGGACAGGTCATCATAGACAACCAGTACGTGCTGGCCTTTGTACATGAAGTACTCACCCATTGCACAACCTGCATATGGAGCCAGGAATTGAAGCGGAGCTGGCTCGGATGCACTCGCTGTTACCACAATGGTGTAGTCCATCGCGCCATGCTTACGCAACGTTTCCGTTACTTGTGCAACGGTAGACTGCTTTTGACCGATTGCCACATAGATACAGATCATGCCGTTGCCTTTTTGATTCAAGATTGTATCGATGGCAATCGACGTTTTACCTGTTTGACGGTCCCCGATAATCAACTCACGCTGTCCACGACCAACCGGGATCATGGCATCGATTGCTTTAATCCCCGTCTGGAGCGGCTCATGTACAGATTTACGGTCAATAACACCAGGAGCCGCACTTTCAACCGGACGATATTCCGTCGTCTCGATCGCGCCTTTTCCATCTACTGGATGTCCAAGCGGATTGACAACGCGTCCCAGCATTGCTTCTCCAACTGGTACTTCCATGATGCGCCCTGTACGTTTTACCTGATCGCCTTCGCGAATATCTTTATATGGACCGAGGATAACGATACCAACGTTATCTTCTTCCAGGTTCAATGCCATACCCATGACTCCGTTGGCGAATTCAAGCAACTCACCAGCCATGACGTTTTCCAAACCATGTGCACGAGCGATTCCGTCCCCGATTTGGATTACCGTACCTACATCTGACACTTGCATGTCAGTTTGGTAATTTTCAATTTGCTGTTTAATCAGCGTACTGATTTCTTCAGGTCTGATACTCAATGAACCTCACCCCTATCTACATTTGCTTTACGCCAAAGTTTTTTGCAGATCCTTCAGCTTTCCGGACAAGCTGCCGTCATACAGGCGATCACCGATCTTTACTTTGATACCGCCCAGCAAACTCGGATCTACCACATTTTCAACGCGAATGGATTTTCCGGTTCGCGCACCGAATTGCTCAGATACTTTGGATGCTTCTGCATCAGACAAGGCAACCGGTGAATAAACGATCGCCAAAGCCCGTCCCAAAGCTTCATCCGCAATGTCTTCGTACGCTTTGTTCATGGCAGGAATAACCGACTCCCTGCCTTTATCCAAAATAAGCTGCAGTGCGTTCAGCATCAGCTCAGACAGAGGGTCTGCCGCCTGCTTGAGCACATTCAGCTTTGCTTCCTGGTCAACACCTGGATGTTCAACAAAATCTCTCAGGGGCTTATGGCTCTGAAGCAACTGTGCAAGTTGAGCCAGCTCAGCTCCAACTTTCTCCACAGCCTGCTTTTCTTTCGCAGCCTCGAAGAGAGCCTTAGCATATCGCTTGCCAATAACTACACTGCTCATAGATTGCCTCCTACCTCATTCAGGTATTTGTCAATCAGTTCCTGTTGTGTTTTCTCATCCACTTGCTTTTCGATAATTTTAGAAGCAATCATGACGGACATCGCACTCACTTGGCTGCGAAGTGCGGAAACCGCCTTGTTCTTCTCACTTTCGATTTCTTTCAATGCTTCTTCCTTCAATCTCGCCGCTTCCGCTTTTGCACTCTGGATCATGTCATCCGCTTGCTTTGCGCTCGTTTTGCGAGATTGCTCAATAATTTCATACGCTTCTTTGCGTGCTGCTTCAACCGCCTGCTTCTGTTCTACCAGAAACTGCTCAGCATCCTTGCGGCTTTGTTCCGCATTTTGCATTTCATTCAGTACATGCTCCCGGCGTTTTTCCATAATGCCGAACAACGGTCCGAAAGCATATTTGCTAAGCAGAAAGTACAAGATCAGAAACGAGATTAAAGCAATCACGGTATTGGTCCATACGAACTCCACTAGAGGTCACTCCTTTCCGAGCGATAAATAGGGCATTGCCCACATACGTCTATGCATGAGCCTGTCATTCTCGTGACAGGTTCCGTTTATGATCCTGGATGCCGCTTTGCAAGCTGCACCTTCAAGCCTGAATCAAGCCTTGCAAAAAGGAAGGCGTGGATGGCATAGGCCTTCCCCGCCATGTCTTCCCGTCGTATTAGCCAAGGTAGAAAAGGATACCGAATACAACCCCGATAATTGGAATCGCCTCGACAAGCGCTACCCCGATAAACATTGTCGTTTGAAGTGCGGACTTCAATTCTGGTTGACGAGCGATCCCCTCAACTGTTTTCGATACGATCAAACCATTACCAATACCAGCGCCTAGTGCGCCAAGACCGATTGCAATTGCTGCAGCTAGAAATTCCATGAATAATATCCTCCCTTAGAGTTTTCAAATTGATTTATATTGGAATTTACCCAGTGGGTAAAGATGCCCAAGTGTTTCATTTCGAGATTAGTGATCATGTTCGATTTGCTGAGACATGTATACCATCGTCAGTACCGTAAAGATAAACGCCTGAATGGCCCCTACGAAAATACTGAAGCCTTGCCATACCGCCAGCAGCGGTAGCGTAAACCATCCGCCCAGCAAAATAGTGGAGATCATAACTTCACCGGCAAAGATATTCCCGAACAAACGCATTCCAAGAGTCAGTAGCTTCGCTACTTCCTTGATCAGATTAAGCGGGAAGAAAACCGGGTAAGGTTCAAAATAGTGCTTGAGATAATACTTGGTATTTTTGGTCAAGCCCATGAAGTGAGTTAGCAGGACGACCATCAGTGCAAGGCCCATCGTGACCGCAGCGTCAGCCGTTGGTGATTTCCACCAGACGACGTGCACACCGTGGAAGTTTTCCTCCACGAAGGTGTCACCCTTCTTCTCTGCTTTTTCCTTCTCGGATTCCATCGCTTCAGCAAGCGTCGAATCACTGACATACTCCTGACCGAAAATCTTGGCAGGTTCGTGATGCTCCGTCACGATCGAGAATGGAAGACCTAACATGTTAGACACAAAAATAAACATGATCAATGTCAAGCCGAGACTTAAAAAGGCTCTCCCCTTTTTCAAACTCATCGAACTGGCAATAATGCCATGTACAAACTCAATCACCCATTCCATGAAGTTTTGCATTTTTCCCGGATTGGTTACGGACAGGTTGCGTACGGCAAGCAGTGCGATAAGCAGGACAATGATACATGTTACGACAGACATAATCACAATAGATAGATCAATCGGTATAGGCCCTAGATGAATAATTGGCAGATGATGCATGGTTCATTTTTCACCCCTTTCCAAGCGAGAATCTTTCTCCTTGCGACGGCGATGCGCGATTGCAATGACCCCGAGTGTTGCCAAGGGCATGAGCAGAAAACCGATCAGCGTCGCCACCAAATCGATTTGCTCGAATTTATATGCAGCCATTACGGCAATTGCTGCCAGTGATGCTCTCGTCAGGAACCCGAGATTGAACCTGCGGTTTGCAGACGTTAAGACCAGTTCTGTCATCTGCTTGATCTTCATACCTAGATAGCTCAGGTTCACATATCCGCTCAAAAATCCGAGCGCCAAACCTGCGGCAAAAGGTCGATGTGTTACATCCAGCACCCACCAAATCAGGCATAGGGATAGCAGAATCAATGAAAACGCTGTGATTTTACGTAAAGCAAAAGAAAATTCATTCATGGATTGTCCCTCAGAAATCGAATAATCAGGATGATGACACTGACAATACCCAGCAGCAGTCCCGCAATGGTGCCAAGTGCAGTCCAAATCTGCTGATTGAGCCAACTGCTTATGTATCTTCCGCCCACATACCCCGCTGCCATGCACACAAGAAGATCAGCGCTGATCGCGCTGACGTATCCGATGGCTTTCATCGGGGTTGTTTTTCGATTATTGGGCTTCTCCACGGTCGACTCCCCCCTCGCTTATTTCCTATCAACTTGCGGGGAATTCTTCACTATTTTAACGAAGCAAATTGGCGTTTGTCAATTGACGAAAATTCAAACATTTAGTGAACGACTGGGTCGGACGACAGGAATGACAGGCGATCCGGACGTTTGGAACCATACAGTTCAACTGTACGGTTCCATTTATTACGGCTTCGTTTCCTCTCCGGGAACAAAGGCTAGCGGACGTTCCTCCCGATAGCCGAAGTGATGAAGGATGGCTTGTACGATTCGCTCAGATGCCTTGCCATCCCCGTATGGATTGGCAGATTCGCTCATCTGGCGATACAGCTCAGGCTCAGTCAGCAGCTTGCGGCTCCAGCTGTATACCGCTTCTTCCTCTGTGCCCACCAGCTTCAGCGTTCCGGCATCGATTCCTTCCGGACGTTCAGTTGTATCTCTGAGTACCAGCACCGGAATGCCAAAGGAAGGTGCTTCTTCCTGCAGTCCTCCCGAGTCGGTCAGAATCATATGAGCGTGTGTATAAAAATTATGAAGGTCCACGACATCGACCGGATCGATCAAATGAATACGGGGATGTCCGCCCAGCAGCTCATAGGCCGGTTCCTTGACAGCCGGACTCGGATGAACCGGATAAACGACGGCAATGTCCTCGAATTCTTCAACCAGACGTTTCACCGCCCTGAAAATCTGGCGATGTGGCTCTCCCTGCGACTCCCGGCGATGGGCAGTCATCAGGATCATCCTTTTTCCTTGTACCTGGTCCAGAACGGGATGTGCATAATCCTGCTTCACCGTATACTGGAACACATCGGTTACCGTGTTGCCCGTCGTATAGATCGACGCTTCCGGTTTGTTTTCTTTGCGCAAATTATTCGCAGATCGGTCGGTCGGCGCAAAATGCAGATCCGCGATCACGCCGGTAAGCTGTCGATTCATTTCTTCCGGGTAGGGAGAGAGCTTGTTCCAGGTTCGCAGCCCCGCCTCAACATGCCCAACCGGAATCTGCTGGAGAAAAGCAGCATAGCTGGCCAAGAAGGTGGTCAGGGTATCCCCGTGCACAAGTACAATATCCGGCTTTGCTTCTTGCAAAACAGGCTCCAATCCTGTCAATACCCGAATAGAAATTTCATTCAGGGTTTGCTGTGCTTTCATCACATTCAAGTCGTAATCAGGCGCAATCGAGAAAAATTGCAGCACCTGGTCCAGCATTTCCCGATGCTGTGCCGTCACACAAACCTGCGTCTCAATCAGATCCGGATGCTTCTTCAGTTCCAAAACGAGGGGAGCCATTTTGATCGCTTCCGGCCGAACCCCAAACACCGTCATGACTTTCAGTTTCTTCATTGTTTCCCCTCTCCCTGGACAGCCTTTCTCTTCATACCGACCCACTGGTGCGGCCAGAAACAGGAAGGCAGCATAAACTTAAACTTGACTTCTGTCTTGCACTTGTTGGGCTTTTTGGACTGCTTGAACGACCTGGACGCCTACTACTTCGTCCCGAACAAGCGGTCTCCCGCGTCACCGAGGCCCGGTACAATATAGCCATGATCGTTCAAATAATCGTCCACAGCCGCCACATATATATCTACATCAGGATGAGCTTCCTGAACAGCCTTAACTCCTTCAGGCGCTGCGATCAGACACATCAGCTTGATTTGCTGGCACCCTCTCTTCTTCAATACATCGATGGCCATGTTGGCAGATCCGCCTGTTGCCAGCATCGGATCAATGACAATCAGTTCCCGCTCCAACACGTCTGTGGGCAGTTTCACGTAATATTCTACCGGCTGCAAGGTTTCAGGATCGCGATACAAGCCGACATGTCCCACCTTGGCCGTGGGATGCAGCTTCAATATTCCGTCCACCATGCCGAGACCTGCACGAAGTATCGGAATCAGACCGAGCATCCGACCTGAGATGACCTGGCATTCTGCTTCAATGACCGGTGTGTGAACCTTCACCTTCTCCAGCGGCAGGTCGCGTGTAATCTCATAGGCCATCAGCATGGCCACTTCGTCTACCAGTTGTCTGAAATCCTTCGTCTTCGTGTTCTCATCCCGGATATACGTCAATTTATGTTGGATTAAGGGATGATCGCATACATATAGCTTTCCCATAAATGCTTAGGTCCTCCTGTCTGTTACTTAAACCTCGTCTATTATATCACTGTCAACTTCCTCATGCACGCAAAAGTCATGCACCGCATCACGATGATTTCTTTCCTGGCCGGCCCTGCCTTCCAAGAAAGTCCAATCGCAGATTAATGAGAGGGTCTATATGTAAGGTTCCAAGTTGGGGTCAACTTCATGCAACCCTTGTCCGACTGGATGACTTGCCCATTTCCTTCTGCAAACCCTATTTCTTGCTGTCCTTATTCTGCCGTCTCTGTGTCGGAGGCAATAAGAGCTGTACTTCGTTCATCCATGGCTTGCAGCGCCTCCTTCGCTTGTTTTTTTCCGCTGACCACGGCCATAACTTCCTGTATAAATACATCATTCAGACCTTGCTGCAAATCAGCCGAAACTTGAGTGTAATCGACAACGATACCGTTCAGATTAGGTTCTAGTGAATAAAGAGCCGTGATATTTTTGCCCTCAACCTTTGGTATGATATCCGTGCGTGTCGGAAATGAATAGGTCACAATCTGTGACATGGCATCCATCGCAGAAGCACTATTCATCCATTTCACTAATTCCCAAGAAGCCTGCGCCTGTTCCGTATCCGCACGTATAGCTATGATCGATGATATGAAATAGGTGGAACTGAGCGCTCGATTGTGATCATTTACGGGTGACGTGACAATATCCCAATTGATAGGAGCTTCTTCGTTGGCCATCGGCAGCAATTGCTGATGAATATAATATTGATAATCATAATGCATGGCGCTTCTGCCTTGTAGAAACGTATCTCTTCCCTCCCCATTGAATTGGACGAAAGCTACCGTCTCTGACTGAAAGGCATCCCGTACTCGTTCAAGGATCGTTTCCATTTGGGGTATGTTCATTTGACTCTCCAGTGTATCCATATTAAAGCCCTCGATTTCCTCAGCCATCATCATTTCTTTCACCAGATAAGGAATATCCTGTATCGTCAGACCTTGCAAATCTGCTGAGGACGGAAAACGAGCAGCCAACTCTAATACCTCCTGCCAGGTCATTTGATCGGTCGGATAGGGAATCTGATACTGATCAAACAGATCCTTATTGTAATAGACTCCTTTATTGAAAAAAAGGTTGGCAGCCCTTTATCCTTATCAAAATGAAGCATTCCAATCTATATGTATGTGTATGGTCAAAAATAAAAAAAATCCCTGCATCCTAATAACAAGATGCAAGGGATCTTCTGTCCGCTATATGCAATTAGTAGCTCAGATCTTCATAAAGTGGGAAGCGGTCGGTCAATTGCTTCACAAGACCGCGTGCTTCTTCCTTCACCGCTTCATTGTCCGGACTCTTCAATACCATGGCGATGACCTTGGCAATGTCCTTCATGGCAGCTTCGTCCATGCCACGCGTCGTCACCGCAGGCGTTCCGATCCGTACCCCGCTTGTGACAAACGGACTGGTCGGGTCAAATGGAATGGCATTTTTATTGACCGTAATTTTCACTTCATCCAGTACATGCTCCGCTACTTTACCGGTAATATCCATACCGCGCAGATCAATCAGAATGAGATGGTTGTCTGTTCCGCCGGAAACGAGATTCATGCCTTCCGCTGCCAGTGCTTCCGCCAGTGCCTGTGCATTGCGAACCACTTTTTGACCGTACTCCTTGAACGAAGGCTGCAAAGCCTCTCCGAATGCAACGGCCTTAGACGCAATGACGTGCATCAACGGACCACCCTGGCTGCCCGGGAATACGGCCTTGTCAATCGCTGCGGCCCATTCCTTGCGACAGAGAATCATACCGCCGCGAGGCCCTCTCAGGGTTTTGTGCGTGGTCGTGGTAACGAAATGCGCGTGTGGAACGGGACTTGGATGCTCTCCAGCTGCGACCAAACCTGCGATATGCGCCATATCGACCATGAACAGCGCGCCTACATCTTGGGCAATTTTAGAGAGCACTTCAAAATCAATCGTACGTGGATACGCGCTTGCCCCTGCCACGATCAGACGAGGACGATGTTTGAAAGCGAGCTTGCGCACTTCATTGTAGTCGATGCGGAAATCTTCCTCACTGACCCCATAAGCAACGAAATTATACAGCAAGCCGGATGCGTTGACCGGGCTGCCATGGGTCAGATGCCCCCCGTGAGCCAGATTCATCCCGAGTACGGTATCGCCAGGCTGAAGGGTCGCCAGATAAACAGCCATATTGGCCTGTGCGCCGGAATGCGGCTGGACGTTGGCATGCTCTGCACCGAACAGTTCCTTGGCACGTTCTCTAGCCAGATCCTCCACGATATCGACATGCTCACAGCCACCATAAAACCGCTTGCCCGGATAGCCTTCGGCATACTTGTTTGTCAAAACAGTGCCCATAGTTTCCATCACCGCGCGACTGACAATATTCTCCGATGCAATCAGCTCAATGTTGTCCTGTTGACGCTTCAGCTCCAAATTCACTGCGTTCAGTACCTGCTCATCCTGCTTGCGTAAATGTTCACTCATCTTCTTTCATTCCTCCTGATTCCCATTTTCATGATAGATGGTCAAGCGTATATGCGCGCTCTATAAACATGCACCAGAAAGCGGTGCAGAGCTTCTACTCCCTTAGTCACAAGACGGGTCTGCCTGATGGTTCATGAGTGGCGCATAGACCGCTCTGGCCCCGCCGATCAGCTTCGGTCTGGCAAAGGCAGCGGTGACATGCGCCCCTCCCACCTGACGGATGGAAGGACGGAAAGGAACCGCCACTCGCTTCATATGCATGCCAATCAATGTATTTCCGATATCCATCGCAGCATCTGCCTGAATATGTTCAACGAGACACGGCGCTTTCAGCTGCCCATAATAGTAAGCTCCCATCGAGCCACCTGCCTTGGGCACGGGCACAGCTGCCACTTCTTCTCCCATTGAACGATAGACCTGAAGCAGCTTGCGGTCGACAACGAGGGCGCGATTAAGATGCTCGCAGCATTGCACGGCCAGATCGAAGCCCAGCTTCTCCTGCACGTCACGAACCCCATTATAAATCGCTTCTGCAACCTCCATTGCCCCGCCTGTACCGATATGCTTGCCCGCTACCTCACTCGTGCTCGTTCCAAGCACCAGCAGCTTGCCAGCGGTTAGCCCGCATGCCTGCGCAAGTTCAGAGAGAATGGTGCGAACCTGATTCGTCACTTCCAACTGTTCATTCATCTTCATCACCTCTTACGCTTGCCTCTTAGGGATGATTGGCATATGAATCTTCGATCGTCTGGATCTTGCGAATCCGGTTAGCATGACGATCTTCTTCGGAAAATGGCGTCGTCAGCCACAACTCCACAATATCCTGGGCAAGCCCTGGCCCAATCACTCGCTCTCCAAGAGCCAGTACATTGGTATCATTGTGTTCACGGGTAGCCTTTGCGGAAAACGTATCATGCACAAGGGCACAACGGATGCCCGGCATCTTGTTGGCGGCAATGCTCATGCCAATACCGGTTCCGCACACGAGAATGGCTCGCTGCACGTCTTCAGAAATGACCTTGCTGCAGGCTTCATTCGCATAATCCGGATAATCAACCGAGTCCGGACAATCACAGCCCACATCCAGCACCTCATAACCCAGCTTCTCCGTGATGAAGGCTTTCAATGTTTCTTTCAGTGCGTATCCTCCATGATCAGATCCGATTGCGACTTTTGCTTTCATTTTGATGAAACGCCTCCTTTTATACCTACAGTATACCCTTAACGGGCTGGACGCGAAAACAAAAAAAGAGCATCGAACACAAGTTGTGCTCGTACGCTCTTTGCCCAGGCGACCGGCCGTTATCGCTTGATGCTCCATTGTGGTTGTATCCACTCGTCGCCAGTTACATCAAGCCGCTTTATTTCCTTCATCATACCGGATGAAAGACGGATTGTAAAGCTTTAAGATGATCGCAATCGCCTGATGATCGCCTGCAATGCATCCTCAATATCTACCGCACAGCTCTCATAATCAGAGAAATTGCCGCCAAACGGGTCCAGCACATCCTGATTCGGTATCCTGGCTTCCAGTTCCGCCAGTCGCCGCTTCTCTGCTCCCGTAATGTTCTCCCCTAATGCCAGCTTCATCTGCAGTTCTGAAGTCAACTGATCGAGCTCAGATTGAGCAGCAGACCCTTGGTCTTCACCTGATGCTGCATACTCCTTCAAGGTGTAGATTTTGTCTGCATGTTCCGCAAAACGCTGCACCAGCATTCGTTTATGGTTCACGGTCATCGTCAGTACCACTTCAGCCCATTGCATATCTTCATCCGTCACCGGTGCAGACTGGAAGGGATGAGGATGGATTCCTTTTCGCTCCAGTACCGTTTTGGCGTGTGAAGACATTCCCCCACCGCCAAAAGCAGAAACACCCGCAGAACGAACGTCCAGATCGAGTGCATGCTGTTCAGACAGATGCTTCATTAGTTTTTCGGCCATCGGACTCCGACAGGTATTCCCTGTGCAAACGAACAAGATTCGTCTCACTGCCTTAAACCTCCAGCTTTTTCTAGCTTGTCATGCTTTCCCTTCTATATTACCACACGGATGCCAGCCGCAAAATCACAGAATAAACTTCATGCCAAGTGCCAGCAGAATCGCGCCCCCAAACGCTTCTCCATAATCCCCCATCCAGCTGTTGACCTTGCGCCCGAGCCAGAGACCAAGCACCGACATGCCCCCGCCGAAGAGCCCGAACAGCGTAACCGTCACCAGCATATTGGTGGAGAAGATTCCGAGCGATACCCCGACCGAGAAGGAATCAATACTGACACCCAGTGAAAAAACAAGCATGCCCACCCACGAACGATGATCGAAGGACTGGGTTCCTTCTCCTCGAAGTGCACTGTAAATCATATGCAGGCCAAGCAGTGTCAGCAGCCCTCCACCGGTCAGCACCGCGATATCCCCAAGCAACTGGCCGAGATATCTGCCGGCCACCATCCCGAAGAGCGGCATCAGGACATGAAACAATCCCACAATGATACTGATCTTCATAATATCCCGTAAGCGAATGCCGCGCATTCCGATGCCCAGTCCTACGGAGAATGCATCCATTCCGAGTGCAGCCGCCAAAACAAGAAGGGTTAAGGTCTCCCCTGCTTCTGCCACATACGGCATCTCTACCATCTCCCCCATGTCCACTATTCCTAACCAACATATGCGGACATGCCGGCAAACATGCTAGCAACGGGAGAGAGGAAGGAGCCGGTTACCGGTCTCGTTCAGAAACATCTATGATTCGATCGGCTGCGGCCTTTTGCAATCGGTTCATCAGCGCCAGTCCGATCCCTGTTCTCGGGCAGCCTTCCGCATAGATAACTTCAATCTGTGCGCCATCCATCGCTCGAAGTGCATCATACAACCGTGTGGCGGCCTGTTCAGGTGTGGACAGACTACCCATGCCCTGTACAAAGTCAGCCTGATAATCGTCTATATGCTCGTCAAAAGCCAGAATGCCCGTCGTTCTGCCCTGCTCTTTTTCCCTCCGGATTTCTTGCTGAATCACCTGTTGAATACGGCTCCAGTTCTCTGATTCCGGTATGGATGAAGAAGACCAGTCACGATCAGCGGTGACCACGGTCAAAGCTCCGTTTGGCGCATAATGGGCGTACTTCATCCCTGGCGACCTCGGGGTTTCCGGCTCTCTGATCTTGCTGCGCTCCTCCTGCTCGCTGATGATCTCGGCATGGGGCAACACGTGCTGCAACTGCTCGATACTCACCCCGCCAGGTCGAAGGACCATGACCTGATTGTCCTTCAGTTCTACAACGGTGGACTCTACTCCGACCTCACAGCTGCCTCCGTCTACGACTGCATCCACCAGCCCGGACAAATCGTCCAGCACATGTGCGGCTCTGGTCGGACTCGGCTTCCCTGATCGATTGGCACTTGGGGCAGCAACGGGACAATCCGCAAGCTCCAGCAGCCTTATCGCCACCGGATGCTGAGGGATTCGCACGCCTACCGTGGATAATCCGGCGGTCACCCGTGCAGATAAATAACCCTGTCTGACCGGAAGTACAATCGTCAGTGGTCCCGGCCAGCATGCATCTGCCAGCTGCTTCACATACGGGTGAGAAGTATCTGCCCATCCCTCCAGCTGCTTCATATGAGCAACGTGAACGATGAGCGGATTATCCGCAGGTCGCCCCTTGGCTGCAAAAATCCGTTCCACCGCTTTGTCCATCCGAGCATTGGCACCCAGTCCATATACCGTCTCCGTAGGAAAGGCCACGATCCCGCCTTCCCGCAGCAAGCGCGCTGCTTCCTTCATCTCGTTCTCGTCTCTCTCATCAACCACATCATAAGTCGTCATCTCTGCGTTCCTCAATTCCTGCGAAGCTTGATCCGCGTCAGCATGGGAATCTACCTGTCACACTGCTCGCATCCGTTCTCCCTATCTCTTCATTTCTATCCCTATCATACACGAACAGCAGAGCACGGATCAAAGACAGGCCCGTTACGGGGTAACACTCGTTACGAAGTGACACTCGCTCCGAACAAACCCTTCAACCAATCAAGCAGCATCATCAGCAACTCCAGCAGAAAGAACTTTACCTCTGTCTCTCCCTCATCCTGTCCGTCTCCACCTGATGATGGAACGGCTTGTTCCGCCGCGCTGTCTGCTTGAGCTACGGCTTCTCCCGTTTCCCCGTCTACGAAGCACAAGGGAGGAAACAGCACGCACCACCAGTTCTTGCCTTGACCGGCACCCAGTGTAACGCGCAGCGCCTCATAGTCGCCAGCGGGATACACCTGTCCTCCGTACATTTTGGTTGGAAAAGGCACCTTGCCCAGCTCCATCTGAACTTCTTGCTCTATCCCATAGCGCGTCAAAAGCGCTTCTACCTGTTTTTGCAATGTCGGCAGTTGCTGCTGAACAGCCTGTCTTGCCTCGTGAATGCCATCCGGTGCTTGAACCCACTCCTCCATCGCCGCGACAATCTCATCTCTCACCTTGGCCTTCAACCATTGATCCTGAACAGAATCAGAATGGGCCAGGATGCGAAGTCGAATCGACTCATCCGGAATGAGGCTCTCAGCCAAGGCCATATTGGCACGATCATACTCCCAGCTTACAAGAAGAAAGAAACAAATAAATAAGACCAGAAACGGTACCGTACATCCTCTTTTCAACATAAGAAAAACTCCTCTCTATCGCCATCCGGCTTGCCTGATCATCGGGATGATCTGGACAGTTACCAGTATGTCCGTATGAGAGGAGATTAAACCTAGTAATCTATCAATCTTGCAAATGAAGCAGTTGCATCAAGGCCTGTGGATCACGGTCGAAGAACATGAGAATCGGTTTCTGCTCTTCGTTAAAGACCAGTACATAAGGGCGTTCAGAGCGTTCCAGAAATACAAACATTTCTACCGCCATTCCTTTGTAAAAGGGCTTGTCGAGCTTCAAAGGCGGCGTTATCGGGATGCGAAGAGCCGTGCCCTTTTTCGGATCGATCTGAATGCGCGTCACCAGTCCGGACACCGATTGCAGCAAACGTCCCGCTTCCTCACCGATGGCGGCCGTATACGGGATACGCTCTACGACCTTCCCTTGCTTGATGTCGAAGACCTCCACGACCTGCTCTGCTGGCTGAGCTTGCTCCCGCCACTCCTGTTTCACCGTCTCCGCAGCATGGGAGGCCGTGTGAGGGATCAGCAGCAGACATCCTAGCAGGATCATGCTCAGCTGTTTCCAGCCTGTATGCATATCCTTCACCTCCTGCTAGTAACCTGCCCATCTTCGGCCTGCATTATGTTCATCGGCCATGACTTTACACCGTGCGTAACCCGATTACATGCCGATCAACGCCAGCCAGATCACGTATCGTCTCTATTTCCTCATAACCGATCGCTGTCATCCATTCCCCTACCTGCCCGGCCTGTCCATAACCCACTTCGAAGGCCAGCATCAGAGGGGCATGACGCAGCTGTTGCACTTGCATGAGCAACTTTCGATAACAGGTCAGGCCGTCATCTCCCCCATCCAGTGCCAGCATTGGTTCATGTCCTCTGACCTCAAGCTGAAGATCCGGAATATCTAAGGATGGGATATAGGGCGGATTGGATACCACCATATCGACTTCCGCTTGCTCATCGATCAGGGGAGTCAGCAGATCACCTTCCATCCAGCGAATGTCGTCTCGAATCGCGTACCGGTCAGCATTGTCCTGGGCCACTTTCAATGCAGCCGGTGACAGATCAACCGCACCGATCTGCCAGGAGGGCTGCTCCAGCTTCAGTGTGACAGGAATAATCCCGCTCCCGGTGCCAATGTCCACCACACGCAAGGCCTCTCGTTGCAGCCGGGCTTGCAGCTGTCTGCCTCGAAGCAGAACCGCTTCCACCAACAGCTCGGTTTCCGGACGGGGAATCAGAACGGAAGGGTTCACCTGAAAAACGCGGCCATAGAATTCCTGCTCGCCCATAATATATTGCACGGGTTCTCCGGCTGCTTTTCGCGACAACGCCTCCTGCCAGCATGCCCATTTGTCTGCGGGAAAGCGCTCCTGCCAATGAAGCAGCAGCTGGCTTCGGTCCCAGCCCAGGACATGCTCCAGCAGCAGCCTCGACACATGACTGGCATCCTGTGTACTCATGGACTCCATTAAAAAAGAAGAAGCCTCCAAGTGGGCTTCCCGAATGGTCAGATTCTGTTTCATGCTTCTTGCTCCATCAGCTCGGCTTGAGCAGTTACGGTCAGCGCTGAAATCACTTCTTCCAGCTCTCCCGCCAAAACCTGCTCCAGCTTGTGCAGCGTTAAGCCGATACGATGATCCGTTACCCGGCTTTGCGGGAAATTATAGGTGCGAATCCGCTCACTGCGGTCTCCGGTTCCCACCTTGCTCTTGCGCTCACTGGCATACTTCGCCTCTTCTTCCTGACGAATTTCATCCGAGATACGGGCACGCAATACCCGCAGAGCCATTTCTTTGTTGGAGTTTTGCGATTTGCCATCCTGACAGGAAACCACGATGCCTGTCGGAATGTGCGTCAGACGAACCGCTGACTTGGTGGTGTTGACGGATTGTCCACCCGGGCCGGATGAACAGAAGGTATCGACACGGATATCCTTCTCATTGATCTCGATCTCCACTTCCTCCGCTTCAGGCAATACGGCTACCGTTGCCGTCGACGTATGGATGCGTCCGCCGGATTCCGTTTCCGGTACACGCTGCACCCGATGCGCGCCACTTTCAAATTTCAACTTGCTGTAAGCGCCTTTCCCCTTGACCATAAAAATGATCTCCTTGAAACCGCCCACATCATTCTCGCTCGACTCCATAACCTCGATCTTCCATCCCTGCATATCGGCATAGCGGGTATACATCCGGTACAGATCCCCGGCAAAAAGTGCCGCCTCATCACCGCCTGCCGCACCGCGCACTTCGACGATGACGTTCTTGTCATCATTCGGATCTTTGGGAAGCAACAGAACCTGGATTCGCTCTTCCAGCTCATCCTTGCGCTCACTCAGTTCCTCCAGCTCCATCTTGACGAGTTCCTTCATCTCATCGTCCAGCTTCTCGCCCAACATTTCCTTGGCAGAATCCAGCTGTTCCACCACTTGCTTATACTCCTCATATGACTCATACGTCTGCTGCATGTCCGACTGCTCCTTGGACAGCTCTCTCAGACGTTTGGTATCGTTCGTAATATCCGGATCACAGAGCAGCTCGCTGATTTTCTCGTAGCGGTCTGCCACGGATTGTAATTTGTCCAGCACGTGTGTTCACTCCTTCAAGCTTCATCGATTTCACTTTCACTTTCACGCTTTCAATGCTGGCTGTATCGCCCATTTTTCTCTTGTTTCAAGCGTTGAAAACGCCTGTGAACTTAGAATCTCAAGCGATGAAATCGCCTACACGCACTTTACATCTCTATGCGATGAGAATCCCTATGTGATGGGCACTGAGAACGTCTGCTGGCTGAGAACGTGCTACACATTGAAGCGGAAGTGCATAACGTCGCCATCTTGCACGACATACTCTTTTCCTTCCAGTCTCAGTTGTCCCTTGTCTCTGGCTGCGGACATGGAACCACTCGCTGTCAAAGCGTCATAACTGACGACTTCGGCACGAATAAATCCGCGTTCGAAATCGGTATGGATCACCGCTGCCGCCTGCGGGGCTTTCGTTCCCTGACGAATCGTCCATGCCCGTACTTCCTGCACGCCTGCCGTGAAATAGGTCTGCAAGCCGAGCAGTGTATAGGCAGCACGAATCAAGCGGTCCAGACCGGACTCTTCAAGACCCAGCTCTTCCAGGAACATTTCCCGATCTTCCCCTTCGAGTTCGGCAATTTCCGATTCTACCTTGGCACTGACCGCGACCACTTCGGCTTGCTCGCCTGCCGCAAATTCGCGCACTTTCTGAACATGCGGATTGTCCTCCGCAGAGCCTACTTCATCCTCGCTCACATTGGCGGCATACAGTACCGGCTTCATCGTCAGCAAATGGAGATCGCGAATAATCAGATGCTCCTCTTCGGTTAGCTCCATGCTCCGGGCAGGCTTGTCATTGTACAGCACTTCCTTGATCTTCTCCAGGCATTCCACTTCCTGAGCATATTGCTTGTTGCCGCCCTTCATGTTCTTGCGGGATCGATCTATCCGTTTTTCCACCGATTCCACATCTGCGAGAATCAGCTCCAGATTAATCGTCTCGATATCTGAAATCGGGTCTACCCCGCCGGATACATGGGTAATGTTCTCGTCTTCAAAGCATCTGACCACATGTACAATGGCATCCACTTCCCGAATATGCGCCAGGAATTTGTTGCCCAATCCCTCTCCCTTGCTCGCGCCTTTCACCAGTCCGGCAATGTCTACGAATTCAAATGCAGTCGGAACGATCCGGTTCGGATTTACGATCTCTGCCAGCTTCTCCAGACGATCATCCGGTACTTCTACGACCCCTACATTCGGATCAATCGTACAAAACGGATAGTTGGCCGATTCTGCACCTGCCTGTGTGATCGCATTAAACAAGGTGGATTTTCCTACATTGGGTAAGCCTACGATTCCTGCTTTCAAAGCCATTTATATGTCCACTCCTTCTTCATTCCCTCTTCTATCTATGAGGATCTCTTAAGATCCGTTCCAGTGATGCCAGTGTTTTACGTCATTTTACTGCTTCCTGTTGTTTCAGGTGGTTCATTCATGCCAGTGCATTGTACGCTTGCTGGGCTTGTGAGTATAACCTTACTTATTATATAGCAGTCATACGCGTTGTACAACGAAAAAACCTAGAACATGCGCGATCGCACAATCTGTGCCTAAATCGCAGATATCCTAGGTATGCCCTGTCCGCAATGGATGAATCCGTCTGCCTGTCCTCAATTCGCAAGCCGGGAGCGGAACTCCTGTTTTCTTGAAACGGCCCGATATTGAATTTGCTTGGTCAATATATACGCGCGCAGTGCATTGATGCGTGCTTGCGGAAAATGAACCATTTTCGCTCCGTAATAAATGCCCCCTTCGGTTTCTTCATGTCTCACTACTTCCACATCGCAGGCTGTTGCATGTCCGATATGCAGTTGAAGTTCCACTCTGGTTTCATACAATGTAAGGGACGGTTGTCCGGTCGCCAGGAATCCGACACCGCCAATGCTGATGTTCTGAATATGGATCTGGATCGGACTTGCAATGTTGAGGTCTTTTTGAGGGTGGAACACTTTCGTGATGTGCCCCTTCTCCTCGATGTCCACACGGGGATGCTCCCGTTTGTTCAGAAATTTCTTCTGATTTTCAGGTGGATTGAGCACGATGACGACACCATTGTCGATGGCAACCACACTGCTATGCACCGTATGTATGCCGCCAAGTGAATAGATGGACAATTTAACGACATCGCCTAGCTTGAACTTGCGGTAATCACTGAGCTCAATCTCAATAATATCTCCTTCTGCATAGGTCAGGATGCCGGTAGTCAAATAGTCCCTGGTTTCCACTACCGTTCTGGAATCAAGCAAAATTCCGGCTGTTCCATGTTCATACTCTGTACTCATGGCATGCTCCTTGTTTTTCAAAAATGCAAACGTATCCATTAGCAGCACCTCTTCATCGATAGAGTTGTCAGGCAGCGAAGACATCAATGAGCGTCATGCAGCACGTCTGGGAGAGTCGGGTAAGCAGCAGTGATTCAAGTTTGGTTTATGTAAAGGCTGTATCCGGCTGGTGAGCGGCCCCAAGAGGTAAAGAAAAAGCTAACCTCGAAACCATACTTGTTTCGAAATTAGCCTTGTTACCATGTAACTGAGCCTGTCTGTATACGGGGATGCGAGACAAGCTGCATGCTGTGCTTCTCAGCTTATGTGGTAACCCGGCCGTCAGTAGTTGATGCAACCTTAGACCCGTGGCTTTGCGTCCCTATTTTTCAATAGGTTTGCCCTTATTCGGATACCATAGGCACAACGATGTGTATCCTGTGCCTTTTCTAGTAAAATAGTATCACTTCTTCATTATAGGAGACAATTCGACATCTGGCAACCATTTTTTTCTACCTGTCTGCCTCTTTTTGAGAGAATTCTCACAGTCCTCATCAGACTTCGTATGGCATTCTCACAGTCCCCCATAATCTTCTTTAGAGCATTCTCACAGTCCCTTTAATCTTCGTTAGAACATTTTCGCAATCCCCGTCCATCTTCGTAAAAGCATTGTCACGATCCCAGTTCATTATTAGAGATGCCAAAGCCTCATTGACTGCTATGACCTCCCATCATGACCGCGACTTCGGCTCGCGAAGCTGTTCCTTGAGCCGTCTCAGCACCACACCAAATTCCGCCCACGTCACCGCAGTATCGGGATCATGGGCCTGTGTAATGAGGCCTTGCTCATCCAGCCAGTTCATCGCCGATTCCTTCCACGTCAACGGATCACCCGGCAGATCACCATCCAGCATATCTTGCCAAATACGGATAATATCTTCCCCGTATCCCACGCCGGGAACCGCCCATTTGCCACCAAGTTCATTCCAGTACAGCGCCGTACCGCGAAGATTGGATTTCTCCAGCAGTATAAACCGGGGATCAACCAACTTTCTGCCCTCTGGAAGCGGAGCAGTAGTCGCATACCCGTACAAATGCTGAATCTGTGCCTCAATCCCTTCCTGCGGGGATGCAAAAGATGCACCTCGTGCACTGCTGCTTACGGCCCCGAGACCGGCATAATTGTGCTGCTGCGGCAGAACCGATCCCCCGAATCGCCAGCTTCCGGTTTCCTTGATGGATTGCGCAAAGGCGACATCTCCCCTCACCCCATACCACGCTCCTATGCGAAGATAGTCCTCCGCCAATGTAGGCGCAAGGCTGTTCCTTTTCTTCACGTAGGCATTCATCTGGTCCGCTGTCGCTCGGGATGCACCGAGAATCGACACCCTCGATCCCATAGACTCTTCACCTCTCCTTCCCACACTGTGTCTACTCCCTATCCTATATGCATCGCACCTTGAAAATAGGCCTGACAGCTCATCCTTATCCTACTTTCCGGCATTGCAGTTTCAGCCAACTTTCTATACAATGAATGCCATCCAAAAGAAAGTTATCCCCTTAACATCTGTGGATAATGTGGATAAAAGGCGTGTTATCCACAGATTTATCCACACCATGTTAACAACGAATACACGTTCGATGGATAACAACCGAAATGGAGGGCCGAAATGTGGATATCCAGTGGATGAAGGCCGCTATCGAGGAAGCCAAAAAAGCAGAGGCACTCGGCGAGGTACCGATTGGGGCTGTTATCGTCAAGAATGGGGAAATTGTGGGAAGAGGTTATAACCTGCGCGAATCCAACCGACGACCGACGGCTCATGCAGAATTACTAGCCATCGAGCAAGCAAGCAGGCAGCTTGACGCATGGCGATTGCTGGATTGTACCCTGTATGTCACCCTTGAGCCATGTCCGATGTGTGCCGGAGCGATCGTGCAGGCCCGTATTCCACGCGTCGTATACGGAACGCCAGATCCCAAGGCCGGCTGCGCGGGTACATTGATGAATCTGCTTCAGGATGACCGATTCAATCATCAGACAGAACTTCACACAGGGGTGTTGCAGGAAGAATGCGCAGCGCTTCTTACCGACTTTTTCCGCAAGCTGCGCGCCAAGAAAACCCTGAACAAACAACAAACCCCTTTATAAACCGTTCTCGAAGCATAAAGCCTTTTCTTTGACACATCCTATGTCTGAGGTTGAACAAAGGAGGGATGACGCGATGACAGAACCGGTACAGCCTGATAAAAATTTGCAGAATGTTGTGGATGATCTGGACCACACACCTGTAAACAGTCATCAGGCCCAGCAGTTGAGACAGGATCATATGGACCGTCGCAAGCAGTCGATGCAGAAGAGACAAGGATACAAGGAAAACGAGCACCAGTATCAATAATCCATAGGAAAACAAAAGGCTCCGATCCCTCG
The DNA here is from genome assembly GCF_042685085.1 of Marinicrinis sediminis. Lineage (NCBI taxonomy): Bacteria > Bacillati > Bacillota > Bacilli > Caryophanales > Paenibacillaceae > Marinicrinis > Marinicrinis sediminis. The sequence goes on from NZ_JBHUMM010000023.1 coordinate 205,779, forward strand.
TCAGGATTGGAGCCTTGCGTTTTTCCATGCTGCCCACTGCGGCCATACCATCGCGCCCAGAATGAATCCTACCCCGAGCCACTGCCAGAGACTGACGGCTTCTTTCAGCACAAGCGCAGACATGAACACCGCGGTTGGCAATTCGGCTGCGCCCAGGATGGAAGCCAGCGTACCTCCGGTATGCTTGACACCAATTGCAAAAAACAATGTCGGGACGACCATGCCGAACAAGCCGAGCAGAGCGCCCCACAGGGACAGACTGCTTGCCAGCGAGCCATCCAGCATGAAACCTGGACCATTCACGATCAGAATGAGCAAGAGAGCGCCCCAAACCGTCACCGCAGAGTTGGCCACGGCGGACATGGAAGTCTGTACTCTTCCGGAATACAGAATAAATAGGCTGTAAGAGATGGCACCCAGCAACCCGAGAACGATGCCTTCCCACGTAAAGTCGGCGTTTCCTTCCAGTACCCCTGCGCCGAGCAACGTTCCCATCCACAAGATGACGAGCGAAAGGAACGTAGTCTTGTCTGGTCTGCGTTTTGACAGGATGGAATCGAGCAGGACGCCGATCCAGGTAAACTGAAAAAGCAGCAGGATGGCGAGCGAAGCTGGAATATACAGCAAACTGCCATAGTAAAACAGACTGGTCAGCGCAATGGTGGTGCCGAGCAATCCGAGCCTTGCCCATTCCTTCCAGTGGAAAGAAACCCGGCTGAACAAAAGGGACATCACCCCCATCATAAGCGCACCATAGAGCATTTGACTGCCGACGACCTGCTGAACGGTAAAGCCATCATCATAAGCCAGCTTTACAAAAGTGGATAAAATGCCATAGCTGCAGGCACCTAAAAATACAAAGACAATATATTTCCACATTGCATTCCTCCACCCCTTCCTGTCATTTGGTATAATATACAAAATGCCATTTACATACCGGAGGCTCAATCCAAATGAAAACATCCCGTTCTTCCTCTTGGAAGCAGATCGTCACCCTGATTCGCTATACCGATTTCCCGAAATGGATTTTTATTTTCGCCGTCCTTCTCAGTGTCGTGCAAACCTTGGCTGGTTTAGTTGTCCCCTGGTTTACGAAGGATTTCGTCGATCAACTGACGGGACAGGCTGTAAGCCGGGAAGTTATTTATTTCCTGATTGGGGCCTTCATGCTGCAAGCTGTGTCCGTCGGATTCTCCCACTATGCACTTGCCTATGTCGGGCAACGCATTGTCGCAAGCCTTCGAATCAAGATGTGGACGAAAGTGTTGGCGCTCCCCATTTCCTATTTTGATCAAAACCGTTCCGGAGAGCCGGTCAGCCGCATTACGAACGATACCAACATTTTAATGAATCTCATTACACAGCATCTGGTATCCTTCTTCACCAATATCATTTCCATTGTGGGGGCGGTGCTGATTCTCTTCATGCTGGACTGGCGAATGACGCTCATTATTGTGACGGTTACCCCTCTGACGTTATTGATTATACAGCCTCTGGGCAGACAAATGTATCGCATATCCAAAAAAACGCAAAAAGAGCTGGCTTCCTTCACCTCCGACCTTAATGAAGTGGTATCGGAAATTCGTCTCGTGAAAGCAAGCAGCGCGGAACCGAAGGAAACCGAGGCGGGAACTGCCCGCATTGAATCCCTGTTCCGATTCGGGCGCAAAGAAGCGATTGTACAAGCGATTTTGGCCCCATTTATGACGGTCATGCTCATGGCTGTGCTCGTCATTATTATCGGATATGGCGGTTATCGGGTAGCTTCAGGCGCCCTCAGCGCAGGAGACCTGGTCGCCTTCATCCTGTATATGTTTCAGATTATTATTCCGTTCAGCCAGTTCGCCACCTTCTTCACCCATCTGCAGAAGGTGATGGGTGCGTCTGAGCGATTGATGGAAATGATGGAGCTTGATGAAGAGCCGAAGGAGGCACGCAGCCCATTGAGCCATCGAGCCGATCAGCCGATCTTGTTTGAACAGGTGTCCTTCTCGTACGATTCAGGGCAGGATCATCCGTCTGTGGAGACGGGGGAGAAGCCCAAGGCCGAAGCTACCTTGCAATCTCTCCAGTTGACCTTTCCGCCCAATCGGGTAACGGCCATTGTCGGACCGAGCGGCAGCGGGAAAACGACACTGTTTGCCCTGCTCGAACGCTTCTATACACCCGATGAGGGCGTCATCCGCTATGGACCACATTCCATTCATGACCTTCCACTTGCACAGTGGCGGGGACTGATCGGGTATGTCTCTCAGGAAAGTCCGCTGATGGCCGGGACGATCGCCGAGAACATCGCCTACGGACTACAGGAAGAAATGGAGCGAGAGGCGATTGAACGGGCTGCCACCATGGCTTATGCCCATGACTTTATTCAAAAACTGCCGCAAGGCTACGATACCGAAGTCGGAGAACGGGGCATGAAGCTATCGGGAGGCCAGCGCCAGCGCATTGCAATTGCCAGAGCCATACTGCGTGATCCGCAGGTGCTATTGCTGGACGAAGCCACCTCCAGCCTGGACAGCACCTCCGAGCAGGAAGTGCAGAAGGCCCTGCAAACCCTGATGAAGGATCGCACCACCCTTGTCATTGCCCACCGTCTGTCTACTGTCGTGGATGCCGATCAAATCATTGTGCTTGAATACGGCAGAATGACCGGTGCAGGCACGCATCAGGAGCTGTACGACAGCCATGCCCTGTATCGTGAGCTGGCTGACAAGCAGTTCAAGGCCAGTTCCGATTCGGCACTGCTCGCCCAATCTGTCAACCGCACAAGCCCATAGAAAGGAGGAGAGCGCATCTTGTACCGATGGATCGTTTTGTTTGTGCTGCTGTACCCTCTGATGATCTACCGGTATGATGATCCCCTCTTCTACTTTACCTATCACATTACCGGATACGATGAGATCAAGTCTCAATATTTATGGGAGTTTGCCGCCCTTTTATGTGTGGTCAGCTCCATCCGCATCCTGATGCGCAAGCCGCTCCAGCCTGTAGATCACTCGCGCGTGATTTGGGTATTGAGCGGCGGTTTTGTGCTATTCGTACTGCTGTCCAGCCTGTTTTCTGTGGACCCCACCCTCTCCCTTGCTGGAAAGTCGGGTCGCTATGAAGGGCTGTATACGTGGGCCAGCTACCTCTGCTTGCTTGTCTTTTCCTATTATTTCATTGCGGTTCGCCATATGAACGTCATCTTGCATGCCATCACATGGGGCTCTGTTCCTGTATGCGTGTATGCCTTGCTCGAGCACTGGCACCTCATTCCGCTGCGCAATGCCAACGCCGTGTATCAGAGTCGAAGCTCCGCCTTTTTCTCCAACCCCAATTTCCTTGGTACCTACCTGATGATCGTGTTCCTGATTGCCCTGTATCTGCTGCTGAAGGCTCGAAAAAGAAGTGTTATGACCTTGTTATACGTCCTTATCATCATGCAGTTTGTTTCGATGCTGTACACCTATACGCGCAGTGCCTGGATCGCGGCATGCATCGGCTTCCTTGCCCTCAGTTTCTCCGTTTGGAAGAGAAGATCACACATCCGCAGGTGGACTGCGCTCAGTGTCCTGCTTCTCATTGCCTTGCTGGCTGTGCAAATCTGGGACCCTTATCCCGTTCTGGGTCGTGCGCTATCGATCGCCGGGGAGGCCGGGGAACTGCTCAGCGAAAATGCCGGATTTGCGGGCAGTTCCAGGGGCTATATCTGGCAGGAAACATGGCCGCTCATCCCAAACTATGCGTGGCTTGGCTCAGGTCCGGACACCTTTCATCTCGTCTTCCCTGATGATCCGGTTGCGAAGGAACGTTATCTGGGCAATGCCAGCATTGTCGTGGACAAGGCCCATCATGAGTGGCTGCACATGATCGTGACACTGGGCATTCCAGCCTGGCTCATCCATATGCTGCTCATCTTTGTTCCCATTTTCCTGATCTTGCGCACGCGGAAGGAAAGCGCAGCGTCCCCTTCCTACCCGCTAGCCTTGATCCTCGTCCTCGTTATTTTGGCATACCAGCTGCAAGCACAGATGAACATCAGCGTCGTGACGGTGTCCCCGTTTACCTACATTTTGCTGGGCATGCTGTGGCGGATAGCGCTGCAGCAATACCCCTCGCCCCATATGTTCTGCCTTTGGCAGGGGAAAAGACGGGAGCCGGACACCACCGCGGCTGCCTCGTCATAAGTTCTACATAACGGAGAAAGGAGGGAAAGAAGGGAACAGAGACAGACAGGCGGGTGTTATGAAATACTTTGCCCTTCCCCGGTTTGCAGGTGATACATTCGATAATATCGGCCTTTTTGCTGCATGAGGGTGGCATGGTCTCCCCGTTCCACAATCTCCCCACGGTGTAGCACCAGAATCTGGTCGGCCTCACGAATGGTAGACAAGCGGTGAGCAATAACGAATGTGGTTCTGCCTTCGCTTACAACCTTGAGTGCATTCTGGATCAATCCCTCTGTTTCGCTGTCTATGCTGGCCGTCGCTTCGTCCAGAATGAGAATGGCAGGATCAAAAGCTAGAGCTCTGGCGAAGGAAATCAGCTGTCTCTGCCCGGCGGAGAATGTGCTCCCTCGCTCTACCACCGGCTCTTCATATTGCTTAGGCAGATTCAGGACAAACGGCTCTGCCCCCACCTCCCGAATCGCCGACTTCACCCGTTCATCGCCAATGGATGACTGATGCAGACGAACATTAAACATCATATCTCCGGTAAACAGGAACGGGTCCTGCAGCACGATACCCATATGTTTGCGGATGGCTTGTTTGGACATCTCGGTCGTATCCATGCCATCGATGCTGATGGTGCCCCGGGTCGGCTCATAAAAGCCGAGCAGCAGGTTCATGATAGAGCTCTTGCCTGAACCGGTATGACCGACAAGAGCAATCGTTTCGCCTTTGTTCGCTTCAAAGGAAATGTCCTTCAGCACTTCTTCCCCTTCATTGTAGGCGAAGGAGACATGATCAAATTTCACCTTTCCTTCTGGACGAGGCACAGCCTTCACTTCTTGCGCATCCGTTACTTCGGTTCCCGGGACATCCAGAATGTGAAACACTCTGCCGGCTGACACATAAGCCCGCTGGGCATTGGTCAGTTGATCGAAAATCCCGATAATCGGATGGAAAATACGCCCCAGATAATCGATAAAGGCATAGAGTACACCGATTTCAATGACCCCTTGCAGCGATTGACTCCCAAAATACCATAGCACCATCGCAGTGAACAAAGCACCCAATGTACCTACCGCATTGCGTGAGGATAAACCATATACGCGAAACTGTTTCTTCTGGTTGGCGTAGCGATCCTGGTTCAATGTTTCAAACTCATCGAGGGTTCGCTGCTCTCTCTGAAAGGCCTGGATGATCGGCATGACCGCAATAGATTCGCGTATCATGGCATTCATGTCACTCAATCTCGCCCGCATAATCGAAATATACGTCTTCGAGAAACGGAGATGAATATACATGATGCCCGCAAATACAGGAAGCAGCAGCAGGCAAATTGCTGCAAGCTTCGTATCCAGTATAAAGAGAGCCACGAAGATACCGATCAGTTGAACGGTACTGACGACAAAGGTCGCCATGAAGCTGATAAACAAATCCCGGATGGCTTCAGTATCATTGGCAATGCGAGAGACGACCTGACCGATCGGGGTATTGTCAAAATAGCGGATCGGAATGCGCTGAATATGCTTCATCACGTCCATCCGCATATTTTTAATAATACGCAGCGCAGTCGATTGCAGCGTATAGGACTGAATAAAGTGAAGCAGACTGGCGGCGACCAGCAGTCCCACATAGAGGAGCAAGAGCTTCAGTATGGGACCATAGGAAATGGTCTCGGCCGTCAAGTGGTTGTCAATAATCGTTTTGGCAATAAACGGCCCTCCGAGCTCAGCCGCAACTGCACAGCAAAGGATAAGCAAGGCCGCAGCGATTCGAAACTTGAACGTCCATGCGTATCGCAGCAGTCTTCGGACAATTGAATGTGATTCCTCCATGTTCTATCCTCCTCCTGCCTGTCATCTCCTACTCCTGCAGGCTGGCCTCCATTTGTTGAATGTCCCACTGCTGCTTGTACCAGCCATTGTGGAAAAGCAGCTCTTCGTGGGTCCCTTCTTCGATCACACGACCTTGATCCAGAACCAGAATCCAGTCTGCATGGCTGACAGATGACAACCGGTGTGCGGCGATCAGGGTCGTTTTCCCTACTCGCTCTCTTCGAATATGCTCTAGTATGTGGCTCTCCGTTTTGGCGTCTACGGCTGACAAGCAATCGTCCAGAATCAGAATGTCTGCATGCATGAGCAGGGCTCTGGCAATAGATACCCGCTGCTTCTGACCTCCAGAGAGCATCACGCCGTGTTCGCCTACGAGCGTATTCAGTCCCTTGGGCATTTGGGAGATATCTTTTGCCAGCGAGGCCATTTCAATGACCCGATTGACCTGTTCGTCGGTGGCATGGGGCTTGCCGAGACAAATATTTTCGCGAATGGTCTTGGACAATAACAGATGCTCCTGCGGAACATAGGACATCCAGCTCTTCACGATCTCCATCTCAATCCGTTCAGCTGCTACCTCCGAAATGAAGAGGGAATCCTCATCCAGCCGATATTGCCGCAGAAACTGCTTGAGCAGGGTCGTCTTCCCGCTCCCCGTCTTGCCTACTATGCCGAGCGTCTGACCTTTCTCCAGTCTGAAAGAAACGTCGGTCAGACTATCCCTCTGCGCACCTGGATAGCGGAAGGACAAGTGCTTCATTTCAATTGAAGTTGGCTCCTTTACATCTACTGGATGCGCATCATCCTGCACATCGGCCTCTTGCATGAACGCCTCATCAATCCGTGCCGCAGAGGCCGTCCCCCGTTGCAGGACGTTAATAAATTCTCCGAACGAGATCATCGGCCATATCAGCATGCCGAGATACAGATTAAAGGAGATCAGTTCGCCCAGACTAATGACCTCTTCCATAACCAGATAAGCACCGTAACCGATCCCGATCGTGAAGCTTAGCCCTACAATGAGGGATATAATCGGCTGGAACAGGGAATGGATGAGCGCCACCCGCTGATTCTGATGAATCACATCATCGGTCACCCGGTCGAACGCGTTCACATCCTCGTCCTCCTGGACATAGGAACGGATCACACGTATGCCGGAGATCGATTCCAGCGCCTGGTCATTCATACGTCCGAATGAGTCCTGCGCCTTGGTGAACCGATCTCTGATCTGTCTGCCCAGCACCGTGATGACCAGTACAAGCAAAGGCATCGGGATCAGGGCAGCCACCATCAGCTTCCAACTGATCAAGGAAATCATGGAGATCATGACGACAGACGCGCCCACGACGGTATTCACCAATGTCATGACCCCATAACCTGCCGTCTGCCCCACAGCCAGTACATCATTGCTGGCCAAGGCCATCAATTGACCCGTGCTGTTGCGCTGATAGAATCCCGGTGTCATCCGGCTCATATGAGCCAGCAAGCGTCCGCGAACCAGTTTCTCCAACAGTGCCGAGTTGCCAAACAAGGTCGTAATCCACGTAAAGACCATGATATACAGCAGCAAGGCCAGTCCGATCAGAATCAGAACCTTCTCTCGCAGCTCAGACTGGGTCAGGCTGTCGGAGCGGATCAGATCCACCGTATCGCCGATCAGCTTGGGTGGGATCACGGTCAGCATACTGACGGAGGCGATCAGGGTGATCGCAATCGTATAGCGCAGCCACTGCTGCTTGAAAAACCATTTCAGACGAGCAACAAAGGACATGGTGCACCTCTTCTCTCTACCCGGTATACATTCATTTCTTTTGCGATACAACTCAAGTATTCAATATGTAAAAGTATGCCATGAACGATGCCAAACAACAAGCCAAAGAAAAATCCCACCGAGCACAGCATATGCCGACTGGGTGGGATTTTATTCTGCCTGACCGAGCAAGCTGGTCAGGGAAAGATCACATGTATGATCTAGTTTAAGTTTTTAGGGAAATATTTCAGTTGATCCTGCATAATTCTGACCGCTACCGAAGCGGCTTCCGCACGAGTCAGATTAGCGAGCGGCGCAAAGCTGTAAGTCTCGGAAGTGACGCCGTTTGCATTGGTGCTGCGGTTCAAACGACCGGTCATAATCTCTTCATCGAATACCGCCATGACAGCGGGTCTGGCGTAGAAGGAAACCGTGGACGCATCCGCAAACTCCTTCTTCAGTCCGGATAGCAACTTGTCATCATTCGTTTCCAGCTTGAGCTCGAGCGCCTTGGAGATCATCAGTGAAGCCTGTTCACGCGTCAGCGGCTGGTTGGCCCCAAATACGCGGCTCTGGATGCCCTGAACAATCCCGGCTCTGGCAGCTGTCTCAATGTACTTGTACTCCCACAGGTTGCCGAATCGGCTACCTGGCTGTACGTCCAGGAACGTGGAGCGATCATCATAATTCAGCTCCAGCTGCAGGGCTCGTACGAGCAGCTGTGCAAACTCTCCGCGGGTGATATTGTCATCGGGACCAAACTCATCAAATCGTGCCGCATTCATAAAGCCCTTGGAGTACATGGCTTCCAGTACCCGACTGGCCCATGGATGGTTATCAATATCACTATACGCGTAACGAAGTCTGGCTACGACATAGTATCCGAATTCATCGAATGGTACAGTGATCTCATGTTTCTTGGTATCGATAATACCACCCATGTTTACCCAGTTGCCTGAACTATCAAAGTAGAACACGCCAACTGTCGTTCCTGCACTATCTCGAACAATATCGTCATACTTAATGGTCAATTCTCCCCGCTTGGTCGGTACGAGATGACGGGTAGGATCTGTATACGTATACGTCATCTGAAGGTCGGTCTGATGCGGGTTTACCCCATCCATCTTCGCTTCATATCCGGATGCCCCTGGCGTACCTTTCTCCCCAAGTCCTCCACTGATCCAATAAACCGGACTAATAAAGGTAAAATGCTCATTAAAGGCTTTGAAACGCTCGGATACGAAGTACCATGGTGTTTTACTTACGCCCTCGTCCGTAACCGTCTCTACAACGCCGTTCTGTGGATTAGCCAGACCAAACAAGATTCTCTGATCTTCATACAGACGTGTGTATGAACCACTCGGACTCTTTTCCTTCAGTAGTGCTCCTTTTGGAAAGCTCAGTTGCAAGTTGCTGTCAAACACTTTATGTTTGGACTTCATTTCTTCTTTGAATTGAGCGCCCGAAACATTGGTCAATGCATAATACACACTGATTTCGCCTTCAATTTCATTTTCTCCACGGATGACGGTAAAATCAATTGCGTTGTCCTTATTCGGCTTTAAATCCAAGTATTCCAGCTCGAAACAATCATCACATACGGATGAATCCAGCTTCTTGGCTGTTTCTTTTCCGATTAAAACTTGATCGGCTCCTTCTGCCTGAATCTTCACCTTCACAAAGTTTTTACTTACAATAATCTTGTTATTAGTGGTAGGTACCGGTGACAGTACGCTGAAAGGTACCAACTCCCGTACAACCTCCAGGCGCTGACTTGCCTGTGAACCTGTTTGATTCGTAATCTTCATGTAAAAAACTTGTGATCCTGCGGTTTCAAACACAATATCTCGAATTCTAAATCTTAAAATCTTTCCAGTGGTGTCGTAATCCACATCAATGGTCTTGTTGCTCAGGCCAGCCTGAGATACAGTCTCTGTCTGGGTCGGGAAACAATTCTCCCAGTCTGTACACGTCGGATAATCATCAATATCAAAATCAATGAGTGTCTCTCCGCTGTATTGAAGCAATACTTTTTCAAATCGAGCGGCCTCAATGACAAGATCATACTTTTTCGCTGTCATATAATACACATCATTCAGGAAAGTCATGCCTGTCATATCCTTGTACATGCGATCTCGATCTGAGGCACTAGATAGCACAGGACGAGCTCCCGAAGAAGGAGGAAGAACAGGTTTGAACTGGTTAACGGCTGGCAGGTTGTCGTCCGTGACCAAAATTCGAATTTCTTTTACACTTGTTACACCATTGGATACAAGCTCCAGTCGAATGACATTTTCGCCATATTCAAACGTTCCATTCGGCACTACAATAGAGAATTCTTCTCCCGCATTCGAGTAATTTGTGAAAGCATTGGCAATCGGTTTTGAATTTATCCATAATTTTGCATCCGTGCTTTTGTCGAAGCTTGAATCCACACTTCTTACAATCAGCTTTAAATTACTTGGAAGATCAGCATATTTCATAATCATTCCGTCAAAAAGATTTGTAAATATAGCCCTGGCGCCTGCTACATAAATGACATCTGCTAAATAATCATATACATCTGGCGTAGCAACCATATTCATAACGAGTGTGTGACTGCCCGTAGGAATATTGGATATTTTATAAATTGCTTTGTCTCGATTGACTGCATCTACGCTAATTCCTTCTACTACAAGCGTATTGTTAGGATCAAAAGGAGACAAGTAAACTTCTAAATCAAAAGCATTGGCTGGATTCGTGAAGTCATGACCTGCTGGATAATCCTGATTCAAATCTACTTCAATATAAATACTGGAAGCATTGATTTCCGCACTATCCAGAGCAATTTTTTCAGTAGGTTGCGTATCATATTGAGGAATATAAAGCACATTCTCAATAATGTTTTGTGTATTATCCGCAAATGTAAATGTGAATGTATCTATTCCACTTGTTCCCCTATATTGTGTTTCAATGCGAACGGAATGGGTGCGATTGATACTACTTGTTGCTGGGATGTCCACTTCAATATCAACTTTGTATGAATAATATTCAATACTGTTTGAAGCACCCGATCGTATAGGGATTGGATTTAGTGTGTCTATTGTAATGCTATCAATATGACTTGAATCACCATCTACTGTAGATAAGGTAATATGATCTGAGGCATTAAAATCATTCGTGCTTTTAGCAGGAACCATCATTCTTCCGCTAAATTTACCTTTAACCTTATGGTTGATATCTCCAAAAGGTACAGCAAATGTTACATTGTGTCCAATAACTAACTGTGATTCATTAGAATGCTCATCTACATCTCCATCACCATCGTAGTCAAAATACATCGATCCCTCATACATCAAATTGAGTCCATCATAATAATAAACGGTTCTGACAATCTCAAACTCAGAATTCGACCCTACTATTTTCAGTTTAATCGTATTTTTTCCTGGTTTTAATGTAATAACAGGAGAGAAAAAGGTCCCATCATTTATTGGTTGAACCGAATAGGTTCCGTTGATGATAACTTCTGTAGCATTGGGAGCTTTACCTTCCAAATAAGCATCAGGTGATCGAACAACTGTGCCTACACCTGCGTTTAGGGCCGCGGCATCATCCACTGCCGTACGAATCTTTAAATCAGTTAGATAAGGAGAACTGTCATACAAGATATAAAAGTCATCACTCACGGTAGAACTTCCTTGTGATCCTGACAAGGTGATCCTATTGAGACCCTCAAAAAGCGTAATTCCTTTCACTTGAAACTGGCTGCCAGAGGCTGCTTGCAGGTCGCGCGTATAGGTTTGCCCAGCCACCACCTCATATGTACCCGAGCCCTTCTCATAGATTTGTTCCACTGTTACCTTCATGCTGTCACTTCGAACGCTTGTAAAAGTTCCCTGCAAGTCAATGGTGGACGAACTGTGAATGTGTGGATTTGCAGTAGTGGAATTGTTAATACCGCTATTTGAAAAATTAAAATAAGTGGCATTTGCCTGAACTCCAGGCTGAATAGGTATTGCCGTTAATATCAACAACGCCGCCAGTAACAACATTGAAGTTTTTTTCCATTTCACAATGATGATGCCTCCCCCATACTTGTTCAAAATTAGATGTACTCTATGTATCGGAATTCAATTGGTAAAAGTTAATTGCATTTCTTCATGATTGATCATGAAAAAGTTACCAATTGAGTTGACCATTCCAATACTTCTTATACGCAGAATATGCCAAAATGTTTTAACAAGAAAAAAGTAATAGTAGAATAGAGGAATAAAAAGTGAAATAATAGGCATCTATCTCTGACTGGACTTCATGCTATCAATCTCCTCTTGTTCCTAATGAACGCATACACAGCTTTTAAATTTCTCTTTCAATTTCTTTTTCGTCATGCTCTATTTCTTGCCGATCGTTCTATCTGCTTATTTGCTTACTACTCCTCCAGCTCCCTTGTTTCGAGATCCTAATATTGAATATGAACCCGACATTTTACTTGGCATCACTGCACTGATCTATTCCCTGTTCATGCTCGCCATTATGGTCTTGAACATTGTTGTGCTTTGGTGGGTCTCTAACATCAAAATGTATCTTCTCAAGATCATTCTCGTCACGGCCATCGGCTTTGCTGCCCATCATTTTTATTTTTACTTTCCCTCTATATCCAAGGAGGAAGCGATTGAACTTGGAAAAAAAGAAATGCCAACAGACGCTAATTTGGAATATATTCGCTGGGACAGGTCGCAAAAACACTGGTACATGATTTTTTCATTTAAAGATCGACATACTTGCATAAAAATTACAATTGAACATTATGGTAGCATGAATATTGCTTCTGGTAATTGCTATACATTTTCAGAGTTTCAAGAATGATTCACAGTTACTTTCTTTTTTATCTGATATACAGTCCACTCCAACATAAAAGAGCCCCTTATAAAAGGGACTCTTCATTACATAATATGATCCTCAGACATTAAATCATAGACTGCAGGAATTGATTGAGCTTGTCAGCGACACCTTGAGGGCCGACTTCAAGATCCTCCGCAGACACGAACATCCGATGCTTGGTTTCATCCATATCCAGCGCTTCTGCAAACAATCCGGAAAGACCTCTGGCTGCCCGGTCTACTTCCACAATAAACTCCAGCCCGTTTGGCTGCGGCATGAATATGAACTCCAGTTCATCCAAATGCCCGCGGAAGTGTCCCGTTGGTACAAACTCATACTCCTGGATAAACGGCAAGGAGCGGCCGTACTTGCCGGTATATTCGTTCTGTGTCTTCTTCAAGTGGAAGCCTAAATGATTCAAGGCATCCAGAATGGTAGCCACATATGGATGCGGCAGCACTTCAATATAATCACGATCCTGCGGATCTACCGCCATATCAATATCCAGATCAGTCTGAATCCAGATTGGAGTTCTGCCCAAAGAGGAAGGAGTTTCAATCGGAAGGGGGATGGAAAAGGGAATCTCATGATTAGAGCCAGCCTTCACCAACAGGTGGTCAGCCACCTGGTATTTGACGATCTCCGCAGAATGCTTGAACTTGTGGTCATCCCTTTCACGAAGATATTCGGTCTTAACCGCAATATTCATTCGTTCCACCTGTTGATCGACTTTGCCCCCGCGAATATGAATAACGCCATTTACTTCTTCACCAGGCACCAGACGATCCCGCTCCAGTCTGGTATCCACCTCCATATTTCCAATCCCTACACTTGCCATCACTTTTTTAAAAAAAGACATGATTTGACCTCCTACAATTGAAATCTTCCACTTGCATGTTCTGTACAATTCGCCAGCATGAAGGGAAATCCTGCTTGTTTTGTCTCTATGAGATACGCACCAGCAGCAGGATCGGTTTCAACTGTGTGAAGCCCTTCTGCTTTATTCCCCATAATTACTAGCAAATCCAGTCCCGAATCCCTTTCAATTTCCTTTATAATAGAGAAGATGACACAGAGGGGGACCTGATATATGTATCAGCACTATATTTTTGATCTGTACGGCACGTTATTTGATATTGAAACGTATGAAGAAGACTTGAAGGTGTGGGAGGAATTGTCGATCTACTTGTCCTATTACGGATTCTTCTACACACCGGTCCAGCTAAGATTGAAAATTGAGCAGCACAAGCAGTTGCAGCTCGCAGACCGCAGTGAGCTTTTCACCCATCCCGAATATGAAATGGAGCATTGCTTCCAGCAGCTCACCAATGAGCATGGAGAATCGATTGATGCCGACCTGGCGGAATCCTGTACCAAGCTGTTTCGTTCGATGACCATGCATCGCCTGCAATTGTATGAAGGGGTGATGGACATGCTGGAAACCCTCAAGAAAAGAGGGAAATCCATCTATTTGCTTTCCAACGGACAACGGCACTTCATTGAACCGGAACTGAAACTGCTCGGCATCGCAGACCTGTTTCACGACATCGCCATTTCATCGGTGGAAGGCAGTTGCAAGCCGGATCGTGCTTTCTTCGAGACCCTGCTTCAGCGCAATCAGATTGAGGTCCATGAGGCGATCATGATCGGGAATGATGCCACCACCGACATTGCCGGGGCACAAGGCATCGGGATGGACGCCTGCTACATTCATTCCAACAGTTCCCCGGACGTAAGCAAGGAAGAGGTGACCTGCAAGCATCAAATCTGGGATGGTCGCATCGAACAAATTTTAGAGCTGGAAGTTTAATTCGTGAATTTTTTATGACAGGTCTTTTCATTTGGCTCTGGCTGTAATATAATAAGTATTGCTGTCGGGACGTAGCTCAGCTTGGTAGAGCACCTGGTTTGGGACCAGGGGGTCGCATGTTCAAATCGTGTCGTCCCGACCATCCTTCGTCTTTTTATATAACCATAATACTTACAATGTGGAAGAGGCACTTTGCATAAGCAAGGTGCCTCTTTTGTTTGCTGCCTATACTTGATTTACTTTCAAGTATCTTTGTTATCCCTTCCCCAGCAGCATCGCCAGAATGCCCGCTGCGATAAGTGGCCCTACGGGCACCCCTTTGAACAGGGCCACACCGAGAATCGTCCCTACGAGAATGCCTGTCACGATCATCGGATTAGCTGTCATCAGCGCCACGCCACGGGAGCCGAGGTAGGCCACCAGAATGCCGACCACTACCGCCAGAAGAGACTGCCAATTCGTAAAGCTGCGTGCGATCTCGTGCAGCGTAATGCGTCCACTGGCAATTGGCGTCATCACCCCGATCGTCAGGATGACAATTCCCACTGTGATTCCGTGTTTCTCTATATAAGGAAACCATTTATGCAACTGGAGCACCCGAAGCAGCACCAGGACGAGCATGGCAATCGTAATCGTCATATTTTTGCTAATGACCCCCAGTGCAGCCAGCAGAAGCAGCAGCAGAGCGGGAACATCGAAGCCTATCATAGATTTGTTCTCCCTTCAATCGTCTTCATGCCCGATGGAGGGCATGGTACCCTTCTATCTCAACCTTGATGAATCTATACCCCGGTCAGAAAGTGCTGACCGTCTTTTTGCATTTGTGCACTTCGAATACTATCATAACACGTAAAGACATTGTCCCCTAAAATGAGAAAGGAAGTGCCTTATGTTGAATAGAAAGCAAATCAATACCGGTCATCATACCTTGTCCATCGCCGATGTGGGGGAAGGGCCAGCCATTGTGCTGCTGCATGGATTTTGTGGCAGCGCGGACTATTGGGAGCCTGTCGTAAATCGCCTATCTTCCTCCTATCGTTGTATTGTACCGGATTTGCATGGACACGGACAATCACCCGCTCCCGCTTCTCCCTACACACTGGAGGCGATTGCGCATGACGTGTACCACATCCTGGACCAGTTGGATATACACCGCTTTATCGTACTCGGGCACTCCCTCGGTGGCTATGCTACGCTGGCCTTCGCGGAGGCTCACCAGGAAGGATTGGCGGGTATGGGCTTGATCCATTCTACGCCTCTGCCTGACACCGATGAAGCGAAGCAGAATCGCTTGAATGGTGTCGAAAACATACGTCGCGATGGCATCCGCAGCTTTGTCGATCAGCTCGTTCCGAAGCTGTTCGCCCCTGAGCATGTGAAGACCCTCTCTGATCAGGTGGCTCATGTCAAGGGAATCGGGTATGAGACGAGTGCCGAAGGGGCTACCGGCATGCTGCATGCGATGCGTGCCCGCCCTGACAGACAGACGGTCCTCTCTGCATCCTCTGTGCCTGTCCTGCTTGTAGCCGGCGCAGACGATCAGGTGATCCCGCCAGAGAAGACGCATGTCGTTCAAGGTGACCCTATTCAATCCCACACGCTTGCCAACTGCGGGCACATGGGAATGTTCGAAGCCCAGGAGGAACTGACAGCTCACATCAAACAATTTGCTGACCATTGCTTCAAATAGGCGCAAATCTCATCAAGCAGATCCCAACCACCTCATCAGTTCATCCCTGCCATAAACATCAAAAGGAGCAGCGTGTTCATCACGTCTGCTCCTTTCACTTCTTCCCCAACGTCCTGCGTCCGTTGTCCCTTCAGCTTACAAATCAAAATCGGATAGGGTAAGCACGGTAAAAGGCTGATCGAGCTGTTCTTTAACCGCCTCACGATATGCCGTATCCGTCATCAGTTGCTGTACCCACTTCTCGGTGATGGCAAGCTCTACATCTGTCGTTGGGTAGCGAAGTACAGGCTTCAATCGACTCCTCGTATCAGATACCAGCAGATCCTCAAACGGCAGGATCAGGGAATCTTCAGCAGTCACAACCTGCGCCTCTCCCTCCGCATCTCTATGTACCTCTGCATCAGGATCTCCATTTGTGTCCGTCTCTGTGTCCGTATCTAGCTGTGAGTCTGGGTCTGACTCTGTTGGAGCAGGACGCTCCAATACAAAGTGATCCTCCTGCACATCTGCTACGATCCAATTCCGATCCATTCCCTCGTCATGCGTATAATGAAGCTCGAACAGGGGGTTTGCGAAGGGATTCGGTATGAAATCTTCTATTGGAACTGTACCGGTAGCCCCACCCGGTCCTTCCACCTGGTATTCCCCATCCTCTTCTCCGATGATCCATACCCCAAACCTGAAATCAGCGTAGGCTGTACGGCCGGGTATCACGAGACCATCTCGAGCCTGATCATCCTCATAGCGCATGAGGCGATCCTTTCTCATCCAGCGGTGATCAATATAGCCGGCATCTCCGATCAGAAAATCCACTTCGACCCAATCGTCAAATTCTTTCTGGATCTGTACGACCCTTCCCTTTTCCAGCTCGAAGCCATACGGCTCTTCCTGTTCCGGATAGAGGTAAAATGAGGTCTGTTGCTTGACGATCATTTCATATGGGGTCACCTCGACCATTTCTTGCGCCTTCTCCATTAACATCCATGCAGGGACCCAGCCTTGCTGACGGGTTGTCCGCACTTTGACCATCTCTTCCTCCGGCGCTGCGTCGATGATCTCCACCTGCGTTCCCTGCTTGAGCTCATCCACATAGGAAACCGCCGTCTGCGCATAAGGCTGCTCGTACAAAATTACCGTCGCAGGCAACGCCCGCTTCTCTCCATCAGTCAATCCCCACTCGGTTTCCAGGTATGTTTGCTTGGCAACTTGCTCATCATCGACCGTATCGTCCGTGGTCTCGTTTGTTCCTTCTTGTGTGTCTGAGCCACCAGCAGAAACAGCCCCCGATGTGTTAGCCTTTGCCGATCCTTGCTCGGCATCCTCATGATCACCGGAATCGCAACCAGACAGCACAAGCATCCCCACTAGCCACAGGACCGCCAGCGTAAACACCAGGATGGTACGTGTTTCCCTGTTCCTTCTCAACGATATCTCCCTCTTTCATTCCAATCCAATTCGATCTCTTCGTTCCAATCCATGGCAATAAGCTGTCATGGATATCACGCATAGCCTTTTCTAAAAGACTCCGAATAACAAAAATCCCCCGCCACTCAGGTCACCAGGACGCCGATTGGCAGGAGATCAGTCAGTAGACTTCCCTGTAAGAAGTTTTCATTAGAATTGCAAGCCTTGCCCCATAAGCTCACTGAATTGATCCATGGTCAGCACATCGTCACCTTCAGGAATGCCAATTTCGAATTCCACATCTTTGTTCATATCCGTCATTTTCTGCGAATAGTTGAAGATGATCGTCTCTACTTCGCTATCGGCTGTGTTGTCCCCAAGATTGAAATTGAACTCCATGTATGGAATATGATAATCTTCGTCGAGCGCGGTCGTGATGCTGATATCGTTAATCGCTACTTCTTCCTTGATCTCCGCTACGCCCTCTTTAATTTCTTCGATATCCATTTCTTCCAGTTCTTTTTTCGCATCTTTCAGTTCCGTAACTTCTACACCCAACACATCGGCATATTCTTCCTTCATAAGCACATCAAAAACAGCTGGAAGAGCTTTTTGTACCAACGTCGTGATCGCTTCTTCCACATTGTCTTCCTTCACCTGGAATTTAACAACCTGGTCAGCTTCTACCCCGGAAGGAAGCTTCACATCATCTGCGCTATAGCTGCTGAAGTATGTTTCTCCTTCAAATTTCCCCATGAACGCATCAAAAATCTCGGCACCCATTTTTTGCTGGGTTTCCATATCGATTTGCGGTGCAGCTTCTTCCCCGCTCATTTCTGCCAGCTCATCCAGATCAATCTCGATGAATTTGCCTGTCGCTTCTTCCGGAATGAACATTGCCAGCATCGGAATGTTCGGCACTTTTACATACACTTTTTTCTCGGTGACAACCATCGGTATGCCAACATTCAAGTCGCCCATATCCAGGTTCAAAGTCATCTCTGCCTGCATCGGGTCTTTTTGATAGGCGCCGGCAATCGTCATGGTCGTGTTGCTGAACATGTTCATCGCCATCTCTGCAGCAGGATCATTCTGCAGCACTTCCGGTGCAGCTTCCACTTTCAATTTCATCGTTCCCTCAAAGCTATACGAATCAAGCTCCATCGCTGCGTTCATAGCTTTTTGCAAGGCATCTTTCGGCTCCAGTTCCTCTTTGCTTCCGCAGCCTGCCAAGGCAAATGTGAGCATCAGCATGAGCGCTGTAAACAAACCTACATATTTTTTCAATCTAGTTTCTCCTCTCATAATGACAATAGTATCCCTTCTCCATCCTATACAGGAAAACCTAGAAAATCAACCCTTTTTTGTTGGTAGCGCTTGCGGAAAGGACAGACTACATGCAACTCCAACGGAATGAATATCGTCTATTAGCATGAACAAGCCCGAGAGGAGTTTATTTTCGTATGACAAGATTGCAAAGCTGGTATCGTCCCAAGAGATGGTTCTGGATCACGGCTTGCCTGTTCGTTTTCCTGGCTGCCGCGGTCATTACTAAACTGTACATAAGCCTTGGAAATACTCATTTGGATACGTCGAATCCGCTCGTAGAAGAAACCGTAGCAGCGCAGTTCTTCACCCCTTCTCCACCAGCAGACGGAGCTGACACCGATCAGACAGCAAAAGCCGAAGATTTCTATGCCCTCCTGATCGGGATCGATGCACGGGATCAGCATGTCAGTCTCAATACGGATACGTTGCTGGCGGCCCATGTCATTCCGCAAACCGGACAGATCAAGCTGGTATCACTGCCAAGGGATCTGAGAATCGATGCTCCGTTTCCCGATGTGAAAATCAATGCCGTTTTCGCAAAAGGCTATTCCCAGGCCCGACTGCTCGCTTCCGAAAATCCCGCGCTGGAAAGCGACAAGCTGAAAAGCGACAAGCTAGAAAGCGACAAGAAAATATCCTTTGGCGACCGCCAATTTCCTGAAGCCTATCTCCGTTCAGGGATGGTCCTGACCAGGGAAGCTGTAGAGCATGTACTGGAAACCGAGATCGACTACACCTTTCTCGTCCATTTTCAGACCCTCGTCTCGCTTGTCGATGAAGTGGGCGGCGTTGAGATCAATGTCGATCGGACGATGCAATACGATGCCGATTTCGATGATACCCATATTCACCTGGAGCCGGGTTTGCAATTGCTCGATGGAAGGAATGCACTGAACTATGCCCGTTTCCGTCTCGATGACCGCGGCCCTGCTTATGATTCCAATGATTTCGAGCGAGCAGCCAGACAAAAACAAGTGGTGACAGCCCTGATCGAGAAGCTTCACAGCTGGAACAGCTTGCCCAAGATGTTTGACCTGATGGATGTGGTGACCCGCAATTTGAAGACAGACATGACCAATCGTACAATGCTCGCCATGGTCACGAAATATTACGGGCAATTTTCCGGCGCAGCGGTTGTCCATCTTCCTTTCAACGGCTATTGGGAATACCCGAATGTCGTCATTCCAGACGATGAACTGGCCGAACTGCGGGCCAACTTTGTCTCCACTGATGAAGTTGAGACCCCGCAGCAAATGGCCTTGCAGGAGGATGGAGTCTCAGCTTTTCCATAAGACCATGAAAAAGCCACCTCCAGGGTGGCCTCACAGGTTCCTGGAAGTGGCTTGCAATCGGGATGGTTCATTCGGGTATAGAGAGGGAGCTATACAGACGGCTTGGTAGCAGGCTGAGTCGTTACAGAAGGCTTCACAGACGGCTGGTCAGTCTGTGTCGCACTGCGCCCTTTCCGGCGTGCATACCAGCCAGCCAGCAAGAAGGCAAACAGATAGTATCCCCAATAGAACACAAACTGTTCAACCGATGGATTGTGCGTATAGCCAAACATCGCGCTGAAGAAAATGCCAACCTGACCACTGATCACCGTGTCATTTCCCGTATCTCTCGCATAATGTGCTTCATCATCCGGATGCTCCGGCATGAATCCTTTCAAATCGTAAAGCTCGCCGACCTGACCGCCCGGGGTCATATGGACACTCTTCATATAGCCCATATCCTGCATCATTCCGACTGTGTTGGACAACAGTCCAGCCGCAATGAAGACAATGAAGATACTGGTTAGCTTGAAGAAGGAAGAAATGGAGATGCGCCTCGCACTCTTGAAGAACAGAAGCGAGATCGTGACCGCAGACAGCAAGCCTAGCCAGGCTCCCCAGCTCAAAAAGGCTTTAGTAATATCGCCGTTACTGATAGCGGCAAAGAAAAATACCGTTTCTACGCCTTCCCGCATGACCACGAGATACGAATGGATGATCATGTTGGCAATGCTGCCCGTCGTCAGAATCTGGGCCAGCTTGGCCTCCATGCTCTTTTTCTGATCCTTGCGCTGACCGACCATCCACAATACCATGTGCGTCAATAAGAATACGGAAACAAACAAGACGCCGAACCGCAAATAAATACTGCTCTTCAATCCGCCATAACCGACAAATACAATCTGGAACAGGAAGGCGACGAGAATCGCCGTCAGGACGGCTAAAAACACCCCAACCAATACCCACTTGTTCCATTTCTTTGCGCCGACACGATTCAGATAAGTCATGATGATGCCGACAATGAGCAAGGCTTCCAGCGCCTCGCGGAATGTAATCAAAAATGCTGAAAAATGTGAAAATGCCATGCTGCTTCCCCCTCTACCCTTTCCCGATCCCCATCTTCAACTTAAAACAGGGAAACACCCATGATGCAGGCTCCTCCGTTCGCGTGCTGTCCGAAGAATCTTCATGGATGTTTCCTGCCCTTGCAGATGATTAGAACAAGATGACGGTGCTTACACCTGCATCTTTTTGATAATATACTTTCGTGCCAAGCAGCTCTACCAGGCCGCGAAGCGGAATGTACAGACGATCATCCTTGATGACAGCTGCTTGATCCAGTACGACGGCTTCTGCTGCACCATTTACGGTCACATTCATCGAACCGACTGTCATTTCAATCTTGTCTGAGCCTTTGGTTACTTGCACTGTTTTGGTTTCTTTATCGTAGTCTACCTGCGCGCCAACGGCTTCGGAAATCATCCGTACAGACGCCATCGTGCGGTTCGTAGCAGGCTCGAGGTAGTTTACCAGCTCATTGTACGTTGTAGCTGATCCGTTCTTCTTGATCTCCTTGGACCCAATGACAAAGTTTACACCCGCATATGCAGACAATGCTTGTCTAATCGCTGCTTCTGATTCGGACTTGGCCGTTACGTCCCACTCGCCTTCTGCAATTTTGTTCACAGCTTGATAGTAGGCTTCTGTAGAAGCGGACAACTTGGCGAAAGCATCAGCATCAAAACGATGGGTATGAATGATTTCCAGCGCCCCTACGAACGTAATGCCTTCTGCAGCCATTTCCAGCGCTTTTGCATCATCTCCTGCATCAAGAGCAGCTTGTGTTTTCTCCAGATATTCATTGATTTTGACAGCTAGGCTCTCTGCCAGCCAAGCTTCAACTTGCTTGCCGTCCAGCAAGGACGCATCCTGATGAGCAAATGCCGCTTGAATGGCATCGGCTGCTGTTTTGGAACCCTTGCTCAAGGAATTGTAAATCGGCATGAAGAAGAAATAACCTTCCGTCTGCTGAATTTTCATCGTGTCGATTTCATTTGCTTCATAGCTGGCATTGGCCTTCTCTGCATATTGCGCAGTAGCGAGGACATACACCTTGATCAACGTTTTGTCGAACATTTGGCGAGCAACTTTATAGTTGGTGAGATTTCCTTGTTCAAGAGACAATTGCAAATATGGAATGATGATCGTATTCAGTTGATGCTGGGTCAGCGTACCTAGTCCGCTATCCCGTTTGCCTGCCGTTACCCCGAGAGAACCGGCATACAATTCAATTGCCTGATCCAGTGCTACCTGGGCAGTCTTGGTATCGCCTGCTTCAAGCGCTTCTACCGCAACCACCTTTGTCAGATGGGTGATCTCGTCATAGAAGAACCACTGAAGCCCTTTATCTACCGCTTGCTTGACTTGACCTGCGCTAAACTGGCCTTCAATACCGCCCTCAATCAATTGAGAAATCAGCGTATCGATGGTTTCATTCCGGCTTTGTACAGCAGCCTGAATCTTGGCTTCATATACAGCCTTCACCTGATTGAGATCGGCTTGTTCTGCGCCTGCCAAGGTTTTCAACTCTTCAAACACTTCCAATTGATTTTGCTGAACCGTTGTGTCGGACTTGAGCTGGAATTCTGTTTCCCCAGAAACCGCTGCAAATCCGGATACAGCAGAAAACATCAAGATAAGTGCCAAACTTACTGCGGTGAAGCTTTTCAATACCTGTTTGTTCATGTCATTCTCTCCCCATTTGATATATGTTTTGAACATGCACTTGCTAAAATTTAAACCATCCTTTACGAAGACCGAGGAATACGACAATGCCACCGATCAGTACGACTGAACCAATGACGGTTGCCGTGACTACCGGGTTGATCTTATTGTTTTCCAGCGGGGCATCAGCGAAGGCATTCTCCGTCTCGCCTACTTCAGATGCGTCTGCCACAGAAGCAGTTGTTTCTACCTCTTCCAGCTCATCTTCGACCGATTCAGTTTCCAATTCCTCATCTTCCTGCGCGGCTGTTCCTTCATCCCCATCCACGACAGGTTCTTCGGAAGCTGTATCGCCTGCTTCCCCATCTTCGGTCGATTCGCCCTCAGCGTCACTGGCAAGATCCGTCGGCTCTTCATCAGATGCATCTGCATCCGTATCGGAGTCAGGGGATGTCGCAGTTGGATTTGCTGGCTGATCGTTCTTGTCGGACTGCTTAGACGTGTCAGACGATGAGGTATCGGTTTTGGCTGGCGGGTCTGGCTTGGCTGGAGTCGGCTTTTCTTGCTCCGGCTCCGGCTTTGGCTTTTCTTTCTCTACAGGAGGCGGAGTCGGCTCCTTGGGCTTCGCAACGGGAACGGTAAATGGAAACAGCGGCTTCAGCTTGCTTGAAATCAGGTCCATACTTTCATTCAGCTTCTGCTCATCCTTCTCTACCTTCCCAACCCCGAACAAGCCGGGATTTCCGAGCGCTTCCAACGCTTCATCAAATGCGGTGCGAACGGAGCTGGTTACCTTGCTGCTGCCCACATACGGCTCCAATACGTCGAAGGTTCCGAGTGCTTTCGCCAACAAGAGCTTTTGCTTCGCATAATCGTCGCCCGTACTGCGAATCGACTTGAAGCGACGCTCGATATTGGACACCAGGATGGATTGATAATTGGCTTCGAAAGCTTTTGCATCCTGATCCTGAATGTTTTGCTCCAGTGCTTTTGTTTTCTGTGAGCCGAATTCCAGCTCGAGCTCGCCTTTATGTACAAGGTAGATATCCTTGACACTTTTCCAGTTTGGTGGATTTTGCTTCAACTTGGCCGACATATCCACATAAGCCTCTGCGATCGTTTCCTTATTGGGATCCCCATAGCTGTATGCCCATGCAGAAGGCGCGGCTATCAGGCTTGCGATCAGGAACATTACAAGGATCGGCACCAGTTTGTTCATTTTAAATTGCAATTGTGTCTCGCCTCTTTCCTCTCATACGGACTGCCCAGGTTGTCTGGATTCCGCTGTCATCTCTCATCGAAAATGATATGAGAATGATTTTCACTGTCATGTTCAAAACAATGATAATCATTTTCAATGCTCACGTCAATACTTTTCTGTAATTGGATTTGACAAGTTTATGAATGATCTTTGACAGGTAGAGGTGGATGAAGCTTGATCGTTACTCACTGCAAGCGCTTCGGGACGGGATTTGCATGGCTGTCATTCTTCACTTCTTCAAACAGCGGAGCGGAAGGTGGTGCATGAGAAAGCTGCTCCATATAGGCTCTGAATTCCCGCAAGGTAAGGGGTTTGGCCTCTGGATACAGTTCATAGCCGAGCATCCCGTTCACTTCCAATGTAGCGGTCTTCACATCTGTGATGGCCCCGATGCCATGTTCACGCAACCTGATCTCCAGCTGATCCACGGTCATTCGCAGTTTTTTCAACTGCTTGTCCTGTATGACCCCATCTGATATCACGAGGCTTGCCTTTCCATTCAGCCACTGATCCACTTGATTGAAGCGCATGGTCAGCCACTCTGTTACGATTAAGACGCCGATAAAGGTGGAGGCCACCACCACCGCATTCCAAACTTTGTCCTGGTTCAGCGGCTGGACAATCGTGGTTCCGATCGAAATCATAATGACCGTCGTCATGACACTCATTTGTGAAATGGATTTTCGGCCTGCTATGCGCAGTAAGATCATGCCGGACAGCACGAGTATGACGGCATTGAAGATCATGTTCAACATGGACAATCCCTCCTCCAGTCTCCGGTCAAGTTTCAGTTCTGATTATTGCACTTGGAAAATGTCGCTTCCCTCATGATAGGACAAAAACAGCCTTTGAGAAGAAAGCTGTTCTTTCCCCTCAAAGGCCGTATCCACTTTCTTATCCTGTCTTCTTCAAGACTTGCGACATCGTCTTCGACGTAAAATTAACGATGTCCTGAACCGGAGCTCTGCTGGTTCTGGCGGGAATGATTGGCGGTCTTCGTTTTCTTCGAGCCGGACAGCGGGCCATCTCCAATCACCGTTTCTGCATTGTGCCGATTGGTGAGCTCGTGCGGATTTGGCGGGGTATACATCTTATCATTCATGCCTGCAACCTCCTCTTCTGATCAATACGACCCGTAATCTCAGGCATCCTGTGTACTCCAGGTACGCTCAGGTACGCTTAGGTACTCTCAGGTACGCTTAGGTACGCTTAGGTACGCTCAAGTACGTTCAGGTGTTGGGTACGTGCAGCTACACTTCTCTTCAATGCGCTCAGGCACACGGTCTAGGCATGGGTCAAATGCTGAACACCCTGTGCGCATTCATGGATATGGCGAATGTATTCCTTCACGAAATGCTGAATGTGCTCACTTCTCTCATCAATCGCATCATGCCCTTGCTGGACATCGACCAGATCGACTTTCACCTCACGTTCATCCAGATATGTGCAGTGGAAGTCAAAAGAATACTGCGTCCGTCCTGCCATATCAATGGTAATATGCAAACGGTCGGGATGGACGGCGTCCAGTTCAATTTGACAGCTGTCTCCCTCTTTAAGCATGTCAGGCAATGTCGATTGCCAAGTCTGCAGCAATTGGTTGCGATCCACATTTAAAACGGATGTTGTCGTCATCTGCAAACACCTCCACACCCTTTAATCTGCCAACCCGTCTGCTGTTTTATTCGAGCGATACCAGGGGGAGGACCACACAAATTTGAGCATAAAAAAAAGAGCATTTCTGCTCTTTGTATGTAGACCCTATCATCTTCACTTTAGCTGGAACTTAACTGGCGGAGAGGGTGGGATTCGAACCCACGGAAGAGTTGCCCCTTCGCTGGTTTTCAAGACCAGAGCCTTCAACCACTCGACCACCTCTCCATATGAAAAAGCTCTTGTCCCCGTCATTTTCGTGTTGTGTCAGTCATGGTGTTTAATAACGGTGACAAGGAGCAGTATAACACAGAATGGAATCGCAAATCAAGCACTAGTGCATTGCCAATTTTTCTGCACCATTCATATAAGGAATCAGCGCTTTCGGCACCGTCACCGACCCGTCTTCCTGCTGATAATTCTCCAGGATGGCAGCTACCGTTCTGCCGATAGCCAATCCTGAACCATTCAGCGTATGCACAAATTCAGGCTTGCCTTGTGCGTCTCTGCGGAAGCGAATGTTGGCTCTGCGCGCCTGATAATCCTCAAAGTTGCTGCAAGAAGATATTTCACGATACGTATTCATGCTTGGCAGCCACACTTCGATGTCATATGTTTTCGCTGCGGAGAATCCAAGATCTCCGGTACAGAGTGTCATGACGCGATAAGGAAGCTCCAGCAGCTGCAGCACTTTCTCTGCATGACCTGTTAAGCTCTCCAGTTCCTCATAGGACTGTTCAGGTGCCACCAGCTTGACCATTTCAACCTTGTTGAATTGATGCTGACGGATGAGTCCTCTGGTGTCTCTCCCGGCCGATCCCGCTTCGGAACGGAAGCAAGGCGTATAAGCGACATAATATTTCGGGAGATCCTCATTGGTAAGAATATCTTCACGATGATAATTGGTAACGGGTACCTCCGCGGTAGGAATCATGTAATAGTCGGTTTCACCAACTTTGAAGGCATCTTCTTCGAACTTCGGCAGCTGGCCGGTTCCCACCATGCTGTCACGATTGACCATCAGCGGTGGCAGCATTTCCGTATACCCGTGCTCCGTGCTATGTAGGTCCATCATAAAATTGATGAGTGCACGCTCTAGCCTGGCGCCCAGCCCTTTATAGAAAACAAAGCGTGAGCCGGTCACTTTGGCAGCAGCTTCAAAATCGAGAATGCCGAGCGCATCGGCTACATCCCAGTGCGGCTTAGGCTCAAATCCATAGCTCTTGGGCTCGCCCCATTTGCGAGCTTCTACATTGTCATCCTCCGATGCTCCAACGGGAACACTTTCATGCGGAAGGTTTGGAATGCCCAGTACCAGGGGCTGAAGCTTTTCTTCGATGTCCCTGATTTCCTCATCCATCTGTTTAATTTGATCAGATACCTGCCGCATCTCCACGATCAAGTCTTCGGCATCTTCTTTGGCTTTTTTCTTTTTGGCGATATCCTGGGAAACGGTATTTCTACGGTTTTTCAGCTGTTCAACCTGCTGCAGCCGCTCTCTGCGCTGCTGATCAAGGGTAGTAAACTGCTCAATCTCCTCTAAGGAAGCACCCCGATGCGTCAGCGCCTGCTTGACTTGGTCCGTTTCATTTCTTAATTTCCTTGCGTCTAACATATCCATTACCTCCTTGAAGGAGTTTATTTGCTCCTGTTTGGCCTGTTCCCATCTTACTTCAATATTGGACGGAAAGCACCTTTTTAGAGTAAAAGGTGCTTTCCGCGTTCAAGGGATATTTATTTGTCATTCAACATATCTACAAAATAGCGATGCATGCCGATGTCGTCTGTCAATTCCGGATGGAAGGATGCAGCAAGCAGTTTTCCTTGCCGCGCAGCTACGATCTGTCCTTCAAATTCCGAGACGATCTCTACCTGATCCGACACTTCCAAAATGAGCGGAGCACGGATGAAAACAGCCCGAACGGTGTGATCCAGATCCTTCACTTGCAGATCGGCCTCAAAGCTTTCCCGCTGGCGACCGAACGCATTGCGCTGAACCTTCATATCCATCAGCCCCAAATGTGGTTGTGTCTGGCCGGCAATTTCTGTGGCAAGCACAATTAGACCGGCACAGGTACCAAATATCCCTTTTCCAGCAGCAGCAAATTGCCGCAGCTCATCGATAAATCCGTAAGTATGCATCAGTTTTCCGATGGTGGTGCTCTCTCCCCCAGGAATAATGATGCCATCTATCTCCTGCAATTGCTCCACTTTCTTGATTACGACACCTTCCGCACCTGCCTGTTCGATCATGCGAACGTGCTCGGCTACGGCTCCTTGTAATGCGAGTACCCCGATTTTCATGCGTTACCCTTCTCTCTTTCCTTACCGTACATCCATGATCAATCACACATGATCAATCGCAAAATGGCTTGTCTTGGATGATTGCTGTATCGATCTCTTTCTTACCAGCCGCGATCCTGCATACGCTCGGAAGCGTGCAACTGGGAAATTTC
Organism: Marinicrinis sediminis; assembly: GCF_042685085.1. Lineage (NCBI taxonomy): Bacteria > Bacillati > Bacillota > Bacilli > Caryophanales > Paenibacillaceae > Marinicrinis > Marinicrinis sediminis. Next base: position 233,973 of record NZ_JBHUMM010000023.1, read on the forward strand.
GATCCCTTTCATCGGATTGCCAAGTCCGGTTGAGACTCTTGCAATCAGCTCATAGTCCTGATAATGCGTGGTCGCTTCCACGATCGCTTTGGCAAATTTCTCGGGATTGTCGGATTTGAAAATGCCTGATCCAACAAACACACCGTCACAACCAAGTTGCATCATAAGTGCTGCGTCCGCTGGTGTGGAAACGCCGCCTGCTGCAAAATTAACGACGGGCAGCTTGCCGTTTTCATGCACATACATAACCAGGTCATACGGCGCACCCAGATTTTTGGCTTCAGTCATCAGCTCATCGCGGGACATGTTCTGAATCTTACGAATTTGTCCTTTGATAATCCGCATATGACGAACAGCTTCTACGACGTTGCCTGTTCCCGGCTCACCCTTGGTACGGATCATGGACGCGCCTTCTCCGATACGGCGCAGGGCTTCCCCAATATCTTTCGCGCCACATACGAACGGAACGGTAAAGCTGGCTTTGTCGATATGGTACACTTCGTCCGCTGGCGTCAACACTTCACTTTCATCGATGTAATCCACACCCAGGGATTCCAGTACCTTGGCTTCTACATAATGTCCAATTCTGGCTTTGGCCATGACCGGTACCGAAACGACCTTCATGACTTCTTCTATAATACGAGGATCTGCCATACGGGATACGCCACCGGTTGCCCGGATCTCCGCAGGAATCCGCTCGAGTGCCATTACAGCTGATGCACCTGATGCCTCTGCAATCTTCGCTTGCTCTGCATTCATGACGTCCATAATGACGCCACCTTTTTGCATTTCTGCCATCCCTCTTTTAACGCGAGAAGTACCTGTTTCCATGATTGTCTTCCTCCCAATTTTCTATCTGATAAAGTTCATGTATTTGCACGATTTTCAAACTACTAACATGGTATTTTACAACATCAGGTATAAATATACAACCAATTTACTCGGTTATTCCGTGTCTGTTCCCCGAAAATTAAAATAAATTTTTAATTCCTTCAAACAGACTGGCGAAAAAGTTGGCTATCGCCCGCATCAGCAGCTTGAACCAACCTGCCTTCTCCGCATCCTCTGCAGCGACCAGATCGACTTTCTCGACTACTTCTCCGACCGGACCTGCATAGGTGACGGTTACCTCGCCCACTTTATCGCCTTGCTTGATCGGGGCAACCAGTTCTTCACTGGTTGGGGAAGCCGTAATCTGAATGTTTTCTTCTGCTTCTCCCTTGCGAGTGACCAGGGTCACGCCCTCACCTGTGACAACTGGCAAATCGGTATCCTTGGCTTTCTTCACTTCAACGGTCTTCAAATCAGCCAATTCAGACTTCGCAGAAAGAACCGTATTCATTTCGAAGTTATTATAACCATAATCCATCAGCTTGCTGGTCTGGTTAAACCGATCCTCAATCGTATCGGCATGCATTACCACGCTAATCAGTCTCATGCCATCTCGCTCTGCGGTACCTGTGAAGCAAAAGCCCGCCTCATCGGTATGTCCTGTCTTCAATCCGTCCAATCCTTCATAGGCATATAGCTGTGAAAAGTTATTGTTGTATTCCTTCCAGCCCTCCAGCATCCAGTTCCAGTTATCTAGTACCTTGGAGTTGGGGTCATCCTCATGCAGGGTCGCACGCGGGATCTTGGAGAACTCTAGCGCCTCAGGGAAATCATGAATCAATTTTTGTGCGAGCTTGGCTGTGTCGCGTGCTGAAATGACAGTTTCACCCGGCACATCAGGTGCATTTTCCTTCAAGTCTTCCTCGTTATCCAAGCCGGTGGCATTGGCAAAATAGGCGGTATCAGACAAGCCGATCTCCTTGGCTGTCTCATTCATCATATTGACAAAGTTGGTTTCATTGCCCCCTACATATTCGGCCAAAGCCACTGCGGCATCGTTGCCTGAGAAGATAATCATGTTGCGAAGCAAATCCTTGACTTTATACTGGCGTCCCTCATCAAGTAGCTGTCCGGAGCCGATCACGGTGGCGGCATATCGACTAATGGTAACCGAATCTTCATAGGAAATCTGTCCATCCTCAATGGCTTTCATGACCACATACTCTGTCATCATTTTGGCCATGCTCGCAGGCGGTCTAGCCTCATCCGCATTCATTTCATACAATACTTGTCCTGTGTTTGCCTCAATCAGGATGGCGGATTTAACCTGAAGGTTCAGTGACTCCGATTCTTCTGCTAAGGCAGACTGCGGTGCAGCCATTCCCCCCACAAATAATGACAACATGAGTGCTGTGCATACGATACCCATCCATTTGTTCCATTTTTTCTTCACGGTTATTCTCTCCCTGTTCATTTTCATCATACCTATATATAACGAATGAGCGTCCACAATTGTTCTCACAACGGTCTAATTGTAACACATGGATGGGTGCAAAAAAAGACAGGGAATGATTCCCTGTCTTTTCGCTTCGTCTTGTTCCACAGGCCCTCTACGGGTATGCCTACCGGTTGTCAGGCCTATGTTTATATCGGATTTATCTGTGCATATCTCTTACAAGGAGTAGTTCGGTGCTTCCTTCGTGATCTGTACGTCATGTGGATGACTTTCACGAAGACCGGCATTGGTAATCCGAACGAATTGTGTATCATTTTTCAGTGCTTCAATATCAGGAGCTCCACAATAACCCATTCCTGAGCGCAATCCCCCGATTAACTGGTAGATCGTATCGGCAAGAGGTCCTTTGTAAGCCACGCGACCTTCAATCCCCTCAGGTACCAGCTTGCTTTCATTTTCCTGGAAGTAGCGATCCTTGCTGCCTTCCTTCATGGCACCAAGTGAACCCATTCCCCGATATACTTTGAAACGGCGTCCCTGGTAAATTTCTGATTCACCTGGAGATTCTTCTGTACCGGCGAACAAGCTGCCAATCATGACCGCACTTGCGCCCGCGGCAATCGCCTTCGGAATATCTCCAGAATATTTAATGCCTCCGTCTGCAATAATCGGCACGTTATATTTCCGTCCTACACTGGCACAATCATAGATGGCCGTAATTTGCGGAACCCCGATTCCAGCAACGACGCGGGTGGTACAGATTGAACCTGGGCCAATACCGACTTTCACCACGGAAGCTCCGGCTTTGATCAGATCTTCTGTTCCTTCTGGCGTGGCGACATTTCCCGCAATGATCGGCAGGTCAGGATAAGCGGTTCTTAGCTCTGAAACGAGGGCCAGAATATTCACATGGTGTCCGTGAGCTGAATCCACGGTTAGGATGTCCACACCGGCCTGTACGAGCGCTTCTGCACGCTCCATTGCGTCTTTGGATACTCCTATCGCCCCGCCTACCAGCAAACGCCCCTGAGCGTCCTTGGCGGCCTGTGGGAACTGGATCGCTTTCTCAATATCCTTGATCGTAATAAGACCTTTCAATTGCATGTTGTCATCCACAATCGGCAGTTTTTCGATTTTGTGTTGCTGAAGAATCACTTCAGCCTGTTCCAGCGTCGTTCCTACCGGTGCTGTCACCAGGTTTTCCTTCGTCATCACCTGATCAATGGTGATCGAGTAATCATGCACAAATCGCAGGTCCCGATTCGTCAAAATACCGACCAGTTTGTTATGCTCGTTGACAATCGGAACGCCTGAAATGCGAAATTTGCTCATTAACGATTCAGCATCAGACACTTTATGATCCGGTGTCAATGAGAAGGGATTGGTAATGACTCCGCTCTCCGAACGCTTCACCCGATCGACTTCTTCGGCTTGCTGCTGAATGGACATGTTCTTGTGAATCATGCCTACGCCGCCTTCACGCGCAATGGCGATAGCAAGCTTGGATTCCGTTACCGTATCCATCGCCGAACTGACAAAAGGAATATTGAGCTTAATGTTCTCTGTGAGCTGAGTGGACACGTCAATCTGTTTGCCGAACACTTCTGATTTACGGGGAACAAGCAACACATCGTCGAAGGTTAACCCTTCCTTACCAAATTTGGATTCCCACACAATTACACTGCCTCCTTGTTTGATTACAATTATTCGCTAACGATAGATGATTATTGGAACAATATTAACAAAAGGGCAAAAATCGTGTCAAGACAAAGGTTTCAGGTTCTTCAAGATGAAAACGTATTCTTCACAAAATCCACAATAAACGTGGGGCTCCGGCCCTGCCCAACACCCTCTTCTTGTGCTCCGACCCTTTCCCACACCCTCTTCTTGTACTTCGTACAAATGTCGGGCTTTGGGATAGGGTCTCCGCTGGATGGGGGAGGATTGACGGGCAGGACCTCCGCTTGAAGACAGAGGAACAAAGTGGGCCGACCTTCGCTGAGGGAGTATTGAAGATCACAAAAAGAGACCGTCCTGTTGGATCGGTCTCTTTCTTCTTTGGCTTGGCAACGTCCTACTCTCCCAGGACCCTTCGGTCCAAGTACCATCGGCGCTGGAGGGCTTAACGGTCGTGTTCGGTATGGGTACGCGTGGTACCCCTCCGCCATTGTCACCAAACCTATTTCATTAGAAGTCGCGGTGCAGCTTGCACTTGCTCCTTCAAAACTGAATGCGAAAGGTTTAGGTATGAATCAGGTACTGCTTCCTCCTGCTTGGTGCAGGAGTTGTGTTGGGATAAGCCCTCGACCGATTAGTATTCGTCAGCTCCATGCATTGCTGCACGTCCACCTCGAACCTATCAACCTTGTCGTCTACAAGGGGTCTTAC